>QCOF01000016.1 GCA_003209915.1 Pelagibacteraceae bacterium AG-430-E20 | reverse complement strand
TTCATCCTGAAAAAAGAAAATTTTATGAACTTGAAAAAATTTGGTCTGAATTTATTCCAAAAGAAAAAGTTATGATATGAAAAATTTTAAATCATATTTAATAATTTTTTTTTCTATTTTTTTTTTTAATAATAATATCAACTCAGCTGAAATTGATATTTATAAAAAAATTGATCTTTTTGGTGAAGTCCTCGAAAAAATAAATAAAGAGTACGTTGATGAGATAAATCAGTCTGAAAGTATGGACTCTGCTATTAATGGTCTTTTGCAATCTCTTGACCCTTATTCAGCATATATGTCACCAAAAATTCTTAAACAAATGCAAACAGAGACAAGTGGTGAATTTGGAGGACTAGGTATTGAGGTAAGTATGGAGGCCGGTGTAGTTAAAGTAATATCACCAATTGATGATACACCTGCTTCAAAGGCAGGGTTAAAAGCTGGAGACTACATTGTAAAAATAAATAATATTCAAGTACAAGGAAAATCATTAGCTGAAGCCGTAGATCTAATGAGAGGACCAGTTGGTTCAGGTATAGAATTAACTGTGAGACGAAGAGGAGAAAAAAAAGCACTAACATTTAATATCACAAGAGAAATAATTGAAATTCAGTCTGTAAAATCAGAAATTTTAGAAAATAATATTGGATATATAAGACTTACTTCATTCAATGAAAATAGTAGTGATCAAATAGAAAAACAGATTAAGAAATTAAAAAAGAATGAAAATTTAAATGCATTTATCTTAGACCTTAGAAATAATCCGGGAGGATTATTATCCCAGGCCATAACTATCTCAGATTTTTTTTTAGATAATGGAGAAATAGTATCTACAAAAAGTAGAAAAAAATCAGAAAATCGAAAATGGTTTGCTAAAAAAGGAGATATTACAGATGGAAAAACATTATTGGTTCTGATTAATTATGGTTCAGCCTCAGCCTCTGAAATTGTAGCGGGTGCGCTTAAAGATCATAAAAGAGCAATAATTGTTGGAGAGAACAGCTATGGAAAAGGATCAGTTCAATCAATAATTCCACTTAAAAATAAAGGTGCAATACGTTTAACTGTTGCTAAATATTATCTACCATCTGGAAAATCTATTTCTGAGGTAGGAGTCAGGCCTGATATTGAAATCAATGAAGAAGGAGATGATTTTAAAATAAAGTCTGAAACTGACAATCAATTAAGTTACGCTATCAAATTACTCAACGGATAAAATGAATAAAGAGTATAGTAACTTGCCACTAAGAAGTGGAGTGGGAATAGTTGTTTTAAATCAAGAAAACAAAGTGTTTGTAGCAAAAAGAATTGATAATCCTAAAAATTTTTGGCAAATGCCTCAGGGTGGTGTTGACCCTGGTGAAGATTTTTTAAAAGCTGCTTATAGAGAACTTGAGGAAGAAACTAGCATTAAAAGTGTTAAGCTTATTAAGGAATTAGATGGCATGATAACCTATGAGCTTCCAGATCGTCTTTTGGGAATTATTTGGAAAGGTAAATACAGAGGGCAGAAACAAAAATGGTTTTTAATGAGATTTACCGGTGAGGATAAAGAAATTAATATTGACACTCATCATCCAGAGTTTTTAGATTGGAAATGGATAGAGCTAGATCAACTTACTAAGGTAGTGGTAGATTTTAAATTGCATGTTTACAAAGAAGTGCAAAAAAAAGTTCAAAAATTAATCTAATTTAGAGTTTTTAAAACTTCAATTTTTTGATCAATTAAATACTTGGACTGATCAGTTATTTCTTCTTTAGCAGACTCTTCCTCTGCTTGTTTTAATAAATCTTGTTGTTGGGATTTATTCATATCAGCAACATTAAATATTGAGCTGGTTAGAATTGAAAGATTATTATTTTTAAATTCAACAATACCATCTTCAACATAATAATTTTCGTCCCCTGATTTTGATAAGATTTTAATTATGCCTGGCTTTAAAAAAGAAATAATTGAAATATGATCTTTTAATATTCCCATTTCTCCTTCATAGGCAGGAACAACAACTTCCGAAAC
>QCOF01000015.1 GCA_003209915.1 Pelagibacteraceae bacterium AG-430-E20 | reverse complement strand
GATTAGCCATGATAAGATTAGATAAAAAGTTATCTGAAAATAAAATTTCAAAACCAAAAATGTTACTACAAATTCACGACGAATTAATCTTTGAAGTCCCAAAAAAAGATGAAAAGTTGATGACCAAAATAATAAAAAATGAGATGACAAGTGTAGCTCAAAGTGACTTTCACTCATTTTCTACCCCCTTAACAGTTGATGTTAATGTAGGTGATAATTGGGGAATGCTTCATTAATTTAATCTCGTTGCCCAATTTAGGCCAATTTAGTATTTTTAAGTTAAATATATGCAGAAACAAACAATAGCTCTAATCGATGATGATAGAAATATACTTACAAGCTTAAGTATCGCTTTGGAGAAAGAAGGGTTTAAAGTTCAAACTTACATAGATGGAGAGAGTGCGTTAATTGGGCTAACAAGAATGCCACCTGATCTTGCAGTTATTGATATTAAAATGCCTAAGATGGATGGAGAGGAATTACTAAAAAAACTTAGAAAAAAAACCTCTTTACCAGTAATTTTTTTAACATCCAAAGATGATGAAATTGACGAGCTTTTAGGTTTGAAATTAGGTGCAGATGATTTTGTAAAAAAATCTGGAGGCTTTTCTATAAAAGTTTTAATTGAAAGAATTAGAGTTCAGTTAAGAAAAAAAGATTCTAAAAATATTTTAGAGGAAAATAAAAGCTTAATTTCTCATGGAAGATTAAAATTAGATCCATCTCAGCTTGAATGCGAATGGAATGGAAAACCATTACCAGATAAACTAACAACAACAGAATTCTTAATTGTAAAAGAGTTAGCAAAAAGGCCAGGCATAATTAAGGAAAGAGCGCAATTAATGGATATTGCTTACAGGGAAGATACCGATATAGAAGATAGAACAATCGATAGTCACGTTAAGAGAATTCGTAAAAAATTTAAAAAAGTAGACCCTGATTTTTCAGCTATTGAAACTAGATATGGTAGTGGATATAGATGGAATGTTAGCTGATGTTTAGTAAATACTTAAAAACCCTTTCAATATTAAAAAAATTCCTATTCATTAATTTTGTAATTTTTACCATTATTGGATTATTTACAATAGTTTACTTAAATAGTATCCAGCCCAATCTAGTAAAAAAAAAATCTGAAAATCATATCAAAGTTATAGATAATACAATTGATAATCTTACAAGATTAAATGTAAAGTTTGACACTGAGGATATAAGAAAATTTTTATTTTCTTCTAGATTTATATTTCAAAATTTAGATAGAGTAATTTTTTTTGATAACGACTTAAATCTTATAGGAGACACAGATACATTAGATCTTGATCCTAGATCTTTCTCAACAAGAATAGATGAAATTGAGTTTGAAAGTTTAAATGAAGAAAAAAATGAACAAAATATTGAAGAAAAAAATATTAATATTGATCAAGAAAAGTCAGTATCTTTAAAAGACATTTTAACAGATTATTCAAAATCAGAAAAATTTGGAAATCCATATACTTTCATTCAGGAAAATTTTAATCAGTTTAAATTAACGACCATAAAAGATGTTGAAAGAGGTGGATCAAAAGTGGGGTATTTGGCAATAACAGAGATTGCCAATGACATTAAAACTGCAACAGATGAGAGAAAAGCTTTTGTGATCAGAACAGCTATATCTGTTGGATTTGTAATTTTAATTTTTTCTTTTGTACTAAGTAGATATTTTATCAAACCTATTCAAAATTTAGTTCGTTATACAAAGCTTATTAAAGAAAAAAATCAGGCCAAGTCAAATATTGATAATTTGAAGAATAGAAATGATGAATTAGGTCTTCTTTCAAATTCACTTGAAGATATGACAAATGAACTACAAAAAAGAGTTACTCATGCTGAAAATTTTTCTACAGATCTTGTTCATGAAATCAGAAATCCTTTAGCATCCTTAAAGAGTGCTTCAGAAATTTTACAGGATACGAATGATAAAAATCAAAGATTAAAACTAATAGACATTCTTAGTCATGATGTTCAACGTATTGAAAGATTAATTACAGATTATTCACAAATGTTAAAAGATGAAGTTGCTCTGAGTAGAGAAAAAATGAACAAGATAAATATTGAGCCAATTATACAGTCTGTTGTAGACGATTATAACAACATTCATAAAGTTAAAAAAGATATTGATGTAAAATATGAAAATGATGGAAAAGAAGAATATTTTATTAATGGTATAGAAAATAGAATAGAACAAATAATTGCTAACTTGTTAGATAATTCTATATCTTTTAGTAAAAAAGGTTCTAGTATTTTTATTAATGTTTCAAATACCTTGGAAAATAAAGTTTCTGTAAAAATAATTGATGAAGGAGAAGGATTTAAGGAAAAAGATACTTCAAAAATATTTAATAGATTCTATAGCAACCGACCTGATAAATTTGGTGAACATTCAGGACTAGGATTAAATATCGTTAAAAACCTAGTAGAATTACACGATGGAGAAATTGTAGCATCTAATCGTATGGATACACTTGGTGCAATGATTGAAATAAGATTCCCTAGTATTTAATCTAATGTTGATTAAATATAACTTAACGCTATAAACTTTGCCATGGAAGATTATAAAGTTAAAGATATTTCACAAGCTGATTTTGGCAGAAAAGAAATTTCTATTGCAGAGAGCGAAATGCCAGGTTTGATGGCTTTAAGAGAAGAATATTCTAATAAAAAACCACTTAAAGATGCTAGAATTATTGGTTGTCTGCACATGACAATCCAGACAGCTGTATTAATTGAAACACTTGTTGAATTAGGAGCAGAAGTAAGATGGTCATCTTGTAATATTTTTTCAACTCAAGATCATGCGGCTGCTGCTATTGCTAAAGCAGGTATTCCTGTTTATGCATGGAAAGGTGAGACGGAAGAAGAATACTTGTGGTGCATCAAGCAGACTATTGTTGGAAAATCTGATTGGAAACCAAATATGTTGTTAGATGATGGAGGTGACTTAACAGCCATTATGCATAACGAATATAGGGAATTAATGAAAGATGTTAAAGGTGTTTCAGAGGAAACAACCACTGGAATTAAAGCACTTAACAAAATGGAAAAAGATAAATCTCTTTTAGTGCCA
>QCOF01000014.1 GCA_003209915.1 Pelagibacteraceae bacterium AG-430-E20 | reverse complement strand
TAATGCATCTGAGTAAGTATTTTTTAATTTTGATAACTGTCTCCAGTCTAAGATTAATTTTGGAAATTTATTACCCTTAAAAGCTAAATCCTCTAAAACAGAGGCACTTGTTGCAAATCCACCTTTTTTTGTTCTTTTTAAACCTGCTATTTTAAGATCATTATAAATGATTTCACCTAATTGTTTGGGTGAACCGATGTTAAACTCTTTTTTTGAAATTTTAAATATTTCTTTTTCTAATTTTAGGATTTTTTTTTCAAATTTTTTAGAGAGAGATTGCAAAAACTTACTATCAATCTCAACACCTTCTATTTCCATAAATGCAAGAATTTTGATTAATGGCTTTTCAAAGATTTCATAAATATTAATCAGTTTTTCAGATTTTAGATTTTTAAGAAATTTCTTATAAAGTCTAAAAGTTATATCAGCATCCTCAGCTGCATAAACTTTTGCTTTATCAACTTCTACTTCACTAAAATTGATTTCTTTTTTTCCAGTACCCACCATTTCTTTAAAAGAGATCGTTTTATGTCCAAGATGTAACTCTGATAATGTATCCATATTATGTCTATTTTTACCTGCATCTAAAACATAAGACATCAACATTGTATCTTCCATAGCGGACAATGTTATGCCGTGTTTAAAAAAAACTATAAAATCAAATTTTATATTTTGACCAATTTTTTTAACACTTGGGTCCTCTAATAATTTTTTTAATTTTTTAATAACAATATCTTTTTTAATACATTTTGATGACTTATGACCAATTGGAATATAGCAGGCCTTACCTATTTTTGGTGAAAGTGAGATTCCTACAAGCTCTGCTTGATGAGGATCTAGAGAGTTTGTTTCAGTATCAACGGCAACCTCTCCTAATTCTTCAGCCTCCTTGACCCACTCATCGATTTCATCTGGATTTGAGATTAAATGATAATTTTTATTATTAATTGGACTTTGCTTTTCTATACTTTTAATTTCTGGAGAAGAGCTTGATAAAACTGACTCACCATATGCTGAAATAGCAGAACTTAATAATCTGTTAAATTCCATCTCTCTTAAAAACTTATATAATTTATCTTTATCGATACTTTTTAATTCAAACTCACTTAGCTCTCTTTTTATCGGCGATTTATGGTCTAAGGTTACAAGTTTTTTACTAATTAATGCTTTATCCTTATTTTCTAAGAGAGTTTCTCTTCTTTTGTTTTGTTTGATTTCATGAGCAGATTTCAATAATTTTTCTAAGGTGCCATATTTATTAATCAGCTCAGCAGCAGTTTTTACGCCAATTCCGGGCACACCTGGAACATTATCACTACTATCTCCCGCTAAAGACTGAACATCTATTACTTTTGATGCATCAACACCAAATTTTTTAAAAACATCTTCTTCATTTATAAATTTATTTTTCATTGGATCAAAAATACGAACGTTTTTTTGATATAATTGCATTAAATCTTTATCTGATGAAACAATTGTAACCCTAGCACCTTTTTTAAGTATTTGATCTACATAAGTTGCAATCAAATCATCTGCTTCATAATTAGGTAAATCTACAGAGGGTAAATTGAAAGCCAAAACAGACTTCCTAATGTATTCAAATTGAGGCGCTAAATCATCAGGTGCCTCAGATCTGTTCGCTTTATAGTCACTGTAAATATCATTTCTGAATGTTTTCCTAGCTGAGTCAAAAATTACTGCAAAATGAGTTGGTTTTTGCAAATTCTGATCTGATTTTGAGTCCTCTAAAAGTTTAAAAAGCATACTACAAAAACCACTAACAGCTCCTGTTGGCAGCCCATCACTTTTTCTACTTAATGGTGGTAATGCATAATAAGCTCTAAAGATATATCCTGAACCATCGATCAGATAAAAGTGATCAGTTTTTTGAATTTTACTCATTAGATTATGTAATTGTTTATACTCAATATAGTCTAAACTTTAATTTAATCTACTAATCACTAGATTATATTAACATTTAAGAGTATTATTCATTTCATGGAATTAACAAAAAGTCTTACACAACCTAAAGTAATTAAATCTTTGTTAGCTATATTGCTTGGCTCAATAGCTTTAACTATTTCTGCAAAAATAAAAATTCCTTTCTACCCAGTTCCTATGACTATGCAAACTTTTGTGGTCTTATTTTTAGGAATAAGCTTAGGTTATAAAGTTGGATTGGCTACTATTGGATTATATTTATTAGAGGGAATTGTAGGATTACCAGTATTTTCTAATTCTCCAGAAAAAGGTCTTGGACTTTTATATTTTACTGGTCCAACCATGGGGTATTTAATTGGATTTTTAATTGCTTGCTATTTAGCCTCTATGATTAAGTTTGAGGACAGTTATTTTGTTATATTGGGCAAACTGGTACTTGCAACCTCAACTATATACATTTTGGGATTATTGTGGTTAGGAACATTAATTGGATGGGACAAACCTATATTTGCATTAGGAGCTAAACCTTTTTTGTTAGCTGAAATATTCAAAATTAGCATTTTAGCCTTATTAGCTAAACAGATTATAAAAATTCGAAAATTTATCTAGGGGATCTTTTCGAAAGAATTCTTTGCAGGGTTCTTCTATGCATTTTAAGTCTTCGTGCAGTTTCAGATACATTTCTATTGCAAAGTTCAAACACTCTGTGAATATGTTCCCATTTTACTCTATCAGCAGACATAGGATTTTCTGGAGGAGCTGCTTTTTTTGACGGATCTGCCAGTAAAGCTTTTTCTACATCCTCGGCATCAGCTGGCTTTGCAAGATAATCAATTGCACCTTCTTTAATAGCAGCTACTGCCGTTGGAATGTTTCCATATCCAGTTAGCATTATAATTCTGCTATCATTATTTAAGGTTTGAATTTCTTTTACCACTTCAAGACCATTTCCATCACCAAGCCTCAAATCTACTACAGCAAATCCAGGTTTTTTTGATTTTACAGCCTCTACTCCCTTTTGCACACTCTCTGCTTGAAAAACTTCAAAACCCTTTTTTTCCATTGCTCTAGCCAACCTTTCTCTAAAGGGATTGTCATCATCACATATTAATAGTGATTTATTCTCAAAATCACTCAGGTTTTGAAGAGTAGCTTGTTCTTTCATATCCTTCATATGGTAACTGAATTAAATTTTACAATATATGATTATTCGTCAATACTGTCCTGAATTATTTGCTTTACATTGGTGATCATTACTTTATACGCGACAAAATATTAAAGTTTTTATAAAAAGCTTTTTTTTATTAAATTTTTTTTGGAGGCATTTAAAATGC
>QCOF01000013.1 GCA_003209915.1 Pelagibacteraceae bacterium AG-430-E20 | reverse complement strand
ATCTTTCCAATTTTTTAAAAAATTATCTAAGTTCTTTTGTTTAACGTCTCTATTAATATTTTTTTGTAAATCTGAAATTGAAAAACAATTATTTGAAATTTTTTTTGGTGTTGGGCAAACAACTTTCATCAATTCTTTATCTTTAACAGGATAGTACATCAAAACTTTTTTCTCTAAAAACCTTGCCTCTACAGACATAGTACTATTAAAATGAATTAAAAATGATGATGTAATAAGTTGTTTTTTTCGATCTGTTTTGTTGTCTATACTAACATTTTTTAGATCTAACAATGATTTGTAATTTGTTAAATTTTCTTCAGGATGTGGTCTTATAATAAATTTTTTTTTTGGTAGTTTTTTTGAAATATTTTTTATCATTTTTTGAAATTCTTCATAACCCCTCTCTTTTAAATCGTATTCTGCTTTTAAAAGCTTGTCTTGCTTTTTAGAAATTTTTTTAAACATTAATTTTTCCAATTCATATCTTGCATTTTTCAACTTTTTGTCTGATCTTGCAAAATTCGTAGATATCATGATTTGTTTTTTATTTTTTTTTAAATTATTTTTTTTTTTAAACACTTTCCAGGTATCAACTATGTGAGAGCCAAAAATAGACGATTTTTTTTTAATTTTTGGAAATATTTTTATAGCTCTGCGATAGTCTTCTTTGCCCCAAAAAAAAACATGATCTAAGTTAGCTATATTTTTATTTGAGTACCTTCGTTTTGCTCCTATTGGATCTGGAGCTAAAACTAGACCTTCGATATCAAGCACAGTCAATTTATGATTGTGCTCCTTTATTTTCATAATATTTTTTTCTTCTCCAGGCACTGCACTTTTATAAAAAAAAATTGAGGATGGAAGTCCCGCCATAACTGACCATATTTCTTGTTTTTGGCCTAATACTACATTCCATCCTTTTTTTATAGCCTCCAAAGCAAGGTAAATTGATCCATCAAGCTCTCTTGATTTTATTTCAATCGGAATTACTAAAAATTTTTTTTCATCCATTTAAAATTAATTATTTTTTTCTCAAAATAAATGTAACGTATGAGGCCTCTTTTGGTTTGTATGGTGTAGGCTTTGTGCATAATGGAAGTAAAATTTCATAAAATATTTTTACCCATTCTTTTTTAATTTTACTCCTATGCTGATTATTTAAATTTTTTGCCATTTCTATAAGCAAATGAGAGATGGGTCTCAGTCCTATATTCCAAAAATCTGTTAAGATTTGATTTGGCCAAGCAGCTCTTATATCTTCAATTATAAAATTGTTCTTTTTTATTACATCTATCCAAAAATTTATATCTCCTTTTACACCTTTCATTTCATCTGTTCTTTTTCTATTTAGTATGTCAAATGATCTTTTGTTTAAAATAGGTTTCATTCTAAATAAAGTTGAAAGCATTCCTGATGTAGAATATTCTAAAACTACAACACTATTTTTTTTAGCAATACGGTTGATATCTTTAATTAGCTTATTTGGATTATTTGTCCAGTATAGAGAATTACTGTGAATGAAATCAAAATATTCATCTTCAAAGGGCAAAGGAATATCATTGTTATCATGCTGAATTAAATTTTTAAAACAATTTAGTTTTTCAGCTCTTTCTAGAAGATGTTTTTTCCAATCAGAACCATATTTAAAAAAAAAATTTGGTCTTTTTGTAATTAGTGGTTTATATTTTTTACTGTTAAAATCATAAATATCTATGAACTTATCATGGGAAAATTTCTTGCTAGCAGTATCGTGGAAAAGATCAAAATTTGTATTAAATCTTCCTCCAGAATGCAAAAATACGTAAATTCCATCACCTGTTGAGATATCAATAGAATTTCCATAAATCTTCATGTCACTCCATGAGTGACTTTGAAAATATTTTATCACTCCATTTTCTGGCCTTAACCAATAAAATTCTAAAAATGAATTTAATATTTCTTTATTTATTTTCATATATTGCTCCTATTCATTTAATTCTTTAAGTTCTTGAACCCTGGTCCATTTATTCGACTGATATTTCCATAAATGTGGAGATCTGAAACTATCTATAATTTTTTCCGCTTCATCTATATCTATATCCATAAAATTTAAACAATCTTGAAAATATCTTTTTGGTCGTTCTCCCTCAAATTTTTTACAAAGTTTTATTCCCTCTTCTCTAGATATATGGCCCGATCTTATTTCCTGACTTGCATCAAATCTAGCTCTTCCTATCCCGTATTTGATGTAATGACAATAATAATGTAACCATTCAAATTTATCATCAATACCAGAATATCTTCCATAAGTTCCATCAGTTCTTTGGTCATCAACTTCAAATCCATTATTTTTGCAAGCATAATAATATATTTCCTGAGGGTCCCATTTAATATACCATCCTAAAAATTCTACATTCAATTTTCTTTTTTTTAATTCTGAAGATTTGATTGGTAAATAAGGAATAAGATCATTATCTGTAATTGATTGATATCTTTTCTTTAGCTGACCAATTGAGACTCCTGATAAATATATATCTTTATTATCATTTATAAACCATTCCTCATTGTAACTTGGACTGGTCGTGTCATTTATAGACTGACTACCATATTCTGCATATGGTTCCCCGAACATGACTAATTTTATATCAAATCTTAATGCCATTTTTGCAGCAATGCTTTTGATCCCAAATTTGAATGGTTGTATAGGATGAAGCATATTTTTAAACGCCTCTCTGGCCAATATTGAGCTTATTTTCCCGTTTGGAGTAAATAAGTAATTATCAAAACCACCAACATAAATCCAATTTCTAAGATTTCTCCAACCTACTTCTGTGTATAATATGGGTGAATAAGTAACTGTAAGTGGATTCATATTATACTTATATTTTAATAAATGAGCTATAGTGGAACTATCTTTTCCACCACTTCCAGAGACAATACAATCATAATTTCCGTTTTTTTTTCTATATTTGGCTAGCATAATTTTTAATTTTTGTTCTCTAACGGCCCAATCTATATTTGTATTTTTTTTTTCATTATAAATACAAGCCGCACATTTTCCTTCATTATTAATATACAGACCATTTTTACTAGAACCTTTTTTGTTTTTAGTCTCGTTCATTGAAAAAGGTTTTTGGTTATTCATTAGGCAAAATTTGCAATGAATAACAGTAGATGGTAAGCCATATAAACTTCTCATTATTTCAGATCCATAAAATTTTTATAAAATTCAAAACCTTGTTTGTTGCTTATTTCAGGGTGAAATTGTGTTGCAATTAAATTATTATTTTTAATAGCCGACACAAATTTATTTCCATCATGTAAAAAAAAACATCTTTGAGGATATAATTTATTTAAATTGCAAACATAACTATTTGAATAATAAAAGTACTTATCTTTAAAAACAGTAAAAAAATTTTTATTAGAATTATTTTTTACTAATAGTTTAGTCCATCCTATGTGGGGAACCATTGCATTTTTATTAAATTTTGAAATTAATTCAACATTTCCATCCAGTATAGATAGTCCTTTGCAATCATTAGCCTCTTCACTTTTATTCATGAGAATTTGCATGCCCAAACATATTGCTAAGGTTGGATTATTAACTACAAATTTTTTTAAAGGTATTACCAACTCTTTTTTTTTTAAGTATTTTATACATGCCTCAAACGACCCAACACCTGGTATTATTAATTTATCGATATTTTTTAAATTATTTTTATTTTTAACTATTAGTGTTGTAGCATTTAATTTTTTTAAAATTTTAAACACACTATTTAAATTACCAGCGCCATAATCTAAAACTCCAATTTTATTCATTTTTAAATTTTTAAATTTTTAAATTTTGTATTTTAAATTTTTTTAAATGTATTGCATTGCTTATTAAAACACCATTGTATCCATAATTTTTTAATTTTTTTATATCTAATTCGTCTTTAATACCCCCACCATAAACTAGTGGGATTTTAACTTCTTCCCTGCATTTTTTTAAAAAATTTAAATCTGGTATTTTGTTGGTCCCATCATGATCAATTGATATTAAATAAATTTCACCAAAGTTTAATGTTTCAATTGTTTTAATCCAATCAAATAACCTTATGTTTGTTCTTTCTCTACCTGACTCATTAAATACTTCAAAAGTTCCATTAATTTCTTTTGTTTGAATTTGACAAGCAATACTTTGAGATCCGTAAATTTTTATTAAATTTTTAACAAATTTTTTGTTATTAAATATACTTGTATTTAAGCATATTTTATCAGCTCCCGATCTAAAAGCTTTCTTTGCTAAATCAATAGAGCGTATTCCCCCGCTGATTATTAATGGTATATTGACTTTTTCAGATAAGAATTTAATATTATCAAAATCTAATTGGCGGTCATATAGTGACGCAACTATATCATCGTACATTATTTCGTCTGCGCCATGAGATATATAGTTAGATAGATAATTCTGTGGTTTTCCAATTATTTTCAAACCTTCCATTTTCATTCCTTTTATAACGTTACCATTTTTTATTTCTAGTCTTGGTATTATTCTAAATTTTGGCATCTAAATGTTAATTTCTATCAAATATTAAATTATATCTTTTTGAAAATTTTTTATCTGAAATGATACTTTTTCTTGTCAATTTTTCATTCAACTTAAATTTATAATTTTTAATTATATTGATTGCTTTTTTATAAGTTTTACTTTTTTCATTAAGTTCTATCAATATTGATTTTAGCTGTTTATCTGAAAAACACTTTGAAGCACCTTTTAGAATTTCTAGCTCATTTGAGTCTGTATCTATCTTAATATAATTAAATGGTCCAAAATTTTTATATAACTGATCAATAGTTGAAGAATAGGTTGCATGTGGGTAAGAATTTGAAATAAATTTACCGCTATCATTTATTGGCTTAGTTGGAAATCCAGCACCTAGATCTAATAACTTATTTTTACCACTGGATATAGATACATAAAATTTGTCTATTGTATTATAATTTGACACAGAAAAGGGGCATATTAGAATTTTTTTTTCGAGATTGTTATTTACAACGTTTAAGTTTAAGTTCGATAAATTTGCCAAACATGGCTCAACTGCAACTACTTTGCAATTCTTAAGTTTAGAAGCATATAACGAGTAAATTCCCATATGAGCCCCGACATCCAAAAATTTGCTATTTTTTCTGAAAGAATTAATCCATTCTATAGTATTTTTTTCTTTTGTAAGAGCTGTTACGGCTCTTCTTCTAGACTCATGCCAATTTGATTTAAAATAAAGATTTTGCTTATTATTAATTTTCTTTTTAATTGTGAATAAATAGACAAAATCAAATAATGATTGATATTTTACCAATATCTTCTCAATAATCTTGTCAAAAATAGTAAAATTTTCGAATTTTAAATTATTATATTTTTTTTTTAAATTTTTCATCTCAATTTCTTGAGAACTTCACTGACATCTTTTTGTGTGTCAACCGATATAGAACTATCACTTAAAGCAACAGTTTTGATTTTTTTACCATTTTCCATAAACCTTATAATTTCTATATCCTCAAATTTTTCAAAATATGATTTTTTATTTTTTATATTTAGCAATTCTTTTCTTGGATATGAATAAATTCCAACTTGACGGTATGCTGATTTAAATAAACTGTTTTTATTTGACGGAATCGGAGCTCTTGATAAATACATTGCATAATTTTCTTTATCAAAAACTATTTTTACTGTATCTCTACTAAAATATTCCTTTTCTGATTTAATTTTTGTATAACCAATAATTATATTATTTAAATTTTTAACTGATATATTTAAAAATCTCCTTAAATCTTTTGGGTTAAACATAGGTTCATCACCCTGTAAATTTATATAAATTTTACTTTTTATTTTTTTTGCTATCTCTATAACTCTATCTGTTCCAGTTTTTGCACCTTTTTTTGTCATCAAGCATGGAATTCCTTTTTTTTTACAATGCTCTAAGATTTCTTTGTCTTCGGTAGCTATATATATATTTTTTATAGATATAACTTTTCTACATTGCAAAAATGTTCTTTCTATCATTGATTTACCTTTTAAATCTATTAAAGGTTTACCAGGCAGCCTGCTTGATTTCATTCTAGCGGGAATAATTATTAGAAATTTCATTTTAAGAGGTTTATCTGAAATATTACTTATTTCAATTGTTATTACATAAATTAAGTATAAATTAAAAAAGAGATTTAATATGAAATCCTTTAAGTTGATATTTTTTTTTATAAAAAATTCTTTTGATTTCAAATTCGACTTCCCTTTTCCGCCAAAGTTTATAATGAGAATTTTTGATTATACTTATTGGGTTTCTTTTTTTATTCACTATTATCAAAGAAAGAATGAAAAAAAGGCTGCTCAAAAAAAAATAAAAAATAATTATAATGATTGGTTATATAAAACATATAATGTTCAATATAACACAGTAGTTAACGAGAAATTTTTTGAAAGAATTTCATATAAATCAAAAAAAATTTTTGAAGGAGGAATAGGAAGTGGAAGTGCTTGTGCTTGCTTTATTTCTTACTTAAGAGATAAAAATAATAAAAATAATTTAAAATATTATGGAATTG
>QCOF01000012.1 GCA_003209915.1 Pelagibacteraceae bacterium AG-430-E20 | reverse complement strand
ATAATGTCTTGAGCTTTGTTAAAATCTAGAGTGTTGATTACAATCTCTTTAAGATCTGAAATTTTATCCATTAATTAAATAAAGACTATCAAATTTTTCTTAATTGAGAAGATGAAATGTTGACCTTATTAAATTCGACAAATTTAAGTACGTCTTTGTTAAGTTGCTTAAATGTCTTTGATTTCAATGAATTTTTTTTATACCCATGGCGATCAAATACTAAAATGTTGCATTTTTGTGAAATTAATTTTGATTTATGCCATTTGTGGAAATTAATTAAATTATCAGCTCCCATTAAAAAATAAATTTCTGCTGTCTTGTTTTTTTTTAAATGATTTATCAGGTCAATTGTTTTATTTGATTTAATAATATTTTCATAAAATTTTACTTTAATAAATGAGTTTAACCCAATTATACGCTTACATTCTTTTATTCTTTTTAATACAGATGTTTCGCTTTCAGCTTTAAAAGGATTTTTTTTTGTAATTGCCCAAATTATATTGTTTAAATCAAATCTTTTTTTTGCCTCTTTAGATATTGCTAAGTGCCCTTTATGTGCAGGATCAAATGAACCTCCAAGAACACCAATTTTTATTTTTTTTTTATTCAATTTATTTTCTTATTTTACCGCTACTTGTGATTTCATATTTATACGAAACTAATTGATTTAATCCCACAGGCCCTCTTGGCGGTAAAGTATTAGTAGAAATTCCAACCTCTCCACCAAAACCGAACTCTCCACCATCAGCAAATTGTGTTGAGGTATTATGCATAGCAATTGAGCTTTTAACATTTCTCAAAAAACTTTTTGCTGTTTTTTTATTACTTGTGATTATGGAGTCAGTATGCATAGTTCCATATTTGTTTATGTGATCAATAGCTTCATCAAGATTATTTACAGTTTTTACGGATACTGCTGGTGCCAAATATTCAGTGGACCAATTTTTTTCTTTAGCTGGAAATATTTTTCCTTTGAAATATTTTTTTAAAAATCTATCTCCATATATTTTGCAATTTTTATTTTCAAGCTTACTTAAAATTGGATTACAAAAATTTTTTACAACTTTTTTATGAATAAGAATTGTTTCTGTCGCTCCACAAATACTGGTATTTCTTAACTTTGCATTATAAACAACTTTTTTTGCCATGTTTAAGTTTGCATCTTTATCAACATAAGTATGACAAAGTCCCTCAAGATGTCCAATAATAGGTACCTTTGATAATTCTTGAACTCTTTTTACTAAGTTTTTCCCTCCTCTTGGAATAATTACATCAATATATTTTTTCATATCTGACAGCATGATATCCACAACTCTTCTTTGTTTTGTATCAATGAATTGAATAAAGTTTTCATCAACTTTATTAATCTTAAGCGCTTTTCTAAAAATTTTTGCTAAAATTCTATTAGTGTTTATTGCTTCTGAGCCACCTTTTAAAATTACTGGATTACCAGATTTAAAGCATAGACTAGCCACATCTGATGTAACGTTAGGTCTACTTTCATAAATAACTCCAATAACTCCAATTGGTATAGATACTTTGCTAATATTTAAACCATTAGATCTTTTCCATTTCTCCAAAGTATTATTTATAGGGTCTTTTAATTTTGAAATTTTAATAATTGAATTTTGTATATCTTTTAGTTTAGTTTCGTTAATTAAGAGTCTTTTAACTAAATTATCTTTAAGACCTATTTTTTTTGCATAATCAATATCTTTTAAGTTCTGCTTAAGAATTAATTTTTTTTCTTTTTCTAACAATTGTGCATATTTGTTTAAAACTTTATTTTTAACTATTGTATTAACCTTATGCTCACAAGCTTTCCTTGCTTTTGCTCCAATTAAATTCATATATTTGATCATTTAAACTTCCACCATATCATCTTTGTGAATTACTTCAGATTTTGAAACATACCCTAATAATTTTTCAATTTGATTTGAATGATGACCCATAATTTTGATTATCTCATCAGAGGTGAATGAACTTAATCCTCTTGCGCATTCAATATTTTTTTTATCTAAAATTTTTATATGATCCCCTTTATTAAATTTTCCTGAAATATTTTTAATCCCAGCAGCTAGTAAACTTTTACCTGATCTTAGTGCTTTTTTTGCTCCATCATCGATAATAATTTCTCCTTTTGGTGCTACTGAACTTATTATCCATTTTTTTCTCGCATCAAGTTTCGAGACCTTAGGACTAAACCAAGTACAATTATTTTGCTCAATTATTTTTGTGATAGGGTTACTATTTAGCCCATTTGCAATGACCATACTACTACCTGCTAGTTGACAAATTTTTGCAGCCTCAATTTTAGTTTGCATACCGCCGCTTCCAAATTCATTCATACCTTTAATATTTACATTGTTTAAATCTTTTTTTAAATCTTTAACTATCTTAATTAATTTTGCGTCCTTAAAAATTTTTGGATTCTTTGTGTAAAGTCCATCAACATCGGAAAGAAGAATTAAGGTATCAGCGTTAGTAATTTGTGTAACTCTAGATGCCAACCTATCGTTGTCCCCATATTTTATTTCTGTTGTAGCTATGGTATCGTTCTCATTAACTATTGGGATGAATCCTAATTCAAATAAATTTTCAAAAGTTCTTTTTGCATTTAATGATCTCCTTCTTTCCTCTGTATCTTCCAGAGTAAGAAGTATTTGAGAAATATTAAGTTTAAATCTAGCAAATGTTTGTGAAAACAAGTTCATTAATTCCATTTGACCTATAGATGCAATAGCTTGACTTTTATCTAGTTTAATATTTTTTTTAATATAATTCATTTTTTTACAACCAAGAGCTATTGCTCCTGAACTCACAATTACAACTTTTTGATTTCTATCCCTTAATTTTTTGATATCTTTTGCAAAACTAGACAACCATTTCTTTCTAATTTTTTTATTTTCATCTACAAGAAGTGAGGAACCAATTTTAACAACAATTATTTTAGAATTTTTAAGATACATAAGATAATAGTTTAGCCTTTATTTTAGATATAGAACTTTTTTCCAAAGTTGTCATAGTCAATATCTCACATTTTTTATTTTTAGAAAAATGATCAATCACTACTTTTGCGGTATCTTCATCGATCAAGTCAATTTTGTTTAACACTATAAGCTCTTTTTTATCTAATAATTTAGAGCTGTAGCTCTTTAATTCATTTTTAACTTGATCATAAGATTCATTAAGATCAATGTTTGTTATATCGATTAAATGTAAAAGAGATTTACATCTTTCGATGTGTTTTAAAAATTGGATACCAAGACCTACTCCCTCATGTGCACCTTCTACTAGTCCAGGTATATCTGCAATTGTTATTTCCCTATCATCATAAGAGGCAACACCAAGATTTGGATTTAATGTGGTAAATCTGTAATTTGCTATTTTTGGATTTGCATTTGTAAGTGCGGCGAGTAAGCTTGACTTACCTGCATTTGGTAAACCAATTATACCAATATCCGCAATTGTTTTTAGTTGTAGCCAAATAGTAAAGTCTTCCCCAACAGTTCCTTTAGTAAACTTTCTTGGGGCTCTATTGGTTGAACTTTTAAATCTGGTATTTCCAAGACCACCTTTACCACCATTTGCGGCAATAAATTCTTCCTCTTTTTTACTGAAATCAAAAAGTAAGGTTTTGTTGTCTTCTTCAAAGACTTGCGTTCCAAGTGGAACTTTTAAAATTAAATCGTTTCCACTTTTTCCAGTTTTATTTTGTCCTGCACCATTCTCACCTCTTTCGGCTTTATGATGTTGTTGATATCGATAATCAATTAAAGTATTTAAATTTTCCTCTGCTTTTAAAATAATTGATCCACCCTTACCACCATCACCACCATCTGGGCCACCATACTCAACGTACTTTTCTCTTCGGAAACTTGGAGATCCGTCTCCGCCATTACCTGCTTTAATATAAATTTTTACTTGATCTAGGAATTTCATAATACAACATCTATTTTAGTTGTACTATTAATTTGGTTTTACTGAAACGAAAGTTCTATCTGCTTTTGATTTTTTGAATACAACTTTACCTTTGATTACTGAAAAAATAGAGTGGTCTTTACCCATGCCTACATTCTCACCAGGAAAAATTTTAGTTCCTCTTTGTCTTACAATTATGTTTCCAGGTACTACTGTTTCACCACCATATTTTTTGACACCCAATCTTCGTCCGGCACTATCCCGACCGTTTCTTGATGATCCACCAGCTTTTTTTGTTGCCATAATTTACCTTTACTTATTTACTTACAACTTCTTTAGTTTCTTCTTTTTTAGAAGTTTTAGAAACTTTTTCTGCCTCTGATAAAACTTTACCATCTTTTGAAAAAATTTTATTAATTCTTATCATAGAATACTCTTGTCTATGCCCATTTTTTCTTCTTGAGTTATGTCTTCTTCTTTTTTTAAAAATTAATATAGTTCTATTTTTACTATTTTTAATTAAATCTGCTTCAACTTTTGCTCCATTTACATGGGGAGTTCCAATCTCGATAGATTTATCGTCTCCGTACGCAAGGATTTCATTAAATTCAATTTTAGTTTCCGGTTTAGAATCTGGTAATTTCTCTATTTTAAGAATTTCTCCAGATTTAACTTTGTATTGCTTTCCACCTGTTTTTATTACTGCGTAAGACATAGTATGAATTTTTAATTAAGTATCCGCAATATAGTTGTAGCTGGGTTTTAGTCAAGCCGAATTAGTTAGAAATTATCCTTTAAATCACGCAGTTTTGAAAAGGTTTTGACATCTTTGGCTCTGAGAAAAATATTACAATCCATTTCTTCTTTGAGTGTAGACGGAATTGTTGGCAAGTTATCGTTTAATTTTATTTTTATATCCTGAATTTTTTTTTGAAGACTTAAATTTTCATTATCATGTTTAATGCAAAATTTTGAATTATTTAAAGTATATTCATGACCACAAAAAATTTTAGTATCAAGAGGTAAAGCCTTAATTTTCTTCAAGGAATTAAACATTTGTTCATATGTGCCTTCAAAAATTTTCCCACAACCAAGAGAAAAAAGAGTGTCCCCAGTAAAGAGTAATTTTTCTTTATAAAAATTGAAACAAATATGACCTTTAGTATGTCCAGGTACATGTATTATTTTGGCAACAAAGTTATCTCTTTCCCATATTTCATTATCTTCAAGAAGGATATCAATTTCAGGAATTCTTTCTGAGTCATGTTTGTAACCCACAACAATAGCATTATATTTTTTTTTTAATTCTTCATTCCCCCCCACATGATCAAAATGATGATGAGTGTTTAGAATATATTTAAGATTAATATTTTTATTTTTAAGATAATCAATTATTGGTCTAGCCTCACTTGGATCAACAACGCATGCTAAATTATTTGTCTCATCAATAATTAAATAACTATAATTATCTCGTAGACAGGAAATTATTTCAACTTTCATTTTATTTCTCTATTAAAAATATTCCTAGATCTGCAAAAAGATTTTTAATTGTTAAATTACTATCACTTATTATTGAGGCATTCTTATTATTTATAGCTAATGATTTAAAGATTTTAATATCTCTTGATTTCACAAAGTTATAAAAATCCTTAATTGAGCACATATGAATATTGGGAGTGTTGTACCACTCATCTGGTAAGGTTTTTGTAATTGGCATTGTGCCTTTCAAAAGCAAATGCAGTCTTATTTTCCAATAACCAAAGTTAGGAATAGTTACAATTGCTTGTTTCCCAACCCTTAAGAGTTCTTTTAAAACTAGTTCAGGGTCTAAAAAAGCTTGAAGTGTTTGACTAAGAACAACATAGTCGAATGATTTATCTGGAAACTGTTTCAGGTCTCTCTCTGCATTTCCTTCAATTACAGTCAATCCTTTTGCAATACATTCTTGAACTTTGTTTTTTGATATTTCCAGTCCTCTAATATTTATATTTTTATTATTTTTTAAAAACTTCATTAAAGTCCCATCTCCACAGCCGACATCTAATACTTTTTTATTTTTTTTTATTAATTCTGCTATTACTTGAAATTCGTTCTTCATATTTAACTCTCTATGTAAGATCTATCCAAAAAGTTTTTAAGAGCACTTAAAAAATCTGGAACATCTAATAAAAACGAGTCGTGACCTTTATCAGACTCAATTTCAACAAAACCAACATCAGCACCAATGGAATTCAAGGCAATCACAATATCCTTGTTTTCTTGGGTTGGATAAAGCCAATCAGAAGTAAAAGATATTATAAAAAACTTTGCCTTTGTTGCTTTGAAAGCATTAGACAAATTACCTTTAAATTGTTTTGCTAAATCAAAATAGTCCATTGCTCTTGTGATATAAAGATAGCTGTTAGCATCAAATCTATCGACAAATACTGAACCCTGATATCGTAAATAACTTTCTATCTGAAAATCTGCATCAAAACCAAATTTTATATCTTCTCTTTCCTGAAGTTTTCTTCCGAATTTTTCTTGGAGCCCTTTTTTTGAGAGATAGGTTATATGTGCTGCCATTCTTGCAACAGCCAAGCCCTTATTTGGAATTGTATCGTTTGAAGAATAATTTCCTTCTTTCCAATTACTGTCAGCAGCTATTGCTTGTCTTCCTAATTCATTAAATGCAATATTTTGTGCAGAGTGACTAGAAGTGCATGCAATTGGAATAACGGTTTTAGCTTTATCAGGAAAATTACTAATAAATTGAAGCACTTGCATACCTCCCATTGAGCCACCTGCGATAGAAAAAAGTTTGTCTATTCCAAAATGATCTAGCAAATTATATTGTGCATTAACCATATCGTTAATTGTTATTATAGGAAAATTTGTGCCAAAAGCTTTTCCTGTTTGAGAGTCTTTATAACTTGGCCCAAAAGAACCCATGCATCCACCAATGACGTTTGCACAAATAACAAAGTATTTTTTTGTATCTATAGCCTTGTTAGGACCAACTGCATAAGACCACCAGCCATCTTTTTTGGTTATTGGATTTACACCAGTAACAAATTGATCCCCAGTCAAAGCATGAAAAACTAAGATGGCATTATCTCTATTTTCATTTAATGAACCATAAGTTTCATAAGCAATTGGGAATTCATTAATAGTTTTTCCACAATCCAACTTTAAAGGTTTTTTTACTATTAGTGTTTTAATATTATTCTCAGTATTCATAACAAAGCTATTATTTGAATTGTGAGAAAAAAAACTATTTTAGCGGTTTTTTTTAAGCGCTCGCAATTCAGTTAAATCAGCGCATATTTTTTGTACTAGAACTTATTTACTATGTCAATTTTTTAAAAAATCGTCTTATTCTATATAAAAATTTGTAATTTTATCTATAAAGAGCTCATAAAAATTAAAAAAAATGGTAACTCCAAAATTTAAAAAATTTAAAATTGAAGCTTACAAACCTGGAAAGTCTAAGGTTAGGAAGTTAAAAAAAGTTATAAAGCTTTCTGCTAATGAGTCTGCTCTTGGAATAAGTCCAATGGCAAAAAAATTAATTGTAAATAAGAAGATGATTTTAGACAAATATCCTGATGGGAAGTCTAAGGAATTAAGAACGGCAATTTCAAAAAAATATAAGTGTGATTTAAATAAAATAATCTGTGGCGCAGGATCTGATGAAGTGATTCAAATGTTGTGTCAATTATATCTAAATCCTAAAGATGAGGTGATAGTGCCTGAATATAGTTTTTTGATGTACAGAATTTATGCAAAAATAGTTGGAGCCAAAGTTTTATTTGCAAAAGAGATAAATTATAAAGTTTCAATTAAGGAGATTTTAAAAAAAGTTACGAAAAAAACTAAAATTGTATTCATTGCTAATCCAAATAATCCAACTGCAACATACTTAACGAAAAAAGAAATATTAAAATTAAGGAGTTCACTAAGACAGAATATTTTGCTTGTAGTTGATGATGCTTATTCTGAGTACATGAAAAATACTGATTACTCGTCTGGTTTAGATTTATTCAGAAATAAAGATAACGTTTTTATTTTAAGAACATTTTCAAAAATGTTTGGATTAGCTTCTTTAAGAGTTGGTTGGGGATATGGATC
>QCOF01000011.1 GCA_003209915.1 Pelagibacteraceae bacterium AG-430-E20 | reverse complement strand
GTTGCATCAATCGAGGAAATTAAAAGTATAAGAAATTTTAGTAGAAATGCAAAATGTTCATATATGCATACTGTAAAGAGCAGAGAAAGTATAAAAGAAGCATATTTTAACTATGGTGTAAAAACTTTTTCATTAGACACTAAAGATGAACTAATTAAAATTATAGAAAGTACAAATAGCGCAAAAGATTTAGAATTATTTGTAAGAGTAGCGGTTTCAAATGAACACGCTGAAATAGATTTATCTAAAAAGTTTGGAGCATTAACATCTGAAGCTGTTGGACTAACAAGATTAGCAAAACAACATGCAAAAAAAATTGGTTTAAGTTTTCATGTTGGTTCCCAATGTATGCATCCAATTTCTTATGCGAAAGGTATAAGTGAGATTGGAAATATAATAAAAAAAACAAAAATTATTCCTGACTACATTAATGTGGGAGGTGGATTTCCAACCATCTATCCTGATTTAATTCCTCAATCCCTAGACAGTTATTTTAATGAAATCAAAAAAAGTTTAGATAATTTAAAACTTGATAAGCTACCAAAAATAATTTGTGAACCTGGTAGAGCTTTAGTTGCAGAAAGTGGATCGACAATTGTAAAAGTTAATCTAAGAAAAAAACAAAAACTTTATATTAATGATGGGACCTATGGTACTCTTTTTGATGCTGGAACTCCTAATATTGTTTATCCTTCAAAAATGATTAAAGAAAATTCAAATAAAATTATTTCTAAAAAACTTACAGCTTTTGATTTCTTTGGACCAACATGTGATAGTATGGATTACATGAAGGGTCCTTTCTTGCTTCCAAATAATATTAAAGAGAACGATTATATAGAACTTGGTCAACTTGGGGCTTACGGATTAACTTTTAGGACACAGTTTAATGGATATTATTCAAATGAAATTTATGAGGTTGAAGATAAACCTTTAATGACGATGTACGATAAAGAGAGCAACAAAGCTAACATGGTTGCTTAATGTCAGACCAAAAAAACTTGGGACACAATAGTAAAAAAGATTTCTTAAAAAATCCAGTTGAACACATTGATATTACCTCTTTTGATGCAAGGAAAATAATCTCATCAATGGATAAAATGTCATTTGTATCTAGAGAAACAGCAAATGCAGCAAATATTTTTAATGAAATGTTGAAAGATAAAGAGTGTACAATTTTTCTTACTCTAGCTGGATCAACATCAGCTGCAGGATGTATGAGTATTTATAAGGATTTGGTTAAATATAATATGGTCGATGCCATTGTTGCAACTGGAGCTTCAATTGTAGATATGGATTTTTTTGAAGCACTAGGGTTTAAACATTACCAGGGCTCACAGTTTCAAGACGATACCGAGTTAAGAAATAACTATATTGATAGGATTTACGACACTTACATTGATGAGGAAGAGCTTCAAATGTGTGACAAAATTATATGTGAAATAGCAAATACTTTAGAACCAAAGAGTTACACATCCAGAGAATTTATCCATGAAATGGGAAAATATCTGAAAAAGAACTCAAAAAAGAAAGCTTCGTTAATTGAAACGGCATTTGATAATGATGTTCCAATTTTCTGCCCTGCTTTTACAGATTCAAGTGCAGGATTTGGTTTGGTGATGCACCAAGAAAAAAATCCGAAGAAACATATGACAATCGACTCTGTTAGAGAATTTAGAGAACTTACAGAAATAAAGATTAAATCCAAAGGCTCAGGGTTATTCATGATCGGTGGTGGAGTGCCAAAAAACTTTATTCAAGATACCATTATATGTGCAGAACTTTTAGGAAAAGATGTTGATATGCACAAGTATGCTGTTCAAATTACTGTTGCAGATAGTAGAGATGGAGCATGTAGTAGCTCTACTCTAAAAGAGGCAAGTTCATGGGGTAAAGTTGATATCACGAAAGAACAAATGGTTTTTGCAGAAGCTACTAGTGTTTTACCACTTATAGCTAGTGATGCTTATCATAGAGGTGAATGGAAAAGTAGAGATCGAAAAAACTTTACAAAAATTTTTGAATAAAATTGAAATATCTTTCTAATAAAAACGGTTTTCTTGGGATTGACAACCAAGTCAATTTTAAAGAAAAGGTTGTGATAGTTCCATTCGGTCTTGAAAAAACAGTAAGTTATGGTGGAGGAACTAAAAATGGGCCAAAAGAAATTATAAAAGCCTCTCACCAAGTTGAGCTTTATGATGAAGAATTAAATTGTGAACCTTATAAAAAGATAGGTATTAAAACTTTAAAACCATTTAAAATAAATAAAAATATTAAAAAGGCATTAAGTAAAATGTCTAAAGTAAATCAAGAGATATTAGATAAAAAACTTTTTCCAATGACTTTTGGTGGCGAACACTCAATCACACCTGGATGTATTGTTCCATTTACAAAGAAATATAAGGATATTTGTCTTTTACACTTTGATGCCCATGCAGATTTACGAGAAAGTTATAATGGTGAAAAATTCTCACATGCATCAGCTATAAAAAGATGTTTAGATTATCCAAATGTTTCATTAATTTCATTTGGAATCAGAAATATTTCTAAAAGTGAAATTCCATTTTTAAAAAAAAATTCTTCTAGAATAAAAATTTTTTGGGCTAAAGATAAAATGAAATGGGATCTTAACAAATTTAAAAAATTGATTAAAAATAAAAAAGTCTACTTAACTTTTGATGTTGACGGACTTGATTCTAGTATTATGCCAGCAACTGGAACTCCTGAACCAGGTGGATTATTATGGGATGAGACTTTAAATATAATAAAAATTGCTGCAAAAAATTCCCAAATTGTTGGGGCTGATATTAATGAATTATCGCCTATAAAAGGTTTTAATTCATATAACTTTCTTGTTGCTAAGTTAGCTTATAAAATTTTAAGTTATAAATTTTTGTATTAAGCTTTAACAGCTTTAAATGTTCCCAGTAATAATCTAAAAGGAATTAACATTACAAGAGCAACTAATACCTTAACTGCTAAATCTCCTAAAGATAAAGTTACCCACGGAATACCTGTTGCATAAAAAGATATTGAAAAAAATAAAAAAGTATCGATCGTAGATCCGATCAATGAAGATGTTAGTGGCGCTATAAACCACTCCTTTTTTCTTAATTGGTCAAATATTTGAACATCTAAGAGTTGAGCAACTAAAAAAGCAGTTCCTGATCCAATTGCTATTCTTACAGAAATAAAATCTGCAAAATTTGTTGAGAATATAAGAGTAAAACTAATTCCTATGGCAAAACCAATATAAACAATTTTTCTTGCAACTAATTTTCCATAAGATCGATTTGCTAAATCAGTTATTAAAAAAGCTACAGGGTAGCTAAATGCCCCATAAGTTAATATTTCTTCTAGTCCATAATATTGTATTGGAAATTGAACTAGATAATTTGAAGATAAAACAACTACTCCCATTAAAAATGAGAGAAATAAAAATAACTTATTCATTATGCGGATTTAGCTAGGGGTTTTTTCTTAAATGGAGATTTAATTAAGATACCTTTTTTTAATTTTTTTAGCCTTGAAGATAAATTTTTATTTTTTACAGTCTTTAGGTATTCGTCAAAACTACCTTTTTTATCAACTGATCTTACTCCAGCATTGCTAACAGTTAATTTAAGGCTTCTTTTCATTAACTCACTAGTGAATTTTACTTTTTTAAGATTAGGCAAAAATCTTCTTTTAGTCTTGTTGTTAGCATGACTAACATTATGACCTTTCATAGGAATTTTACCTGTAAGTTCGCATTTTTTTGACATAATAACAGTGCATATATAAGGTTAGATGTTGATGTCGTCAAGTTTATTAGATTTAAGAAAGAGTTTTATTTCCTATAATTTCGGTAAAATTCTTAACTCCATCTCTGATCAATAATTCTTTTAGCTCTTTTTTAATACTACCGGCTATATTTGGACCTTGAAATACCATACCAGTATATAATTGTAAATAATCTGCACCTAATAAAAACTTTTCATAAGCCGATTGGCCAGAGTCTATTCCTCCTACCCCAATAATCTTAATTTTTCCTTTAAATAAATTATAAAACTTATTTATTAAAATATTTGATTTTTTCTCAATAGGTTTTCCAGACAATCCTCCTTTTTGATGTTTTTGAATATCTTTCAACACCTCTCTTGATGACTCCGATGTATTTGCAATGATTATTCCACTTATGTCATTTTCTAAGAGAATTTCGGAAATTAAGTTTATTTGTGTTTCACTTATATCAGGTGAAATTTTTACTACTATCGGTATATTCGTTTTTAAATTTTTTTTCTTTTCTGAAATAGTTTTTAATAAGTCTTGCAATTTTCCTTCGTCATGAAAATTTCTTAAGTTTTCAGTATTAGGTGAAGAAATATTTACAGTAATATAATCTGCAACCTCATGAAATTTTTCAATTCCTATTAAATAATCATTTATTCGATTATCAGAATCTTTATTAGGACCAATATTTATTCCTAATACTCCTTGTTTATTATTAGACTTAATCCTGTTCAGTACAATATCCGAACCATGATTGTTGAAGCCCAATCTGTTTATCAACGCTTGGTCTTCTACTAGTCTAAAAACTCTAGGTTTGCTGTTCCCATATTGTTTTAAAGGTGTAATTGTACCAACCTCTACCAACCCAAATCCTAACTTAAATAAAGGGTTGTAAACCTCAGCGTTCTTGTCAAAGCCTGCTGCTATACCAATTGGATTATTTAACTCTTTATTAAAAATTTTAGTTTTAAAAATAGGGTCATTTTTATGCTGATCAAATATATTTGAAACTAAATTAAGTTTAAGTGATTGGATTGCTAAAAAATGAGCTCTTTCAGGATCTATTTTAAATATTAAAGATCTAAGGTTTGAAAACATTATTTTAATTTACTGGTTATAAGCTCTTTAGTTTCGTTTACACCAAAAAAACTTATAA
This sequence comes from Pelagibacteraceae bacterium AG-430-E20, assembly GCA_003209915.1. GTDB lineage: Bacteria > Pseudomonadota > Alphaproteobacteria > Pelagibacterales > Pelagibacteraceae > Pelagibacter. Next base: position 6,077 of record QCOF01000011.1, on the reverse strand, counting down.
AAAAACCCATTCTTGGACCATTTTCATCACCGAAGACAACTTCATAAATTAATTTAAACCAATCTCTAAGTTTATCATCATACCCATTTTCTTTACCAGTTGAGTAAATTAAAGTTTGGATATCTTCAGGTGACATGCCATCATTACATTTTTCTAAAGTTTTAACTAAAGCCTCTAGAGCTTCTTTTTCAATTTCATTTGGTATTTTGTATTTTTTTTGAGATTTAATTACGTCATTAAAATACTTAATTGCATATCCAACTAATCCATCAAATATTGGAAAGTTTTCTTCATGAATATCTGATTTATATTTTTTAACAAATTTCCAAAGTAAATCTTTGCTATCTGCATTGCTTGTTTCAACTAAATTTAACAACATCGAAAAAGTCATAATCATTTCCTCACTTGGAATTTTACCGTTATGGACGTGCCAAACTGGATTCATTATTAGTTGTTGTTCAGTTTGTTTTTTTGATTTTTCTATATTATCTAAATATTCATCTACAGCTTTTGGGACAATTTCTTTATAAAGTTTTTTTGCTCTTTTTGGATTTTGATACATATATAATGATAAACTCTCTGGAGATGCGTACTTTAACCACTGATCGATAGTAATGCCATTTCCCTTTGATTTAGAAATTTTTTCCCCTTTCTCATCTAAAAATAACTCATAGGCAAAACCAGAGGGATTTTTTTTATCAAGTAAAGTAATAATTTTTGTAGATAATATTGCACTTTCTATTAAATCTTTGCCATACATTTCAAAATCAATATCAAGGGCATACCATCGCATGGCCCAATCAACTTTCCATTGAAGTTTACAGTTCCCGTCAAGAATACTTTTTTCAAGTTTTTTTCCTTTATTATCAAAAATTATTTGAGATTTTTCTTTATCAATCTCTATAATAGGTATTTCAAGAACATGTCCTGTGTCTGGACATATTGGTAAGAATGGGCAGTAAGTTTTTTGACGTTCTTTACCAAGTGTTGGAAGTATAATATTCATTATACCATCATAATTATCTAAGATTATTTTTAAAGTCGGGTTGAAATATCCTGTTTTATATAACTCAGTTGAACTTTTAAAAGTGTATTTAAAATTAAAACTATTTAAAAAATCTTTAAGCATTTCATTATTGTGTTCACCAAAACTGTTAAATTTACCAAATGGATCTGGAACATTGGTCAACGGTTTGTGAAGGTTTTCATTTAACAAATTTTGATTAGGAATATTTTCTGGAACTTTTCTTAGACCATCCATATCATCTGAAAAAGTTATAATTTCAGTTGGTAAGTCTGTTAATTGCTTTAAAGCATTAACCATCATAGAAGTCCTCGCAACTTCTCCAAAAGTGCCTATGTGAGGTAAACCACTTGGCCCATATCCGGTTTGCAACGTAATTTTTCCTTTTTTTTCAATAAACGATTTTCTTTCTCTCAGCATTTTTTTGGCCTCCACAAAAGGCCATGCACTGGTTTTGTCTAAAACTTCTTTTTTAATCATGAATTGTTCTTTTAAAATCTTAAATCTGCGATTTTATTAATTCTTATAGAGTTGAAATTTATTTACCATAAAATAATGTTCTTTCAAAATGTCAAATTATAAAACGGTATTTTTTACACTTGGAATTTTACAAATAATCTTAGGGGCTTCTATGTTTGTCCCTATTATTGTGCAATTTATTTATTCTGAAATTGACTCGTCTTTTTTTGGAGCATCAATAGTCACAATAGTTTTTGGTGCACTTTTTTTTTTAACAAATATTGATCATGATAGAAAAGTTAATTTACAACAAGCCTTCTTGTTAACGGCTTTGTCTTGGTTAAGTGTGGCAGTTTTTGGTTCTTTACCTTTCATTTTTTCTTCAATGGAGATGTCAATTACAGACGCTTTTTTTGAAAGCATGTCAGGAATTACAACCACAGGCTCAACTATTATATCTAATTTAGAAAATACCCCCAAGGGTATTCTTTTATGGAGAGCTATTTTACAATGGTTAGGAGGTATAGGTATAATTGTTATGGCTATTACTCTTATGCCAATAATGAATGTTGGAGGAATGCAATTATTTAAAATTTCAAGCAATGACTCATCAGAAAAAATACTTCCCAAATCTAAAGAAATAGCTTTAAGATTAATATATATTTACTCTGCATTGACTGCTGTATGCGCGATTAGCTATTGGGTTTTTGGTATGGGAAAATTTGATAGCTTAACCCATTCAATGACAACAATTGCAACAGGTGGTTTTTCAAACTACAATCAATCAATAGGTTATTTTAATAGTATTTATATTGAGATTTCCTCGATGATCTTTATTATTTTGGGAAGCATCCCATTCATCGCCTATATAAAATTTTTAAACGGTAATAAAAAAATATTTACAAATGATACCCAAATCAAATCATTTTTAAAAATCATAATTTTATCCATAATTATTTTGTCTTTTTATTTAGTCTTAACTAATAATGAAAATTATTCTTTTCGATCTATATTTTTCAATACTATTTCTATTTTAACTGGAACTGGTTATGTCAATGCTGAATTTGATAGCTGGGGAAGTTTTCCAATAACCATCTTTCTTGCATTGATGTTTATCGGGGGGTGCGCAGGATCTACTACCTGTGGAGTTAAGATTTTTAGAATTCAAATTCTTTATCTTTTCATACTAAATCAACTTAAAAAAATTATTTATCCAAAAGGAGTATTTTTGATTAAATACGACCAAAACTCAGTAGATGAAAAGTTTATAGCGTCAATTATATCTTTTATATTTTTTTATTTTGTAATTTTTTTTATTTTAGCTGCTTTATTGTCATTAACAGGACTTGATTTCATTACTGCTTTATCTGGTGCTGCAACATCCATCTCAAATGTTGGTCCAGGATTGGGTCCTATAATTGGACCAAATGGGGATTTTTCATCATTACCAGATATATCAAAATGGGTTTTATCAGTTGGAATGATTTTGGGTAGACTTGAGTTATTCGCAATACTAGTATTATTTCTTCCGTCTTTTTGGAAAAATTAAATGCTCGAGATTAAAAAACAAACACTGTCTGAAACTTTCTCGGTTTATTTTGACAAAAGAATGTTAAGAATTCTTTTGCTGGGAGCTATCTCAGGATTCCCTTGGGTTCTTATTGGAAGTAGCCTTAGCCTTTGGTTAAAAGAAGACGGTCTTAGTAGATCAACAATTGGATGGGCAGGATTAATTTTTGCAGTTTATGCCTTTAATTATATGTGGGCACCACTTATAGACAGACTGCAAATACCCTACCTTACAAAAAAAATTGGTCATAGAAGAGGTTGGATAGTTTTAATGCAACTATCTATACTGATTTGTTTAGCAATTTGGAGTGTAATTAATCCAACGGAAAATTTAGCTTTAGTAATTTCAATTGGATTGATTATTGCAATTTCGTCAGCAACACAGGATATAACTGTTGATGCACTAAGAATTGAGCAAATAGGTGAAAATGAAAGTCAATCTATGGCTGCTGGTGCAGCAATGGCTGTTGTAGGTTGGTGGAGTGGATATAAACTGGGTGGTGTAATTGCTCTTTTTACTGCAGAATATTTAGAGAATATTGGTCTTACAGACTATTGGCAAATGACATTTTTAATTTTAGGTGTTGTTGTGATTTTAATGAATATAGGCTTGATGTTTGTTCATGAACCATTTTCTTTAGATAGAAGTCAGAAACAAAATGAAACTGATAAACTAATTCAAAATAAGCTGGGTTCACAAAATTCTTTAACTAAAATAATTGCATGGATAAGTGGAACATTAGGAGGACCAGTGGTAAGTTTTTTTAAAAAAAACGGTTTCTCTATAGCATTAGGTATCCTTGGTTTTGTTTTTCTGTTTAAAATTGGTGAGGCATTTTTAGGAAGAATGTCAGTTATCTTTTATAAAGAAATAGGATTTTCTAAGAGTGATATAGCGATTTATTCAAAAACTTTAGGTTGGATAACGACAGTTGTATTTACATTGTTAGGGGGTCTATTTGTGATTAGATCAGGAGTAATAAAGGCAATGTTTCTAGCTGGTATTTTAATGGCAGCAACTAATTTATTATTTACTGCTCTAGCTTGGACAGGAAAATCTGAACTATTATTTGCATTTGCTGTAATTTTTGATGATATTGCTGCAGCTTTTGCAACTGTGGCTTTTGTTGCTTTCATTTCATTATTGGTAGATAGAACCTATACGGCTACTCAGTACGCATTACTAGCATCAATTGGAACAGCGGGTCGAACAACGCTCGCCTCATCATCAGGTGCATTGGTTGACTGGTTAAATGGAGACTGGGGTATTTTTTTTATATTAACAGCAATAATGGTTATACCTTCACTAATTTGTCTATGGATGATAAAAAATAAATTAAAACTAAGTGAATAATAATTTTTATTTCAAAAAGCCGTTTTCAAATATTTATAAATTACCTAATAAACGTTCAGAAGTAACATCTCAGATATTGTATGGAGAAAGATTTAAAATTTTATCTAAAAGAAAAGGCTGGATTAAAATAAAATTGTTATACGATAGATACGTTGGGTTTATTAAAAATAAAAACTATGTTAGTGAATTAAAAATTTCACACAAAGTAAGTACTATTCAAGCAAATATCTATAATAAACCTAATAATAAAACTCAAAAAACTTTACCCTTTGGTTCAAAATTATCTGTAATTGAGAGAAGAAACCGTTTTGTTAGATATGAGAATAATAAATGGCTTAAATTAAAAGATATAAAAAAAATAAATCATAAAGAAAAAAATTTTATTAAAATATTTAAAACTTTTCTTAAAACAAAATATGTTTGGGGTGGTAAAACTAGCAACGGAATTGATTGTTCAGCTCTAGTACAAATATTTTTTTATTACAATAACTTATTTTATCCACGAGATACTAAGGATCAAGTAAATTATTCTATAAAGAAGAAATCAAAAAGATTTAGAAAGGGAGATATTATATTTTGGAAAGGTCACGTAGCTATCTGTATAAACTCCTTACAATTGATCCATGCATATGGCCCTGAAAAAAAAGTAATAATTATGCCTATCAAAAAAACAATTTTGAGAATTTTAAAAACTGCAAATCTTAAAGTAAAAAAAATCTCAAGTATAAAGATTTAACTCCTACCAAAATCTGGTTTGTTTGTATCTTGTTTCAACAAAATAATTTTTGATCTTACTTTTTTAGTTTGAATTAATTTTTTTAAAATTGATTTATTATTTTTTAAATTTATGTCTTTTTTAAATGATGTTAGATTTTTAATAAATAAATCAATGGCTTTTGAAATATTATTCCTATTGTTAAAAAAAATATCTCTCCACATAATTTCATTTGAGGCTGCTATTCTTGAAAAGTCTCTTAGTCCCCCGGCGCTAAATTTAATTAAGTCATAATTTTGTTTATTTTCAAAATCTTGTGCAGATTTAACTAAATTATAAGCAATTAAATGAGGTAAATGACTTGTTATAGAAAAAATTTTGTCATGTTTTTCCGCTGTCATAACTACTACCTTTGAACCAATTTTTTTCCAGAAATTGTCTAAGATATTTAAGTAGGCTTTTTTCGTTTTTTTTTCTTTTGTTAAAATGCACCACTTATTTTCAAACATATTTTCTTTACCATGCTGTGGACCACTTACCTCCGAACCTGCAATGGGATGACTTTGAATCCAATGAATATTTTTTTTTAGAAATTTTTTTATAATTTTTGAACTCTCTATTTTAGATGATCCAATATCAGTAATTAATGTCTTGGAAGATATAAAATTATTAATTTTAAGTATAAGATTTTTGTATTCACTCATAGGGGTACAAAAAATAATTAAATCAGAGTTAACTACTCCTTTCTCCAATTTATTTAGAATGATGCCAGGTAGCTTTAATTTTTTTATTCTTAAAATATTTGATTTTGATTTTTCATAAATAAATATTTTTTTTGCAATCTTTTTTTTATGGATCCGTCTTAATAAAGATGATCCTAATAAACCACATCCTATAATTAAAATATTATTCATTTAATTTAATATTCTTTTTATAGTGTTCATAAATTTTATATT
>QCOF01000010.1 GCA_003209915.1 Pelagibacteraceae bacterium AG-430-E20 | reverse complement strand
GTTAACTGTTAAAAGTGTTTTCTTTAATATTTTAAAACTAGATAAAAATATATTTTTAAATTTTAAAACTCCAGAGGGAAGGGGTGATGTCAAAAAAATTAAAGTGAATAAAAAAATGATAAATCTAATTGATGAAAGTTATAATTCAAATCCATTGTCTTTAAAGACTGCAATATTAAATTATGACAAGATCAAAACAAAAAACTCCAAAAAGTATCTTATACTTGGTGATATGTTGGAGCTTGGGCATCATTCAAAAAAACTTCATGAATCTATAGCACCAGTAATTAATAGAACGAATATTGATAAAGTTTTTGTCAAAGGAAAGGAAATTTCCTTTTTATATAATAAAATTTCTAAACTTAAAAAAGGCTCAGTTTTAAAGAATAAATTGCAAATAAACGATCTAATTGAAAATAACTTTGATAATGATGATTTCTTAATGATAAAGGCCTCAAATGCGACAGGTTTCAATAAGATTGTAAAAGAATTAAAAGGTACAAATTAAATGCTTTATCAATTTCTACTAAACTTCGTTGATTCATTTGGTTTTTTGAATGTTTTCAAATACATTACTTTCAGAACTGGATTATCTCTATTCACATCATTAGCTATTGTTCTAATTATTGGTGGACCTTTTATAAAGTATTTTTCAAGCCAAAAAATTTTGAATCCTATTCGAGATGATGGGCCTGAAGAGCACATTGTAAAAAAAATAGGAACCCCAACAATGGGCGGTGTAATTATTTTAATAGGTTTGTTAGTTTCAGTTTTGTGTTGGGGAGACTTAACAAATATAAATATTCTTTTTTGTATTTATATTGCTGTTTCATTTGGTGTTTTAGGTGCCTTTGATGATTATAAAAAAATTAAACACAGCAATTCCTACGGTGTATCATCAAAATTTAAAATAATCTCTCAGATTATTTTAGCAGTTATAGGTGTTTGTTTTTTTGTTTATTATATCGAAAATCAGAACATAACAAACTTATATTTTCCGTTCTTTAAAAACTTAATTATTAATTTGGGATGGTTCTTTATACCATTTGCTGTGTTTGTCTTAATTGGTTCATCTAATGCAGTCAATTTAACTGATGGTTTAGATGGGTTAGCGACCGTTCCAGTCATTTTGGTTGCAGGATGTTTTGCATTTATAAGTTATGTAACTGGAAATATTGTTTTTTCTGATTACCTACAAATACCATACATAGAGGGTACAGGTGAAATCTCAATTTTCTGTGGAGCAATCATAGGATCTTGTTTAGGTTTTTTATGGTTTAATGCTCCACCAGCTAAAATTTTTATGGGAGATACTGGATCCCTGTCCTTAGGAGGATCCCTTGGGGCAGTTGGAATAATTACCAAACATGAAATTGTTCTTGCAATAACAGGTGGACTTTTTGTACTCGAAGCAGTTTCTGTGATGGTTCAAGTTATTTCCTTTAAACTTACTGGAAAACGAATTTTTAGAATGGCACCAATTCATCATCACTTTGAGAAGAAAGGTTGGCCTGAGTCAACAGTAGTTATAAGATTCTGGATCATCTCTATGATTTTAGCAATGATAGGATTAGCGACTTTAAAGTTAAGATAATGAAAAATATCAATAATATTTTTTAAAAAAAAAAATATTAATTTATGGATTAGGTAAAAGTGGAATATCTGCTTATAATTTTTTAGGTGAGAAAGCTAAAGTAAACTTATTTGATGACAATCCTCAAAATAATCTCAGATTTGACAAAAAAAATCTTTCTTTCGCCAAAATAACTAAAAGTTATTTTGATTTTATAATAATAAGCCCAGGTATAGACTTTTCTAAATGCAGATTATCAAAATACTTAAAGCAAAATTCATCTAAAGTTTACACAGATCTTGATGTTTTTTGGTCATTTTTTAGCAATGACAGTGTTGCAATCACTGGCACTAACGGTAAATCAACTACTGCAAAACTTTTATATAATGTTTTAAGGGATCAAAAAAAAGATGTTAGGATTGTTGGAAATATTGGTAACCCCATACTATCAGAAAAAAATATTACAAAAAAAACTTTTTTTGTTATTGAAGCATCTTCTTATCAGCTTGAATATAGTAAAATTTTTAAATCAAAATATTCAGTAATTCTTAATATCACACCCGATCATATTGAAAGACACAAAAGTTTTAAGAACTATATTGAAGCTAAATTTAGATTATTAGATTCGCAATCTACAAAATCGGTAGCTTTTGTAAAAAGAAACGACCCTGTTATTTTCAAAAAATTAAGGAGTAAAAATTATAAACAAAAAATTATTAAAATAGATACCTCGCTTCAACCTCAAATTTTTAAAAAAATTAGAAATAAGTATTTCATATCATCTGGTAATACAGAAAATTTAATTTTTGTTTTAAAAATATGCAAAATTTTAAAACTAAATGAAGAAAAAATATTAAAAACAATAAATAAATTCGCAGGACTAAAATATCGTCAACAAATAATTTTTGATAATAATTATTTAACTGTAATTAACGATTCAAAATCTACTAGCTTAGCTTCATCAGAGAGCCTTCTTAAAAACCTTAAAAATGTTTACTGGATTTTGTGTGGTATACCAAAAAAACAGGACAGGTTTAATCTTACTAAATTTCAATGTAAAAATTTCAAGGGCTATATATTTGGCAAATATCAATTAGAATTTAGCAAAATTCTTAAGAATAAATTAACAATTAAAAAGTTTAAAAACATAAAGGATACACTTAATCAAATATTTTTAGAGATAAAAAATAATAAAAGAGAAAAAAATACAATTTTATTTAGTCCAGCTGGAGCATCATTTGATAATTTTAAAAATTTTGAGGATAGAGGTTTATATTTCAATCAAATAATAAAAAAATATTTAGATGAGAAGCGGTAGTTTTCTATATAAAACTTATTATCAGTGGTGGAAAAATATTGATAAATCTATTTTTTTTATAATTAGTTTATTATTTATTATTGGTCTATTTTTTTCTTTAGTTTCAACTTCTTTAATAGCCTCTGATAAATTAGACACAAATAGTTACTTCTTTTTTTTTAAACACTTAGTTTATGTTGTTCTTGGTGTTTTTATCGTTTTTGTATTTTCTTCTTTTAAGAAAGAACAATTAATCAAATATTCAATAATACTTTTTTTTGTTTCTTTAATTTCATTAGTATTAGTTCCGATATTGGGTGTTGAGGTCAAGGGCTCTAAGAGATGGATAGATCTATTTTTTTTACCAAGGTTTCAACCTATAGAAGTACTTAAGCCCTTTTTAATAGTTTTTTTAGCTACAATTCTTTGTACTGAAAAAACTAACTTAATGATTAAATACCTATTAACGACATTAACTATCTCTATTGTATCTCTTTTACTAATAATTCAGCCAGATATTGGGCAAACTTTATTAGTAGTTTTTTCTTGGTCTGTGTTAATTTTTACATCAGGAATTAATATATTTATTCTTTTAGTATTTTTCTTCTTAGCAATAATTTTGCTAACATATTTAATAATATACGTACCCAAGTTCGACTACATTCAGGGACGTATACTCTCTTTCTTTGATAGAGAAACTGGAACTCACAATTTCCAATCTGACAAAGCGATAGACTCTATTACTAGTGGAGGTTTTTTTGGCAAAGGAATTGGAGAAGGGATACTTAAAAACAGAGTGCCTGAGGCGCATACGGACTATATCATCTCCGTAATTTCTGAGGAATTTGGAGTAGTGGCCATAATGTTAATATTATTATTGTTTTTAATTTTCATTTATATGGTCTTTAAAAAAATTAGTTTTGAAACAGATGATAATACTAAGTTAATATTAATTGGTTCAATAAGTTTAATATTGATGCAAGCAACAATTCATATTGGGGTAAACATTAGATTATTTCCAACGACAGGTATGACCTTACCTTTCTTAAGTTATGGAGGCTCGTCGATTATAAGCACATCTATATTAGCAGGCATCATATTAAATTTGACTAAAAGAAAAATAAATTAATTAATGAAAAAAAAAATTTTGATTACTACGGGTGGATCAGGTGGACATGTATTACCAGCTTTGACAATTTATGATCATTTAAAAACAGAGTTCGATATGTTGATTTCAAGTGATCAAAGAGGATTAAAATATTTTGAAACAGAAGAGTATAAACCTATTATTGTTGATACTCCAAAACTAAAAATCTCTATTTTTTTTCCTTTTGTAATTTTTAAAGTACTTGTATTAATAATAAAATCTTTAAGTATTTTAAAAAAAAAAAAAATATCGATTTTAATTTCAACCGGTGGATATATGTCTTTACCGTTATGTTTTGCTGCAAAAATATTGGGTGTTAAAATTTATTTAATTGAACCAAATATGGTTATGGGTAGAGCAAATAAATTTTTTTTAAAATTTTCAAAAATTATTATTTGTTACTCAAAAAATATTATTGATTTTCCTAAAAAATTTGAAAAAAAGTTAAGAATTTTAAAACCTTTGGTAAGAAAAAAATATTATGAAGAATCAACAAATATTGAAGAAAAAAGATTATTTACTGTTACAATTATAGGGGGTAGCCAGGGCGCTAAAATATTTGATAATTTATTACATCAAACTTTAGCTAAAATTTCAAAAAGTATAAAATTAAAAATTATTCACCAAACTAGAGATAGTAATCAAAATTTTCTTATAAATTTTTATAAAGAAAATAAAATTGAACACCAAGTTTTTGTATTTGAAAAAGATCTCAATAAACTTTTAATCAAAACTGATTTATGTATTACAAGGGGTGGTGCTTCAAGTCTAGCAGAATTGTCATTATTAAAAGTCCCATTTATATCTATCCCTCTCCCATCATCTATGGACAACCATCAATATGAAAATGCAAAATTTTATGAGGATCAAAACTCTTGTTGGATTCTAAATGAAAAAAATTTTGATAGACAAAATTTGGAAGATCTTTTGCTTAAGATAATTAAAAATAAAGAGGAATATTTGTTAAAAAAAAAAGAATTTAGAAAATTTAAATTATCAAAATACATGGATTAATGTTAATCAAAATTTATTATCAATTTTAAATGAAAATTAAATTAGCAAAAACCGAGTTAATACATTTTATTGGCATTGGTGGAATTGGTATGAGTGGTTTAGCCTTAATAATGAAAGGCAAAGGATTTAGGGTTCAAGGTAGCGATATCTCTATTAATAAAAATATTGAAAGGCTTAAAAAAGAAAAAATAAAAGTTTTAATAGGACATAAAAAACAAAATATAAATAAGGCAACAATATTAGTTATATCTTCAGCTATAAAAAAAAGTAATCCAGAAATGTTAGAGGCAATTAAGAAACAGTTGCCAATTTATAAAAGAGGCGAAATGCTAGCAAATATTGTGTCTTTAACAAAAAATATTGTTGTTGTGGGCTCTCATGGCAAGACTACTACCACATCTCTAATTGCTTCTATTTTTCAAGAAACAAAAATAGATCCAACTATCATAAATGGAGGTGTAATCAACTCTATAAATAATTCTGCGAAACTTGGTAAAAGTGAATGGTCAATATTAGAAGCCGATGAATCAGATGGTAGCTTTGTTTATACTCCTCCAACGTATGCAATCATAACAAATATTGATAGAGAACACATGGACTATTATGGTTCTGTGGATAAATTAAATAAATATTTTGTAAATTTTGTTAACAAAGTTCCATCCTTTGGAAAATCATTTATTTGTTTAGATAATAAAAATAATAAAAACTTATTAAAAAAATTAAAAAATAAAAATTTTTATACATACGGTATAGATTACAAATCTAACTATAGCGTAAAAAATATAAAACAATTTAGAGAATACTCGGAGTATGATTTAAAAATTAGATTGCCTAATAAGAAAATTACAATAATTAGAAAAATAAAAATTCCATTATTAGGTTTGCATAATATTAAAAATTCAGTAGCCGCAACTGCTGTAGCACTTAATGTTGGCTTAAGTATTTCAAATATAAAAAAAGGACTTAAAAACTTTAAAGGCGTTCAAAGAAGATTTAATAAAATTTTTACCTTTAATAAAGTTGATTTTTTTGATGATTATGCTCATCATCCAACTGAAATTAAAGAAGTTCTTAATGGAGTAAAAAAAGTTTATTCTAATTATGAAAAAATATGTATTTTTCAACCACACAGGATATCAAGATTGAAAGATTTAAAGTCAGAATTTGCATCTGCATTTAAAGATGCAGACAAAGTAATTCTTTTTCCAATATATACAGCAGGTGAAAAAATCAAATTAGGTTTTAGTTATTATAATTTTGCAAAGCAAATAATAAAAAAATCTAGAGTCGAACTATTTCTAGTGAATGATAAATATCAATTAGCAAAATATATTAAACATAATATTTATGGGGATAAAATAGTAATAGGTATGGGGGCAGGTTCCATTTCATCATGGATGAGAGAAATGCCTAAATTTTTGTAATGAGTGATTATTTAAAAGAATTATCTTTAGAATTTAGTGAAAATGTTAAATTTAATTATGATTTAAAGAAAAAGAATTGGTTTAATATTGGTGGTAAAACAAAAATTTATTATAAAGCGAAAAATTTAAAAGAATTAATCAAGTTCTTAAAAAAGATAAATAATAAAGAAAAGATTTTTATTTTAGGAGGGGGCTCAAATACATTAATTACAGACAATGATTATGATGGCGTTGTAATAAAATTATCAAATAACTTTAATAATATTTCTTTATTAACTGAAGAAATCATAATTGCAGGTAGTGCTGTTAGTGACAAATCGCTATCAGAATTCGCTATTAATAATGGTTTGGGTGGCTTTGAATTTTTATCATGTATTCCAGGGACGGTTGGTGGTGGCATTAAGATGAATGCAGGATGCTTTGGCAAAGAATTTAAAAATATCCTTATTTCTATTCAAGTGGTAGATAAATCAGGTAAGGTTCTAACTATTCCAGCTAAAGATATAGATTTTAAATACAGAGAGAGTGGATTATCAGACGATCTTATATTTTTGAGCGCATCCTTTAAGGGATACAAAAAAGATAAAGCTCTAATAAAGAGCGAAGTTCAAAAATTAGTGGAAAAAAAAGAACAAGCTCAACCTACAAGAATAAAAACTAGTGGAAGTACGTTCAAAAACCCTATCAACCAAACTGACAAAAAGGTATGGCAGTTAATTAGAGAGTCTGTACCACTCGGAAAATCATTTGGAGATGCGTCAATTTCAGAGAAGCACTGTAATTTTTTTGTAAACAACGGTAATGCTAAATTTGAAGATATGAGGGATTTGATCAAATTTGTATCTGATTGTGTTTTTAAAAAAACTGGGATCAAGCTTGAAACAGAAATTAAAATAATAGAATAAATTGAAAAAGAAAATTTTAATAATATCAGGGGGAATTTCAAAAGAGAGATTAATTAGTCTTGATACTGGATTGCAAGTTGCAAAAGAATTAAGAAAAAATTCATATAACGTAAAAATTTCAGAGCCAAATAACAATCTACAAAAAATCATCAATAAATTTAGTCCGGATGTGATTTTTAATGCATTGCACGGACAGTTTGGAGAAGATGGTTATATTCAAACTGTGCTTGAAAAGTTCAAAATACCATATACTCATTCAGGTGTAATTCCATCTGCAATAGCAATGGATAAAGAAATATCAAAAAAATTATTTATAAAAAATAAAATAAATACTCCAAAATTCTTTACATACTCATTTGATAAAAAAAATTCACAACTTGTTAAAATAATAAATACTAAATTAAAATTTCCAGTTGTAGTCAAACCATTAAACGAGGGCTCAAGCGTCAATGTATTTATCTGTAATAGAAAAAATATATTCAAAATTTTAAATTCTCTTAAAAATTACAAAAAGGTAATGATTGAAGAGTTTATAGGAGGTCGAGAAATACAAGTCGCAATTCTAGGAAATAGAAAATTAGGAGCAATAGAATTAAAACCTAAGAGAAAATTTTATGATTATCAAGCAAAGTATAATACTAATGCGAAAACGCAGCATATTATAAAAATTGATTTACCTAAAAAAAAATTAAATGAAGTATTGGATATAGCTAATAAAGCACACAAAATAATTAAATGTAGGGGAGTTACGAGATCAGATTTTAAATACTATAACGATAAATTTTATTTGCTAGAGATAAACACTCAGCCTGGAATGACTAAACTTTCGTTAGTCCCTGAAATAGCTTCTCATTACGGCATGAGCTTTATAGAATTAATAGAGTGGATATTAAAGGATGCATCAACAAAAAGGTAAAAAAATTATAATTTATTTATCTCTATTTCTTATAGTGGGATCAATTAACAATACTGTATTATCAAAAATAAGATTTGATACAATTAAAAGTATTCAAATCTCAGGGTTAAATCAAAATCAAAATACAAATCTTTTAGAAAGTATTAAAGAGCTAAATTTAAAAAATATTTTTTTTCTTAATGGAGTCGAAATTTCTAAAATTATAAGTTCTAATAATTTAGTTGAAAACTACGAAATATTTAAAAAATATCCCTATGCCCTAGATATAAAAATTGAAAGAACTGACTTTTTAGCAAAAATAAATAATAATGGAAAAATATTTCTTATTGGAACAAATGGAAAGTTATCTGATGTAAAATTTTTAGATAAAGAGCTACCATTTATATTTGGTAAACCAAGGATAGATGAATTTATTAAATTTACTAATATAATTGAGCAATCCAAGCTGTCACTTAATCAAGTTAAAAATCTATATTTTTTTCCGTCAAAAAGATGGGATTTAGAACTTAAGAATAATGTAATTTTAAAATTATCAAAAGATCATACTAAACTTTCATTGGATCAAGCTTTTGAAATTTTAAATGATAACAATTTTAATGATATTAAAATTGTCGATGCAAGAATTAAAAATCAAATCATTTTAAATGACTGAAGATTTAAGTTTTGAAGTTTATCTAAGTATTTCTAAAAAAAAATTTGAGATTTACTTGTTGAATAAAAAAAATTTAAAAAATATTTTTAAAGATGAATTTTTTATTGAAGACGAATCAGACTCAATTGATTATAATTTATTAAGTAACTTTCTAGATAAAAATATTTTTAAAATTGAAAAATTAATTGGAAATTTTCTAAAAAGTATATTGCTAATAATTGAAAATAAACAAATTTTAAATTTATCAATTGGAATTAAAAAATTAAATTATGGGGAAAAGATTAACAAACAATATCTCCAAGGTTCTTTAGCTGAACTTAAGGATTTATTTAATCAAAGTTATCAAAATAATAAGATTATGCATTTTATAATAAATAAATATTTAATTGATGGGGTTAATTACAAATCATTTGATGAAGAAATTGATGGTGAAAATATATGTGTTGAGGTAAATTTTATTTCTATACCAAACACATTGAATGAAGAAATTAGTGATGTGCTTGCAAAATACCAAATAAAAATTGATCGTTTATTGGAAAGGAAGTATGTAAATAATTTTTTTGAGGAAAAAAATTCAGATTTATCTGTGAGCGCATTTAAAATACATAGTGGTCAAAATTACAACGAAATTGGATTGATGCCAAAAAGCAAGAAAAAGAAAGGTTTTTTTGAAAAATTTTTTCAATTATTTAGTTAATATTGTCTTATCTGGTAATATTAGTTGTTTTTTAATCTAAGTAGATACAAATTAAATATGATTTGTGTCATATTTAACTCAAAAAACTGTTAAAAATAGTATTTCTTTTAGTGGAATTGCTCTCCATAGTGGACATAGTGTTAATGTTTGCATCAAGCCGGCAAAACCTGATTTTGGAATTGTTTTTCAAAGAGTAGATTTAAAATCAAACAACATAGTTTATCCAAACTTTAATAATGTCACCAACACATCTTTAAATACAACAGTAGAGAATGAATTTGGGGCAAAAGTTTCAACTATAGAACATTTAATGGGAGCCTTATTTGGATTAGGAGTAGATAATGCATTAATTGAAATTGACAATGAAGAGGTTCCAATTTTAGATGGTTCAGCAAAAATTTTTATAGAAAAAATAATTTCATCGGGTTTCGAACTAAGTACTGCACCTATCAAAGTAATTAAAATAAATAAAGATGTCAGCTATTCAGAGGGTGAGAGATTTATTTCAATTAAACCATCAACATTAAGTTTAAATATAGATTTTGAATTAAAATACAAAAATCCAATTATTGGAAACCAAAGAAATAAAGTTAAAGTTTATGAGGATAATTTAGAAGATATATATAATTCTAGAACTTTTTGCTTGTTTGAGGATATTGAAATTATTAAAAAAAATGGATTAGCAAGAGGTGGAAGTTTAGAGAATGCTATAGTAGTAAAAGATAAAGAAATATTAAATTTAGATGGATTAAGAAATGACAGAGAATTTGTAAATCATAAAATTTTAGACTGTATTGGAGACCTTTATACTACAGGATATAGAATTGTAGCTAACATTATATGTTCTCAAGGTGGTCATTACCTCACCAACCAACTATTAAGAAAAGTTTTTCTAAATAAGGAAAATTTCTCTATTCTAGAAATTAAAGAAAAAAATCTTCCTCATACTCTTATAAATAGAGAATTATTAAAGACGATAGCTTAGACTTAAAGATAACTTTTAAATTTACTTAAAGTAAGTATAAATTAGTTATGCACCTAAAGAATATTTTTCTAACAATTTTACTGTTTTTTTTAATTATTTCTTGTTCCAAAGAGGAAGTAAAAATATCTATTATCCAGGAAGATGACTTAAATCTTCAGGTTATAGAAGCTTATGAGGAGGGTTTAGAGTCCCTTAAAGAAGGAGATGTTTTGTATGCTGCAAAAAAATTTAATGAAGCTGAGATGTTGTTCCCACAATCTGAATCAGCACCAAAATCTGCTTTAATGGCAGCATACGCATATTACATTCAAGATTATTATGGAGACTCAATAGCAGAATTAATAAGGTTTTTGAAAGTCTATCCAAAGGATAAAAATTTAGATTATGCATATTATCTGTTAGGAATTTGTTATTTTGAACAAATAGTTGATGAAAAAAAAGATATGCAATCTATAATACAATCAAAAGAAACATTTAAGACTTTAGTAAAAAAGTTCCCCAATACTGAGTATGCAATTGATGCTAAATTCAAATTAGACTTAATTGATGATATTCTTGCATCAAAAGAAATTTATATAGGAAGATATTATTTGGATAAAAAAAAATGGATAGCCGCAATAAATAGATTTAGAAATGTAATCGATGATTATGAAACGACAGTATATACAGAGGAAGCCTTGTACAGATTAGTTGAGGTACATTATATAATTGGATTAAAGGAAGAGTCAAAAAAATATGCTCAACTTTTAGGCTATAATTATAACTCTTCAGCATGGTATGAAAAATCATATGCTTTATTTGATAAAAAGTATGAGGAGAGGAAAAAATTTCTGAAAAATAAAGAGAAGAAAAGCAATATTGTAATCAGAAAGTTTAAATCTCTATTTGAATGAGATGAAAAAAGAAGAAATTTACAAAAAGTATAATAAAAAAATAAAATTACTTACTAAATATAATAAATTTTATTTTGATAAAAGTGCTCCAATTGTTTCAGATAAGGAATATGATGATTTGAAAGGGGAAATTCTATATTTAGAAAATAAATACGCTTTTCTTAAATCAAAATCTTCTCCAGCAACAGTTATTGGTCACAAGCCCTCTAAAAATTTTAAAAAATCATCACATAAGATTCCAATGCTATCATTATCTAATGCCTTTTCTGAAGATGATTTGATAAATTTTGAAAAAAAAATTATTAACTTTCTCTCAAAAAAAGAAAGTTTCGAAATTTCATATAGTGCTGAACCAAAAATTGACGGCATCTCAGCTTCACTAACATACAAAAATGGAAATTTTGTGAGAGGTCTTTCTAGAGGAGATGGTAAAGAAGGTGAAGATATAACTAATAATTTAAAAACCATTAAAGATATTCCACAATACATATCATCAAAAGATTTTCCTGAAGAAATTGACATTAGGGGAGAAGTTTTTATTCAAAATAGCGATTTTGAAAATTTGAAAGATAAATTTGCAAATCCTAGAAATGCTGCGTCAGGCTCATTAAGGCAAAAAAATCCTGAATACACTAAAAAAATTCCCTTAAATTTTATAGCTTATACGTTTGGTTTTGAAAATGGTTTAAAAGTTGAAAATCAATCTGATTATCTTAAAAAATTAAGACAATGGGGTTTTAAAATTAATCCTTTAAATAAATTAATTAGTGGAGTTAAAAATTTAATAGACAATTATAACGAAATTGAAAAAAAAAGGGCTGATTTAAATTTTGATATAGATGGAATTGTATATAAAGTTAATGATTTTGATCTTCAAAAAAGGCTAGGAAATGTTGCTAATGCACCGAGGTGGGCCGTTGCACATAAATTTTCTTCAAATAAGGCTGTATCTCAAATCAAAGATATTGAAATTCAAATCGGAAGAACCGGAGCTTTAACTCCAGTTGCAAAAATAAAACCAATTAATATTGGTGGGGTACAAGTATCTAATGCGTCTTTGCACAATGAAGATGAAATTATTAGAAAAGACATTAGAGTTGGTGATACAGTAACTGTAGAAAGAGCTGGAGACGTAATACCTCATGTTGTTTCAGTTGATGTATTAAAGAGAAGCAACACTACAAAGAAATTTATTTTTCCAAAAAAGTGTCCATGTGGTTATGAAACAATTAAAGAGTTTAATAAAATCACTAAAAAATTTGATGCTGTAAGACGGTGCCCGGATAGAGGCTTTGAATGTAATCGAATTGCAAAAGAAAAACTTAAACATTTCGTTTCAAAAGAAGCTTTTAATATTGATGGATTTGGAAAAAAAATTGTAGAAAAGTTCTGGGAACTTCGCTTAATCAAACTTCCACAAGATATTTTTAAATTAGATTATGATAGAATTGAAAAATTGGATGGATGGGGTAAGCTGTCAGCAGATAATCTACGATATTCTGTGGATGAAAAAAAACAGATTTCATTAGAAAGATTTATTTACTCCCTAGGGATAAGACATATAGGATTAGAAAATGCTAAATTATTATCAAGATATTTTGGATCTTTTCAAAAATTCAAAACTTTATCAAAAAAAAATAATTATAGTGATTTATTGAATATTGATGGGATTGGAGAAACTCAATTAGTTTCTATTAAAAATTTTTTTTCAAAAAATATTAATTTAAAAATTTTAAATGAATTAAATGAGGTTCTAAATATCCAAGATGCTAAAGTTGTTAATACAAAAGGTTTACTAAGAGACAAATCTTTTTTGGTTACAGGGAAATTAAACAACATTAGTAGAGCGGAGGTGAAATCACTAATTGAAGAAAACTCTGGCACAACAGTGAGTAGTGTGTCTAAAAAGTTAAATTATTTAATTACTGGTGAAAAACCAACTAAAAAAAAAATAGAGAGCGCCAAAGCATTAAAGATCAAAATTATAGATCAAGATGAATTTTTAAGAATGTTAAATAAGACTGGCTAACCACTTTTTTTCATCTGAATTTAAATATTTTGATATTTTAGAATACACATTTAAATGGTATTTAAATAAATAATTCTTTTCAAAATTTGTTAGTAAATTAAAATTGATTAAATCTTTTTCAATGGGGGCTGTGGTTAAATTTTCAAAAAATAATCTTTTATTTTGTCTTTTTACGTAGACTAAATTTTCTATACGAATTCCAAATTTATTTTTTTTATAAAAACCGGGTTCATTACTTAAAATCATCCCTTCTTTAATTTTTACCTTATTTATCTTAGATATTGACTGTGGTCCCTCATGAACATTTAGAAAAAAACCAACACCATGGCCAGTTCCATGAGCATAATCTAAATTACTCTTTTTTAGAAATTTTCTAGCTCTAATGTCAATTTTTTTTCCAATATTATCTTTTTTTAGATCAGTGGTTGCTACCGCAATATGACCTTTTAAAACTTTGGTAAAAATATTTTTTATATTTTGACTTTGTTGTGAGAAACAAAGAGTTCTAGTAACGTCTGTTGTTCCATATTTATATTGTCCACCTGAGTCACATAAAAATATATCTTTTTTTCTTATAATCCGACAATCATTTGGTTTTGCTCTGTAATGAACTATTGCTCCATTTTTTCCAGTTCCAGCAATTGTATCGAAACTTGGATAAAGATAATTTTTGTTCTTTTTTCTAAATTTCTCCAATTTGTTTTGTGCCTGCACTTCAGTGATTTGTTTTTTATTAGTATTCTTCATCCAATATAAAAATTTGGTTAGTGCTACACCATCGGATATATGTGATTTTATCATATGACTGATTTCAGTCTTATTTTTAATTGATTTAAAATAATAAATTGGATCTTCTTTTTTTTTAATTTTAAATTTTGATTTTATTAAATTTTCAAAATAAATAGAACAAGTATTTTCATCAATAATAAAATTATCACCTTTTAATTTTAATATTTCATTTAAAGCTATAATTTGATTAGAATTTATAATTTTTTGGTTAATTAGTTTTTTACATTTTATTTTATTAGCTATTAAATAAATTTTTTTTGTTTTGCTAACTATCAATCTTGTGTTTGGCATTGGGGTATTTGGCCCGTCTTTACCTCTTATATTTAAAGTCCATGCCACATTTTCTGGCGCACTAATAAACAAAAAATCAGAATTGTTTTTTTTTAAATATCTTGAAATTTTATTTAATTTTGAATTTTGACTTTCCCCAACAATATTTTTATTTAAATGAAAAAAGGGATGTGTATCATTAACTTTAAATTTTTCTATTTGATCTATTAAGTTTTCATTTATAAATTTTACTTTATTTAATTTTAAGAAAAACTTATTAATCTGTTTATAAGTAAAAAGCTTTGGATCAATACCAAGAGTAAGATTTTTAAATAAATTACAATTAATTAATTTTTCGTTATCTATTATTTTAAAATTTTTACCACATTCAATCTGACTTTGAATTGTATATCTACCATCAGTAAATAAATAATTTTTATTTTTTAAAATTATTGCAAGTCCAGCAGATCCACTAAAATTTGATATTATTTTAAGTCTATTAATTTTAGAATATTCAGTAAAATAATCATCGTTTTTGGGAACAACATATCCATCTATGTTGTATTGTTTCAATTTATTTCTTAAAATCTTAATTTTATTCATTACTTTATTCTTTTTTGGTATCGTATCCACCCTGGACTTCTGGTTCCTTCTTCTACCTCAAAATCCTGGTTAAACTCAAAATCCTCTTCAGTGTTAGCTTCATCATTAAAAAATGAATTTTTTTCTAAATTTTTTTCTGGCAGTTCCTCAATAAATCTTGACGCCATACTATCAATCCAGTCACCTTGATAAAATCTATTCATTGAAAATGAAATTATAGCTTTTTGTTTAGCTCTAGTTATTCCAACATAAGCAAGCCTTCTTTCCTCTTCAAGGCCCTTTTGGCCCTTTTCTTCAATAGATTTTTGATGTGGGAATAACCCTTCTTCCCAGCCGGGTAAAAAAACCACATCAAATTCCAAACCTTTTGCAGCATGCATTGTCATCATATTAACTTTTTCTCCATCCCATTCCTGATCTACTGAGGTTGCTAGTGAGACATGTTCTAAAAAACTTTCCAAATTATCAAATTCCTTCATAGCACTTAGTAATTCTTTGATATTCTCTAGTCTATTTTCGTTATCTAAATCTTTTTTATTTTTAAGCATTGCTGAATAACCTGACTCATCCAGGACAATTTGTAATAACTTGACATGATTTGATTTTTTAATTTCTAAATCATTTCTCCATTTATTTAAAGAATTAATAAAAAAGCCCAAACCAGTTTTAGCTTTTGGCTTAATAAGATTTTGTTCTAACATTTTAACAGCTGCTCTCTCTAAATTTAAATTATTTTCTTTTGCAAATTCATGGATATTTTTAAGAGTACTATCTCCTATTGCTCTTTTGGGGTTGTTTACAATTCTCTCAAAGGCTAAATCATCTTTTTCTTGGTGAATTAATCTTAAATAAGCAACACAATCTTTAATTTCTGCTCTTTCATAAAATTTAGTTCCTCCTAAAATTCTATAAGGCATTCCAATTTTAAGAAACCTTTCCTCAAATTCTCGAGTCTGAAAAATGGCTCTAACCAGAATTGCAACATTATTGTATGAAAATTTTTTTTTAATTTTTTTTTCAATTTCATCTGAAACCCCAATTGCTTCATCTTTGCCATTTTTAAAACAGTTTAATTGAACTAGATCTCCTTCTTCCATTGTAGTGGTTAAAGTTTTCCCAACTCGATTTTGATTGTTTGCAATAAGATTGGAAGCTACAGATAAAATATTCTGTGAAGACCTATAATTTTGTTCAAGTCTTATAACTTTTGTATTTTCATAAACTTGATCAAATTCGAGAAAATTTTTTATTTCTGCTCCTCGCCAACTATAGATAGACTGATCATCATCCCCAACACAGCATATATTTTTATTTTTTTCAGATAAAAGATTGAGCCATCTACTTTGAATGAAATTTGTATCTTGGTATTCGTCAACAAGAATATATTTAAAATTATTAGAATAAATTTCTCTTATATCAGAATAATTCTCTAAGATTTTAACAGTATGTAAAATCAAATCACCAAAGTCACATGAATTTAAATCGGTTAATTTTTGTTGATACACTTTGT
>QCOF01000009.1 GCA_003209915.1 Pelagibacteraceae bacterium AG-430-E20 | reverse complement strand
GAGTTTATAGAACAATTATTGGGCAAAGAAAATGGATTGGTTTAAATGAGAATGAAATTAGACAAAAAATTTTATACTTAAATGATGATAAAAAATTTAACATCAAAAAAATCAAAATTAATAAGTATTTTAATAATATGTTTCATATAAGTGTCAACAATTAATGAAAAGCATAATTGGCTTTATACCTGCTAGATCCGGATCAAAGGATATCAAAAATAAAAATTTGAAAAAAATAGGGGGGAATACATTGATAGATATTTCTGTCTTGAATGCATTAAAAAGTAAGTATCTTGATTATGTAGTTTTTAGTTCGGATAGCGATAAATATTTACAATTAGTTAAAAAAAAATTTAAAAGTAAAAAATTAATTTTAATCAAAAGACCTAAATTACTTGCAAATGATGGCGCAACCAACTTTCAAGTTGTCAAACACGCTATAGAGCTTCTAAAAAAGAATAAAATTAGAACAGATATTATAGTAATGTTACAACCAACAACTCCATTTAGAAAAAATATTCATATTGATAAGTCAATCAATTTTTTTTTCAAAAAAAAAATGAAAACAGTCATATCCATAACTAGAACTCGATACCCACCATTCTGGATGATAACAAAAAATAAATATAATAGAATTAAATCGCTTATTAAAAATGGAAACAAATTTACTAGAAGACAAGACTGCATTGACAGCTATAAACCTTCCGGGATGGTGTATGTTCTTAAAATAAACACGTTAAATATACTACTTAAGAAAGATAAAATTTTACCATTTAATAAAACCTATGGAATTGAGTTTAATACATTAGAGTCAATAAATATAGACACAAAAACAGATCTTGAATATGCAAGATTTATAAGAAAAAATTATATTAAAGGATGATTTTTGGATAACTTTAAAAAAATTTTATATATCTTTGGAAGAGATAAAATTCACCTTATCCCACTTACACTGTCTTTTATAATTTTATCTTTTTTAGAGATATTGGGTATCAGTTTTATTGGTGTATTCGTAACGAATATTGTAGATCAAAATATTGCTTCTAATGAAATTTTACAAAAAGTAGTTCAAAATTTTCCAATTTTTGATGAAATTATTTTTAATTTAAAATCTCTTTCAATAATTATTATAATTGCCTTTTTTTTAAAAAGTTTAATTACTTTTTCAATTAATTTTTACATTGAATACTTTACAAAAATAGTTGCTTTGAAAGTTCGTAGTAGACTAATTGATGAATTTTTATCTGAGAATATTTATTCAATTAATAAAAAAAATATATCAAAATATATCGAAACCATCATAAGATTAGTTGAAATATTTCAAGGCGCATGTATATCTTCATTAATAAGAATATTTAGCGATATTTTAATATTATCTTTTTTTTCTATTGTAATAATATATTCATCATCCGGATATTCAACCATAGGTATAATAATATTTTTTTTACTTGGCTATTTGTATGTATCACTCCTTGGCCCAAAACTTAAAAAGTACGCAAAACTTCACAGCGAGTCATCTAAAGATATAATAAGATCTACTTACGAAATGGTTATAGGAATAAGTGAAATTAAATCATATGATAAGAAATCATTTTTTAAAGATAAATTTGATAAGTTTAATAAGAAAGTTTTTGTAAATTCACTTAAAGGTGATTTACCAAATTTATTTACAAGACCTTTTTTCGAATTTCTATTGACAGTTGTAATTGTATTAATATTTTTATTTTTAGGAACTGGAAATCAAGGCGTTCAAGATAATCTTCTAACAATAAGTTTAATTTGCTTGTCTTTATTAAGAATATTTCCAATAATTAACTCTCTTATTTCTAGTCAAAATAGATATAATAGTAGTAAATACGCTGTTTCAGAGATCTATTTGTCCTTAACGGAGAGGACAAGTAAAAACCAGTCACAAAAAAAAATCATAAATGATTTTCAAAATATAAAGTTTAATAACGTTTCTTTTAAATATTTAGACGAACAAGTACTTGATGGACTTAGTTTTAATATAAAGAAAAATACAATTAATGGCATCATAGGTAGATCTGGAAGTGGAAAGACTACTTTAGTCTCAATTATTTTAGGAAACCTTCAAAACTATGAAGGGGAAATTACTATTAATAATAATTGTGATTTGAAAGATATAAATTTAGATGAGTGGATTAAAATTTTTTCTTATATTCCGCAAGAAAATTATCTATTTAATGATTCTATTGCAAGCAACATTTCTTTAAGCGACACTTACGAAGAAAAAAAAATATTTGAATGCCTAGAGTCAGTAGGATTAGGTGAACTATGCAATACAAATAAAATCAAATCATTCGTAGGAGACAGAGGAACTCAATTATCTGGAGGTCAAAGACAAAGAATTTCTATTGCAAGATCATTATATCATAAAAAAACTTTTATAATTTTGGATGAACCCACTTCTCAACTAGATATTAATAACTCTGCGATAATTTTGGAAACAATTAAAAATATAAGTAAAAATAAAACCATTATAATAATTTCACATGATAAAAATATGATGAAATATTGTGAAAACATAATTGAGTTAAAATAAATGAAAAAAATTGTTTGTATTTTTTCACATGGTCCCATGGGCAGTAGCACATTAGGTTCAATCATAGAGCATTTTGATTTTCTTAACATACCAATAAGAAAGTACGGTTTGTATGACTCAATTATAAAAAAAAAAAACTCTAATAAGTTCTTCAAAAATAGAATAATTGAGAGTGCAAATTTATTGTGTTCAAATACCTATTTGGGAGGCAGAGGTATGACTGATAGAAACAAATTTAAAAATATTTTTTTTAAAGATCAAATTCTAAATGATCTTGAAAAAAAAATTTTTAACAACAAATTTAAAAAACTAAATATAAAAATATTTAAAACTTATGAAATATTCAATGCAAATATTATATACAAAGATAAAAAGAAAAATTATAATGGTATTATATATTATCCAGCAAATATTCATTATTTTGATCCAAAAAAAGTTTACAAAGATTTCAAAAAAGAATTTAAAAATGTTATTTTTTTTGCAATGAGAAGAGATTTTGAAGATTGGATTTCTTCATTACTCTCCCAAACATTTATAAAAAAAAAAATTCAAATAAAACATCTTAATCGTCGTTTGACTAGCATATATAAAGATTATCAAAAATATTTAAATTTTATTGAAACTTTGCCATTTTGCAAAATTATAGATTTTGAAGATATCTTTATTAAGAAAGGTAAAATAGTTGAAGAATTAAATTTTGGAAAAATTTCAGATATTCAGAATAAAAAATTTGACCATTGGACAAGATTAACTAATTACAACAACACTTTCAAAAAATTTGATAACAAAAACAATATTTTGTCTAAAAACACCATAAATTTAATTAGATTTTTCTTAAAGTCGGAAAAAAAAAATTTCTACAAAATGCTATTAATAGATATTATAGGTTTAGTCTTATTTAGTATAGATAACTTTAAATTTAAGAAAAATTACTATAAATAAATTCGTTTGATGCTTAAAAAAAATTTAATTTTAAAAAAACTAAAAAAAAAAATTAAAAACAATAATTTGTCTGTGGGAACATGGATGCAAATTCCTAGTGCTGATATAGCTGAGATCCTGTCTGGAGATTATTTTGATTGGGTGGTATTGGATTTAGAGCATGGAAGCTTTGATTTAAGTGAGTTACCTAATATATTTAGAGCTATAGAACTGAATGAAAAAGTTCCTTTTGTACGAATGAAAAATGCAGAGTGTAGTGATTTAGCTCAAATACTAGATTTTGGTGCGCAAGGAATCATTATACCAAAAGTTGAAAGTCAAAATGAATTAGAACATATAATTAAAAGTACTAAATACCCACCTTATGGCGAAAGAGGTGTTGGATTTTCCAGGTCAAATTTATTTGGTAAAAACTTTAAAAAAATGACCAATGATAATATAAGTCCAATTATAATACCAATGATAGAAACAAGAAATGGTGTAGATAATTTAGATTCTATACTTAAAGTTAAAGATATTGATTTAATTTTTTTGGGTCCTTATGATTTGTCCGCATCATATGGAATAACTGGAAAATTTTCCTCAAATAAATTCCAAAAATTAATTAATAAAATATTTAGAATAACAAAAAAAAATAAAAAAAAAGTAGGAATTCATCAGGTTTCACCAAATCAAAATGAGATGAAAGAAAAAATAAAAAAAGGGTTTAAATTCATAGCTTACTCAGTAGACAGTCTATTACTTCAGAACTCAAAATAAATTATCTAAATGAAAGAAAACTACTTGGTATATCTGAAACCAGGAGCTGTGAATTGGGATAATTACTTACCTATCCTTAGCAATTTTAAAAATAATAATATTGATATATTTTTAGATGATCTAAATATTTTAAGTCAGTTTGATATTAATAATTATTATCACAACATTTTTTTTAAAATAGTAAATTGTTATTATATTAAAATTGATTCGAAAATTTATCGAATAACAAAAAAAAATATAATCAAAGTATATAATCTTGTTAAATATTTTAGTTTTAGAAGAAATATATACAAACAAATATATTTAAAAATAATTTCCACATTAGTTAAATTAAATATTGTCAAAATAGAAGTCTTAAAACATAAATATTTTATTATGGATATAAATCAAATAGAGCACCTAAATAGTATTGTAGATATTAAAAAAATTAGAAAAGTATTTATTCTAAGACATGGTATTAATATATTTGATAGAAAAAAAACAAGAAATAAGTCGTTTATTACAAAACTAGAAACAAAATATATTAAAAAAAAAAGAAAATACTTGCTTAACAATTTTCAAAAAAAAATATTTTTCTTTCCTTATTCAAATTCAGAACATATTTTTTATAAGGAAAATCTTAAAAAGCTTGATTTTGACCATTGTATTATAGGAATTCCAAAACATACAAAAGGTTGGTTAGTTAAAAGCTTAAGTCATATTAAACCAAAAAAAATTAATAAATACATATTGATAATTTCAAGGCCAAGTAATCAAA
Source organism: Pelagibacteraceae bacterium AG-430-E20 (assembly GCA_003209915.1). Classification (GTDB taxonomy): domain Bacteria; phylum Pseudomonadota; class Alphaproteobacteria; order Pelagibacterales; family Pelagibacteraceae; genus Pelagibacter. Next base: position 22,049 of record QCOF01000009.1, on the reverse strand, counting down.
ATTACTTTAAAAATCACATAAAAATTAAATCTATTGGCAATATTATAAAATTAGCAAAAAATAATCACCTAAATATTGTTTATAAATTTCATCCAAAAGAAAACACAGGTGTAATTAAAAATCGAATTAAAACGCTAATTAAAAAATTTGATTTCAAAAAAAAATTTCTATTTTCAGAGGAAAATACCATTTATTTAGCTAAACATAGTTTATTTAATATTTCATTTTATAGTTCTGTTTGCCTTGATATGGTTAATCTAGGACTATGTCCAGTTGAATATATTGAAACAAATAAGATTAAAAACTCAGATTATGCAAAAAATAATTTAACTTTATTTTGTAATAACGAACAAAAGCTAAAGAAAATATTTGACAAAATAAAGATAAATTCAAAAACAATAAATAAAAATTTAAAAATCAATTATAATTCATTATTTAAAAAAAAAATATCGATTGCAAAAATTATTTCTATTATTAAAAATGAAAAAAGTTAATCGATTAATTCACTTATTTATAATCATTTTATTTTTAAGTATTCTATCAAAATATATTTATAATTTTTTTGTAGATGCAAAATTAATTATTTATTCTAAGCAGTTTGTTTATATGATAACAACATTATTTCTTTTAATTTCATATTTATTAATTACAAAAAATAATTATTTCAAACAGAATTTGCATTATATTTTATTTATCTCAATATTTTTTGCTTATTCGATAGAATTAATTTTTTATTATCAAGATTACCCAAAAAAAAATAATTATTACACCGCTGAAGAGTCTGTATTTTATCATAATGATGATAGCCAACCTTTTCCTTTAGGACTTAAGTCAAATCAAAAATATTTATATCCTTATTGTGAAGAGAAAAATTATTTTATCACTGATAAATTTGGTTATATAAATTCCAACAATGACTATGATAAAAAAAATTTTGATATTATTCTTCTTGGACCAACATTGGCACATTCAGAATGTGGCATTAAACAATATAATTTTAGTGAAATATTCAGAAAGGATAATTTTTCTGTGCTCTCTTTTAATACACTTGGAACAAGTATTTTATCAAGTTATGCAAATTATATAGAACATGCAAAAAAATATAATTCAAAAAAACTAATATTATTTTTATATGAGCAGCATTTACACGACTTATTGCAAGAAATGGAAAGTAAACAGCTGGTTAAATATCTGTTTAACGACAAATACACTCAAAATTTATTTTTGAGACAAGATGAAGTAGACAGCTTTATATCGCATTATAATAATAGTAATCTTACAGAAAATACAAAAAAATACACATTTGCAAGCTTCCTTAAATTAAATTTTATAAGAAAAAATTCTATAGATGAAATTATTAGAATTTTACATAAGAGGCATTTAATTATTGATAATTATGATGTTCTTTCTTACCAAGCAGATGTAAGTTTTTATGATTATTTTGATCAAATAATTGGTCTTTTTAAGAGTAATAAAAATAAAAATCAAAAATTTATTACTGTCTATATACCATCCAGGAGCAATTATTCTGGCAATTTTAAGTCTGTATTTTTTGATACTTATTCTGTTAAAAAAATATTGTCCGATAATTCACTTTTAATTGACTTATCCAAAAATATTAATCACAAAAATTTCAAGTCATTTTATATAAAAAATAATCATTTATCTTATTCTGGACAATTACAAATTTTAGAAATTATTAAAAAAAAATTATAGACTATGGATAACTTTACAAATTATTTAACTCTAGAAAATATCACATTTTCACAGCCGTTAGACACTCTAGTATCTATTTTGTTTTTCTTTTCAATTTACATGTTTTCAGAAAAAATATGCAAAAAAAATTTTTTATTAACAGAGAATAAGATTATTAATAAAAATCTTGTAATAATAATTATTATTATTTTTATTTCATATCTTTCTTTTTTTTACTCCATTTTATACAATAAAATATATATTGTTAGGTATTTAATATTATTTATATTAATTATATGTTTATTATATTCATTTGAAAAAAAATTATTTAATTTAAAATTTAATTTTTTTACAATTTTTTTAATAATATATTTTTTATTATCTCTTTCACCGCCCACTGACGCTGATAGTCTTGATTATCACTTGGGATACCCATTAGAAATATTAAGAAACGGTAATTTTCCTAGATATGATTGGTTTCACTCTTGGCTAATAGGAATAGGGGATTATGTAAATTATTTTGGTTTATTAATAGGATCAAAAAATATTGGACAAATGATTAATTTTTTTGGTTTATTGATTATTTATAATAATTTTAAATTTTTAAAAGATAAGTTTAAAATAAATAATCAAATTTTTCTTTTTTTATTTTCAACGCCATTATTGATTTGGTTTATTACTTCTCAGAAACCTCAATTATTTCCAGCAGCAGTAATTTTTACATCATTTATTTTATTAGATATAAATTTTCGAAATATTTATTTAAAATTTTTAATTATAACTATTTTTCTTATTTATGTTTTTTTAAGTAAGATTTCATTTATGTTTTCTATGGTTGTAATTTATTTATATCTGATTTTTTTAAATAAAAATTCTTTAGGTAAATTATTTTTATGTAGTTTAATCGCTTTATTATTTACTTTACCAATATTTTTAAAAAATTATTTATCATATTCAGATTTGTATCCACCACTTATGGCTACAATTTTAGGTATCGGTGATATAGAATTTATAAATTTTAGTGAGGGATTAGCTAGAGACAAAGCATCATTTAAAAATCTTGGAATTTTTCAAACAATCTTTTTTCCATTATTTTTATCTATTCCACAAAAGATTTCAAATATGAGTATTTTCTTAAGCATTGGTTTTAACATTTTTTTTATAATAGCCTTTATGGCCAAGGCATACAAAACAAAAGAATTCTGGTTTGTTTTAATTGTTGCATTTATCATCTTATACTTGCCTAACTATCAACCAAGATATTTTTTAGAAGTTTATTTAGTGTTAATAATTTTAGTTGCTAAATATTTCAATAAATTAAATAACAATATTTTATTTAAATATTTTAAATATATTTTATTAGTACAAAGTGTTATTATTTTTTTCTTTTCACTCTTATCGATATTTACTTTAACAATTGGCTCTATAAGTCCTTCATATTATAAACTTGTAATGACTAAAAATGCATATAATTACAATATAACCAGGTGGATTAATAACAATATTCCAAAAAATGCAACAGTTGTATCAAACATTGTTAGATCTCACGCATTATATCAGAATAATTTTGTCTCTAGAGAGAGGTTTTTTCTTAAACCTATTGAAAATTCTTTGAAGTACAAACCAGAATATGTAGTCTTGAATCAGGAAAAAGATAAAAGTCTATTAGAATTTAAAAAAAAATGTTTAACAAAAATTAAACAAAAACTTTTTTTCATTGAAAAACGAAATTTTTTATCAAGGAGAGTCGATAATAAGTTTAAAGCAACACTCTATTTAAATAAATGCAAGTAAAAAAAGATACGTTAATTAAATTTGTATTTATAGTTTTTAATGCTTTACTATTTTCTAGTTTTTTTAGTTTTGGTCCAAATATTCTGTTTGGAATTAAAATTTATAAGATTTTAGATTTTATTTATTTTGTGTCATTGAGTATTATTATGATATTTTTAATAATAATTTTTTTTAAAAAATTTAAATTATCGCTTAAAACTTTATTATATTTCACGATCTTAAATTTTTTATTATTTATTAAGTATTTTCATGATTTTAAACTTATTGCTTATACAAAAGATATATTAATTTTTAATTCAATAATTTTAATAATATATTGTAGCAAATATATTGGAAAAATAAATTTTAGAGATCTAGATAAAAATATAGATATATTAAATATTTTCCTTTTAATTGTTGTACCAGTGTATTTTATAATGAATTCTGATTATTATAATTCTATACTTTACCATTTTAATATTCCAAATTTTTACCAAGAGTATATTTATTATAATAAAATTTATCCTTATGTAAGTTTATCTAATGGTTTAAATTGGATTATTTTCATTTATTTTATTTTAAATTTAATTGGTTATTTGAACACAAAAAAAAATAAATATTATTACTATATTTTTTTGACGGTTTTCTTTATTCTTATTTCACAAAATTTATATATTAAAATTATTTTTATTTTATTTAATATTTTATTATTACTTTATTACTTCGATACTCTAATAAAGTTAAATATGTATTTATTTAAATTTATATTCTTAATTTTATTTTTATTTAGTTTTTCATTTATAATTATCCCATATGAAAAGTTTTATTCAGAGTCTAATGTATATAAAACAATACTTAGTAAAAAAGATTTAGATACGTTTGATTTTGATAAAAGTTTATTGATTAAGAGTCATTTTTCAGAAGAATACCGCCCTAACAAATTTAATAACTTTGAGTGTAAATATTTAAAAATATGTTTTAATAATAAAAATAGTTACTATTTTGATTTTAAATCTCTTATAGAAAGATTAGAAATGCAAAGGATTATCAAAGAAAAACTTCTGCAAAATAAAATTGACCTACTTTTTGGAAATCATAATTTATCTAAATATCAAACTTCAAAAAAAGTATATACTCATAATTCATATTTAAATTTAATTTTTGGACAAGGTATATTAATTTCTATTTTATTTATTTTTATTTTTCAAAATTTAATAAAAGATTTAAATTTTGAACACCTATTTCAACGCCATATAATAATCTTTTTACTACTTTTACCTTTATTGGATGATTATTTGTTTAGAAATAGAGTTGAGGTTACTATTATTTATTGGATATTTATCTCCATTCTTGCAAGAAAAGATTTTTTATATGAAACATAAAATTATTTTAATATCATTACTGTTTTCAATCATTTTCTTAAATTATCATGCAAATAATGAATATCAAAGAGCGAGAGATTTATTTATGTTAGAAAACGAAAAAATGACATTGGCTTTTGTTAATCAAATATCTAAAAATGTTGATAGAAAACTTTTAAATTTAATTAATTTAAAAAAAAAAATTCAAAATAAAGAAAAAAATTTATCCCTTACAACTTTAGCATATTTTGACTGTATAAATTTTTTATCAGTCTATCAAATTCAAAATAAAAAAAAAATTGATCAAAAAATATTCAATGAAAAAATTTATTCATTAGATAAAAACATTGATCATCATAAAATGACCAAATATTCGATTAAGAATACTATTGAAAAGAAATTGAAAGACCAAAAATTATTATCTAGAGAAAACAAAAATACCTTATATTCCTTTTGTACAGAAAATAATCAGATAATCAATTATTTTGTTTTTAAAAAAAATGCTTTTCCAAATTTTATAACACAAATAGCAATGTAATCAATTTCAAAATGAAAAAAAAAAAATTAAAAAAAAAAATTTGTGTTGTTGGTATGGGATATGTTGGTTCTGTTTCTGCAATCATTTTTGCAAATATTATGGAAAATAAAACGTCTAAATATGACGTAATTGGAATAGAAAAAAATGACAAAATGGGTCAGGAAAAAATTAATAAATTAAATTCAGGTAAATTTATAACAAAAACTAATGATTCAAAAATTCAAAGTTATTTAAAAAAAGCAAAAAAACTAAATAGTCTTTCAATCAAATCTAATTATGAAGATTTAAAAACTGCTGATTATGTTGTCATTGCTGTAAATTTAGATTTAAAAGGAAATGAAAATAAGCCTAAAATTAACTTTTCAAATTTAATAAAAATTACAAACATAATTGGAGCTTCAATTAAAAAGGATGCAACAATAATTTTAGAAACAACTGTCCCACCAGGAACCTGTGATACTATAATTATGCCAATAATTTTAAAAAACTTTAAAATTAGGCAAATAAAAACCGCACCCAATATTATTCATTCTTATGAAAGAGTTACTCCTGGAAAAAACTATATTAAATCAATAAAAAAAAGTTTTAGAATATATTCTTCTTCAAATAAGGAAGCCGAAAAAAAATTTAAATTTTTATATAGAGATGTTATAGATTTAAAAAAATTTTCGTTAATAAAGTTAGACAAATTTATAGAAAGTGAGTCTGCAAAGATACTCGAAAATTCTTACAGAGCTGTAAATATAGCTTTTATACAAGAATGGACACATTTCTCTCTTGAAAATAAACTTTCGATAAGCAAAATATTAAATGTTATTAAATTGAGAAAAACTCATAATAATATTATGAGACCTGGTCTTGGAGTAGGTGGATATTGTTTAACAAAAGATCCTTTGTTTGCTTATTTCTCAAACAGAGAATTTTTTAAAAACAAAAATAATAAATTTGAAATTTCTAGAACTTCAATGAGAATTAATAGAAATATGCCAAATTTTACTTATAAAATAGTCAAAGATATATTTAAAAACAAAAAAAAACTTAAAATTGCTGTCTTTGGGATTACTTATAAAGAAGATGTTGGAGATATTAGGTTTTCACCCAGCAAAGCATTAATAGAGAAATTAGAAAAAAATAATTTTAACATAGATGTTTATGATCCTTTAATTGATAAACTGCCACAAAATATTAAAGCTAAGCTTAATTTAAAATTTGACTACGATAAATATGACTTAATCATTTTTATTGTGAAAAATAAATTAGCAAATAAGATAAATTTTTCTAACTTTCGTAATAATAAGAAAAAAATTCATATAATTGATACAGATAATTGTCTAAATAAAAAAAATATTGACTTAATTAATAAAAAGAAACTGAAATTTATCAACTTAAATGCTTAAAAAAAAAATACTTGTAATTGGAGGAGCTGGTTTCATAGGATATCATTTAACAAAACAACTTAGCAAAAAGTTTAGATTGGAAATCGTAGATAATTTATCAAGAGGAAAATTAGATAGTGATTTATCAAGATTAATTAAATATAGGAATGTTAAATTTTATAAAAAAGATTTATCAAAAAATATTGATGTAAATTTTTTCGCTAAAGATTACTCATATATTTTTCAATTCGCTGCAATAGTTGGAGTTAAAAATGTTTTATCAAGTCCTTTTGAAGTAATTGAGAAAAATTTAAATATTCAAACAAATAGTATTAAGATAGCTTTAAATCAGTCAAAACTTAAAAAATTTTTATTTACCTCAACATCAGAGGTGCATTTAGGTAATGTGCACAAAAATAAAATTAATTTTCCAACTCAAGAGGAAGATGAAATCGTCTTACCAGATATATCTCAAGCAAGGTCTACATATATGTTATCCAAGATCATTGGAGAAGCAATGTTATATAATACAAATCTAAAATTTCTGATATTTAGACCAAATAATATTTTTGGAGAAAGAATGGGAAAGTCACATGTTATTCCAGAATTAACTCATAAATTTCTTACTTCAAAAAAAAATTCATCAATAGAAATAAATAATTATAATCATTCCAGATCATTTTGCTATATTGATGAAGCAGTAGTTCAAATGCTTAAATTGACATTTTCCAAAATTTCTAATCAAGCCTTCAATATAGGAAATGATAAAAATCTTATAAAAATTATCGAACTAGCTAAAATGATAAAAAAACTTACCAATAGACCAGATATTAAAATTGTTAAAGGTGAATTTGTTGATAATTCACCCAAAAAAAGGCTCCCGTCATTGAGAAAAATTAAATCTTTATTTAAGATAAAAATTAAAAAAAATCTCTATAGGCGTTGTTTAGATATAGTAATTTGGAATAAAAAAAAAATTTATGAATATTCAAAAAATAGTTGAAAATAAAATTAGAAAAGTTTCAAAAAAAAAATTACTTCTTCATAAGCCTTTTTTTAACAATGAGGAAATTAAATTATTAAATAAATCAATTAATAGTTCGTATGTTTCAACAACCGGTATTTTAACTAAAAGATTTGAAGCTAATTTAAAAAAAAAAATTAGTTGTAAATATGTTATTGCAACAAACTCAGGCACTTCAGCACTGCACGCAGCACTATTGGCCTTTAATTTTAAAAAAAATGATGAGATATTAGTACCTAGTCTTACGTTTGTGGCATCAGTGAATTCAATATGTTATATTGGATGTATCCCTCATTTTGTGGATACAGAGAAAAATTATCCACTTATAGATATAGAAAAATTAGAGAATTATTTAAAAAAAAATACAAAAATTGTATCTGGTAAATGCTTAAATATTAAAACTGGAAAATTTATTAGAGGCATTATTGTTGTACATATGTTTGGCCACTGTGTTCAAATGAACAAAATAAATCAATTATCAAAAAAATATAATTTAAATGTAATTGAAGACGCAGCAGAAGCATTAGGTTCAAAAATAAATAATCAACAAGTAGGCACTTTTGGTAAAATAGGTATTTTAAGCTTCAATGGTAACAAAATTATCACAACTGGAGGTGGTGGTGCTATTTTAACTAACGATAAAAAAATTTATAAAAAATGTTTGAAATTAATCAATGTTGGAAAAAGTGGAAAATGGAAAAACGAACATGATATTATCGGATACAATTATGCAATGCCTAGTTTGAATGCCTCAATTGGAATATCTCAATTAAAAAAGCTAAATTTTCTTATCAAGTTCAAAAGAAAACTTTTTAGAAAATATGAAAAAGTATTCCAAGATTTAGAATTTATAAAATTATTAGCGGAGAAAAAAAACTATTTTTCAAACTATTGGCTTCAAACCTTATTACTTGGAAAAGAAAATGAACATAAAAGAGATCATATAATTCAATATTTAAAAAAAAAAAATATACAGGTCAGGCCAGTTTGGAAGCTGATTCATACTCTGAAACCATATAAAAATTTTCCTAAAATGGATCTAAAAAATTCTCGAAAACTAGAAGAGAAAATTATTAATTTGCCTAGTGGTATTGATGTCAATTAAAGTTCATAAAATAGGTTTTTTTGGTGATGGGCAATGGGCACTAAATTTTTTAAAAAAAATAAAGAATCATAACAATTTTGAGATAAGCTTTATTTGTTGCAGAAAAAAAGTTGATAAAAAAATCAAATTTTTCGCAAATAAAAATAAAATTACTTTTTTCGCTTTTAAAAACATTAATAGTAATAAAAACATTAAAAAAATTACAAGTTTTAAATGTGATTTTTTAGTATCCCTTTCTTACGATCAAATATTTAAAAATAAAATCCTAAATATTTTTAAAAATAAAATTTTAAATTGTCATGCAGGTGATCTACCCAAATATAGAGGCAGGAATGTTTTAAATTGGGTATTAATTAATGGAGAAAAATCATTCTCGATCACAATCCACATAATTGATAAAAAAATAGATATGGGTAAATTGATTTTAAAAAAAAAATTTATAATTAAAGATAGCCACACTTATAAAGACTTATTAAATATTGCAAATAAGGAGTGTCAAAATGTATTGTTAGCTGGTATTAAGTTGTTTATTAAACAAAAAAATAAATATAAATTTAAAAAAATTTCTGGCAAAGGTGAATATTATAAAAAAAGAAAAAATGGTGATGAAATAATCGATTTTTCAAAAAAAAATATAGAAATACAGAATTTTATTCGTGCCTTGGTTCCACCTGGGCCATACGCTAGATTAAAATTAGATGACAAAATATATAAAGTTAAAAAATCAATTCTAATAAAACAAAAAAAGATTGGTGAAAAATTCTATAAAATTAATCATATTAAACAATGGATAGATTTTGTAAAATTCGACGGAAAAATTCGAATGTATTACATTTAATTTAATGAAAAAAACTCTAATAATTGCTGAGGCTGGAGTTAATCATAATGGCTCTATGGCTATTGCAAAAAAATTAATCAAGGCAGCAAAGTTTGCTGGTGCAGATTACGTTAAATTTCAAAGTTATGTTACAGATGAGCTTTGTACTCAATATGCAAAAAAATCAACTTATCAATACAAAAACACTAGTAACAAGGAAACTATGTATCAGATGCTAAAAAAGTATGAGTTAAAAATAACCGATTTTAAACAACTTAAGGAATTTGCTAAAAAATTAAATATTAAAATAATTTCAACAGCATTCGATTTTTCCAGTGCAAAAGAATTAAACAGTATAGGCATTCCAATTTTTAAAACGGCTTCTTCAGATATTACTAATTTGCCTTTACTTAAATATATTTCAAGCTTTAAAAAACCAATGGTTGTATCAACCGGAAGGGCTTATTTAAAAGAAGTCGAAGAAGCAGTTAAGATAATTAAAAAATATGGAAATAAAGATATTTCAATATTGCATTGTGTGAGCAATTATCCGACTGATTTTAAAGATTTGAATTTAAATGTCATAAAAAAATTAAAAAATAAATTTAAGTGTAAGGTGGGCTTTTCAGATCATACCGATGGAATTCATGGTCCTATAGCAGCAATTTGTTGTGGAGCTACAATAATTGAAAAACATATTACATTAAGTAAAAAAATGAAAGGACCTGACCATTCAAGCTCTATAGAACCATCAGAATTTAAACAAATGATTTCTAATATTAGAGATGTTGAAAAGTCATTTGGAGTTAATATTAAAAAACCGGCAAAATCTGAACTAAAAGGAAGAATTACTTCAATGAAGTCGTTGGTTGCCAGAGTCAATATACCTAAAGGGACTAAATTTAGCGTTGAAAATATTTCAATAAAAAGACCTGGCAGTGGAATTAGACCATCTAATTATTTTAAAATTTTAGGAAAAAAATCTAAGAGAAATTTAAAGTTCGATCAGTTAATTAAAAATGAAGATTTTTAATGAAAAAGAATATTGTAATTACAGGTGGGTCAGGGTTCTTAGGATCAAATTTTATCAAGAAATTTTATAAAAAATTTAATATAATTTATAATTTTGATATTTATGAAAATAAAGATTTATTTAATATTAAAAATGTAAAATTTATTAAAGTTGATATTACAAAAAAAATAAAGCAAAATATTTGTTCAGAAAATATATCATTAGTTGTGCATACAGCAGCAAAACAACCAATTGGGCCTAAACAAAATTTAGAAGATTTTATAAAAGTGAATGTTGATGGTATCAAAAATATTTTGAAATTTACTAAAGAAAATAAAATAAAAAAATTTATAAATTGTTCAAGCTTTAGTGTTTATGGTAAGCCAAAAAAATTACCTGTTTATAAAAAGCAAGAATTAACCCCATCAAATTTTTATGGTTTATCAAAATTGTTAGCTGAAAAAATTTCTCAATTTTATTCAAATAAATACAAAATAAAAAATATTATCTTACGATTTGATGGTTTATATGGTTATGGGCAAAATTTACCTGGATTTATAGATTTTGCAATTAAACAGATTAAACTAAACAAAGATATTGAATTATTCTCAAGAGGCAAACAAGTTAGAGACCAGATTTACATTAATGATGCAATTAAAGTTTTATTTAGTGCTTGTAGCTTTAAAACGGTAAAACTAAATGAAATTTTTAATGTTGGAGGTGGTAATCCAAAGAATAACCTAGTTATTTGTAGTGAAATTAAGAAATCTTTTGTATCAAAATCGAAAATTTTACTTTTGAATAAAAAAAATAGTAATTTTGATTATGATTTTTATATGTCACTAATTGAAACAAAAAAAAAGTTAGGATATAAACCAACCAAATTTCATAATATTTTAAAACAACTTATTACCAAATATGGAGAAGTTTAAAAAAAAATTTACTGTAGCATCACCTTATTTTTCTGATTTAGATATAAAATTTATTCAGTCTAAGATCAAAAGTATTTTAAAAGGAAAATTAAGCACAGGACCATATACCAAGGAATTTGAGAAAAAATTTGCAAATTTTGTTGGTAGCAAATACGCAGTTTTTTTAAATACATGTACAAGCGCATTAGAAATTTCTATACAATCTTTAAAATTAAAAAAAAATGATGAGGTAATTGTACCTGTACAATCATTTATAGCAGACGGGACATGCGTAACAAATGTTAATGCTAAAGTTATATTTGCTGAGGTAGATGAAAATAATTTTTGTATTAATTTAGATGAAATAAAAAGCAAAACCACAAAAAATACCAAGGCAGTAATTTTAGTATATTTTGGTGGATATAGCCCAGAAGATTTAAAACAAATTAAATCATATTGTGTGAAAAAGAACATTAAATTAATCGAAGACTGTGCTCACTCTATTGGTGGATCAGTACACAATCTAAAATTGGGATCCGTGGGTTACAGTGGCTGTTATTCTTTTTTCTCTACTAAAACTATAACAACTGGAGAAGGAGGAATGCTCACAACAAATGACAGGTATCTCTATGATTTTGCTCTATCAATGAGAGAAAGGGGAAGAGATTGGAGAAAAAAAAAAGAATTATACGTCCATGAGGGACGAAATTGCAGAGTTCCAGAAATTAGTGCAATATTAGGATTAAGCCAATTATCAAATTTAAAAAAGTTCATAAAACATAGAAATAAAATAGTAGATATTTATGATAGAGCTTTATTGAATAATCAATATGTAAAAACTTTAAAAAAAAATAAAAATTCTAAATATTCTATTTGGAAGCATGTTTCGATTATAAAAAATCAAAAAATTTCTAGAATTAAATTACAAAAATATTTAATTAAAAACTATAATATTTTTATTAATTGGGCTTACGATCCCCCTCTACATCTTCAACCTTTTTTTATAAAGAAATATAAAATTAAAAAAGGATTTTTAGAGAAAACTGAAAATTTGATGTCAAAACATTTTCATTTACCTTTGCATCCTCTCATTAATGTCAAAGATGCAAAGTTTATTGTTAAATCATTAATAAAATCATTAAAAGAAATTTAAACTTTGAATAAAGTATTAATTCATCAACCCGAATATATTCCATGGGTAAATTTTTTTCTTAGGTTAAAAAAGTGTGATATTCTAGTAATTCTGGATGATGTTCAATTTTCACGAAGAAGTTTTCAGAATAGAAATCTAATTATAAATAATAACAATGAAATTTATTTAACTGTTCCAGTAAAAAAAAATAAATTTAAATCAAAAATTAATGAAATTAAAATTGACTATTCAACAGATTGGATACAGAGTCATCTAAAGTCTTTATATCATTCTTATAAAAAAAGGGAGTATTTTGATATTATTTACGAAGATTTTAAAAAAATATTAAAATATAAATTTGAATATCTTGCAGAACTAAATATCTTTATTCTTAAACATTTAATTAAAAAATTTAATTTAAAATGTAAAATACATCTAAGTTCAAAACTTGACTATAATTCACAAAAGTCTGATTTGATTTTGGAAATATGTAAAAAATTCAAAGCATCTGAATATATTACTGGTGAAGGATCAAAAAACTATTTGAAAGTTCCAGAATTTCAAGAAAATCAAATAATTATAAGTTATGTAAATAATAAAAATAAATTAAAGTTATCAATAATAGATTATTTGTTTAAAGAGGGTTATAATTTAGAAAATCTTTTATAATGAGAAAAATTCTTTTTGTTACCGGAATAAGAAGTGATTATTTCATTCAAAGGCCAATAATTGAAGAAGTTTATAAATCCAAAAAATTAAAGGAGGTACTAATAATAACTGGTGTACATTTAAAAAAAAAATTTGGGTATACTTTTAATGAAATAAAAAAAGACAAATACAATGTAAAGAAAGTAATAAACAATATTAGAATTGGAGATAATCACTATTCCCGTGCTAAAAGTGCTTCCTTATTATTTGATGGGCTGGTAGATTTTTTGAAAAAAAATAAAGTAGATTTAATCGTTTCTCCTTATGATAGAGAAGAATCTATTGCAGCTGCACTTGCTGGAGCATACTTAAACATTCCTGTTGCCCATTTAGGAGCAGGAGATCGAACAAGAGTAAATATCGATGGTGTCATAAGACACAGTGTTAGTAAATTATCAAATTTATTTTTTTGTTTTACAAAAAAAAATGCTGAAAGAATTTTAAAATTAGGAGAGGAAAAATGGAGAGTGTATAATACAGGACATGTTGCTGTAGATAGATATAAAAAAACAAGAAGAATTCCTTTTTGGCAAATAAAAAAAGATTTGAAACTTACCTTTTCAGATAAAAGATTTATTGTACTCATACAACATCCAGTTAGTAATTGGGTAAATAGTAGTAGAAAGCATTTTAAAGAAACTTTAAAGGCCGTAGATAAGATTGAGATTCCTACTATTATTATCAAATCTAACTCAGATCCTGGTTCTAATGCTATGTATGAGGTATATAAAAAATTTAATTTTAAAAAAAATAAAAATATATTTTATTTTGAAAATTTAGAGGAGCAATTATTTGTAAACCTGATGAAAAACGCTTCATTACTAATTGGTAATTCTAGTATGGGCGTTTTAGAGTCTCCTACTTTAAAAATGCCAGTCGTAAATATTGGCTTAAGACAAAAAGACAGAGAAAATGCAGGCAATATTCTATTTGTTGATCACGATTACAAAAAGATTATGTCAGCTATAAATAAATCATTATTCAATTTTAACTATATGAGAAAAATTAAGTCTATCAGCAATCCATACGGGAAAGGTAACACTGCAAAAAAGATTGCTAAAATTTTAGAAAAAGTTGATATTGACAGTCGTTTATTAAATAAAAAAATTATATATTAACAATTTTCAATGCAATCAATTTATATAACTAACAATTACTCAGATAGTTTAAATTTTAAAATTTTAAACAAATATTTGAATAAAAGTTTAATAAAAAAAAAAAATAATACAATTTTAACCTTCTCTTCTATGAACAACAACTCATTTTTTTCTAAAGGTGAAAATTTTGTAACTAATTTAGGTTCAATATTTTATAAGAATAAATTCAATTTAGATGCAAATAAATTAATTTTAAAGGAACTAGAAGATGGAAAAAAGATAGAGGATATTTTATTGAGCCAGGATATAAGTGGTCAATTTGCACTGATAGTAAACTTTAAAAATAATTTGTTTTTATGTACTGATAAGCTTGGTTATTTTCCAATTTATATTTATAACAAAAATAATACTATCGCTGTCTCTAATTCTTTTCTTCTGCTTGCTAAGAATAATAAATCAACATTAAATAATATTGGTATTTCTCAATACTTGTCAGAAAATTATAGGTATATTACTTATGCATGCTGCAACGAAAATATTACTAATGAGATCAAATATGCAGAAGCAGGAACAATATATAATTTAAAAGATAATAATTTAGATAAAAAAAAATATTTTAATATAAAAAATCACATCGAGTTTGGAAAATATGATAATTTTGATCAAATTGTTGAAATGGGAACAGAACTATTAAAGCAAAATATTCAAAAACTTTCAAATTTAAATGTAAGGTCAGATATTACGGGTGGAGTAGATACAAGACTTATTGTCGGTCTTTTAAATAAATTAGGTTTAAAATTTAAAGTTGGCACCCAAGTAATTACAGAATATGATGATTTTTCGAATAATGGAAAATATAGCGAATATAACATTATCAAACAAATAACTGATTTATATAATTTAGATCTCAATGTAACTACTGATAAAGATTACAATTTAGATCCAGATCTTATTGACGAGATAACTCTTCTACACAGTAATAAGCAAACCTACAATAGACGAACTGCCTATTTTTATAACTCTTTAAATGATGGTTCAGAAATTCATATATCGGGTATGAGTGGAACGGAACTACTAAGATTATCGTATTATGATTATTTTAAATCAAATAATAAATTAGATTTATCAAAATTTCTACCAATGTTTGTTGAGCAGGTGGATATTATGAATGATAGTCTTATAACAAATAAAGATTATTACGCAAATATAACAAACTTTTACCAAGAAAATTTAAAAGACATTAAATATGAGAAAGCAGAGGATATTTCATCTTATATTGATTATTTCGCATTCTACAGAACACATTTTTGTAGATACTTAAGTTTAGCAAGTAGTTTTACACCTTTTTATACACCTTATGGAGAGTTTAATTTTGCAACTTTCATGTACCAGACTTCATACCAGCAAAAAAAGAAATTTAAAATTCAAAGACAAATTCTTAAAAATCTTGACCCAGATTTAGCAAAAATTAATTCAACCAGAGGAATTCCTTTAACAACGGTTGATTTAACAAATTTTTATCGTTTTAAAAATTTAATCAGCGTTAATGTTCCTCAACAACATTTTTCATTGATTGAAAGAAATAAAATGAGTATTTATAAAAAATTAATTTCATTATCATTTAATAATAAAGGAATATACAAGCTATTTAAAAAAAATATTAAAGATAAAAACAAATCTAGAAAAAATCTGTGGAATCTTTCAAATGATTTTAACATCATAGAAGATCTTGAAAATTATTTGAGTAAAGACTCAAGTATTTTTGAAATTATTGACAAGAAAAAACTTGAAAAAAAAGTAAAACAGGACTGTAACTATAATGTTTTAAATAGAGTTATTAATTTAGAAAAAATAATTGGTCATATAAATTTATAATGAAAAAAATTTTAGTAATTTCACCTCATCCAGATGATGAGACACTTGGTGTTGGTGGTACTTTGTTGAAATTGAAAAATAAAAAATTATTTTGGTTGAATATAACAGATATGAAAGAAGAATTTGGTTATTCAAAAAAACAGATAAAAATAAGACAGATAGAAGTTGAAAAGATTAAAAAATTATACAATTTCGAAAAAAGTATTAATTTATCTCTTTCGGCCAATCAGCTTGATCAGGTTCCAATGGATAGATTAATAAAAAAAATTAAAAAAATTTTTAATACACTAAACCCTGATACTGTTTTTATCCCAAATCCAGAAGACGCTCATTCCGATCATAATATTGTTGCTAAAGCTTCAATAGCTTGCTGCAAAATATTTAGAAATCAAAACATTAGAAAAATTTTTCTATATGAAACTTTATCAGAAACCAACTTTAACCTATTAACAAAAAAATCATTTAAACCTAATTATTATTTTAATATCTCAAAATCTATTAATTCAAAAATAAAAATTTTAAAAATTTATAAATCAGAAATAAAATCTCATCCATTTCCAAGGAGTGCTAAATCTGTAAAAAGTTTGGCAATTTTAAGAGGATCTGAATGTGGTTATAAATATGCTGAAGGATTTAAACTCATATTTGAAAAAGATGAATAAATTTATAATAAGCGAAAATTTAAAAATTAAATATGCTATTAATTTAATGAATAAATTAGGTGAAAGATGTTTATTAGTATGTGATAAAAAAAAATTACTTGGAACATTAAGTACCGGAGATATCAGAAAAAATTTATTAAAAAAAATCGATATACGAAAAGAGGACGTAAAAAAAATTTATAATAAAAAGCCAATTTTCTTAACCCATGAAAATTTTTCTTATGATAGAGCAAAAGAAATTTTCATAAAAAAAAAAAATGAAATTCTACCAATCATAAATGCTAAAAAGCAGGTAATTGATATTATTTTTTCACACGATTTTTTGAAGAGATCAAATAAAAAAACTATTTATAGAAAAGATGTTTCAGCTGTGATAATGGCTGGTGGTTATGGAACAAGACTTGAACCTATTACGCATATTCTACCTAAACCTCTAATACCTATAAATAACATCCCAATAATTGAACGAGTAATGCAAAATTTTTTATTTGAGGGAATAAATCAATTTGTAATAACTGTTCATTATAAAGCAAAATTATTAGAGGCATTTTTTAATGAATTTGCTAAAGAAAAAAAAATTAAAATTAATTTAATTAGAGAAAGTAAACCCCTGGGGACTGCAGGTGGTCTAAAAAAGATAGGTAGACTAAAAAAAGATTTTTTTTTAATCAATTGTGATACTTTAGTAAAATATCCATTTCTGCAGATACTTAAAACACATAAATATGAAAAAAATGCAATTACGATTGTAACTGTTAAAAAAAAATTTCAAGTACCATTTGGAATTTGTGAATCTGATGAAAATAAAAATTTAAAATTAATAGTAGAAAAACCAGTAAATTTCCACAACATTAATATTGGCCTATATGTAATGTCTCCTTTAGTTAAGAAATTTATTCCAAAAAATAAAAAAATTAATATGGATGTTTTAATTAAAAATTTATTAAAAAAAAAAATTAAAATTGGAATTTATAATATTAATGAAAAAAACTGGTCAGATGTTGGAGAATGGAATAGTTATAACCTAGCGAGGAAAAAAATAAATGATGTTGAATAAAGTGTTGATAGTTGGTGCAGGCTCGATTGGAAGAAGACATACAGAAAACTTTGGCAAATATATATCTCATGTTGATATTGTTGATATTAGAGACGATAGAATTGCTGAAGCAGAGTCTAAATTTAAAATAAATAAATCTTTTAAAGATTATAATGAAGCAATAGCAAAAAATAAGTATGATGCAGTTATCATTACTGCCCCACCTCATCTTCATCTTCCTATTGCAAATAAAGCAGTAGAATTTAATAATAATATTTTTATAGAAAAACCTCTTGGTATAGACGTTAAAGGTTGGGATGAAGTATCAAAAATTTGTAGTCGAAAAAAATTAGTCAATTACGTTGCATATTGTCATAGACATATTAATTATACTAATAAATTCAAATCAATAATAGATGATAATAAAATAGGAAAAATTTTTAATATAGTAATTAGATGGGGGTCTTATTTACCTGATTGGCATCCATGGGAAGATTATAGATCATTTTATATGGCAAAAAAAGAACAGGGTGGTGGAGCATTACTTGACGAAAGTCATGGGATAGATTTATTAAGATATATTTTTGGTGAGGTAAAAGAAGTGTTTGCAATCGTAGATAAAATATCAAATTTGGAAATAACAGCAGATGATCATGCATTTTTGACTCTTAGACTTAAAAATAATTCACTTGCTCAAATAAGTTTTGATTTAAATGCGAGATATACATTTTGCAAAATAGAAGCTACCGGTGAAAATGGAACAGCAATATGGGATAGAGTAGATCATAAAATTAAAATTTTTAACTCAATCGAAAAAAATTGGACTGAGGAAAAATTTTCTAAAGATGACTTTTTAAATATGTACCAAAACCAAACTAATCATTATTTGGACTGTCTTAAAAATAAGATTGATCCATTAATTGATATAAAAGATGCTTTAAAAACCCAATTGATAATTGATAAATCATTCGAATCAACTTCAAAAAAAAAAATAATTGCCATCGAAGATTGAATTTTATGAAAGTAGGTATTGAAAATTACCCATTTATAAAATTTTCAAATATTGGACCAAAAGTCTTCATTTCAAGACTTGCAAAAAATATTAAGGAAAATAATCTCGCAGATATAAAACCATCTTATTTACCATTTTACGATATTGGTTTATTTTCTGTCTTGGCAAAAAACTATTTTAAAATTCCTTATATCTTAAGGTTTGATGGCTTATATGTAGATAAAAATAATACTATTGGTAACTCGTTAGAATTAAATAATATCTTACTTGCTAAATCAAAAAAATCCTGTGGTTTAGTTTTTCAAAGTGATTTTTGCAAAGATTTATACAAAACATTTTTTGGGAAGTATCATGTTTCTTATAAAACAATATTAAATAGAATACCTAGTGATTTTAATTTAGGAATTGCAATTGATAGAAAAAAAATTGGTTTTGATGATAATGATGTAATTGTTGTCTTATCATCGAACTGGAGACGACATAAAAGACTTGAGGAAGCATTAGAATTTTTAAATTTTTTTAATTTAAATTCATCAAAAAAATTAAAATTTCTTGTTTTAGGTAAACATAATATTAAAAAAAAAATAGAAAACGTATTCTTTGCAGGAGAAATTAGAACGAGCGAATTAAGTAAATGGTATAATGTTGGCGATTTTTATTTTCATCCAGCGTGGTTGGAACCAGCAGCAAATACTATTGTAGAGGCTATTGGGTGTAAACTGCCAGTAATTTGCTGCAACAACGGCGGTCCACCACAAATGGTTAAGCAATTTAATGCAGGTTTAATATCTAAATGCGATGAGGAATATAAGTACGATAAAGTTGATTTATATAATCCACCGAAACCAAATTTTCCTACTTTATATAAAACTTTTGAGGAAATGATAAATAATTTAAAATCTTATAAAGAGAAAATTAATCACCGAGAAGTTCTTATAAACAAATCGAGTCAAGAATATATTAATTTTATTAAAAGTATTATTTAAATGAGAAAAACTATAATTTTACTTTCAGCTAAAAGATGTGGTTCGACTGCAGTATTAAATGTGTTTAGAAAACATCCTAAAGTAAATATTTCAAGTGATAAAAAAAATAGACCAAATTTAGAAATTAATTTTTGGAATAATGCTTATGATGAATTATATAATAGACCAAATAGTTTAAGAAAAAACTTAAAAAAATACATGCCTTCTGTTTTCAAAAATAAAAAAATTAAAATTTCAAAAATTGAGGATATATTTAATCTTTGGAATTTAATATTAAAAAAAAAGGGGCCAATAATTTTTGATAAATCTCCAAAGTACTTAGAGAATTATAAATATCTAAATTTAATTTTAAAATATAAAAAAAAATATAATCTTACTTTGATTGGATTAATTAGAAACCCACTTGATGCTATTACAAGTCAACATGAGTTATGGCACCAATATACAAAAGAAAAAAATTTAAAGAATAGAGAAGCACAGTGGTTAAAGTATTATTTAAACTTAGAAAAATTAAAAAAGAAAGATTTTAAACTTATCAAATATGAAAATTTAGTAAGAAATAAAAAAAAAAATTTTAAGTTACTATTTAATTATGCAAAACTTGAATTTAAAAATGAATATATATCCGATTTTGACAATATATTAAAACCTAGATATCAAATCTCAATGTTTAAGAATATTAAAAATTGGAAATGGAATAAAAAATTTGAAAAACATTTAATAAAATATAAATATTTTAATATTATAAATAAAAAAAAATCATATAGCTACATTCACAATCTTAAATTTGATAACTTAAAAAGATATATTCCTTTAGGTTTAAAAAATTTTCTTAGAGCATATATTAAGATATAAATAATTTTTTATTTTTAAATATCCATTCAGAAGTTTTCTTAATGCCATCTTTAAAATTTGTTTTATATCTATTTTTAATAAATTTGTTTATTTTCTTCATTTCAGCTAAACTTTTTTCAGGGTCTAATTTTATTTTTGGCTTCAAAGATATTTTTGCTTTATTTTTTGTAGTTTTCTCTATTAATTTGACTAATTCTTTTACACTTATACTTTTTTCATCGCCAATATTATAAACATCAAAAAAATTATTTTTAGATTTAACTTTTTTCAAACATGCATCAAGATAATTAATTACATCATCTATGAACGTAAAATCCCTTAAATTTTTACCATAATTAAATAGATTTATTTTTTTTTTATTAAAAATTGACTTAAAAAAAATGAAAATAGACATATCAGGTCTTCCGTAAGGACCATAAACTGTAAAAAATCTAAATCCTAAACTATTAATGTTAAATATTTTATAATAATAATAAGCTATATTCTCTGTAGCTATTTTAGAAATACCATAAACGGACAACGGTTTTGATAATGTATGCACTTCTCTAGCAGGGTATGATTTATTATTACCATATACCGAGCTCGATGATGCGTAAAAAATTTTTTTTATTTTATGTTTCCTTGCAAATTCAAAAATTTTTATAGTATTACTAATATTTTGTTCAACATAATATAATGGATTATTAATTGATTTGCGAACCCCAGCCTCCGCTGCTAAATGAAAAATAAAATCAATTTTCTTAATATTTAAAAAATTTATGTTTGATAAATCTTTTTTGTAAAGTTTATATTTTTTGTTTTTTTTTAGAATATTATGTCTAATTTTTTTAAATTTAATATCATATGAGCTTGAAAAACTATCTATGCCAATAACGTTAATGTTTTGACTTAACAATCTAATAGCCAGATGAAATCCTATAAAGCCACAGCAACCAGTAATTAAAACACTTTTCATAGTTAGAAATGTTGAATGTTTATAACAAATTTTGTTAAATAAAAACAATAAATTTTTACAAAGTCATTAAAATTTAAAGAACAAATAAATTTTGATTGATATATAATTAAACTTATACA
>QCOF01000008.1 GCA_003209915.1 Pelagibacteraceae bacterium AG-430-E20 | reverse complement strand
ATAAATTAAATCATTTTAACGATTTAAATGTAAATTTTTTAATCATTGCTTGGAGAGGTTTTAGTGGAAATGATGGTAATCCCACTGAAAATAACCTTTATATTGATGGAAAAAGTGCATTGGAGTGGCTAAAAAATAATGGTGTAGATGAAAATAATATTATTATTTTTGGGGAGTCGCTTGGAACCGGAATAGCAACTGAGATTGCTCAAAAAGGGAATTTTGCAGGATTGATACTAGAGACGCCTTTTACCTCTATGGTAGAAGCTGCAAAGAACTTTTATCCCTACATCCCTGTTGGCCTACTTTTAAAAGATAAATACGAGAACCAGAAAAAAATCAAAAGTATTAATATCCCAGTTTTGGTAATGCATGGTGAAGCAGACAAAATAGTTCCTTTCTGGATGGGAAAAAAAATATTTGATTTGGCAAATAATCCAAAATATTCATATTTTACAAAGGATGACGACCATATGATGGAGTATGACTCTAACTTAGTTTCTATGTTAAATGATTTTTTAAAACGATTAAATTAAGCCACATTCTTAACAAATATAATCCAAACTTTTATTTTAATGACTTAAGGATGAAAAAATTATATTTATTTATTTTTATACTACTTTCATTTGGAAACTTTAGCTTTGCAAAGGAAAACTTATCTTCGGTAGATAATTTATTTCACATAGATCAAATGAATTCACATGATGAAAACTTTGCCTTATATTTTAAAACACGTGAAAAAGCTATTTTGGCACGAGGGGAAAATAATAACTACATAAACGATTATCCTAAAGACTTATATATATATGATTATGAAACAAAAAGTTCATCACCTTTAATATCTTACGAATGGTTTCCAAGAAGAGCTAAATATTTTTTGCAGGAATATGATTTTCCAGTCTTTCCTGATGATTTTGCATACTATTTATTAAAAGATAATAAAACACTTGTTATGATTAGTGCCGTTAAAAGCTTAAGAGCTAATTTCAAATTTGATATTACAGAAAAAAAATTAGAGGTTTATCCGGTTAATGGAAAGTTCGACTTTATTATATCTTCAATTGCAAAAGACTGTGATCATTATGATTTTAAAGACAATTATAAATGTAGCTTTTATAAACCTTTGATTTCAAGCACTTTAATTAATTAATCTGTGTAAAGGCATCTGCAAACCTTTCTGCCTCAAAAACTTGCAGATCATCTTCTTTTTCACCTAAACCAAGAGCAACTATTGGCAGTTTATATTTTTTAGCAACCGCTAAAAGAATTCCTCCTTTAGCTGTTCCGTCTAATTTTGTCATTATTAGTCCAGTAATAGGGATAATTTTATTAAACTCCTCAACTTGATTGAGTACATTTTGTCCAGAAGTAGCATCTAAAACTAAAATTACATCATGAGGAGCCTCAGAGTCGATTTTTTTAGTTACGTTTGCAATTTTTTTATATTCCTCCATTAAATTTTTTTTGTTTTGCAATCTTCCAGCTGTATCTATCAAAACTTGATCAAATTGGTTATTTATTGCATCTTCGATAGCTTTATAAGCAACAGATGCTGGATCGGATCCTTGTGATGATTTTGTAAGAGAAACATCAATTTTTTTTGCCCAATTTTCCAGTTGTTCAATTGCTGCTGCTCTAAATGTATCTGATGCAGCAAGCATAACTTTATTTCCGTTACCTTTTAATATTTTACTTATTTTTCCTATTGTAGTTGTTTTACCAACTCCGTTAACACCGGACACTAGAGTAGCATATAGTTTTTCTTTTTTTTTAAAAAAATCGAAACTTTCTAAAGGTTTCATTAACTCAATTATATAATCTTTTAAAATTTTATTTATTTCCTCTGCAGTTTCTTTGTTTGGATCAATTTTAGTTTTTGAGATAATTTCTCTAATTTCTGACGCTGCGGTTGTCCCAACATCTGATTGAATTAAATAATCTTCAATTTTATCTAATGTTTTGTCGTCTATTTCTTTTTTTATTACAATATTCTTTAGCCCTGAAGTAAATGCGGATGCACTTTTTTTAAAACCAGATTTAAATTTATCAAAAATTCCCATTAAATTTTTATATTAATTTCTTTAATATCTGAGACAGGTCCTTTCATGTGAATACTATTATTTTCATCAATAAAAATTAATAATTTACCTGTAGAAAACTCTATATCCACCTTATTACTTGAAAGTCCATTTTTCATTGCAGCAAATGCAGTAGCACACGCTGCTGTACCGCAAGCCTTAGTAAGACCAGCTCCTCTCTCCCAAACTTTAACTTTTATTAATTCCTTATTAACGACTGTTGCTAAAGTGACATTGCATCTTTCTGGAAACAAAGGATGGTGCTCAATTTCTGGTCCAATTTTTTTTATTTCAAAATTTTCATTATTATCAACAAAAAAAATTACGTGGGGATTTCCAACGTTTACAGCCGCTCCTCCCGTATAATTATTATTATCTAAATCCGATATTTTGATATTAAGGTTATTGGTGTCTAGTTTTTTAGAGAGGGGAATTTCGTTCCACTCTGTTTTACCTTTTCCAATTTCTGTAGAAACTAGCCTGTTTCCCAATATCTCTGATTTTAAATCTCCAGATTGTGTGGTTAAAGTAATTAACGATTTATTATTTTCTTTTGATAATAAATCTGCAACACATCTTGTTCCGTTTCCACATGCTCCAGAAGTTCCACCATCAGAATTATAAAATTCTAAAGATGCATCTGAAGTCTCGTTTTTATTTATCAAAATTAATTGATCACAACCGATAAATTTCCTGTCACAAATTTTAATTATTTGTTGTTTGGTTAAATCAGTAATTTTTTGCCTATTATCTATAATGACAAAATCATTACCCAAACCATCCATTTTAAAGGCTTTGATATCCATATATAGATATTTAACTTATTTATTGACTTTTTGAACCTCTATTATAGGTTATTGCCGTTTCCGCAAAAACATTAACTTTGCGGTGTCTTTGGAAACAAAGAGATCGACACTAGTCAGCGAGGCTTCGCCCACTAGTGCGATTACTGCTGTGTGAAAAAATATGTTTGAAAATTTAACAAATAAATTTGAAGAAATTTTTTCTTCTTTAAAAAAATCTCCTTCTCTTGATGAAGCTCAAGTAGATGAGGGTTTAAGAGGAATAAGACAAGCTCTTTTAGAAGCTGATGTATCTTTAGAGGTTGCTAAAGACTTTATCGAAAAAGTTAAGCCAAAAGCATTGGGACAAGAAATTATTAGATCAACCTCTCCAGGGGATATGGTTGTCAAAATTGTTTATGATGAACTTGTTAATTTGTTGGGAGAGTCAAATAGCGATATAAATCTTAATGCGGTACCGCCTGTTCCAATGATGATGGTAGGTCTGCAAGGTTCAGGTAAAACTACAACCACTGCAAAACTTGCTAAGTATTTAGAGAATACGAAAAAGAAAAAAGTCATGATGGTCAGCTTGGATATTTACAGACCAGCCGCTCAAGAGCAACTTAGATCTTTAGGGGAACAAAATAACATTTTAACTTTACCAATTATTGAAGGACAACAGCCAGCTGATATTTGTAGAAGAGCTATTAGTGCTGCCAATCTAAATGGTGCAGAAATAGTTCTTTTTGACACTGCAGGAAGAACTCAAATTGACTTACAGATGATGAGTGAAATTAAACAAATTGAAGGTGTAATAAATCCAACAGAGACTTTCTTAGTTGCAGATTCTTTAACAGGTCAAGTTGCAGCATCAGTTGCAAAAGAGTTTAAAAATACAGTCAATTTATCTGGAATTATTTTAACAAGAGCTGATGGTGATGCTAGGGGTGGTGCTGCTGTAAGTATGAAATATGTTTCAAATGTTCCAATTAAGTTTTTAGGTATAGGAGAAAAAATTGATAATCTCGAAGTTTTTCATCCCGACAGAATAGCTAACAGAATTCTTGGCATGGGAGATATTGTTTCTCTTGTAGAAAAAGCTGCTCAAGATCTTGGCGAAGAAAATATTAAAAAAGCTGAAGAAAATTTAAAAAAAGGTCAGTTTTCAATGCAAGATTACTTAGCCCAACTAAGACAAATGAAAAAAATGGGAGGCATTGAAGGAATAATGTCATTTATGCCTGGAGTTTCAAAAATTAAATCTCAAATGGATTCAGCTGGAATTGACGAAAGTATTATAACTACAAATGAAGCTATTATTTTGTCTATGACAAAAAAAGAGAGAGAGAACCCAAAAATAATTGATGGTTCAAGAAAAAAAAGAATTGCTAATGGCTCTGGCACCAATCCAGCCACTATCAATAAATTGTTAAAACAATTTAAAATGATGTCTGAAATGATGAAAAAGATGTCTAAAGGAAATATGAAGGGTATGACTGATAAAGGAATACCTCCAGAGCTATTCAATCAATTAAAATAAAAAAGGAGAAAATATGTTAAAACTTAGATTATCAAGGGGAGGAACAAAAAAGCGTCCAGTCTATAAAGTTGTGGTAGCAGACAGTCGTTTTGCAAGAGATGGAAGATTTATTGAGAAAGTTGGATTTTTTAATCCTCTTTTGCCTAAAGAGAAAAAAGAGAGAGTGGGTCTTGAGGCTGAAAGAATTAAATACTGGTTAGGTCAAGGTGCAAAACCAACAACTAGAGTTGCAAGATTATTAGGAGAAAATGAACTAATGCCAATGCCAGCAAATGGTAATAATCCTAATAAAGCTATTCCGAAAAAAGAAAGAAACAAAAAAGAGGAAGATAAAACAGAAGCTCCTAAAGCAGAGGCAACACCAGCAGCAGAAGCTCCTAAAGAAGAAGCTCCTAAAGCAGAGGCAGCACCAGCAGCAGAAGCTCCTAAAGCAGAGGCAGCACCAGCAGCAGAAGCTCCTAAAGAAGAAAAAAAATAATTTAAAAGTTATTTATGTGGCAAGCTCAAGTGTTTACACTTTATCCAGAAGTTTTTCCTGGACCTTTTTCTAAGGGTATGTATGGAAAAGCAATGTCAAAAGATTTATGGAATTTAAAAGTTGTAAATATTAGAGATGCGGCTGAAGATAAACACAAAACTGTGGATGATACTCCTTATGGAGGAGGATCAGGAATGCTATTAAAACCAGATGTCCTTGCTAAATCATTAGATCAAAATAAAATTGAAGGTGAAAGAATTTTATATTTATCTCCAAAAGGAAAAAAATTTGATCAAAATTATGCAAAGAGATTGGCAAAAGAAAAATCTATATCACTTATCTGTGGGCATTTCGAAGGAGTTGATGAGAGAGTTCTATCCACAAGAAATATTGAGGAAATTAGTATAGGAGATTATGTTCTGTCTGGAGGTGAAACTGCAGCTTATGTTGTTATAGATAGTGTGCTCAGGCTTTTGCCAGGTGTATTAGGAAATGATAATTCTAGGATTGAAGAAACTTTTGAAAATGGTCTTTTAGAGTATCCTCAATTTACAAAACCTCAAATTTGGGAGGAAAAAGCAGTACCAGATGTATTATTATCAGGGGATCATAGCAAAATTAAAGACTGGCGTTTATCTCAATCAGAGGCTATAACACGCGACCGAAGACCAGATTTATGGGAAAAATATAAGAAGAATTAATTTGATAACAACTAATATGAAAACAATTGAAGAAATAAATCAGCACAACGTAAAAAAAATTCTAGCAGAAAAGAAAATTCCAGAATTTTTTCCAGGGGATGTTGTTAAGGTTGGTGTGAGAATTACTGAGGGTAAAAAAGATAGAATTCAATATTTTGAAGGCGTTTGTATTGCAAAAAAAAGTAGAGATTTAAACTCTTCTTTTACAGTTAGAAAAATTTCATTTGGAGAAGGTGTTGAGAGAACTTTTCCATTATATGGAACATTAATAGACTCAATTAAAGTTATTAGATCAGGTAAAGTTAGAAGAGCCAAATTATACTATCTTAGAGATAGAACAGGTAAATCAGCTAGGATTGCAGAAAAAATTAGAAAAAAAATTGGTATTGATGTTGATATCAAACCAGAGACAGTGACTGAAGAAAACTTAGCTCCAGTGGTTGAAGTTCCTACAAAAGAGACAGCACCTATAGAAGATTCAGTTCCAGCTGTAGAAGAGAAAAAAGAAGAACCGAAATTAGAAAATACCTTAGAAAATAAATAATTTTTTTAATGGCTAAAACCCTTTACGATAAATTATGGAGTGATCATTTAGTTGATCAACAAGAAGATGGAACTTCTTTAATCTTTGTAGGTCGACATCTAGTTCATGAGGTTACAAGCCCACAAGCCTTTGAAGGTTTAAGAAATTCAAAAAGAAAAGTAAGAAATCCAAATTTAACTCTAGCAGTTGCAGATCATAATGTACCAACCACAGACAGATCAAAAGGTATTTCTGACAAAGAGTCAAAAATTCAAGTTGATACTTTAGCAGCTAACTGTAAAGAGTTTGGCATCCAACTGTTTGGAATGGATGATAAAAGACAGGGGATAGTTCATATCATTGGACCAGAACAAGGTTTTACTCAGCCAGGTACTGTAATAGTTTGTGGAGATAGTCATACAGCAACCCATGGAGCATTTGGTGCTTTAGCATTTGGAATAGGAACATCAGAGGTTGAACATGTTCTAGCAACCCAAACACTCGTACAAAAAAAAGGAAAAAATTTTAGAATTAACGTTAATGGACAGCTTCCATTAGGTGTTACTTCTAAAGACGTAATTTTACAAATTATTGGAAAAATTGGTACAGCTGGTGGAACAGGTTATGTTTTAGAATATGCAGGTGATGTAATCACATCACTAACTGTTGAACAAAGAATGACTATTTGTAATATGACAATAGAAGCTGGTGCAAGAGCAGGCTTAATAGCCCCAGATGAAAAAATTTTTGATTATTTAAAAAATAAGCCCATGTCGCCCAAAGGTGACAGTTGGAACAGAGCATTAGACGAATGGAAAAAACTAAAGTCTGATGATGATGCAGTTTTTGATAAAGAGATAACTATCAATGGAAATCAAATACTACCGATGATTACATGGGGAACTTCACCAGAAGATGTTATTACAATAGACCAAAAGGTCCCAAATCCTAGAAACGAGACAGATGAGGATAAAAAAAATTCTATAGAGAGATCTTTAAAATATATGGGTCTAAAACCTGATATGGCTGCTACAGACATCA
The DNA here is from genome assembly GCA_003209915.1 of Pelagibacteraceae bacterium AG-430-E20. Taxonomy (GTDB): domain Bacteria; phylum Pseudomonadota; class Alphaproteobacteria; order Pelagibacterales; family Pelagibacteraceae; genus Pelagibacter. Next base: position 23,228 of record QCOF01000008.1, on the reverse strand, counting down.
AGATTGACAAAGTTTTCATTGGAAGTTGCACAAATGGAAGAATTGAGGATTTAAGAGAAGCAGCTAAAATTTTAAAAGATAAAAAAATTTCTACACACGTTGAGGCGATGGTAGTTCCTGGGTCAGGTCTTGTTAAAGAACAGGCAGAGCAAGAGGGACTGGATAAAATTTTTATTCAATCAGGATTTGATTGGAGAGAGCCTGGATGTTCTATGTGTTTGGCCATGAATGCTGATAAACTTAAACCAGAAGAGAGATGTGCCTCTACATCAAATAGAAATTTTGAAGGAAGACAAGGAAGAGGTGGTAGAACACATTTAGTAAGTCCTGGTATGGCTGCCGCTGCAGCAATTTCTGGTAACCTTGAAGACGTAAGAAAGTTTCAAGATTAATGCAAAAGTTTAGTACATTAAAAAGTATCCCTGCATACTTATCAACAGCAAATGTTGATACCGATATGATCATTCCAAAGCAATTTTTAAAAACAATTAAAAGAACAGGTCTTGGAAAAAATTTATTTTTTGAGATGAGATATGATGATAAAGGAGCTGAATTAAGTGACTTTGTATTAAATAAAAATCCATATAATAATTCTAAAATATTAATAACAGGAAAAAACTTTGGTTGTGGCTCTTCTCGAGAGCACGCACCGTGGGCTTTATTAGATTTTGGAATAACTTGTGTAATAAGTTCAAGCTTTGCAGATATTTTTCACAATAACTGTTTTAAGAATGGCATTTTGCCAATAACGCTTGATGAAGAAAAAATTAAAGAATTATCTGAATATGCTAATAGAAAAGAAGAAATTTCTGTAGATCTAGTTGAGGAAAAAGTTTTTTTTGGAAATAACGAGATTAAATTTGTAGTCGATCAATTCAAGAAAAAATGCTTACTAGAGGGTCTAGATGAAATAGCTTTATCTCTTAAGAAGTCAAATAAAATTGAAAGTTTTGAAAATAATTTAAAATCTAAAAGGCCCTGGGTTTTTAATGATTAAGGTAAAAAAAAGAAAAATTCTTTTATTACCTGGCGATGGTATTGGTCCAGAAGTAATAGGTGAAGTCAAAAAAATTATTAATTGGTTTAATGATAAAAAATCACTTGATTTTGAAATGGATGAGGATCTTGCTGGAGGTTGCTCTTACGACAAACATGGTACACCAATTACTGATGAAGTGTTTTATAAAGCTTTAGAAAGCGAAGTTGTAATGTTGGGTGCTGTCGGAGGACCTAAGTGGGATGAAGTTGAATTCTCAAAAAAACCTGAAAGAGCATTATTAAAACTTAGGAAAGAACTAAAATTATTTGCAAATTTAAGACCAGCAATTTGCTTTGAACAATTGGTGAGTGCTTCAACCTTAAAACCAGAAGTAGTCTCGGGCTTAGATATAATGATTGTTAGAGAGCTTACTGGAGGAATATATTTTGGTGAGCCAAGAGGAATTAAACCAATTGAAAATGGAGAAAGAAAAGGAATTAATACTCACACATATACGACTAGTGAAATAGCAAGAGTTGCACGTATTGCATTTGATCTTGCAAGAAAAAGATCGAATAAAGTAACTTCTTGTGAAAAATCAAATGTTATGGAAGCTGGACAGTTATGGAAGGAAGAAGTGCAAGAGCTTCACGATAAAGAATTTAAAGATGTTGAATTAAGTCATATGCTTGCTGATAATTGTGCAATGCAACTATTAAGAAATCCCAAACAGTTTGATGTAATTGTAACTGATAATTTATTTGGTGATATGCTTTCAGATCAAGCCTCAATGTTAACAGGTTCTTTAGGACTTTTGCCTTCGGCATCTTTGGGTGCAAAAAATAAAGATGGAGAAATGAGAGCAATGTATGAACCTATTCATGGTTCAGCACCAGATATTGCTGGTAAATCAATAGCAAATCCTATTGCTTCAATTTTAAGCTTTGCTATGGCTTTAAAATATTCATTGGATTTAGATGATGAGGCTGATGCATTAGAAAAAGCAGTACAGCACGTATTAAATGATGGTTTAAGAACTAAAGACATTCTATCAGATGGAATGAAAGAGGTATCAACTTCAGCAATGGGTGATGCGATAATTTCAAAATTGCAATAAATCTATAATTATTCTAAAGTTTTAAAATGCCAAGTTATACAGCTCCAGTAAAAGATATGATGTTTCTTTATGAAAAGTTAAGAGACAATAAAAACTACAATGAATTGGAAAAGTATAATGAAGTTAATTCTGATTTAGTAAAAGATATTCTAGAAGAAGCAGCTAAAATAAATCAAAATTTAATATTACCACTTGCAAAAGTAGGAGATGAAAATCCTGCAGTTTTAGAAAATGGGGTTGTTAGAACACCTCCAGGCTATAAAGAGGCCTACCAAAAATATATTGAAGATGGATGGACATCGTTATCTTGTGATCCAAAATACGGTGGTCAAGGAATGCCTAAAACTGTAAGTGCTTTTTTTGATGAAATGTTATCGTCTGCAAGTTTATCATTTAAACTTTATAGCGAATTAAGTATTGGGGCTTATAATTGTATTAATCGTCATGCTTCAGATGAAATTAAGAATAAATATTTACCTAAAATGGTTGAAGGTAAATGGAGTGGAACGATGTGTTTAACCGAACCAGTTTGTGGTACTGATTTAGGACTTTTAAAAACTAAAGCTGAAAAACAAACTGACGGAACATATAAACTGAGTGGCCAGAAAATTTTCATTACTTCTGGTGATCAAGATCTCACAGAAAATATAATACATTTGGTAATTGCTAGAGCTACAGACTCTCCTGCTGGTACCAAAGGTATAAGTTTATTTTTAGTTCCTAAATTTGTAGTAAATGAAGATGGAACAGTTGGTCCAAGGAATGGAGTATCAACGGGATCTATTGAAAGCAAAATGGGAATAAAAGGATCAGCAACGTGTGTTTTAAATTTTGATGAAGCAACTGGGTATATGATTGGAGCTAAAGACAAAGGTTTAAGTGCTATGTTCACAATGATGAACTTAGAGAGAATAGTGGTTGGGATTCAGGGTTTAGGGTTATCCGAGATAGCTTACCAGAACTCACTTGCCTACGCAAAAGAGAGAAAACAAGGGAAAACGAACAATTCTAAGTCAATCAATGGTGCAGATTTTATAATTGAACATGCAGATATAAGAAAATCACTATTGAACATGAAATCAATAATTGAGGGTGAAAGGGCGTTATGTTTTTGGCTATCTCAACAAACTGAAGTCAGCCTTTACCATCCTGATGAAAAAATAAAACAAGAAGCATCTGATTACGTTTCATTAATGACACCAGTAGTAAAATCACTTTTTACAGATTTAGCTATGGAGATAACAAATGATGCAATGCAAATCCATGGTGGGTATGGGTATACTAAAGATCAAGGAATTGAGCAATTATATCGAGATAATCGTATCACTCCTATTTATGAAGGAACAAACTCAGTTCAAGCAGCAGATTTAGTATTTAGAAAATTATCAAATAAAAATGGAAATATAATAAACAGATTTTTAGATATGGTTAAGTCAGAGTGCGAGAGTAAAAAGGGAAAAGTTGAAACTTTTTCAAAAGAATTCAATCATTACCTAGATATATTAACTAAATTTACAGGTTGGATCAGTGATCAAAGTAAAATCGAAAAAGATGATGTAAGTGCAGCAGCAAATGACTATTTAAGAACACTTGGTTATGTCTCAATTGCATATTCTTGGATAAAGGTTTTAGAAGTTAGTTTTAATGATTATGAAAAAAATAAAGATTTTTACTCTGATAAAATCAATACAGCTAAATTTTATTTTGAAAAAGTACTACCCAGAGCCGAATATCATTACAAATCTGCAATTTCTGGAAGCTCAAATATAATGAAATTTAATTTTATTTAGGGATGAATCATTACGATACTAATTTGGAGAAAAACGAAGCCAATCATGTTCCTTTAACTCCACTAACATTTTTAAAAAGAGCAACAGAAATTTATCCAAATTATGAAGCAATTGTTTATGAAGATAGAAGCTATACTTGGAGTGAAGTTTATAAAAGAACAATAAAATTTGCGAGTGCTTTGTCTAAAATTGGTATTAAAAAAGGTGATACGGTTTCATTTTTAGCGTTTAATACACCTGAAATATTTGAAGCCCACTACTCTGTTCCAATGACAGGAGCAGTTTTAAATACGATTAATATTAGATTAGATGCAAACACTATTGCATATATTCTAAATCATAGTGATGCAAAAGTTTTAGTGGTTGATAGACAACTACATGTAGAAGTAAAAAAAGCTTTAAAAACTCTAGATAAAAAAATTACAATTATTGATATAAATGACAAATATGCTGACCAATCAAAGTGTGAAAAAATTGGTGAGCATGAATATGAAAACTTTTTAAATACTGGGGATGAAAATTATAATTGGCAAATGCCTGATGATGAATGGCAATCTATTTCGTTAAGTTATACTTCCGGCACTACTGGAAATCCAAAAGGTGTAGTTTATCATCATAGAGGAGCTTATTTAATGTCTACAGGAAGTTCTGTGGCATGGAATATGCCTAACCAATTAAATTTCTTAACAATTGTCCCAATGTTTCATTGTAATGGTTGGTGCTACCCATGGACGATCCCAATGCTGAATGGAAGGACCGTTTGCCTAAGAAATATAGATGTTAAAAAAATATTCGAGCTAATTGATAAATATGATGTAACGCATTTTGGTGGAGCGCCAATTGTTCTTAATATGATTACTGGTGCCCCAGAAGCTGATAGAAAAAAATTAAAACATAAAGTTCATGTTTTAACTGCAGGCGCACCACCTCCAAGTATAATCTTTAAAAAGATGAAAGCCCTAGGGTTCGAAGTCATGCATGTATACGGTTTAACAGAAACTTACGGACATGTTACCCAATGTGCTTGGAATGACGAATGGAATGATTTTGATGAAGATAAACAAAATGAAATTAAAGCAAGACAAGGAGTAAGATATCCTAATACTGAAGGTGTAACAATTTTAGATCCTGAAACTATGAAAGAAGTTCCCAAAGATGGCAAAACAATTGGAGAGATAATGATAAGGGGGAACGTAGTAATGAAAGGATATTTTAAAGACAAAGAAGCTACCGATAAAGCGATGAAGGGCGGTTGGTTTCACACTGGAGATTTAGCTGTTATGCACCCTGATGGATATGTAAAAATACAAGATAGATCTAAAGACATAATTATTTCTGGAGGAGAAAATATATCTTCAATTGAAATAGAAAATACTCTTTCTAAACACCCTTCAGTTTCTATCGCAGCTGTGGTTGCAAAACCTGATGAAAAATGGGGTGAAGTTCCATGCGCTTTTATCGAAATGATTAAAGACAAACCAACCAGTGAAAAAGAATTAATAGATTTTTGTAAAGAAACTTTAGCAGGATTTAAAGTACCAAAAAAAGTAATTTTCTGTGAGTTACCAAAGACTTCCACAGGAAAAATTCAGAAGTTTGAACTAAGAAAACAATTCTAGGTAATTATTTGATTTTCCAAGTTGAAAATAAAAATGTCCATGCATCAGATGCAGGGCAAGGTATTGATCCAAAGAAAGAAACAATTGTATTTTTGCATGGAAGTGGAATGTCTCATATTGTTTGGTCTTTAACAGAGCAATTTTTTTCAAATCAAAATTTTAATGTTTTATCAATAGATTTACCCGGACATGGAAATTCTGATGGTCCCTGTAAAGATACAATAGAAAAAATCACAGATTGGTTAGAAAAAGCGTTTAATCAGTTAAATTTACGTGATTTAGTTTTAATTGGACATTCTCAGGGATGTTTAGAAATTTTAGAATTTGCTCATAAATATCCAATAAGAATTAAAAAATTAATTTTTGTTGGTGGCTCTTATAAAATGCCAGTTCATCCCGATTTAATTGAACTAGCAAAAAATGGTGACTCAGATGCTGTTAAATTGATGATGAAATGGGGGTATGAGGGCTCCAAAAAATTTATTGGAGGTAATCCTATTAAAAGAATAATTCAATCAACTCGAGATATCAGTGAAATATTAGCTGTTGATCTTATTGCTTGTAACAATTATTCCAACGGTAAAGAGGCTGCTGGTTCAATAAATTGTCCAAGCATGTTTATATTTGGTTCCCTTGATAAGATGGTTAACATTGAAGTAGGAAAAAAATTTTCAAATCTTGTAAAAAATTCATCTACTCACATCTTCGAAGGATGTGGTCATATGATTATGATTGAAAAAGCGTTTGAAATGAGAGAAAAGATCCTAGAATTTTTAAAAAAATGAAAAACTTTTCTATTGCAAAATCAAGAAGACTTAGAAGTACACCTTATACTGATAGAATAGAAGCTCATGGTGTGAGTAGCTACACAGTCTATAATCATATGTTGCTTCCAGCATCCTTTAAATCATTAGAGAGCGATTATCATCACTTGAAAAAATACGTACAAGTTTGGGACGTTGCAGCAGAAAGGCAAGTTGAGATTTCTGGAAAAGACTCATCAAAATTAGTTCAACTAATGACTTGTAGAGATCTATCTAAATCAAAAGTCGGAAAATGTTATTATGCTCCGTTAATTGATAATGAGGGACTTTTAGTCAATGACCCAATAATTAATAAACTTGCAGAGGATAAATGGTGGCTATCTATAGCTGATGCAGATGTAATATTTTTTGCAAAAGGTCTTGCAGCTGGAAATAAATTTGAAGTTGAAATAAATGAACCAAATGTAAACATCTTGGCTGTTCAAGGGCCTATGGCAGATGACTTAATGTCAAAATTATTTGGTGAAGAGATTAGAAAATTAAAATTTTTTAATTTTGATTATTTTGAACTGAAGGGTCATAAATATTTTATTGCAAGATCTGGATGGTCAAAACAAGGTGGATTTGAAATTTATGTTGATAATGACATCGCGGGTCAGAATTTATACGATTATTTATTTGAGTCTGGAAAAGAATTTAATGTAAAGCCAGGTTGTCCAAACCTAATTGAGAGAATAGAAGGCAATCTATTGTCTTATGGAAATGATTTTGACAACAGGGATAATCCATTTGAAGCAAATTTTGATAAATTTATTCATTTAGACAGTGATGTTGATTTTCTAGGTAAAGAAAAACTCAAAAAGATAAAAGACCAAGGAATAACTAGAAAACTTATGGGTGTAAAAATTGAACACAATAAAATTGATATGTATTGTGAAAAAACTTTATTTGATGATAATAAAGAAATAGTTGGATATGTTAGATCAGCCACATATTCCCCTACATTTAATAAAGTCGTTGGAATTGCAATGATTAATAAACCTTACTGGAATACAAAAAATCAGTTTAATATAGAAATAAATGAAAAAATATATGTGGGTACTGTTTGTGATTTACCCCTCGTTTAGAATTAAAAGTCATTTAGTGTTATGAACATTGCAATAGTTGGCGCAACAGGAAATGTTGGAAGAAAAATAATTGAAATTTTAGAGAAAAAACAAATTAATATAGAAAATCTATTCTTACTTGCTTCAAAAAATAGTGAAGGAAAAAAAATTAACTATAATGGAAAAGAATATGTAGTAAAAGATCTTAAAAAATTTGATTTTTCTAATGTTAAAATTGCATTTTTTGCAGCTGGGAGTGGTGTTGCTGAAAAATGGGCTCATGTCGCTGCTGAAAAAACTATTGTAATTGATAATTCGAAATACTTCAGAAAAGATCCTGATATTCCATTAATTGTTCCAGAAGTTAATTCAAAAAAATTATCTGATGTAAAAAACAAAAATATTATTGCTAACGCTAATTGTTCAGTAATTCCAGTTGTGGTGGCCTTAAAGCCATTACACGACTTGTATGATATCAATCGAATAGTTGCATCCACATACCAGTCAGTATCAGGGGCAGGTAAGTCAGCTATGGATGAACTATTGTCTCAAACTGAGAATTATTTTCAAAATAAAAAAATATTATCGAAAAATTTTACTAAGCAAATAGCATTTAATGCAATCCCTCATATTGATAGTTTTTTAGAAAATGGTTACACAAAAGAGGAACAAAAAACTACTGATGAAATCAAGAAAATTTTAGATAAAAAAATTAAAGTGACTTCAACTTGTGTAAGGATACCCGTTCTTGTTTCTCATTGTATTAGTGCAAATGTAGAGTTTAATAAAAAATGTGATTTAGATGAAATTAGAACAGTTTTGTCTACTTCTCCCGGGTGTAAGGTTGTTGATGAACATCAAGACGGAGGCTATATAACGCCTATTGAGGCAGAGGATAAATTTGAAACTTTTATCTCAAGAATAAGACTGGATGAGTCTAGGGAAAATACAATAAATTTATGGATCGTATCTGATAATTTAGTTAAAGGGGCGGCATTGAACGCAGTGCAAATTGCCGAAAGTTTGATTAAAAATGATTTTTATGGAAGATAAAAAACCATTATCACCTCATATACAAATTTATAGATGGCACATTTCGTCATTAGTTTCAATTTCACACCGTATAACTGGAATTATAAACATTATAGGAATTACTTTAATTTGTTTTTTGTCCTGCTGGCTGATTTTAGGTGAAACAAATTATACTTTAATCAATTTTTTTTTTAATTCTTTTTTTGGTAAATTTATCGTTTTAGGTCTTGTTTGGTCATTTAGCTTTCAAATTTTGAGTGAGATAAGACACTTGATAATGGACATGGGCTATGGTTTTGAATTACAAACAACGCGTTTGACAGGATTGATTGTTATATTTGGTTCGTTCTTATTTACTGTTGCTATTTATTTAATTGGTAGAAATTTTTTTTAATATGAATTTAGCCACAAAAAAATGGGTTTTTACTAAAGTTTCATCAATAATTTTATTACCACTCATGATTTGGTTCATATTAAGTTTTGTATCTATTTATGATCAAGGCTATTCTGAAATTTTCAATTTTTTTATCAACCCAATAAACAAATTTCTCTTTAGTTTATTTGTTATTTTTGCATTTTTCTTCTCATCACTAACTATTAGTGAGGTTTTTGAGGATTATATTAGTAATGAAAAAATCAAAAATGTCGCAAACAGACTGTTGTATATTTCTGCTATAGGTATTTCACTTTTAACAATAATTATTATATTTAATCTAAAATAATGAGTTCATACAATATTATAGATCACGAATATGACGTAGTAGTCTTGGGTGCTGGTGGATCAGGCCTAAGAGCTGCCGTAGGCTTGAGTGAAGCAGGACTAAAAACTGCTTGTATCTCTAAAGTATTTCCGACTAGAAGCCATACTTCTGCAGCGCAGGGAGGAATTTCAGCTGCACTTGGAAACATGGGTGAAGATGACTGGAGATGGCACATGTATGATACTGTAAAAGGGGCTGATTGGTTAGGAGATCAAGACAGTATTGAGTATCTTTGTAAAGAGGCACCAAAAGCAGTTTTAGAATTAGAAAAATATGGAGTTCCATTTAGTCGAACAGATGAGGGGAAAATTTATCAAAGACCATTCGGAGGTATGACAAAAAATTATGGAAATGGAATAGTCCAAAGAACTTGCGCAGCAGCGGATAGAACTGGACATGCAATATTACACACTCTTTATGGACAAGCTTTAAAACATAACACAGAATTTTTTATAGAATATTTTGCATTAGATTTATTAATGAAAGACGGGGAGTGTAAAGGATTAATAGCCTGGAATTTAAACGACGGAACAATTCATCGATTTAGAGCTCATACAGTTATTATAGCAACAGGTGGTTATGGAAAAGTTTATTATTCAGCAACTTCTGCGCATACTTGTACGGGAGATGGAAATGCAATGGTATTGAGAGCAGGATTACCGTTACAAGATATGGAGTTTGTTCAATTTCACCCAACAGGTATTTATGGACACGGAACCTTAATTTCTGAAGGTGTCAGAGGAGAGGGAGGATATCTAGTAAACTCTAAAGGCGAAAGATTTATGGAAAGATACGCCCCAAATGCTAAAGATTTAGCATCAAGAGATGTTGTGAGCAGATCAATGTCTATAGAAATTAATGAAGGAAGAGGTGTAGGGAAAGATCAGGACCATGTTCACTTACATTTAAGTCACTTAGACAAAAGTGTAATCGAAAATCGACTTCCTGGTATTACTGAAGCAGCAAGGTTATTTGCAAATGTTGATGTAACTAAGGAACCAATCCCAGTTGTTCCTACTGTGCATTATAATATGGGTGGAATTCCAACCAATTATAAAGCGGAAGTTTTAACCGTAAATGGATCAGAAAAAACAGTGCCTGGATTGATGGCAATTGGAGAAGCAGCATGCGTGTCGGTTCATGGAGCTAATAGACTTGGGTCAAACTCTTTAATTGATTTAGTCGTTTTTGGAAGAGCGGCTGCAAAAAGAGCAGCTGAGCTAGTTAAACCAGGAGCGCCTCATGAAGAAATTTCTGAGACAGAAACACAGAAATGTCTAGACAGATTTGATAAATTAAGAAATGCGCAGGGTGATAACAGTACTGCAGAATTAAGACTAGCAATGCAAAAAACAATGCAATCAAAATGTGCAGTCTTTAGAACAGAAAAAAATTTAGAAGAGGGTGTTAACGAAATTAGAAAAACCTATGATGGTATAGACTCAATTTCAGTTAAAGACAGATCTTTAGTTTTTAACACAGATTTAGTAGAAACTTTAGAATTTGATAATTTAATCAGACAGGCAGTAACTACAGTAGACTCTGCATATCATAGAAAAGAAAGTAGAGGAGCGCATGCAAGAGAGGATTACCCTAACAGAGATGATAAAAAATTTATGCAGCATACTCTTGCTTGGTGTGATGGAAAAAATACTAAAATAACATACAGACCAGTTCATAATTCAACATTGACTAATGAAGTTCAATATTTCCCCCCTCAAGAAAGAGTTTATTAATGGCCCAAATAAGTTTGCCTAAAAACTCTGAGGTAAATAAAGGGAAATATTTCAAAGATAAGACTGGATCAAAAAATATTCGTAAAGTTAATGTTTATAGGTGGGATCCTTCTACAGAAGAAAATCCAAGAATTGATACTTATGAAGTTGATATGGATAATTGTCCTTCAAAAGTTTTAGATATTTTAAACAAAATTAAAAACGAAATAGACCCAACATTGGCATATAGAAGGTCATGTGCTCATGGTGTTTGTGGTTCATGTGCAATGAACATGGGAGGTAAAAATGGTCTTGCATGCACAAAACCTCATTCTGAAATAGATGGGGACATTGATATTTATCCTTTGCCTCATCTAAAAGTGAAGAGAGATTTAATTGGTGACTTAGATGGTCTTTATAAACAGTACGAGTCTATTGAGCCTTGGTTAAAAAATAATTCAACTAAAGAAACAACAGAAATTTTTCAATCAAAAGAGGATAGGGCAAAATTAGATGGTGCGTATGAATGCATTATGTGTGCATGTTGCTCGACTTCCTGTCCTAGTTATTGGTGGAATGGAGATAAATATTTAGGTCCAGCTGTTCTTTTACAGGCTTATAGATGGATTGTTGATAGTAGAGATGATGAAAGAAAAGCTAGATTAAAAAAAGTTGCGGATGAACTAAAACTTTATAGATGTCATACTATTCTAAATTGTACCAGCGCATGTCCTAAGGGGCTAAATCCAGCTAAAGCAATTGCTGAAATCAAGAAAATGTTAGCCACAGCTAATGTTTAAATAGACTAATAAGTATTTTTGTTTTAAAAGATCCTACTCATGAAGTTAATTGAACACTTTGTTGGCGGAAAGTTATTTTCAGGTTCTTCTGACAGAAAAGGTAAAGTTTTTAATCCAGCAACAGGGGAACAAGAGTCTGAGGTTAACTTAGCCTCGAAATCAGACTTGAACCAAGCAGTGGAAATTGCCAAAAAGGCTTTTGAAACATGGTCTTTAAAACCTCCACTTCAAAGAGCAAGAGTAATGTTTAAGTTCAAAGAATTAATTGAAAAAAATTCTGATGAATTAACAAAATTAATTGTTTCAGAACATGGAAAAGTTTTTGAAGATGCTAAAGGCTCATTAACAAGAGGTCTTGAAGTTGTTGAATTTGCTTGTGGAATCCCTCATTTATTAAAAGGTGAATTTTCTGAAAATGTTGGAACGAATGTGGATAGCTGGTCGATGAGACAACCTTTAGGAGTAGTTGCAGGAATTACTCCATTTAATTTTCCTGCAATGGTTCCTATGTGGATGTTCCCTATAGCAATAGCGTGTGGAAATACATTTATATTAAAGCCATCTGAAAAAGATCCTTCATGTTCTATAATGTTAGGTCAGTTACTTTCAGAAGCAGGTCTTCCAGAAGGTGTTTTTAATGTAGTGAATGGTGACAAAGAGTCTGTAGATGCAATACTAGAGAACTCAGATATCAAAGCAGTAAGCTTTGTAGGCTCAACTCCTATTGCAAAATATATTTATGAAAATTCAGCTAAAAATGAAAAAAGAGTTCAAGCATTAGGTGGAGCAAAGAACCATCTAGTTGTAATGCCAGATTGTGATTTAGATGGCGCAGTCAATGGTTTGATGGGTGCAGCTTATGGTTCTGCAGGCGAAAGATGTATGGCCCAATCGGTTGCAGTTGCAGTTGGTGATATTGGTGATGAACTTGTTTCAAGATTATCTAAAAAAGCTGAAGCACTTAAAGTTGGTCCAGGGATGGATAAAACTTCTGAAATGGGTCCTTTGGTTACAAAAGAACACCTAGAAAGAGTTAGGGGATATGTTGATTTAGGTGTCGAAGAGGGTGCAAAGTTAGTTGTTGATGGAAGAGATCTCAAACTTCAAGGCTATGAAAATGGATTTTACATAGGAGGATGTTTGTTTGATCATGTCAATAAAGATATGAGAATATACAAAGAGGAAATATTTGGTCCAGTTTTGTCAGTTGTTAGAGTAAAAACTTTTGAAGACGCTGCAAAATTAATTAACGATCATGAATATGGAAATGGTGTAAGTATTTATACTAGAGATGGAGACGCTGGAAGAACATTTGCCAGCAAAATACAGGTAGGCATGGTAGGTATTAATGTTCCTATACCAGTGCCAATGGCCTTTCACAGTTTTGGAGGCTGGAAAAGATCTTTATTTGGAGATAGCGCAATGCATGGCATGGAGGGAATTAAATTTTATACAAAACTTAAAACAATAACTTCAAGATGGCCTTCTGGTATCCGTTCTAATGCGGAATTTGTAATGCCTACAATGAAATAAAAGGAAAATAATGACAAAAATATCTTTAATTGGCGCAGGCCAAATTGGTGGAACCCTTGCTCACTTAATTGGCACAAAAGAATTAGTAAATGAAGTAGTATTATTTGATGTAGCAAGTGGAATTGCAAAAGGCAAAGCATTAGATATTGCTCAATCGTCATCTGTAGACGGTTTTAATGTAAAATTTTCAGGCACCGATGATTACAAAGATATTAAAGATTCAGATGTAATAATTATTACGGCGGGTGTTCCTCGAAAACCAGGAATGAGCAGAGATGACTTACTTGGAATAAATTTAAAAATTATTAAACAAGTAGCTGACGGTGTAAAACAAAATGCACCAAATGCTTTTGTGATATGTATTACTAACCCATTAGACGTTATGGTTATGGCATTTCAAAAATTTTCTGGTTTACCTGCTAATAAAGTTGTGGGCATGGCAGGAATATTAGACACTTCTAGATTTAAACTATTTTTATCCCTGGAATTAAACGTTCCAGTTAAAGAGATTGAGGCAATGGTGATGGGTGGTCATGGAGATACAATGGTTCCTATGCCAAGGTTTACAAAAGTCTCAGGAACACCTCTGCTTGATTTAGTCAAAGAGGGAAAAATTTCTAAGGAAAGGCTCGAGGAAATAAACCAACGCACAAGAGATGGTGGAGCCGAGATAGTTAAGTATTTAGAAAAAGGTTCTGCGTTTTATGCTCCTGCAGCATCAGGTGTTCAAATGGCTGAGGCATATTTAAACGATCAAAAAAAATTATTGCCATGTGCAGTCCAATTAAATGGAGAGTACTCAGTCAATAATGTATACGCTGGTGTGCCTGTAATAATAGGAAAAGGTGGTGCTGAAAAGATTGAAGAAGTCAGTTTAGATGAAAATGAGAAAAAAGAGTTTATGCACTCGATAGACGCAGTTAAAGGTCTTTGGGAAGCAGCATCAAAAATAGATCCCGATCTCTCAAAATAAAAATGAATATTCACGAGCATCAAGCTAAACAAATATTAAAAAAATATGGTGCAGTAGTCCCAGAAGGAGTATTTGCACTAAATGTTGATGATTTACTTGATAAGGTAAAGTCACTCAAAACTGAAAAATATGTCCTAAAAGCACAAATACATGCTGGTGGAAGAGGAAAAGCTGGAGGTGTAAAAATTTTAAATACAATTGAGGAGCTGGAATTAGCAGCTAAAGAGTTGTTTGGAAAAATACTTATAACTCATCAAACTGGCCCAGAGGGAAGAGAAGTTAAAAGATTGTACGTTGAAGAGTCCTCAAATATTGAAAAAGAATTTTACTTATCATGCCTTGTAGATAGAGCTAGTTCAAAAATTGCTTTTATATCAAGTGATCAAGGAGGTATGGATATTGAAGAGGTAGCGAGCAAAACGCCAGAAAAAATTATAACCACAAAAGTTGCTATTAATGATGAAATTTCAAACAATGATTGTGAAAAAATTATAAAAATTTTTAATTTAAATAATGATGCAAAAAACCAAGCAATAACTTTAATTAAATCAATTTATAAAATGTTTATTAGCACAGATGCAAATATGGTTGAGGTTAATCCTTTGATTTTAACCAAAGAAGAAAAAATAGTTTGTTTAGATGCAAAAGTAAATTTTGACTCTAATGCCTTGTTTAGACATCCTGAAATTGTTGAGCTTCGAGATCTTAACGAGGAAGACTCAACTGAAATTGAAGCAAGCAAACATGATCTTGCTTATATAAAATTAGATGGAAGCATTGGTTGCATGGTTAATGGAGCAGGCTTAGCAATGGCCACAATGGATATAATAAAATTGTATGGAAAAGAACCAGCAAATTTTTTAGATGTAGGAGGTGGAGCATCAAAAGAAAAAGTTTCTGCAGCTTTAAAAATTATTCTTTCGGATAAGAATGTAAAAGGAATTTTGATTAATATTTTTGGGGGAATTATGAGGTGTGATGTGCTTGCACAAGGAGTGGTAGATGCAGCTAAGGAGATAAACATTAGCGTTCCCTTAGTGGTTAGACTTGCAGGTACAAACTTTAAACAAGGTAAAGAAATACTCGATAATTCTGGTTTAAAGTTAATATCAGCAGAAAATTTAGATGATGCAGCTAAAAAAATTGTTGAGGCTATAAAATAAATGTCAGTACTAGTAAATAAAAATACAAAAGTAATTTGTCAGGGTTTTACAGGATCTCATGGTACTTTTCACTCTGAGCAAGCAATACTGTATGGAACAAATCTTGTAGGTGGGGTAACTCCTAAAAAAGGAGGCCAAAAGCATCTAGAGAGGCCAGTTTTCAACACAGTATTAGAGGCAAAAAAAGAAGTAGGTGCTGATGCTACTATGATCTATGTTCCTGCAAAGTTTGCAGCAGCCGCAATCATTGAAGCCATTGATGCATCAATAGATCTAATAGTTTGTATTACAGAAGGTATTCCAGTTCAGGACATGCTTAAAGTAAGACAAAGTCTAGCAGACTCAAAAAGTCGACTTATAGGACCGAATTGCCCTGGAATAATTACACCTGATGAATGTAAAATTGGAATAATGCCAGGAAATATTCATAAAAGAGGTTCAGTTGGAATTGTTTCTAGATCAGGAACACTAACTTACGAGGCAGTTGCTCAAACTACAGAAAATGGCTTAGGCCAATCAACTTGTATTGGTATTGGAGGAGATCCAATTAATGGTACAAATTTCATAGATTGTTTGGATTTATTTTTAAATGATGATGAGACAGAGTCGATTTTAATGATTGGAGAAATAGGTGGCACAGCAGAAGAAGAAGCTGCAGAATTTGTCAAAAATCATAAAATTAAGAAACCAATTGTTGGATTTATTGCTGGAATTACTGCTCCACCTGGTCGAAGAATGGGTCACGCTGGTGCCATTATATCTGGTGGCAAAGGTGGCGCAAAAGATAAAATAAAAAAAATGGAAGAATGTGGGATTACGGTTGCAGAATCACCATCAATTATTGGAAAAACATTGTTTAACAAACTGTCTAATTGAAAAATACTATTAGAAGGATATATTAAGCAATAAAGATGTCTTCATCGAAAAATCTTGAATTTGAAAAAACTTCATTCTTAAATAAGTCTAATAGTGCATTTATTGAACAAATGTATCTTAAATTCATAAATAAAGACCCTGATTTGCCTGAGAGTTGGGCAAATTATTTTGAGGGTATAGGAGAAGAGATAAAAGTTATTGCATCTGAAATAAATGGACCTTCGTGGGGACCTTCAAAATTAAAAATAGATATTGATGAACTACAAAAAAAAATAGAGATAGATGAAAATAATAAAGTTACCAATGAAAAAATAGATACATCAGAAAAATTCAATTTCCAATTACTTGCAGACTCTAACAAAGATTCTATTAGTGCTGTTGCACTAATACGTGCTTATAGGTTGAGAGGACATTTATTAGCAAATCTAGATCCACTAGAAATGAGAAAGTCGGAGTATCTTGATGAATTGCATCCCGAATTTTATGGTTTTAAAAAACAGAATTATGATAAGAAAATTTTCCTAAATGGTGTTATCAATAAAAAATATGCCAATATAAAAGAAATACTAAAATTTTTAAAAAAGACATATTGTGGAAACATTGGATATGAGTTTATGCATGTTTCAAACCCAGTCGAGAGAAAATGGTTTAGGGACAGAGTAGAGCAAGATCAAAATGCCTTAAATTTTACTAAAAATGGTAAAGAAGCAATACTAAATAAACTTGTACAGGCAGAAGGTTTTGAAAAATTTTTAGCAACTAAATATGTTGGTACAAAAAGATTTGGGCTTGATGGAGGTGAAAGTTTAATACCAGCTCTTGAACAAATAATTAAAATTGGTGGACAAAATCAAATTAAAGAAGTTAAAATTGGAATGTCTCACAGAGGAAGACTTAATGTATTAGCTAATGTTTTACAAAAGGATTATAAAAGAATATTTAATGAATTTGCTGGGGAAATTGTTTCAGATTCTGAAGAAAGTGCAGGAGACGTAAAATATCATCTTGGGGCATCCTCAGACAGAGTGTTCGATGGAAATACTGTTCATGTAGGTTTGACAGATAATCCATCTCACTTAGAGGCTGTCAATCCAGTAGTCCTAGGACAAACTAGAGCGAAACAATTTTTTCACAAAGATAAAGAAAGAAATAAAGTTATACCAATTCTCATTCATGGAGATGCAGCCTTTGCTGGTCAGGGGGTTGTAGCTGAATGTTTTGCTATGTCTGGACTTCCAGGTCATAATACTGGGGGCACTATTCATATCATAGTTAATAATCAGATTGGTTTCACTACAAGTCCAAGATTTGCGAGGTCATCACCCTATCCATCAGATGTTGCAAAAATGGTTGAGGCTCCAATTCTTCATGTGAACGGGGATGACCCAGAAGCTGTTGTTTATGCGACTAGAATTGCTACAGAGTTTAGGCTTAAGTTTAATAGAGATGTTGTGGTTGACCTAATTTGTTATAGAAGATTTGGACATAACGAGGGAGACGAACCTTCATTCACTCAGCCATTGATGTACAAGAAAATTAGATCACATCCAAGTGTTTATAAGATCTATGGAAGCAAACTTGTCAATGAAAATTCAATTACTCAAAATCTTTTAGATCAAAATGTAAAAGCATTTAAAGATTTATTAGATGAGCAATATAAAAGTGCAAAAGATTATAAACCTAAAATAGAATGGTTTGAAGGTTCATGGTCTAGATACAAACCTAGAAAAGGCAAAGATAAAAGAGGTGTGACCGGCTTTGATGAAATCAAGTTAAAAGAAATTTCAGATAAAATTAATACTATACCTGCTGAAATTAATATTCATAAAACTATTTCCAAAATTTTGAATGTTAGGAAAAATTCACTAGATAAAGGTCTTGATATTGATTGGTCTGCAGCAGAAGCGCTAGCTTTTGGTTCTTTACTAGAAGAGGGTTTTCCGGTGAGGCTTGTTGGACAGGATTCTGGTAGAGGAACATTTAGTCAAAGACATTCAGTCCTAAGAGATCAGACTGATAATTCAAGATATATTCCGTTAAATAATATTTCAAGTAAACAAAAAACTTTTGAAGTTGTTGATAGTTTTTTGTCAGAACTTGCTGTTCTGGGTTTTGAATATGGGTATAGTTTAGTAGAGCCTAATACACTAACTTTGTGGGAAGCTCAGTTTGGAGATTTTGCAAATGGTGCACAAGTTGTAATTGATCAATTTATTGCATCAGGTGAAAGAAAGTGGAACAGAGCCTCTGGTTTAGTGATGTTATTACCACATGGTTATGAAGGTCAAGGACCAGAACATTCTTCTGCGAGATTAGAAAGATTTTTACAATTATGCTCAAATGATAATATGCAAGTATTAAACTGTACTACACCTGCTAATTATTTTCATGCTTTAAGAAGACAAATGCATAGAGATTTTAGAAAGCCATTGATAATTATGACACCGAAATCTCTATTAAGAAATAAATTCTGTGTTTCAAATTTAAAAGACTTCAATAAAGAAAATACATTTCACAGAGTCTTGTGGGATCATGCAATTGATCCAAAATCAAGTGGGTTTATTAAGCTTAAAGAAAGTTCAAAGATTAAAAAAGTAATTCTATGTTCAGGAAAAGTATATTTTGATCTTTTGGATGCAAGAGAAAAACTTAAAAAAGATGATGTTGTGATATTTAGAATTGAGCAATTATATCCATTCCCGGCAAAAGCTCTAGTAAACGAGTTAAAACCATATGCGAAAAATGCTAATTTCTTTTGGTGTCAAGAAGAGCCTAAAAATATGGGCGCTTGGTTTTCAGTTAGAGACTATATCCAATGGACATTGGATAGTTTAAAGGCTAATAATAACAAAATTTCTTATATAGGAAGAAGCCCAGATGCAAGTCCAGCAACAGGATATGCTAAAAGGCACAATTCTCAACAACAAGAAATAATTAATAAGGTTTTTGAATAATTTGTAATGAGTGAAAAAATAGTAGTTCCTGCACTTGGTGAAAGTATAACTGAAGCAACGGTAGCTAAATGGTTAAAGAATACAGGAGATTCTGTTGATGCGGACGAACCAATTGTTGAACTTGAAACAGACAAAGTAAATCTGGAAGTTCCTTCGCCAATCACTGGAGTATTAAGTGAAATAAATTCAAAGGATGGGTCAGTTGTGGAAGTGGGTGCATTATTGGGATCTGTTTCAGAAAATGGCAGTAGTGTAAAACCTAGCCCTACAAAGAATGAAGAAGTAAAAAAAGAAGAGATCAAACCTAGTGAAAATAACGTCATTAAATTAGACCCAATAAAAAAAGAACCTAAAGTTTTTGAGGAGACCCCTAAAGAAGAGGAGCCAACAGAAAAACCATTAGTATTGACAGAAGAGGTTGTTGAAGAGACACCAAAATTTAATAACACCCAAAACCAAACATTGTCACCTGCAGTTCGAAAAATTGTTGCTGAAAACAAAATAGACTTAGCTACCGTCCAAGGATCTGGAAAAGATGGACGTGTTTTAAAAGGTGACTTAATAAGCATGATGGGTGCAAATCCAAAACCTTCAGAGAGAAAAATTCAATATGGTCATGAAGAAAGAATTAAAATGACCAGACTAAGACAAACTATTGCTAAAAGATTAAAGCAAGCTCAAGAAAATGCAGCTTTATTAACTACATTCAATGAAGTCGACATGACCAATATTATGGAAATGAGAAAAGAAAATCAGGAAGATTTTCAATCGAGATATAATATTAAACTGGGCTTCATGTCATTTTTTGTAAAAGCATGTGTTGTCGCTCTTAAGAATTTTCCAGCTGTAAATGCAGAAATTGATGGGGATGAAATAGTTTATAAAAATTATTACAATATTAGTTTTGCAGTTGGAACTGATAAAGGTTTAGTTGTGCCAGTTTTAAGAAATGCAGATGAATTATCTTTTGCTGATATTGAAAAAAATATTAAAGAAATTTCTGAAAAAGCGAGGGATGGAAAATTGACAATTGAGGATCTTCAAGGAGGAACATTCACAATAAGCAATGGCGGAGTTTACGGGTCGATGCTTTCAACACCTATATTAAACCTTCCACAGTCTGGAGTTTTGGGTATGCATAATATTGTTGAAAGACCAGTAGTCGTTGACGGAGAAATTAAAATAAGACCAATAATGTATTTAGCATTATCATATGATCATAGAATTATTGATGGCAAAGAGTCGGTGTCATTTCTTAAAATGATAAAGGAAAATTTAGAAGACCCAAGAAGGTTGTTTTTGGATATTTAGATGTCAGAAAAATTTCAAGCAGTAGTAATTGGTGGTGGACCTGGCGGATATGTTTGCGCGATTAGACTTTCTCAATTAGGATTAAAAACAGCATGCATAGAGTCTAGAGGTTCTCTAGGAGGTACTTGTTTAAATGTTGGCTGTATACCATCAAAGAGCTTGTTAAATTTATCTGAGGAATTTCATAAAGTTAAAGGTTTAGCAAATAAAGGAATAGAAGTAGGAGATGTTAAACTAAATCTAGATAAAATGATGAAAAGCAAAGATAAAGCGGTAACTGTACTTACAAAAGGAGTTGAATTTTTATTTAAGAAAAACAAGGTAACTTATTTCAAAGGTTATGGAAGTTTCAAATCTCAAAACGAAATTTTAATTAAAGATAATGAAAATAAAGAGACCATTATACAATCTGAAAAAACTATAATAGCAACTGGATCTGTGGCTACTTCTTTACCAGGAATTGAAATCGATGAGCAAAAAATAGTTTCTTCCACAGGCGCATTAAAGCTTGAAAAAGTTCCTAATAAAATGGTCGTTGTAGGTGGTGGTTATATTGGATTAGAAATGGGATCGGTTTGGTCAAGATTGGGAGCCGAAGTGGAAGTGGTAGAGTTTTTAGATCACATCACTCCAGGCATGGATAAAGAAATATCCTCAGAATTTATGAAAATTTTAAAGAAACAAGGCATAAAATTTAATATGCAAAATAAAGTTCAAACAATTAAAAAAAACAAATCCGGAGTTGTAGTATCCACTGTAGATAAAGAAGGAAATAAAAATAATTTTGAATCTGATGTTGTTTTAATTTCTGTTGGTAGAAAGGCAAATACTGAGGGCTTAAATTTAGAGACTATTGGAGTTGAACTGGATGATAGAAAAAGAATTAAAACTGACAAATCTTTTAAAACAAATTTAGAGAATATATATGCAATCGGTGATGTAATATCAGGACCTATGCTTGCTCATAAAGCCGAAGATGAAGGTATTGCTGTTGCCGAAAACATTGCAGGACAATCAGGGCATGTCAATTATGATACTATTCCAGGGGTTGTATATACTACTCCAGAAGTTGCAGCGATTGGAAAAACTGAGGAACAATTAAAAGACTCTAAAATGAAATATAAAGTTGGAAAATTTTCATTCATGGCCAACTCAAGAGCAAAAGCTATTGATGATGCAGAAGGATTCGTTAAAATTTTAGCTGATGAAAAGACAGATAAAGTAGTGGGTGCCCACATAATAGGTCCACATGCAGGAGAACTAATTGCTGAAATTGGTGTCGCTATGGAATTTGGCGCTAGTTCAGAGGATATTGCACGTACTTGTCACGCTCACCCAACTTTTTCAGAGGCAGTAAAAGAAGCAGCTTTATCAGTAGATAAAAGAGCAATACACTCTTAATTTTTTTTCATATTATAAAATATGAAATATCCGATTCTGTTACCAAATATATTTAATTATCCGTTCACATATGAAAGTGATTTAGATTTAAAAATTGGTGAATATGTATCAGTACCCTTTGGTAAAAATAAACTTACTGGAGTGGTATGGGATAAATTAGAAGATAACGAACAAAAAAAATTTAAATTAAAAAAAGTATTTAAGAAACTACAAGTTAATCCACTAAAAAAAACAACTATAAACTTTTTAAATTGGTTTTCAGAATACAATATTATTCCAAAGGGTATGGCTTTAAAATTGATGCTATTGAGCAACAATGCGATAGAAGACAACATAAAAAATAATTTTCAAGTTTTTGAAAGCAATATAAAAAATAATTCAATAAAACTCTCTGAGGATCAAAAGAAATCTCTGAAGGAAATGGTCGTTTTAAAAAATAAATTTAAAGTACACGTATTACAAGGAACAACTGGCTCCGGAAAAACTTTTGTTTATTTTGAAGCATTAAAATCAATAATACAAAAGGGCTTTCAAGGCTTAATATTATTACCAGAGATAGGATTAACAGGTCAATTTCAGCAAAAATTTGTTGAATATTTTGGTTTTAACCCAGCTGTCTGGCATTCAGGAATATCTAAAAAGAAAAAAGAAATAATATGGAACGGAATTTCTAATGGAAAAATTCAGGTTATTATTGGGGCAAGATCGTCTTTATTTTTACCATTTAAAAAACTTGGAATAATTATTGTTGATGAAGAACACGATCAATCCTTTAAGCAAGATGAGGGGATAACTTATAATGCGAGAGACATGGCTATAGCCAGAGCATCATTTGAAAACATTCCAATAAAACTAATAACTGCAGTTCCATCTGTTGAAACATATGAAAATATAAAAAAAGGAAAATATAGTTTATCCAGATTAAACCAGAGATATCAAAATGCTTCTCTTCCTAATTATGAAATTATAAATTTAAATAATTCTAAGTTGGAAAAGCAATCGTGGTTATCAAATGAAATTGTTAAAAAGGTAAATTCACATTTAGAAAAAAAGGATCAAGTTTTATTTTTTTTAAACAGACGTGGGTTTTCACCACATGTATTATGCAATAAATGTTATACAAGTTTTTCATGCCCAAATTGTAGTATCAATTTAGTTTACCATAAAAATAAAGGTAATTTGCTTTGTCATTACTGTGGATATAAATCTCATTTAAAAAGAGACTGTTCAAAAGAGGGAAACTGTGAATTTATTTTTAGTGGTCCTGGTGTTGAAAGAATATCGGATGAAGTAAAAAGAAAATTCCCAGATAAGAAAATTGAAATCTTTTCAAG
>QCOF01000007.1 GCA_003209915.1 Pelagibacteraceae bacterium AG-430-E20 | reverse complement strand
TTAAATGAAAAAATTTATAATTTCCATTGATCAAGGTACTACTTCAAGTAGAACGATATTGTTTGATTTAAAAGGCAAACCTATTTTTACTTCTCAAACAGAATTTACGCAATATTTTCCGAAGGATGGTTGGGTTGAACATGATCCAGAGGAGATATGGAAAACTACTTTAAAAGTTCTTAAAGAAGTTATTAAAAAAAGTAAAAAGCTAAAAGGAAAAGTTTTAACTATAGGAATTACAAATCAAAGAGAAACAACTATTTTATGGGATAAAAAAACTGGTAAACCAGTTTATAATGCAATCGTATGGCAGGATAGGAGGTCCTCAGAATATTGTAAAAAATTAATTAAACAAAAAAAAGAAACTATTATCTATAATAAGACAGGTTTACTAATTGATGCTTATTTCTCAGCAACAAAAATTAAATGGATTATAGATAACGTTCCTAAAGCAAGAGACTTAATTAAAAAGAAAAGATTATTATTTGGTACAGTCGATAGTTTTTTATTATGGAAATTAACAAAAGGAGTTGATCATGCAACAGATGCAACTAACGCAAGTAGAACAATGTTGTTTAATATCTCGACAAATAAGTGGGATGATCAAATATTAAAAATATTAAAAATTCCTAAAGAAATATTACCAGTAGTTAAAGATTGTGCAGCTGATTTTGGTTATACTGACCCTTCAATTACTGGAACTTCTTATCCAATAACAGGAATGGTAGGTGATCAACAATCGGCCACTATAGGTCAATGTTGTTTTGAACCAGGTTCTGTAAAAAGTACTTATGGGACAGGTGCCTTTCTACTTTTAAATACAGGAAGTAAAAAAGTTTATTCAAAAAATAGGTTGTTGACCACAATATGTTACAGAATAAATGGCAAAACAACATATGCATTGGAAGGAACAATATTTATAGCAGGTGCTGGTGTTCAATGGCTAAGAGATAAAATAAAATTTATTAAAAAAGCATCAGACACTGAAAAAATTGCAAAATCTCTTAGTTCAAATCAAGGAATATATTTAGTGCCAGCTTTTACGGGCCTAGGTGCGCCTTATTGGAATGTAAACGCTAGAGGTATTTTAACAGGATTAACAAGAGATACGGGTCCAAAGGAAATCACAAGAGCTACGGTTGAGTCGGTTGCTTATCAAACTTATGATTTATTTGAGGCTATGAAGAATGACGGTTTAAAACCAAAATTAATTAAAGTTGATGGTGGCATGGTTTTAAATAATTGGTTCTCACAGTTTTTGTCTGATACGATTAATACAAAAGTATTAAGACCTAAAGTAAATGAAACTACAGCACTTGGTGCGGCCTTTATGGCAGGTCTTCAGATAGGGGTTTATAAATCTTTAAAAGATATTGCAAAAAATTGGCAAGCAGACAAAAGTTTTAAACCAAGAATTAAAAATTCAGAAAGAAAAATTCTTGTTGATGGTTGGAGCAAAGCAATTAAAAAAACTTTATCCTAATATTCAATTATAAAGTGAAAATTATTGTATAAATTTAGTTTTTTTTTGACATGTACTCATCGTTCAAGTTAACATAGCTTACTTTTAAATAAATAATAACCAAATAAAGGGAGAAACAATGAATAAATTAAAAACTATTTTTGCTGTTGTTGTTTGGTTTTCAATCGTAACTATTTCTAATGCATTTGCAGACGGTAATATGGCTGCAATTAAGAAATGGTCTAACGGTGAGTTTAGTTTATCTGCTCTTTCTGCTAAAGAAAGAGAGAAAGAACTAAAGTGGTTTCATGATGCTGCTAAGCCATTCGCAGGAATGACTTTAAAAGTAGTATCTGAAGGAATACCAACTCACGTGTACGAGTCTAAGACTCTTACAAAGGCGTTTGAAGAAATAACAGGCATTAAAGTACAACACCAAATCATAGGAGAGGGTGATGTAGTGATGGCTGTTCAAACACAAATGCAAACTAACGTAAGTATTTACGATGCATATGTTAATGACTCAGACTTGATTGGTACGCACGCGCGTATGCAACAAGCTGTAAATTTAACTGACTGGATGAAAGGTGAGGGTAAAGCTGTTACTAATCCAATGTTGGATTTAGATGACTTTATAGGACTTCAATTTACAACAGGTCCAGATGGAAATCTTTATCAACTACCAGACCAACAATTTGCTAACCTTTATTGGTTCAGAAAAGACTGGTTTGATAGACCTGAAATTAAAAAACAATTTAAAGCTAAATATGGTTATGAATTAGGTGTACCAGTAAACTGGTCCGCTTATGAAGATATCGCTAAATTCTTTTCAGAGGATGTGAAAATGATAGATGGTGTTAAGATTTATGGTCATATGGACTATGGTAAAAGAGCTCCCGACTTAGGTTGGAGAATGACTGATGCATGGTTATCAATGGCTGGTGGAGGAAGTAAAGGCCTACCTAATGGAGTTCCTGTAGACGAATGGGGAATTAGAATGGAACCAGGTACTTGTAACCCAGTTGGCGCTAACGTATCAAGAGGTGGAGCTACTAATGGCCCTGCTGCAGTATACGCAATCAGAAAATGGGATGAATGGTTAAGAGCTTATGCACCTCCAGGAGCAGCGGCTATGGACTTTTATCAGTCTTTACCATCTCTTTCTTCAGGAAACGTTGCTCAGCAAGTTTTCTGGTACACAGCTTTCACAGCTTCTTTAGTAGGAAAAAATCCTAATAATAAAGTAGTTGATGCAGACGGTATGCCTTTATGGAGAATGGCCCCATCACCTAAAGGACCTTATTGGGAAGAAGGCATGAAGCTTGGATATCAAGATGTTGGATCATGGACTATGTTTAAATCCACTGACGTTGAGAGAAGAAAAGCAGCATGGTTGTATGCTCAATTTGCAGTTTCAAAAACTGTATCTCTTAAAAAGGCTGATGTTGGTTTAACTTTCGTGCGAAAAAGTACTGTTAACCACAAACACTTCACTAAGAGAGCGGCTGAACTAGGTGGACTTGTTGAGTTCTATAGATCAGACAATAGAAATGTATGGTCTCCAACCGGTATTAACGTTCCAGATTATCCGAAGCTAGCACAATTATGGTGGCAGCATATTGGAGAAGTTAACTCTGGTACATTTACACCACAACAAACTATGGATCGTCTTGCAGATGAGATGGACTTAGTTATGTCACGTATGGAAGCTGCTGATAAAGCTAGTAACGCGTACGGTGGATGTGGACCAAGACTTAATAAACCAAGAGAAGCTTCTTATTGGTTAAATAAGGCTGGTTCGCCAAAAGCCAAAGTTAATGAGAAACCTCAAGGTAAAACCGTAGCATACGAAGACGCTTGGAAGTAACCCTAGGTTAATTTAAATTTAAAAGGGGGCATTTATTGCCCCCTTTTTTTTAAATTTAAATTACTAATAATAAATAAATTACAAATATGAGTTTAGAATTAAAAAATGTTGAGAAAAAAGTAGGAATAGAAACTCATATATATTCAACTAACCTAAAATTAGAAAAAAATACAATTAATATTTTATTAGGTTCCACACTAGCGGGCAAAACAACACTTATGCAAATTATGGCTGGTCTTGACAAACCTACGTCGGGTGAAATTTGGTTTAATGAAGAAAATGTTACTGGTAAAGAAGTTCAAAAAAGAAATTGCTCTATGGTTTACCAACAATTTATCAATTATCCTAATTTTACAGTTTTTGAAAATATTGCTTCACCATTGAAAATTACTGGTGTGAAATCTGATGAAATTAAAGAAAGAGTGGGAAAAGTTGCTGAGCTTTTAAAATTATCAGCTATGCTAAATAAAAAACCTGATGAATTATCTGGAGGACAACAGCAGAGGACTGCTTTAGCTAGAGCGCTAGTAAAAGACTCAGATTTAATATTGTTAGATGAACCATTAGCTAATTTAGATTTTAAACTTCGTGAAGAGTTAAGAGAAGAATTACCTAAACTTTTTGAAGATAGAGATTGTATTGTTGTATATGCAACTACAGAACCTTTAGATGCATTAATGATAGGTGGAAATACAGCAACGTTACTAGAAGGACGAATTATTCAATATGGAGAAACTTTAAAAGTTTATAACAAACCTGAAAATTTAATTTCAGCTAAAGTATTTAGTGATCCTCCAATGAATATAGCAGAAATAAGCAAAAGTGGGGACATGTTCAAATTAAAAGATTACAATGTTCAATGGAAATCAGACATGAAGATCAAAGATGGAGACTATAAAATAGGCATAAGACCACACAACATTACCACATATAAAGAAGGAAATAATTCAATTGAAATTAATGGAAAGGTTTTGATTTCTGAATTAAGTGGGTCTGAAAGTTTAATTCATTTTACCAGTGGAAAACTTAATTGGGTTTCATTATCAAACGGGGTTCAGCAAAAAAATATTGGTGAGAACACAAAATTGTTTATGAATGTGGATGAATTTTTGTATTTTGACGCAAATAACAGATTGGTAACCAATGGCTAAAATTACCTTAAAAGAATTAAGTCATAGTTATCTATCAAAACAAAGTAAAGATACAGACTGGGCATTGAGAGGCGTCAATATTGATTGGAAAGACGGAGGAGCTTACGCATTATTAGGTCCTTCTGGCTGTGGAAAGACGACATTATTAAATATTATTTCTGGTTTATTAAAACCAACTAGAGGAGAAATTTTATTTGATGATAAAGAAGTAACAGCTTTAAACCCAGTTGAGAGAGATATTGCCCAAATATTTCAGTTTCCAGTTATATATGACACAATGACTGTTTATGAAAATTTAGCTTTTCCACTTAAAAATAGAGGTCTTTCTAAAACAGAAATTGATTCAAAAGTAAAAGAAATTGGAGAAATGTTGGAACTGACATCAACTCTGAATAATAAAGCTGCTGGATTAACAGCGGATGGGAAACAAAAAATTTCTTTAGGAAGAGGATTGGTACGATCAGATGTGAATGTAATTATGTTTGATGAACCTCTAACAGTTATAGATCCTCATTTAAAATGGGTTTTAAGGTCAAAGTTAAAAGAATTACATCAAAAAATTAATCGTACTATGATTTATGTTACCCATGATCAAATTGAAGCTTTAACTTTTGCAGACGAGGTAGTGGTTATGCACGAGGGGCAAATTGTTCAAACGGGTACTCCTGTTGAATTATTTGAAAAACCAAAACATACTTTTGTAGGACATTTTATTGGCTCACCAGGTATGAATATTCTTCCTTGTGAAATTGCAAATGGTCAAATCAATTTTGAAGGAAAGATAATACCTAGTAATAACAGTTTTAAAAAAACAAATTTTAGTAAAACGCAATTGGGTATTAGACCAGAATTTATTAAATTTTCTAATGATGGAATTAAAGTGAAGATTAAAAGAGTTAGCGATACAGGTAGACATAAAGTAATTGATACTGAGTGTAGTAGTGGAAGTATTAAAATTTTAGCCAACACCTCTACTGAAATACCAAGTGACAGTGCTCATATAACTTTTGAACAAAAATATACATATATATATGGAGACGATTGGATAGTTGAATAATGAATAAAACATATAATCAAAAAGCCTGGTTCTTTGTTGTTCCTGTATTTGTGCTTGTTGCATTTAATGCTGTAGTGCCATTAATGACTGTTGTTAATTATTCCTTCCAAGAAACTTTTGGAAGTAACGTTTTTGCATGGGAAGGAACAAGATGGTTCAAACAAATTTTACATTCCGAGAGATTTCATGCATCATTAGGAAGACAATTTATATTTACATTTATAATCCTTCTAATTCAGTTGCCTCTAGGAATAGCTATTGCTTTAACTATGCCTAAAAAAGGTTGGGGAGTTCCTGTTTGTTTAATTTTAATGTCAATGCCGTTATTAATACCTTGGAATGTAGTAGGAGCTATGTGGAATATATTTGCTCTTCCAGATATAGGTTTTTTAGGAAATTCTCTTAATTCACTTGGTTTTGATTACAATTTTACTCAACAAAGTGGAGATGCTTGGTTCACAACTATTCTTATGGATGTTTGGCATTGGACCTCTTTAGTTGTTCTTTTGTCTTACGCAGGTTTAAATTCAATTCAGCCAGCTTACTATCAAGCTGCAGAAATAGATGGTGCTAGTAGATGGGATATTTTTAGATATATCGAACTACCAAAAATGAAAAAAGTTTTAACTTTAGCTATACTTTTAAGGTTTATGGATAGCTTTATGATCTACACAGAACCTTTTGTTTTAACAGGAGGTGGCCCTGGAAATGCAACTAATTTTCTATCGTTAGATTTAGTAAAAATGGCCTTAGGTCAATTTGATCTCGGACCTGCAGCCGCCATGTCACTTATCTATTTTTTAATTGTGCTTTTAATTTGTTGGGTTTTTTACAGCTTAATGATGAAAAATGAGGGAAGAACATGAAAAAAATAAAATGGGTAGTACCAACTCTTTACATAATTTTTTTAATGTTACCTATTTATTGGTTGTTAAATATGTCATTTAAATCAACTACTGAAATTATAAATGTTTATTCATTGTGGCCGCAAGATTTTACCTTAGATAATTATAGAACAATATTTACAGATAGCACATGGTATATGGGATACGTAAATTCTATTACTTACACAGTTTTTAACACTATACTTTCTGTATCTGCAGCACTTCCTGCTGCTTATGCTTTTTCAAGATATAAATTTTTAGGTGATAAACATTTATTTTTCTGGCTTTTAACAAACAGAATGGCTCCTCCAGCTGTTTTCGCTTTACCCTTCTTCCAATTTTACTCATCAGTAAATTTATTTGATACACACATAGCTATCGCGCTATCTCATTGTCTTTTTAATATTCCTCTTGCTGTTTGGATATTAGAAGGATTTATGTCTGCTGTTCCTAAAGAATTAGATGAAACTGCCTATGTTGATGGTTATTCTTTTCCTAAATTTTTCTTTAAAATTTTTATTCCTACAATAGCTGCTGGAATAGGTATAACAATGTTTTTTTGTTTTATGTTTTCTTGGGTCGAGTTATTGTTGGCAAAAACTCTTACAGCGACAATAGCCAAACCAATTGCAGCTATAATGACAAGAACTTCAAGTACATCAGGTTATGAACTTGGATTATTAGCAGCGGCCGGAAGTTTAACTATTATACCTGGGGCAGTAGTAATTTACTTTGTAAGAAATTATATTGCTAAAGGATTTGCGATGGGGAGAGTATGATTTTTACAAATCTACATGCAGCCACCACAAATACTTGGAATACAGTTGGTAAAGCAAAAGAAAAAGGCCTTTTTGATTTTGATTTTATAAAATGGATGGCTTGGACATGGCCTACAGCAAGTTTTTTTATTTTTATAGCTCTCTGTATTACAGCTATGTATTTCTGGGAAAAAAAAGACCCTGGCGGGAATCCAAGAAAAGGAGTTCTAACTTTAAATACAACAAGAGGAGATAGACTTTTTGTATCTTTATTAAGTGCTGCATTTATTCATTTAGCTTGGCTAGGTCTTACGGATTTTAATCTTTGGATAGCTACATTTTTATCGTCTATATTTTCAGTTTTTGTATTTAGGTATGTTTAATTTACAAGCCCCTCTTTGTTTCAATATTAGCAACAATTTTTATCTGCAGGGAAATTTAAAGCAACTAATCACAGAGTTTTATGGAACAAAAGTGAGAGACCTTCTATTTCTTTTTTCTTTGAACCTTCTTATGACTTTAAAATGAATAGACCTTTTAAATTTAAAAAAATCTTCACCTAAAAGTCAAATTTATGAAAAATTTTTAAACCAATCATTAAAAAAATTTAATGAGTACCAGCGTTAAAATAATTTAAGTTATTGAAAATTTTTAATTACGTTTTATAAACAATCTATAATTTTAATGTCAAAAGTATTCGATTTATTCATTATAGGTGGTGGTATAAACGGCGCTGGTTTAGCTAGAGATGCTGCTGGAAGAGGTTTGTCTGTTTGTCTCGCTGACAAAGGTGAGATAGGTGGAGCAACATCTTCATGGTCTACCAAATTAATTCATGGTGGTCTTAGATATTTAGAAAATTATGAATTTAAACTAGTTAGAGAGTCTCTCAAAGAAAGAGAAACAATTTACAAAATTGCAAAACCAATTTCAAAACCTATTCCTTTTATCATCCCATATGTTGATAAAATTAGACCTGCATGGTTAATTAAAATAGGTTTGTTTCTTTATGATAATTTAGGAGGCAAAACAATTATACCAAAGTCAAACACTTTAGATATTTCAAAAAAATTACCGAATATTCTTAAAAAAAAATATAAAACTGGTTTCCAATATTTTGATGTTCAAATTGACGATAAAAAATTGACTAAACTAAATATAAAATCTGCAAAAAAATATAAAGCTAAAGTATTAGAATATAATAAAGTTAAAAAAGCAGAAATTGATGGTAATGAATGGGTCATTCATCTTCAAAAAGGAAAGAAAATAAAATCAAAAATTTTAATTAATGCATCTGGTCCATGGATAAATGAAACTTTAAAAAAAAATATAAAAATAAAATCAAAAAATAAAATTAGATTAGTTAAAGGAAGTCACATTATAACTAAAAAATTATATAAGAAAGATGTTGCATTCACATTTCAAAATACTGACAAGAGAATAATATTTGTAATACCCTATAAAAAAAAATTTTCACTAATTGGAACTACTGAGGTTGAAGTTAAATCGCCTGAAAATAAAGAAATTTCAAAAAAAGAAATTCAATATTTAATTCGTTCAGTAAATAATTATTTAGAAAAACAAATCAGTACAAAAGATATAGTTGACTCTTATTCTGGAATAAGACCTTTAATAGAGGATTTCAATCAAGCTTCCAAAGTTACAAGAGATTATATTTTTGACTTAAATATAATAAAAAAATTACCCCTTCTTAGTATTTATGGTGGTAAATTAACTACTTACAGAAAACTGGCAGAAAATGTCCTATTAGACCTAGAAAAGTTTTTGCCTAAAACTAAAATGGGACCTTGGACACATAAAAAGAATCTTTTTTAGATATCCAGTAGATTAAAAGAGTGTTAATCTAAATATATAAAGCGATACATAACTCGTCGTGTGAAGATAAGTAGGTTTACGAAAGCGGGATCGATCGTCTTAGATTTAATTATTTAGGGAGGTTCAAATGAAGTTTGGATATTTTTGTAACACCACTAATTGGGATCATAAACCTTACAATCAATTGCTAGATGAAACAAAAGAGATAACTACTTATTGCGATAAAAATAATTGGGACTCTATATGGTATACTGAACATCATTTTAATCATGAGGGAATGGAGTCTTGCACAAATCCATTAATGATGGGAGTTGATGCTGCTGCAAGAACTAAGCAAATAAAGATCGGACAAGCATGCAATGTCATTACATTTCATAATCCTTTAAGATTAGCTGAAGATATTGCTTTATTAGATCAATTATCAAACGGGAGAGCTCTAGTTGGTATAGGCAGAGGAATTTATGGAAGAGAGGCAATGAATTTGAATAAAGAAGCCGATCTAAAGGACCAAGCAAAAAATTTTAGACTGTTTGAAGAGTCTCTTACAATAATGAAAAAAGCATGGACTGAGGAATTTTTTAGTCATAAGGGTGAATTCTATACTTATCCATCTCCAAATTTTGTGTGGCAACACGACATGAGCCCTCCTAATGAAGAGTTTGTTGACATTGAGACGAATGAAATAAAAAAAATTAGTGTTGTCCCTAAGCCAAAACAAAGTCCACATCCACCAATTTGGCAAGTAGTAGATGGTGCGAGATCAATTGAATGGGCTGCACAAAACGGTTTGAATACTATTATGTGGATACCTACAGTTAAAGCTCTTAAGAAAAGATTTGAGATTTTCAAAGATGCAAAGTCAAAAGCAGAGAATAGAGAAGTTCCCTTAGGTGAAGGTATATCTTTAGTACGCGATATGTTTGTTGCAGAAACAATGGAAGAAGCCGAAAAAATAGCTGGTGAACATATTATAAATTACATGAGATGGGTTTGTCATTGGCGTGGTTTAGGAAATCATATGGATCCAGGCGAAGAATTACCAGAAACAAAACATAAATTAGAATTGTTAAATTATGAATTTTTACATAAAAGAAATTTATTATTTGGTACTCCAGAATATGTTGTTAACAAGATCAACGAATTAAAATCAGAGTTGAATTTACAAAACCTTCAGGTGTGGTCAAATTTTCCAGGGATAAACCATGAGGCTTGTATGAGAAGTATCAAATTATTTAATGATGAAGTAATTCCTAAAATAAATTTAGATAGCTCCAACATAGAAAAAGCAAGTTAATGAAATTAGAAATCAGAAAGTTTACAAAATTTATAGACAAAACTTTTATTGAAGGTGGAAAGAAAGCTAAGGAACCAGTTTTATTAGTTTCAGTAGCGGCAGTCTTTCAAAATCCTTGGCACGGGCAAGGCTTTGTTGAAGATCTTAGACCAACTATTTTGGATTTAGCTCCTAAACTTGGAGATTTACTTGTTCCTGAATTAATTAAAGAGATGGGTTCACCTGATAAAATACTAGCATATGGAAAAGCTGGAGTTGTTGGATTAAATGGAGAAATAGAACATGCCTCAGCGTTTATACATACTTTAAGATTTGGAAATAAATTTAGAGATGCTGTTGGCGGCACATCTTATTTAAGTTTTACAAATACAAGAGGACCAGCTGGTTCAAAAATATCAATTCCCATGATGCACAAAACAGACTCGGGTTTGAGGCCATATTATTTAACTCATGAGTTTACTATCCACGATGCACCATTTGATGATGAAGTTGTGATCGCAATAGGAGGTGCTTCAAGTGGAAGAGCTCATGCAAGGACAGGTGATAGATATCAGGATATGAAAGAGATGGGTATTGAGCCTAAGTAAAACTTAATGACCATAGCAACTACTGCATCTGGAACCCATTATTTTTACAATAAAAAAGAGCAGGATATTCCTATCGTGTTTATTCATGGTGTTGGCTTAACTTACGAAATTTGGCAACCCCAATTAGATTTTTTCAAAAACCGAACGGTCCTTGCTTACGATATTTTGGGTCACGGTAAGTCTTCTTTAAATAAAAAAAACATATCTTTTGATGATCTTGCAGACCAAATAATTGACTTAACAGATGAACTCGGGATACAAAAGTTACACTTAATTGGCTTTTCGATCGGTTCTTTAATTGCTAGGAATTTTGCATCGAGATTTAATCAAAGATTACAATCATTAATACTTATAGGTTCAATTTATAAAAGATCAGATGAACAACAAAAAATTGTAAACCAACGTTTTGAGCAAGCTCAAAAAGAATTAAAGCTTTCGAAACAAGCTCTTAAAAGATGGTTTACTGACAAATATTTAGAAAAAAATCCAGATATGTATGAAAAAATAAGCTCAATTATTTCGTCAAATAACATGACAAATTTTCTAAAATTATATGAGCTTTTTGTTAAACACAAAAATGATGAAAATTTTAACAAAATAAAAGTTAATACTTTAATTATTACTGGTGAACTTGATATGGGCTCAACAATTGAAATGGCAAAAGAATTAAATCAAATAATCAACAACAGCAAATTGAAGATAATAGAAAACGGCAAACATCTTTGTAGTATTGAGTGTGCAGATGAAGTAAATTTAACTATTAAAAATTTTTTAGATATTAATGAGCAAACTTAAACAATATAAAATGTTTATTGATGGGGAGTGGGTTGACTCTGAAAGTAAAAAAACATTTGAAACTTTAAATCCTGAAAATAATGAGCCTTGGGCAGTTGTGCCAGAGGCAAGTACAAAAGATGTGGATAGAGCTGTAAAAGCTGCACAAAAAGCATTTGAAGGTGAATGGCCAAAATTACTTCCAAGAGATAGAGCTAAATTTTTAAGAGCAATTGGGGATCAGTTAAGAAAAAATGCTGAGATGCTTGGTAAGGTTGAAACCATAGATACTGGAAAACTTTTTAGAGAAACGAAACAACAAGCAAACTATATTGCAGAATACTATGATTATTATGCGGGTTTAGCTGATAAAGTTGAAGGCACAGTTCTTCCAATAGATAAACCTAATGTTCAGGCAATAACAACGAGAATACCTATAGGAGTTGTGGCTGCAATCATTCCATGGAACTCTCAAATGTTTTTAACAGCAACTAAATTAGCCCCTGCCCTTGCAATGGGAAATACTGTGGTTATAAAATCCTCAGAGCTTGCACCTGCTGTTTTGTTTGAATTTGCAAAACTTATTGAGAAAACTGGCATACCTAAAGGAGTGGTTAATGTCATTACAGGTTTTGGCGATCCTTGTGGTAAAACTTTAACAACACATAATCTAATAGAGAAAATTGCATTTACTGGAGGACCAGAAACTGCAAGACGTATCATTAAAAATTCAGCAGAAAATCTCTCTGAAGTTAGTTTGGAGCTTGGTGGAAAAAGCCCAGTTGCAGTATTTGATGATGCGGAGCAAGAAAATGCAATTAATGGAATAACTGCTGGAATTTTTGGAGCAAGTGGACAAAGCTGTATTGCAGGTTCAAGACTTTATATTCAAAAAGGAATTTACAACGAATTTTTAGATAAGCTTTCTAGTAGAGCTTCCAAAATAAAAATAGGTGCTCCGATGGATCTAGATACAGAGATGGGTCCTTTAAGTAGTTTTAAACAATTAGAAACAATTGAAAAAAATATAAAAGATACAATTGATCAAGGTGGAAAAATTAAGTGTGGTGGTAAAAGAGACTCTTTTTCTAACAAAGGATACTACTTCCCACCAACAATTATAGAATGTGATAATCACAAACTGCCAACTGCAGAAAATGAGTTATTTGGACCTATATTATCAGTAATGAAATTTGAAACAGAGGAGGAAGTAATTAATAAAATGAATGATAATCAATATGGATTATCCTCAGGTGTTTATACAAGCAATTTATCAAGAGGAATGCGTGTTTCTAAGGCAATAAGAGCTGGAATTACTTTTGTTAATACTTACAGACTAATTTCACCTTCGGCTCCATTTGGAGGTATAAAAGACAGTGGGTACGGCAAAGAAGCTGGTATAGATTCTATTAAAGATTACACAAGAGTAAAAACAACCTGGTTCTATACATCTGATGAACCTTCATTAGATCCATTCTCAATTAGATAAATCAAATTACTGCTATAAACTGTTTTAAAACAGGATAATTTAGTCATTGAATATTTAAATTATTCATAATTAAATTAGTTTTTATAAATTGTTAACAATATAGAGGAAGATAATGAGAAAACTATTTATCGCTGTATTTATGTTTGTTTCTAGTTTCGGATCGAATGTAATGGCAGACGGACATGCTATCAAGATGGGGATTATTTTAGGATTCACAGGTCCTATTGAATCTCTTACACCAGCTATGGCAGCATCAGCAGAGCTTGCATTTAAAGAAGCTTCTGACTCAGGTTCGCTATTAGGTGGAAAAAAAATTGAACCAGTAAGGGCAGACTCAACTTGTGTCGACTCAGCAGCAGCAACTGCAGCAGCTGAAGGAATTATTTCACAAGGTGTAGCTGCTATCATGGGAGCTGATTGTTCAGGTGTTACAGGTGCTATTGCATCAAACGTTGCTGTACCAAACGGTGTAGTAATGATTTCACCTTCTGCAACCTCTCCAGGATTAACAACTTTAGATGATAATGGATACTTCTTTAGAACTGCTCCATCAGATGCTAGAGGTGGTCAAATTCTTGCAGATATTACAAAAGATAGAAAAGTTAAAAGTGTAGCTATTACTTATACTAATAATGACTATGGAAAAGGTTTAGCTGACGTATACGAAGCAGCTGTTAAAACTCATGGCATTAAAGTAACAACAGTAACAGCTCACGAAGACGGTAAAGCTGACTATTCATCAGAAGTTGCAACACTTGCTTCAGCTGGTGGAGACGCTGTAGCTGTAATTGGATATCTTGACCAAGGTGGAAAAGGAATTATCCAAGCTTCATTAGATTCTGGTGCATTTGATAAATTTATTTTATCTGATGGTATGATCGGTCAATCTTTGGTTGATGCATTTGGAAAAGATTTAAGTAAATCTTTTGGATCTATGCCTGGTTCTACTGGAAAAGGTGCTGGTGTTTTTGCTGATGTTGCAAAAGCAAGTGGTATAGACTCTTCTGGACCTTATACAGGCGAGTCATACGATGCAGCAGCATTAATCGTTTTAGCTATGCAAGCAGGAAATTCTGCTGAAAGAGGTTCTATTGCAAAAAATGTGATGGATGTTGCTAATGCTCCTGGAACAAAGATTTATCCAGGTGAACTAAAAAAAGGTTTAGATTTACTAGCTAAAGGTAAAAAGATTAACTACGAAGGTGCAACCGGAGTTACTTTTACTGCAGTTGGTGAAGCTGAAGGTTCTTTTTTAGAGCAAGAAATTAAAGGTGGAAAGTTTAAAACTAAAAAACAAAGATAATTTTTACCTATAAAAACCCCAGTAACTTGAGTTATTGGGGTTTTTTATTTAGAACATATACTTATCTGCCATATACATGGCCCAAGCAATTGCAGCACCTAATATTATATATTTCATAATTACTTATTTTATTTCTATTTTTTCTGGAAGTATACCTTTAGGTCTATACCTCATTATTAGTAACAAACCTAAACCCATCATTAAAAATCTAAAGTATGGCACACTCTCTATTAAATGAAGTTTAAGAGCATGGGTTTCTGACATTCCTGCAGTAAAAAAGTTTATTAAAAATAAAGCAATTGGAGCAGCCTCTATCCATAAGAACCAAACTGCAAAACCACCTAATATAGCTCCAAAATTATTTCCACTTCCGCCCACAATAACCATAACCCAAATTAAAAAGGTATATCTCATGGGTCGATAACTTCCTGGGGTAAACAATCCATCCTGCGTAACCAACATTGCTCCTGCAATTCCAACAATTGCTGAGCCTAAAATAAAAATTAACAAATGCTGTTTAACAACATTTTTTCCCATGGCGTTTGCTGCTTCTTCATTATCTCTGATAGCTCTCATCATTCTGCCCCATGGAGAGTAAAGAGCTTTTTGTGTTAAAATTAATAAAATAATTACTACTATTAAAAATAATCCTGAATAACAAAGTTTTACAAAGATAGAAGAGCCTTCGATTACAAGTTGGTTTAATGCAGCTTGTCGATCAGATAAATTAGAAAATACTTCTAATTTTCCAGAATTAAATTTTTCAACTAAGTTTATAAACCAGTCAGTTGATTGAAGATCTACTTCGTAAGGGGCTGGCCTTTTAAGACCAATTACATTTTTAACACCTCTAGTTAACCAGTCCTCATGTTTTATAATTGCTATAACAATTTCTGATATTAAAAGAGTAGCAATTGCTAAATAGTCAGCCCTTAACCCTAAAGCCACTTTTCCAACTATAAATGCTAAACCCCCTGCAAAAAAAGCACCGACTATCCATGAAAAAATGATTGGTAATCCAAAACCACCAAGAAAACCTGTTTTGGCTGGATTGATATCCTCAATTGCCTCAATACCTGGTTCTGCTGTGAATCTTATTAGTATAATTCCTGAGATTATAAGAGCTGCAATACTATAAGTTCTCACCTTTGACTTTTGAAAATTTTTTAAGATAAAACGAATAATTAATACTAATGCTATGATAAGCCATAGACACATCAAAATATCAAAACCTCCTGCACTCCAAGCTTCTTGAACAGGATCAACAGAAATCAAAACTGCAGCTAATCCACCGAGCGCGGTATATCCCATAATTCCAAAATTAATTAATCCTGCATAACCCCACTGAATGTTTGCGCCCATTGTCATTACAGCAGAAATTAAACACATATTAAAAATTGATAGCGCAATATTCCATGACTGAAAAACACCAACTAGGATAATCAGAACCATCATGATGCTATAAGCTGCAATTACATTTAAATTTTTTCTCACAGTACTTTTCCTTTAAATATTCCAGATGGTCTATAGAGCAATACGATTACCAAAATAGAGAATGAAACTGCAAATTTATAGTCAGTCGATAAGAGTTGAACTAAGCTCTCAGGCTCCATACTTTCAGGTAAAATATATATAAAAAATTTCTTATATGCATAAGTTAGGAATATCTCAGAAAAAGCGATGACATATCCACCTAAAAAAGCACCAAATGGATTTCCAATTCCTCCAACAATAGCAGCGGCGAATATAGGAAGCATATTGTTAAAGTAAGTAAAAGGTTTAAAACTTTTATCTAATCCGTACAAAGCTCCACCGATAGTTGCTAAAATTCCTGCAATTATCCAGGTTATCATTACAATTTTTTTAGGATCTATTCCTGAAAGTAAAGCTAAGTCTTCGTTGTCTGAATAAGCTTTCATACTTTTACCTGTTTTAGTTTTATTTAAAAACCAAAACAACAATGAGACTAATACAATTGTAACTAACACAGTAATCAGCTGCGTTGACTTCAACGCAAGACCCTCATTTAGTCCTGTCATCTCTTTAAATTCCCTAGCTTTAATTATAAATTTTTCTCCATCAAAAAATCTTTGATCAGAGGGTCCAATTATAATTCTAACCACAGCTTGGGTAACAAACATTACTCCAATGCTAACCATGGCTAGTTGAACAGGGGGACTCTTGTTAACTCTGTAATATTTAAATACAAATTTATCTATTGAAAGCATATAGATTATCATAAATAAGATTCCAAATGGAATAGCTAATAACGCAGTTGGTAACACTCCTAAAGAAATACCTAACGACTGAAAATACCAAGTGAACAAAATTGTTACCATGGTACCAAAAGCCATCATGTCTCCAGTTGCAAAATTAGCAAATCTTAATATTCCATAAATTAAAGTAACAAAAATTGCACCAAGAGCTAATTGAGAACCATATGTTAGTGCAGGTATAAAAATATAATTTAATAAAAGGATTAATGCGTTTAATATATCCAACTTAACCTCCCAAAAAAGAGCTTCTTACTCTTGGATCGTTTAATAACTCATTACCTGTACCTGCATAACGATTTTCTCCAGTCACCAAAACATAACCTCTATCAGAAATACTCAATGCTTGTTTGGCATTTTGTTCAACCATTAGAATTGCTACATCGTTCCTTTTTACTTTAACTATATGATCAAACAATTCATCCATTACAATTGGTGAAACACCAGCAGTAGGCTCATCAAGCATCAGAACTGTTGGTTTAATCATCAACGCTCTTCCAAGAGCAACCTGTTGTCTTTGACCACCTGAAAGTTCACCAACTAATTGGTTTTGTTTTTCTTTTAAAATTGGAAATAATTCATAAATTTCTTCTATTATATCTTTAATTTCATTGTTTAATAGAAATGCACCCATTTCTAAATTTTCCTCAACTGTCATGCCAGCGAAAACGTTTTTGTTTTGAGGAACAAAAGAAATACCTTCTTTAACTCTATCTTGTGGAGAAAGATTAGAAATATCCTTGCCATTAATTTTAATTGATCCAGACTTTAAATTTAATAAGCCTAACATAGCTTTCATAGCTGTGGATTTACCTGCTCCATTTGGCCCTAAAATTGAGACTATTTCACCTCTGTTAACATTTACTGTACAAGAATTTATAATATTAGGACCATTCCCATAACCTCCTGTCATTTCTATTCCCTCGAAATATGCCATTAGCTATGATCCTCAATTTTAGATCCTCTACCAAGATAGCTCTCTATAACTTTTGCATCTTTTTTTGCATCTTCAACAGAGCCTTCAAATAAAACTGAACCTTCGGCCATCACAATTACAGGATCACATAATCTTCCAATGAAATCCATATCATGCTCGATCATACAAAAAGTATAACCTTTTTCTTTATTCAGTTTTTCTATTGCACTTCCTAGATCTTTTAAAAGTGTTCGGTTTACTCCAGCTCCCACCTCATCAAGTAGTACTAATTTTGCATCGACCATCATTGTTCTACCAAGTTCTAATAGTTTTTTTTGGCCACCTGATAAATTTCCAGCTAATTCATTTGATAAATGTCCAAGGTTCAGAAAATCAACAACTTCTTTTGCTTTTTCTTTTACCAATTCTTCTTCTTTAGAAACTAAACTAGGTTTTAGTAAAGCGTTCATAAGCTTTTCTCCAGATTGATTTCCAGGAACCATCATTAAATTTTCTAACACTGAAAGGTTAGAAAATTCATGTGCTATCTGAAAAGTTCTTAATAATCCTTTTGAAAATAATTCAAATGAAGGAACATCTGTAATATTTTCGTTATCAAAAAGTACTTCACCTCCTGAGGACTTTAAATTACCTGCAATCAAATTAAATAATGTTGTT
Source organism: Pelagibacteraceae bacterium AG-430-E20 (assembly GCA_003209915.1). Taxonomy (GTDB): domain Bacteria; phylum Pseudomonadota; class Alphaproteobacteria; order Pelagibacterales; family Pelagibacteraceae; genus Pelagibacter. The sequence goes on along the minus strand of QCOF01000007.1, from coordinate 14,445 downwards.
TTGCCAGATCCGTTAGGACCAATAATCCCTGTTATGGTTCCTCTTGAAACTTTTAAAGAACAATCAGAAACAGCAGCCAATCCACCAAAATATTTTGATAAATTTTTAATTTCTAAAATATTTTCAGACATTCGAGCTATTTATTTAGTCTTCGATGAATGCTATTTAATGTTTTTTCGAGTGATTTATAAAATCCAGCCTTTGATAATTCTTTTACACCCTGCTCATTTAAACCTTTAGGTGTTTGAGATTCTTTAACTAACAATTTTAAGTTTTCTTTTGAATTTTTAACTGCATCTTCTGATAATGCTAAAAATAATGATGTGATATATTTTTGAGCATTATCTCTTTTTACTCCTCTTTTAACTAACCAATCAATCATTACTCTCAATAATTCATAAAATGGAGCCATCATGCCAGAAGTTGTCCAAAAGTTAATTGAAGATTTCTCTTTTTTAATTTCAACAGTTGTTCCTAAATGATTAAAAAACTTCTTAACTTTAATATTTGGAGGGCAAATAGGTACTGGGCCTTTCTTTAAAGAAATTGGTGGCAAAGGTATTGCTCTAACTATTTTTGCTTTAACTTTTATAGCTTTTTTTAATTGTGATAATGTAATCGTAGAAATAAAGCTGATAATGGTTTGATTTAATTTAAATTTTAAGTTTTTAATAATTTTTTCACCCACGCTTGGAGTTACTGACAAGAAAACCCAGTCTGATTGATCGACAATTTGCTGATTGGTTTTAGCAATGATAATTTTCTTAAATTTTGCCTTTAAAGCCTTAGCTATTTTTGTATTTCTTGGAGAAATTATTATTTTCTTATAGGTTATTTTAGATGTGCAAATTCCAGTAATTACTGAAGATGCTATTTTGCCAGTGCCAATAAATCCTAAATTCATAAAGTATTGAATACTTTATATTGATTATATTGAATTAATTAACAAAAAAAGAGCCTCTAATTCTCAACAATTCCCTACTTAATTCTTTATTTTCTTTGAAAGGTTTTCGTCCATGAAGCCAGAAATAATTATTAGCTATAACAGAATGACCAACTGGTAATTTAGTAATTATTTTATTTTTACTTTCTTCTAATGCATCTGATAATTTTTGTAAGAAATTTCCCTGTTCCATATTTTTAGGTTCTGGAAATTGATCTATATATGAAATTTTAGGTCTTCCTTTTTTGTCAAAAGAAAAAACTGGATGCTCTACCTTATAATCAATATTTTTACTTTTAGGAGAGCTCCAAATAAAATCTTGTTGACCAACAGGATCATTGGATAAATCATCACAATGCTCCCAATCATCTAAATGTAACATGGCAGTTTCACCGCCTTGTACATTTTGCTCCTCTAGTTTAGTCATAACTAACCAATCTGTAACTTCCTTTACATATGTTCCATCAGTGTGCAAATCCATATTTCTGTAAGCTTTTCTCAAATAAGAGTCACTAGCATCTTCATGCTTGACATGAAATCTAGCATAGTATTTTCCAGCCATGGAGTCATGATTCGGGACTCCAATGAGGTGAGCAACAGCTGTAGATAATTTTACTAAAAATTTGTCATTAGTTTTTGATGAAATATTTTTAGGACCAATAATAAAGCAACCAGTTGATCTATCTCTAATTATTGTATTTATTAACTTGCTTAGTTTATTGTTAGTTAAATCGTCAAGACTTTTCGCAATTGTAAATCTAGTAAACGGCTTTAGTTCTAATGCAGTTAAATCAAATTTGTTAAAAGGAAATATTAATTTTTTAATTATTTCTTCATCTAATTTAATATTTAAAATTCTATTTGTACCCTCATGTTTATGAACTTCTATACCGTCAATTTTTTCCATAGCTTATTTTATTTAAACTTAACAAAAAATGCAATTTTATTTAATATATTTGAAATAAAAGCGTAATTTTATTCTCTTATTGCTTTATCAAATAATAACTCAAAGTTAAAAAACAAATATGTTTCAAACGATTGCAGTTTTTATATCAATGTTATTTTTAAGTTTTTTGATATCTGTACTTTACATATCTTAAGATTTAAAAAAGAATACTTAAAATCGAAAGAAATACAGCAGATAATACTGTCGGATATACGTAATTTTTTTTAAAAGCAAAAAATATAATTAATGAAAAAATGACAACTAAAGATCTATCAATATAGCTAGTTTCAACTAATACACCCACTGGAAAAATAATCGTTCTTGCAATTAATGCAGCTAATGTTGCATAGGCTAAACAATTAAACCATTTGAATAATTTCGATGTTTCCTTAATTCCCTCTGAGCTTATAGCCCCTAAAAATCTTGACAAAAATGTTGCTGCTGAAGTAACAAGAATTGCGTAAATAATACTAACTGACATTTAACTCGCTAATAAAATATGCAATTGTTCCACCTATTACTCCACTAAGTAAAATAGACCATTCTGGTGAAAAAAAATAAAATATTGGTCCTAGTGTTACTCCAAGTACTACTGACAAGGTTATTTCAAGTGTTTTTGAGGCTCCAACCATCATGCACATAAAGTAAATTGGGTTTACAACTGCTAAACCAATCATCATTTCTTTGTTCAGATATCCAGAAAAATAAAAACCTAAAATTGTACCCAAAACAGCTACACTCCAAGTAGCACTTCCTATCCCAATCCAAAAATCTATTCGATGTTCTTTCTCGATTTTCTCATAATTGCTTTTCATAATCAGCCATGCTGAAACAGCAATAAAATGACAAGAAAAATAGTATTTCCACTTTGGTTGATTTTTATGCATCATCAATGGAAATAATGATACTGCCATCGGATAAAGTCTGGCATTAACAAACCAAACTGCTAAAAAAATATTTAAAAGGGATGAACCTATCAATAAAGACTCTGCCATTACTAAAGAACCAGGTAAAGCATAAGTAAGCATTGTTGAAAATACACTTTCCTGAATATTAAAACCTAAATCTTTAAGTAAAGCGCCTATGGCTATAAAGCAGCATCCAAGCGCTATGGCAGGACTGTCGTAAGATAAAATAGACTTAAATCCTTTAAAGAAGAAATACTTATTAATCATTAACCACCAAGGAACAATCTACCAACATCAGGGTTTTGGAGTAAGTCATCTCCTTTGCCTGCAATAGCAGTTTCACCAGACACTAAAACATATCCTATGTCTGCGAACTCGAGTCCTTTTTTGGCATTTTGTTCAACAAGAATGATCGTCTTTTTTTCGTTTTGCTGTAGATCTTTTAAAATCTCAAAAACCATTTCAATATATCTCGGCTCTAATCCAATCGAAGGTTCGTCAACTAATAAAACTGATGGTTTCATCACAAGTGCTCTAGAAATTTCTAATAGTCTTCTCTCTCCCCCTGATAAAACTTTTGCTGGCTGATTTCTTCTATTTCTTAATCTTTCATATTTTTCAAAAATTCTCTCAGCTTCTTGAAATGAATCATCACTTTTTTCTTTAATATATCCACCCATTAATAAGTTTTCCTCAACTGTCATGTCAGGAAATACTGAATTGTCTTGAAGTATATAAGCTATTCCAACAGATTTTAATTTTTCTGCTGGTGTTAAATTTGTAATTTCTTTACCATCAATTTCTATTTGGCCTGAAAAAATATTTGTAAATCCATAAATAGAATGAAGTATAGTAGATTTTCCTGCACCGTTTGGACCTATTAGACATAAAGATTGAGCCTTGTTCACAAATAGATCAAAATTGTGCAAAATTTCCATTTTTCCATATCCAGCATTTAAACCTTTAATGGTTAAATGTATTTCATTTGGTGATAATTTTTTTAAATCTTCTGGCCCAGGAGCCTTTCCTAATACTTCATATTGATTGGACATTATTGAGCTCCTAAATACGCGTCTATAACACGTTTATCATTTTTAATTTCTTCGGGTGAACCATTAGCTAACATTTTTCCGTGTGCTAAACAGAAAATATTTTCAGCCAGCTGCATAATTACTCTCATATTGTGTTCGATAACTAAAAGAGTAATCCCAAAATCCTGGTTTACTTTAATTAGTCTATCTATTATTCCATTAATTAATGTAGGATTAATCCCAGCTGTTGGCTCATCCAATAATAGCATTTCTGGCTCGTTCATTAATGCCATAGCTAATTCTAATAATTTTTGTTGTCCAAAAGATAGGTCACCTGCTCTCAAATTTCTTTTTTGATATAAACCTACAAAATTTAATAAATTTTCTGCTTTTTCTGTTAGTTCTTTTGGAATTGTTGAAAAGATCTTCATTAAACTTTCATCACTGCCTTTATGACTAATAAGCATATTTTCTACACAATTTAGTTTTCCATAAATTCGAGTTTGTTGAAAAGTTCTTAACAATCCAAGCTTTGCAATAACTGGTACTGGAAGTTCTGATACCTCTTTATCATTAAACTTAATTGAACCATTATCAATTGGGTATGTCCCAACTATCGAATTAAATAATGTTGTTTTACCAGATCCATTAGGACCAATTAATCCAACAATTCTTCCCTTCTCAACATTCATTGAAATATCGACATTAGCTTTAACACCACCAAAGGATTTACTTACGTTACTAACTTCTAGAATGCTCATTTAAGTTCCACCTGTGCCTTACGATCTTTTTCATCTACAACTTCACCAAATCTTTCAGGGTATTTTTCTCTTAACCAACCCATTATCCCCTCTGGAAAATAGATAACTATTACAACAATTAAAACTCCAAGAGCAACATATTGCCAACCTAAAAAGAATGTCCAAAAACCTTCTTTAAAAATATGAAACACTGTTGCGCCTATTATTGGTCCCCAAAGAGTTCCTTTCCCTCCTAAGATTGCCATCAAAACCATGAAAACTCCCATCTCTCTTCCATCAAAAGCAACATCAGTTGAGTCAATATATCCAACTAAGCCGCCCATGATTCCTCCTGCAAGACCACAAAAGAAAGCTGATATCATCCAGCCAACTATTTTATACTTCATCGTTTCAATTCCCATTGCCTCAGCTTTATCTTCATTGTCTCTAATTGCATTTAAAATTAATTTAAATCTAGTTGAGTAAATTCCTCTCACAGCAATGAAAGTCAGTACTAAAACAAAAAAACTTAAGAAATAGAAAAATTCACCTCTCGAATCTAAAGATCCAACATCGGGAAATGGTGGTGTAGTGAAACCTTGTCCAGCTCCAATAATTTCAATTCCTCCAGAAATTTCACCGGCAGCAACGCCCAAACCTAATGTACAAATGGCAAAATAATGCCCTCTAAGTCCTAAAATAGAATATCCAATTAAACCAGCCACAATAGTTGGTACAACTGCCGCAACTATTAATCCAACGGCCATCCCTTGAAAAAATTGTGCTGGAGTGTGTACAAATGTTTTCTCACCACCACTTTCCGTCCACTCAGCTAACGGGAAAAACATTCCAACTTGAACGGAAGCACACAGATACATTCCAAGTCCATAAAAAAGTATATTACCAAAAGAATTATAGCCCATTTCACCACCTTGAATATTCCACGTGGTCGCTAAAACTATTAAAACACAAAGAATTGATAGTTGTACTTTAAAAGCTGGAAATATAAATGGAGCGGCTATACCAAAAGTTAATATTCCAATATATAAAATTAAATTATTTTTGCTGATACTCATTTTAAATACTCTCTTTTTCTGGAAAGTTTAAATCTTCTGTAAACAAGTATTAAAACTAACAATAAAAATACCGACCCAATTCTAAATTCTGTACCAAGTATGTAATCTGCAAATTCTTCAAATACACCTAAACCCATTCCTGACATTGCAACACCGGGTAAGTTTCCTAATCCTGCAACAATAACAATCATAAATGATCTAATTGTATAAGGTAATCCCATATAAGGATGAATTGTAAAAGTAATTGAAATTAATGCTCCAGCAACACCGCAAAGAGCTGCATTTATACCAAAAGTTGCCGCATAAACTTTTTCTGTATCTACACCCAAAATCTTTGCTGCTCTTGCATTTTGTGCTGTAGCTCTGATCGCACGACCAAGTTTAGATTTTTTCATGTAAATTACCAAACAAATTGCAAATAGAATGCTTATAAAAGCTGAGAATATTTTTGAATTTGGCAGCACAACATTACTGTTAAATAACATTGTTGTTCCATAATCTGAGTTTGCAAGAACAACATCAGCTCCAAATGCAAAGTTCATTAATTGCATGAACAGAATACTTATTCCAAATGTGGCTAATATAGATATAAATAAATCTCTATCGACTACTTTATTAATTACAAGTTTGTAAATTGCTATACCTACAAAGAACATTATTATTGGTGACACGATCACTCCCCATGCTGGGTGAATGCCGTAAAGATACATAAAATAAGCAATGTATCCTCCTAAAATAACAAGATCTCCTTGAGCAATATTAATTATATTCATTACTCCCCATTGAAGTGCCATGCCATATGCAATCAATGCAAATAAAATTCCAAGTAAAATTCCATCCAAACAAGCTTGGACAGAAATCATTGGATATTGAAAGACCATGAAATCCATAATGAATCCTATAAAAAAATACCCCCTATATATATTATATTAGGGGGTATTTATAGATTTGTTTATCTTTTAGACCACGAAGGAATTGGATGAATCAACTTAGCTGATGCCCATTTAGTTGGAGCAACAACTTTGTTTTCACATTTTCCTCCATCATCACACATAACTTGGAAAAGTACCATTGGCTTGTCAACATTCTGACCACCTTCAGCAAATTTTATGTTTCCATAAAAAGTTTGCATGTTAGTAGCTGCAAGAGCATCTCTTACTTTCTTTTGATCAAAAGAATTTGCTCTTTCAAATGCATCTTTAAATACTAATAGAGCAGCTGAAGATTCTGCTGCTTGATATGGTGGTGCATAACCGAACTCTTTAGTAAAGTCTGCATCATAAGTCATACCATCTTTAAAGAAGTCATCTTTGTAAGTTAGTGTTTTATGCCACTGAGAAGCACATAAAGCATATTGTGAGTTTTTACCATGTTGTTTTGATAATTTAGCAGCATCACAGTGAGTCATTGCTAACATTGGTACGTCTACTTTCATCTCAGAAATTTGTCTGATTGCAGTTAGAGCACCTTTTGTATGACCTGAAACAACTAAAACATCTGGTTTCATTTGCTTCACTTTTACTAAAGTAGCTGCCATATCATTCAGCTCTTTTGGCAATTTATCATCAATTACCTTTTTAGAGCCAGTTCTTTTAATTGCATCTAAAACTCCAAGTCTTACGTCTTGAGAAAACGCATCTTGTTCAAATGCCATTGCAACTGTTACACCTTTTCCATTATTCTTTTCAACTGCTAGATCAATAGCAACATCAAGATATAAATTAGCAGGAGCTAAAACTGCAAATAGATATTTGTAACCTTTTGTAAACAAAGATCTAGATGCACCATTTGCCTCCACCATTGGAACACCATACTTTTCTGTAACAGGAGCTATCGCTTTAGTTAATCCTGAACTGTATGGACCAAGCATAAATTCAACACCATCTTGTGAAATTAATCTTTCAGCAAGTTGAGCTGCTCTTTTTGGGTTTGACTCATCATCATAATAGATAATGTCAAACTTATAAGTTTTACCACCAACTTTAACACCACCCATGCTGTTAATTCTGTCAACGGCCATATTGTAACCGTTTTGAGTATGAACACCATTAGATGAGTATTTACCAGTTAATGAAATTGCTGCACCTAAAACAATTTTATCTCCTACAACTTTCGCAAAAGATACGACTGATGTTGATAATAAAATTACAGCTGCAGAAATAAAACTTATGATGATTTTATTTATTTTCATTTTTATTCCTCTAGTTATTAATTAATTTATAACGAATTTAATAAAGAAACAGGCATAATTGCAAGTGGCAATAAAGACCTCTTTATTGGTTAGTATTGTTGAGTAACAACGATAATTACTGCAATAATTACTAATACACCCGCAGAAATTGTATTAATTGTTCTTGGCTTTGTATTTATCCAATTAATTAGTTTTTGTGCAAGCAAAGCATAACCAATTAGTGATAAAAAATCTAAAATAACATAAGTTGTGATTAAAATTAAAAATTGAATTAAATAATTCCCGTTAAAATCAATAAACTGAGGGAAAATTAGTGGAAAGAACATCCAAGCTTTCGGACTAGTGCCAGCAACCAGAAAACCATCTTTAAAAAAAGAAAAGAAACTTTTTGAGGAATCTTTGTTGGTAGTTATTTCTTTAGGTTGTGAATTATAAATATCAAATGCTAAATATAAAATATATGCAACACCTATCCATTTAAAAAAATTTAGAAAATTTGGATTTTCTGAAAAGAAAGATCCAATCACAAAAATTACTAAAGTGGCTTGAATGATATTGGCAGTAATATCTCCTAATGCAGTCCAAACACACTTTTGAACTCCATAATTCATGGAATATGAAACAATGACAATTCGAGGAGGTCCAGGGGTGATAAATAAAAAAAGAATTATTTGTAAAAATAAAAAGTAATTAAGGGGAAGCATTTAAAGATAGTCCTTAAAAACCGGGAGCTAAAGATGGCTAAGAAGGACTATCAAATTTATAATATCAAAGACTAAAATAAAATGCATTAAATTTTTATTTCAAATATAAAGGTTTTATGAAAAAAAAAGGTCGCATTCCTATAACTCGAGTAAAAAATCCTGAACCAGATGTAACTGACCCAGATTGGGTTATTTGGGCAGCATGGGCTGACAGAATTACTTTTGAAGAAATAGAAAAAAAAACTGGAAAAACAGAATCAGAAGTAATCAAAATTATGAGGAGATCTATAAAACCAACATCTTTCAGATTATGGAGAAAAAGAGTTAACCAAAAAAGTATAAAACATAGAAAAAAGTTTGAATATTCTAGAAAAGAAATCACTAGCAAAATTAAAAAAGGTGACTACTTATAGATAATGAAAAAAATTACAATTTATACAGGTCCTTTTTGTAATTATTGTGATGCAGCAAAAAGATTACTTGCTAGAAATAATGCGCCTTACAATGAAATAGATATTTCAAAAGTTGATGGCGCTATGGACGAAATGATTAAAAAAGCCAACGGCAAGAGAACTATTCCTCAAATTTTTTTTGATGATGAGCACATTGGTGGATATGATGAAACAAGAGCACTAGAAAAAGAAAATAAACTTCAAGATCTCTTAAAGTAAAGTTATTTAATTGTAGCTGTTATTACTTAGACGGTTTAAAAATTAAGCAAACACCATTGTTGCAGTATCTTTTTCCAGTTGGTTGTGGTCCATCCTCAAAAATATGACCATGGTGACCGCCACAATTTTTGCAATGATACTCAGTTCTAGCGTAACCTATATGATGATCTGTTTTTGTTTCAAAGACATCTGGCAAAGATTCGTAAAATGAAGGCCAGCCTGATCCACTTTCATATTTTGTTTTAGAATCGAATAGTTTAACTCCACAATTTGCACAATGAAAACTCCCTTCTCTTTTTTCGTGATTTAGTTCACTGGTTCCCGCAAGTTCAGTGCCTTCTTCAAATAAAATTAGTTTTTGTTCTGCAGTTAAATTTTGATTAATTTTTTTTGGCATAATTAAATATATTTAGCACAAGATTGATGCAACATAGAGTGTAATTCAACCAGTTTATTAAAATCTTTATTGTATCCACCTCCTAAAACACCACAAATTGGTATTCTTTTAGAAAAAAAATTTTCAATAACTAGTTCATCTCTTAATCTTATTCCTTCATCGGAAATTTTTAATTTACCTAGTCTGTCGTTTAAATGAATATCTACTCCCGCTATATAAAAAATATAATCAAAATTCTCTTTATTTAGTTCTGTTAAATTATGTTTTAGTATTTTCATATAATTTTGATCCTCTAAATTGTCCTCTAATTCAACATCTAAATCACTAGTTGATTTTTTTGCAGGATAATTTGTCTTTGAATGCATACTGAATGTAAAAACATTTCTATTTTCTTTAAATATATCTGAATTTCCATTTCCTTGGTGTACATCTAAGTCAACTATAAGAATTTTATTAGCTAAACCTCTGTTAATTAAATAATGGGCAGCAACAGCAACATCATTAAAAACGCAATATCCAGCTCCACCATTATAATTTGCATGGTGACTTCCGCCCGCTGTGTTGCAAGCTATTCCATAGTTAATTGCAAGTTTAGATGCAAGAACTGTACCACCAGTTGCAATAAGTGATCTTTGGACCACACTATCAACTAAAGGAAATCCTATTTTTTTTACTCCATCTTTGCTTAGGGTTTTATTTTTAATATCAAAAATATATTCCTTTGAGTGTGCATAATTTAATGTCTCAACAGAGCATGCATAAGGCTTATGAAATTTTTCTACTATTTTATTTTTAATTAAATAATTAGCTAATTCACCAAACTTATTAATTGGAAATTTATGATCATCTCCAATTTTAGCAAAATAATCTTCATGATTAACAACCGGTAAACTCATTATTACTCTAGAACTCTGATAGGCTTTCCATTAACACATGCCTCTAAACCTTCAATCATTTGATTATAAAAAATACTATAATTTTCAGCCGTAACATAACCAATATGTGGGGTTAACAAAGCATTGGGCAAAAATCTTAATTTATTATTTTCTGGTAGAGGTTCTTTTTCGTATACATCAATTCCAGCTCCAGCAATTACATTTGTTGACAATGCAATAATTAAATCATCTTCATTAATAATTTCTCCTCTTGAAGTGTTGATAATGAAAGACGTTTTTTTCATTTTATCTAATTCCTTAAGAGTAATACAATCTTTATATCTTTCACCACCCTGAACATGAATAGATAAAAAATCGGAATTTTTAATTAAGTCTTCTTTAGTACATGGAAGCACATCTAATTCCTTACATGTGTCTAGGTTTAAATTTTCACTCCAGGCCATAACTTGCATGCCAAAAGCTTTTCCAATCTTTGCAACTTGCGATCCAACACGTCCAAGGCCAATCAATCCTAAAATTTTACCTTTTAATTCAACTCCAACTGTAGTTTGCCAATATCCTTGGTACATGTTGTCAAATTCTTCTTTAAAATTTCTAGCTAAACCCAATATTAATGCCCAAGTCAATTCAGGAGTGGGGTTTTGATTTATTTCTGTTCCACAAACAATTACTTTTCTTTGTTTTGCAGCTTCTAAATCAATAGATTTATTTCTTAATCCACTAGTAATAACAAATTTTAAACTACTCAAATTATCAATTAAATTTTTAGTAATTGGTGTTCTCTCTCTCATTACCAATAAAGCCTCAAAATCTATCAATTGCTCAATAGCATCTGCCTCATCTAGAAAAGGCTCACTAAAAACTTTAAACTCATATTTTCCAGATAGTTTTTCTAAATCTACAAATTGTTGTGCAACATTTTGATAATCATCTAAAATAGCAACTTTAAGCATTTTTTAATTTCTTATTTGATAATAAAATTCCAGTTATAATAAAACAAGCGCCCAACATATGATAAAACATAAATTTTTCATTAAAAAAAATCATTGCCATTATTGCACTTAGTATAGGCATTAAATGTAAAAAAACTCCAGATCGATTTGCTCCGATTAAAGATATTCCCTTTATCCACAATAAGAAAGAGGCCAGCCCTGGGAAAAGAACTACATAAGATAATATTAATATAAATGGCTTTTCTAAAATTATTCTAGATCCAATTTGGTATTCGATAAAATAAATTGGTATCAAAAACAATAATCCAAATGTAATTACGACTTGTAGTAAGCTAATTTGAGAAATCTCATATTTCTGCCTCTTAAGTAAAGTTGAATAAAGTGCCCAAGAAAACATCGCAACTACCATTGTGATATCTCCTTTATTAAAATCTAAATTTTTTAATATTTGGATATCTGCTTTGGTTATAATCATAATTACACCAGCAAATGAAAAAATTACTCCAATTATTTGAAAAATATTCGTTTTCTCAATTTTTAATATTGATGAAAATAGCATTATCATTACAGGAATAGTTGAAATCATCAGTACCCCACTAATTACTTGGGTAAAATTCAATGAGTAATAAACAATAGAATTAAAAATTGTAATACTGGTAACACCTAAGATTATAAAAAGTTTATAATTTTTAAATATATAATCTTTTTTTTCAATAATTTCTGGAATTGTGAATGGTGCTAAAATCAACCAAGCAAAAAACCAACGATAAAAGTTTAATGAAAAGGGTGGTACATCATAAAAACTCGCTAACTTACCTACAATGAAATTCCCTGCCCAAAATGTGACTGTTAAGAATAGATATAGATACGCTGTGAGATTTTGATCTTTTCTCACTTAACTAAATCTAAGTGAGCTATATGGTTTTAAATCTAAATTAGTATTTTCGTTTGCAATCATACCTGAAACAATCTTCCCAGATATTGGCCCTAAAGTCCATCCCAAATGATGGTGTCCAAAACAATAGAAAACATTTTTATAATTTTTAGATGGACCCATTACTGGTAAAAAATCAGGAAGTGTGGGTCTAAAACCTAGCCACTCATCCTCGTGCTCGGGTAGATCCCCAAGCATATATTTAGCATTGTTGATTAAATTTTTTACTCTTGATTTTGATAAAGGGTTATTTAAACCACCAAATTCTACAGTTCCAACTACTCTTAACCCTTGTTCCATTGGTGTTATTCCAAAACCTCGATTTGAAAATATCACTGGTCTACTTAGTAAATGATCACAGTTTTTAAAATGAACATGATAACCTCTTTCAGTATCTAAGGGTATTTTTTCACCAAAGTTGTCAGTCAATTTTTTCGAAAACGCACCACATGCAATTACTGCTCTATCAAAAATATAACGTTGAGTTTCAGTCTTAAAAACAGGTTTTTCATCATCAAAATTAATATCTTTGATGTTGACTTTGTTAAATTTACCACCTTTTTTCAAAAACAAATCAAATAGCTTTAGAAGTATTTTTTTTGGATTACGAGCATGTCTTGCATAAGGATAATAAACTCCTGCATGGTAAATAGGCTTAATGTGTGGTTCAAGGTCATGTATCTCAGCTTTGTTAACCAATTGCTGCTTAACACCCAATTCCTCTCTTACATTAATCTCAAGCTCTCGGCTTTTTAAATTCTGATCATTCCATATATAAAGTATTCCTTTATTCTCTACCAAACCCTCAAGATCTATTTCATCGAATAGTTCATCATAGGCTGGTAAGGCTAGATCTAAAATTTGATGCATATTTTTTGCAGTATGCATCATTTTATTAGTTGTTGAGTTCATGATAAATTTTAAAAACCATGGAATCATTTTGGGAACATAGTTCCATTTTAATGCTAATGGACCAGAAGAACTCATTAGCATTGCTGGTACATCTGTTAACACATCTGGTCTGTTAATTGGTACAGATGCATATGGAGAAAAATGTCCTGCGTTTCCATAAGATGCAGCTTGAGCACCTGGGTTATCTCTGTCAAAAATAGTTACGTGAAAACCTTTTTTTTGTAAAAACAAAGCATTGGAAATGCCTTGTATACCAGCGCCCACTATTCCTATGTTAATATTTTTACTCATCGCTTCTTATACAATCAATCAATAAAAAATTAAGAGTGACAAATTATGCTAGTTTGAAATATAATATTAAGCAATTGTTTGTTTGCGATTAATTTTGGCACTCAGAACAATACCAAAACCTATCATAGTAGCTAACATTGAAGAGCCCCCATATGACATAATGGGTAAAGGAGAACCAACAATTGGTAGTAAACCTAAAACCATTGATAGGTTTACTACGATATAAATAAAAATTGAAAATGCAAAACCAAAACAAAATAGCTTAGAAAAATTACTTCTTGATAATGCTCCAATACGAATAATTCTAAATATTATTATTGTATAAAGAATTAAAAGACCAACAGATCCTATAAAACCAAATTCCTCTGAAAATAAAGTAAAAATAAAATCCGTATGTTTTTCTGGTAAAAAATCAAGATAACTTTGTGTGCCTTTTAAAAATCCTTTACCTTCTAATCCACCCGATCCAATTGCAATTTTAGATTGGATAATTTGGTAACCTGCCCCTAAAGGATCTCTATCTGGATCTAAAAATGTTAATATTCTCAGTTTTTGATAGGGTTTTAAAAATGAAATAATGAAGGGTAGAGAAATAAGAAAAGTTATAAATGAATATACAAAATATTTAATTTTTACTCCTCCTAACCACAAAATTATTAAACCACTCAATGCAATTAATACCGACGTTCCAAGATCAGGTTGGGAAATTACTAATATAATTGGTACAAATATAATTGATAAAACTAGCGTGATGCTTGTAAACGTATTTACATTTTCAATTTTTATTCGATGGTAGTATTTTGCAAGACACAGGATAACAGCAATTTTCATTAATTCCGAAGGCTGAAGAAC
>QCOF01000006.1 GCA_003209915.1 Pelagibacteraceae bacterium AG-430-E20 | reverse complement strand
CAGAAAATAGTCCAACAACTCTTGCAAGCACGCCGGCCTCATTATCAACCCATACTACAAATATATATGTATCAGATTTCTCTTTTTTAGTCGGAACACTATAAGCTGATTTTGATTTTGGCATTATATCTAAACTAAGGCTTTGCCTTTACCCTTGATTTTGTTCTCTTCCTGATCATTGGGTCCTAAGATCATCTGATTATGAGGTTTTCCCGATGGTATCATTGGAAAACAATTTTCATTAGGATCAACATGACAATCAAAAATAACTGGACCTTTATAATCTATCATTTCTTGAATTTTCTCATCTAACTCAGAAGGGTTTTCTGCTTTAATTCCCTTACACCCATAAGCCTCAGCCATTTTTAAAAAATCAGGAAGTGCTTCAGAGTAACTCTCTGAGTAATTTTTTTCATGTAAAAGCTCTTGCCATTGTCTGACCATTCCCATGTACTGATTATTCAAAATAAAAATTTTAATTGGTAAGTTGTATTGAACTGCAGTGGACATTTCTTGCATTGTCATTAATACAGAGGCTTCACCAGCAATATCAACTACTAACTTTTCGGGGTGGGCAATTTGCACACCTACTGCTGCTGGTAATCCATAACCCATTGTACCTAAACCTCCAGAAGTCATCCATCTATTTGGTTTATTAAACTTGTAATGTTGAGCTGCCCACATTTGATGTTGACCAACTTCTGTTGTTACATAAGTATCTTTATCTTTTGTTAACTCATACAGCCTTTGAACTGCATGTTGAGGCTTGATGCTATCATTACTATTAACAAAATTAAGAGAGTCTTTGCCTCTCCATTTTTGTATTTGTTCCCACCACTTAGCAATATTTGATTTATTGGATTTACTATGACCATTTTTTTTCTTTAAGATTGCTTTATTTACTTTACCAATTACCTTCGTAACATCCCTACTATAGCAAGATCAACTTTTATAATTTTATTTATAGACGAAGGATCTATATCAATATGAACTTTTTTTGAGTTTGGTGAAAATTCATCTATTTTTCCAGTAATACGATCATCAAATCTTGCACCAATATTTATTAAAAGATCACAATCATGCATAGCATTGTTGGCCTCATAAGTTCCATGCATACCTAACATTCCAAGGAATTGATTATCATCACCAGGATATGCACCTAAACCCTGAAGGGTGGAAGTAATTGGAAATCCTGTTAATTCTACAAACTCTCTTAATGCATCACTTGCCTTAGGTCCTGAATTAATTACTCCACCACCGCTATAAATAACTGGTTTTTTTGCATTTTTTAATAAATCAATTAATTGATCTATTTGTTTTTGAGAAAACTTATTATTTGATTTTCCATTTAATTTTTTTTCTTTTTTGGGTTTTTTATATTTAGTTTTTGCAAATTGAATATCTTTTGGAATATCAACTAAAACAGGACCTGGTCTTCCTGTAGTTGCAACTTTAAATGCTTCATGCATTATTTTTGATAAATCATTTATATCTTTTACTAACCAGTTATGTTTTGTGCAGGGCCTAGTAATACCGGTGGTATCACATTCTTGAAATGCATCAGTTCCTATTAAATGGGTAGGAACTTGACCAGAAATACAAACCAAAGGAACTGAGTCCATATATGCATCTGTTAATGCAGTAACAACATTGGTAGCACCAGGTCCAGATGTAACTAAAACAACTCCAGGCTTACCTGATGATCTGGCATATCCCTCAGCTGCATGACCAGCACCTTGTTCGTGTCTAACTAATATATGTTTAATAGAATTATGATTTTTGAGTTCATCATAAATTGGTAAAACTGCTCCACCAGGATATCCAAAAATATGTTCTACCTTTTGATCTTCAAGGCATTTAAAAACAATTTCTGCTCCTGTGTATAATTTTGGCATTTTGCAATCTAGCTGAAGTTGTGCTGATTGGTCAAGTTTTGATTGAGATATTTAAATTTTTTTTAAAAAATTATTTAACTCGTTTGGTTTTAATTTAAGCCAACTTTTCATATTGCCCCTTGCCCATGTACTTTGTCTTTTAGCGTATTGCCTAGTTTTTATTGATATATTTTCAATAATATCTTCCAATTTTTTTTCATTATTTAAATATTGTCTGATTTCATTGATACCAATGGCCTTATTAACACTTTTGTCTTTTTTGACCTTTAATTTGATAAAATTTTTTACTTCTTTAATTGCTCCATTTTTAATCATTTCCTTAGATCTGAGATTAATTCTCTCAATCAATTCCAAACGGGGAAAGTCAATATAAATTTTATAAAAATCACTTTTTTGAAAATTAGATTTAGTATTTTTGTACCATTCATGAATTGATTTCTTGGTATGTAATTTTACTTCATAGGCTCTTATAGATCTATGCGGATCAGTTGGATTTATTTTATTTCTAGAAGTTGGGTCAAGTTTTAAAAGTTTATTATAAAACTTATCTTGACCTACTTTTGAATGCATTAGTCTTATTTGATTTCTAATCTTTACAGGTATGCTTGGAATTTTTACTAGTCCATCAGTTAATGCCTTAAAATATAAACCTGTACCGCCTACAAGTATTGGCGTTTTTTTTCTTTTTTTTATTTCTTCAATTTTTTTGAAAACTATTTTTAACCAATTCCCAGTTGAAAAATTTTTTTTAATATCATGAAAGCCATATAAATGATGTTTTATTTTTTGAGATTTTTTTTGATCTGGTCTTGCTGAAAGAACCTTTAATTGCTTATAAACTTGCATGCTATCTGCATTTATAATTTCACCATTTACTTTTTTGGCAAGCTTAATAGCAAAACTTGATTTTCCTGAAGCAGTTGGTCCAGAAATTAAAATAATCTTGGATTTAAAATCCATGATTAATCTAACTTAATTCCAATATATCTTCTTTGATTTTGATTATTATAGATTGCAAGCAATATAGTTTTTTGATTTGAGTTTAAAACTTGCTTGGTAATTTGTTTTAAATCATCAATAGATTTTATTCTTTCTTTTTGAGCCTCGACAATAATACTATTTACCTCAATTGAACCTGCTAAAGGACTATTATTTTGAATACTCGTGATCACAAGTCCAGTAGTTTGATTTGGTAGGTTACGATTTTTTATATCATCTTTGTTAAGAGATCTTACAGTTATTTTTAAATCTTCAATTTGATCAGTGGGATTTATTGTTTTTTGTTTTTCACTAACTTTAAAATCTTCAGATGTTTCAAGTCTTCCAAGTAAAACATTTTTTATAATTTCTTGTTTATCTCTCCATATTTTAACTTCAACATTTTTACCAACTTGTGTTCTTGCAACAATCGCTGGTAGTTCTTTCATTTGATTAATTCTTTCGCCGTTAAATTCTAAAATAATATCACCAGCTTTTATTCCAGCTTTTTCTGATGGACTGTTTTCAGCAACACTTGCAACTAAAGCGCCCCTTGGTTTATCTAATTTTTCAACCTCTGCAATTTCTTTCGTGACATCTTGTATTCTAACACCCAACCATCCTCTTTTAGTTTCTCCAAATTCTATAAGTTGATCAATTACGATTTGAGCGCTGTTTGAAGGAATTGAAAATCCAATACCAATTGAACCATTCCGACCTAAAATAGCAGTATTAATTCCTATAACATTTCCCTCCATATCGAACAAAGGTCCGCCAGAGTTTCCTGAATTAATAGAAGCATCTGTCTGTATAAAGTCTTCATATCTAGATAGTCCAATTGATCTATTTCTTGCTGAAATAATTCCAGCAGTAACTGTACCCCCTAAACCAAATGGATTTCCAATTGCAATCACCCAATCCCCTATTCGAGCTTTATCAGAGTCACCAAAAGCAACCGGTATAAACTTTTCATTAGTTTCTAACTGTAAAACAGCTATATCCATTAATGGATCTGCACCTAAAACTTTCGCCTTAAATTCTTGATCACCATTTACTCTGACAATTATATCATCTGCATCTTGTATTACATGATTGTTAGTTATAACTATCCCTTTTTCATCAATTATAAATCCTGAACCTAATGCAGCTGACTGTCTTTCTTGAGGATCTCCAAACTCCTTAAACATGTCTCCAAAGGGTGATCCTGGAGGAAATTGAAACGGAAGTGGATTAGATTTTGTAACTACAGTTGTTGATGTTGAAATATTTACAACAGATGGCATCAATTTTTCAGCAAGATCAGCGAAAGACTCTGGAACAGTTCTAGAATAAGATTGGTTTAAAAAACCAAAAGAAAAAATTATAGTTAGAAAGATAATTTTAATTTTTTTCATTTTAGCTTTTTATATAATAAATAATTATAAATCCTATAATTGCAAAGATAAGTCCTCCAGATCTCAACTGACTATCTTTTACAAGTTCTAATTTTTTTAACATATTTTTCATTTTTGCTGGAAATATGGCATATAAAATTCCTTCAATGAATAAGAATAAACCAAAAGCTATGACTAGCTCATTCATTTAAAAAATTATTGTTGGATTTCGGGTTTTATATTTCCAAAAAATTTAAAGAATTCACTATCAGGGGATAAAATCAGAGAAGTTTCCCCTCCAATTAATGCTTTTTCGTAAGCCTGCATTGCTCTATAAAATGCGAAAAATTCAGGATCTTGACCAAAGGCATCAGCAAAGATTTTATTTCTTAAACCATCACCTTCCCCTTTCATAATTTCTGATTGCTTTTGAGATTCTGCTAAAATAACTGTGACTTCTTTATCTGCGGTTGAGGTAATTGTTACTGCCATCTCTGCACCTTTGGCTCTAAATTCTTTTGCTTCTCTTTCCCGCTCTGTTTGCATTCTTCGATAAATTGCATCACTATTTGCCTGAGGAAGATCAGCTCTTTTTATCCTTACATCAACAATAGTAATACCAAAATTTTTAGCTTCATTATTTACACCTTCTTTAATTAAAGCCATTTGTTTCGATCTATCCTGAGATAGTAAAGTTTGTAATTCTTCTTGACCTAAAACATTTCTAATTCTAGAGTTTATAATTGTTGATAATCTTGATCTTGCTACTCTCTCATCTCCAACCGATATGTAAAACTTTAATGGATCCACAATTTTAAATCTTGCAAATGCATCAACAATTAAACGTTTTTGATCAGATGCAATTACTTCTTCTGGGGGAGTATCTAAGTTTAATATTCTCTTATCTAAATAGACTACGTTCTGAATAAATGGAATTTTGAAATTTAATCCAGGTGTGGTTATTATTCTTTTTGGATCTCCAAATTGAAGAATGATTGCCTGATTAACTTCTTTAACAATAATTACCGATAAAAAAGCTAAAACACCTAATGCAATAATTAATCCACCTAAAATTTTTCCAGCTTTCATTTAATTAGTCGCTTTCTTTTTTAATTCAGGTAGTGGTAAGTAAGGAACTACACCTGAACCTGCATTTTTTTCTATGATTACTTTATCAATATCTGCTAATACTTTTTCCATTGTCTCTAGGTACATTCTCTCCTGAGTTACTACTTTTGCATTTTTATACTCGTTATAGATAGACACAAATCTACTTGCTTCACCCTCTGCTTTTGCTACCACCTCTTTTTTATACGCTTCAGCAGCTTGTAAGATTTTTTGACCTTCCCCTCTAGCTCTTGGAATTACATCGTTAGCATAAGCTTCAGCCTCATTTTTAGATCTTTCCATATCTGCTCTTGCAGCCTGTACATCTCTAAATGCATCTATTACTTGATCTGGTGGATCAGCTTTTTGGGTTTGGACTTGTGTAATTTGAATTCCACTCTCATAATCGTCTAAAATAGTCTGTATAATTTCTTGTGTTTCTACCTCAATTTTAGATCTACCTTCAGTTAAAATTGGTTGGATATCACTTTTTGCTATAACCTCTCTCATAGCTGTTTCTGCAGCTGCCTTAACTGTTCCTTCTGGGTCTTGAATTTTAAATAAAAAATTTCCTGCATCTTTAATTACCCAGAATACAGAAAAATCTATGTTCACAATGTTTTCATCTCCAGTTAACATTAAACTTTCTTGTGGAACATCTGCTACTCCTCCACCTGTTGAAAAACCACTGTCTCTCTCAGATCTAAAGCCTATATCTATTCTATTAACTTTTGTAACTTTAGGGGTAAGCACATTTTCTACTGGAAAAGGTACATGATAATTTAACCCTGGTTGAGTAGTTTTAACAAACTTACCAAATCTTAATACGACACCTTGTTCGTCAGGTAAAACTCTATACAGTCCACTTGCTAACCAAACAAAAGCTAAAACTAATAATATTAGCCCGATAGATTTACCACCTGATGATTTTCCACCAGGTAAAAATTTTTTAATTTTATCTTGAATCTCTTTTATGATTTCATCAATGTTTGGAGGTGTTGGACCTCTACCTGATCCATTATTATTTCCACCGCCTGGAGGTGACCCCCATGGGCTTCCACCCCTACCTCTAAAATCATCTGACATATGACGAAGTATATAGTGTCTTTATTATAAAAAACAAGTAATGATAGTTGTATGTCAGATAAAAAGCCTGAACTTAGTGCCGCAATGAAACAGAAGCTTGAGCCTAAAAAATTCACAAAAAATCCAATATTAGGAACCAAATTTACAATAGCAATTTCAAGCGCAAAAGGTGGTGTTGGAAAATCTACTTTTGCTACAAATTTAGCTTTAGCCTTAAAACAGGTTGGATGTAAAGTTGGCTTGTTAGATGCAGACATTTATGGGCCTTCAATTCCAAAAATGTTCAATATTAATGAAAAACCCAAAAGTGATGGTCAAAAATTAGAACCTATTGTTAAGTATGATATCCAATGTATGTCAATTGGTTTCTTAGCTGACCAACAAACACCTATGATATGGCGGGGTCCAATGGTTACAAGCGCAATTAAAACTTTTACTCAAAAAGTTAATTGGAGAGATTTGGATTTTATTATTGTTGATATGCCACCTGGTACAGGAGATACACAATTAACTTTTTCACAAGAGATAAAAATGGATGGCGCAATAATAGTTTCAACTCCACAAGAAGTTGCTCTTTTAGATGTCAAAAGAGGTATTAAAATGTTTGATAAACTTGGGGTAAAAATCTTAGGGTTAGTAGATAATATGAGTTTTTTTATTGGAGATGATGGTAAAAAATATAAAATATTTGGCGAAGGTGGTGTTAAAAAAACTGCAGAAGAATTTGAAAAAGAATTTTTAGGTGAAATACCAATTAATCCTGAAGTTGGTAAAACTTCAGATGAAGGAAAACCTTTAGTAGAAGCAAATCCAGATCATGAAATTTCAAAAATATATTTAGATTTTGCTAATAAAATTAAATCAACTTATCTTTAAGATCAAAAGCAATCATTAGCTCATTCCACTCTCTTTTTGAAAGACCTGAGCTATCTAAATCAACATTTTCACCTTTAATAAGTTTTTGAATAATTAATTTTCCTTTAGCTGAAACTTCTGTGCCTCCAACTCTATAATCCATAAAAGCTTCATAAGTTATAGGAACCCATTTTTTCACAGTATCCAGCATTATATCTGCGTAAACTCTTATTTCATATTGTGCATGACTATCAGCTCTTAATCTTAAAAAATTCATTAGGTTTAAAAGATCAGTTTTCCAATACCATTGAGTGTAGGTATTTAAAGTCAAATTCATTCTTGCGAGTTCTCTTGCTAAGCCTTTTTTATTTTCATCTATAGTTGAGCCATCAAATCTTTCATTAAGCATTGTTTCATAATTGTCGTAAGTTCTCTCAGCATCACTTTTTAAAAGTTCTAAAACTTCTTCTGCTTGTTTGCCCTCCAACACATCTCCTCTACCTTGTCTGTTACTGGTAGATTGAGCAGCTAAATTTTCTTGGGTGGGTAAATAAAATTCCTTGTCTAAAATAGAGTATCTTGCAGAATACTCATTAACATTTGCAGTTCTATGTCTGATCCATTGTCGAGCAATAAATATTGGTAATTTTATATGGTATTTTATTTCGCACATTTCAAATGGAGTACTATGCCAATGTCTCATTAAGTATTTGATTAATCCTTTATCAGTTGAAACTTGCTTAGTTCCTTTTCCATAAGAGACTCTTGCTGATTGAACAATTGAAGTATCATCCCCCATATAATCAACTACTCTCACAAAACCATGATCTAACGCAGGAATTGCCTCGTATAGTATATTTTCAAGTTCTGGTACTGTAACTCTTTTAGTTTGATTGCTTTGAGATTGTTGATTTTTAATTTCTGCTGCTTGTTCTTTGGTAAGTTTCATGATTGTTATTGAATCTGTTGTAATTCCTTTTATATTAATAATGTTGGTTTTCCAACTACGACGATAAACGAATTTCGTAATAACCATTGCGGACGTGGGGGCAGTACCCACCACCTCCACCATTGCAACTTATGGGGGTGAACTAGATTCGACGAATGTCTAAAGGCTATTCTTTCGTTCGGGATTGTTCCACCGTGACGGGCTAATTTATAATTGCTAACGAAAGTTACGCACTTGCTGCCTAATTAACTTAGTTAATTAAGCAAACGGGGTTCGGGGCACCTGGCAACAGAACGCCCCCTAATAAAAAAAATTATTTTTTTAACTCTGCTTGTGCTGCAGCTAGTCTAGCGACTGGGACTCTGTAAGGGGAACAAGACACATAATTAAGTCCTGCTTTGGCACAAAAAGAAATACTTTTAGGATCGCCTCCGTGCTCTCCACATATCCCTAGTTTAATCTTTTTGTTTTGGCTCTTACCTTTTGCAACAGCAATCTCAACTAAATCTGAAACCCCTTCATCAATTGATACGAAAGGATCAATAGAAAATATTTTATTTTCTAAATAATCATTTAAAAATTTTCCACTATCATCTCTGCTTATTCCAAAGGTAGTTTGAGTTAAATCATTTGTTCCGAAACTAAAGAATTCTGCGTGTTTTGCTATTTCTTTTGCCTTTATAGCTGCTCTTGGAAGCTCAATCATTGTCCCAACCATAAAGTCTATTTTTAATTTATTTTCTTTTTGAACCATGCTTGCTATTCTTTTGACTAAGTCTTTCATTATTTTAATTTCAGCCTCTGTCGAAACCAGAGGTATCATTATTTCAGGAAAAGCTGACTTAATTTTATTTTTTCTAAGCTCACATAATGCTTCAAAAATTGCTCTACATTGCATCTCATATATTTCAGGAAATGATATAGCTAATCTGCAACCTCTGTGACCTAGCATTGGGTTTTGTTCATGAAGTTCCTCAATTCTTGTTTCAACTTCTTTTACTGTAAGATTAACAATTTCTGCTAATTCGCCAATTTCTTTATTTGTTCTTGGTAAAAATTCATGTAATGGAGGATCTAACAATCTTACTGTAACTGGTAAGCCATTCATAATCTTAAAAATTTCAGTAAAGTCTTTTTTTTGATGTGGTAAGAGTTTATTTAAGGCTTTGGCTCTGTCTTCTTTGGTTTTAGAAAGAATCATTTCCCTAACAGATAAAATTCTTTCTTCATCAAAAAACATGTGCTCAGTTCTGCAAAGTCCAATACCTTCAGCACCAAAATCTTTCGCAGTTTTAGTATCTTTTGGAGTTTCTGAATTTGTTCTAATCTTTAATTTTCTATAACTATCAGCCCAAGACATTAATTTTGAAAAATCACCAGATATTTCAGGCTTTACGGTAACAACACTACCTTCAATTATTCTTCCTGTTGATCCATCTATTGTTATTATATCTCCCTCTTTAATTTCCATTGATGATGTTTTAAATGACTTATTTTCATAATTGATGTCAATTTCACTTGATCCAGAAACACAAGGCCTTCCCATTCCTCTTGCTACAACTGCTGCATGGCTTGTCATCCCACCTCTTGCTGTTAGAATTCCTTTGGCTGCATGCATTCCTTGTATATCTTCTGGAGAAGTTTCTACTCTAACTAATATTGTGTCCTGCATCATTGATGTTAGCCTTTCTGCTTCTTCAGATGTAAATACAACTTTACCACTGGCAGCACCCGGTGAAGCAGGTAAGCCATTTGCAATTACATTTATTGAACTTTTTTCATCTAAGGTTGGATGAAGAAGGGTATCAAGTGAGTGTGGATCAATTCTTAACACGGCCTCTTTTTTTGAAATTAATTTTTCTTTAACCATATCAACTGCAATTTTAACTGCAGATTTTGCAGTTCTTTTTCCAGAACGTGTTTGAAGCATCCACAGCTTTTTATTTTCAACTGTAAACTCTACATCCTGCATATCTTTGTAATGCTTTTCTAGTTTTTTTAGTATTTTATAAAGTTGTTTATAAACTTTAGGCATAGATTCTTCCATTGATGAAGCTTTAACTTTAGCATTTTGTCTAGCTTTTTTAGTTATATATTGTGGAGTTCTTGTTCCAGCCACAACATCCTCTCCTTGCGCATTGATTAAATATTCTCCATAAATTTCGTTTTCTCCGTCTGATGGATTTCTCGTAAAAACAACACCAGTTGCACAGTCATCTCCCATGTTTCCAAAAACCATTGATTGGACATTAACCGCTGTACCCCACTCTGCAGGTATGTGATTTAATTTTCTGTAAATTTTTGCTCTCTTACTCTCCCAAGACAAAAATACTGCACTGATTGCTCCCAACAACTGTTCGTTAACATCTTGAGGAAAATCTTTATTTGCTTTTTCCTTAACTGTTCTTTTAAAATCTTCAATTAGTCCATCCCAGTCATTTTCATCTAAATCAGTGTCTAACAAAACACCCTTTGTAAGTTTGTAATTCTCGATTAATTCCTCAAAATGATATCCTTCAACGCCCATTACTACATTGCCATACATTTGAATAAACCTTCTGTAGCTATCTTTGGCAAATCGACCATTAGAGGTTTTTGATGCCAGGGCTTTGACAGTTTTATCGTTTAATCCTAAATTTAAAATTGTATCCATCATACCAGGCATAGAAACTCTCGCTCCGGATCTTACTGAAAGTAATAATGGATTTTTTAAATCACCAAATTTTTTTGAAACTTCTTTTTCAACAGCCTTTAATTCTTTTTTAATTGATGTGATTATATTTTTATTAAGTTTTTTTTTATCTTTATAAAATAAATCACACACTTTTGTAGAAATAGTAAATCCAGGTGGAACTGGTAATCCCATTCGACCCATTTCTGAAAGATTAGCACCTTTTCCACCTAAGAAATTTTTGGGGGTTTTAATTTTTTTGCTGTCTTTAGATTTAAAATTTAAAATAAGTTTTTTCATTTTTGGGAGTCTACTAAAGAAAAATTAACATAGTTGTTGAAGGTTTTACATAAGATTTGAATAAGTTCTAGTCTATTTTTACGAATACCTGGGTCAACGTCATTAACTATAACATTGTCAAAAAATTCGTTAATTACTTTTTTGGCATCTAATAAGTTATCTAGAGTTTCAGAATAAACCTCATCTTTATTAATTGAAGAAAAATATTTTCTTAAATCATTTATTTTTTTGAACAAATTTTTTTCAAAATCTGTCTTAAAAATACCAGGGTCGGTTGTATTTGAATGATCAAAATTCTGTCCTTTCAACTCACTTTCCAAGATGTTCGAGGCTCTTTTGTAACTTGATATTATTTCGTATCCATTTGATTTAGAAATTATTTTGTCTAAATGTTTTGCCTTTTCAAAAATTACTACAACTTGATCTAAATTATGTGAATTGATAGATGCTTGAATAATATCATTTCGAATATTTTCTTCCTTCATATAGAATTTTAGTCGGTCCATTAGAAATTCAGAAAGTTCTTTTTGAAGAAGTTTATTTTCAAATTTGAAGCCTTGATCTATATAAAGTGAAGCTGAATAGTTAATCAAATCTCTTATTTTAATATGATTTTTATTTTCAACAATTATTCTAATTACTCCTAAAGTTAATCTTCTAAGAGCAAACGGATCTTTGGAGCTTGTTGGCTTTTGGTTAATTCCAAAAAAGCCTACAAGAGTATCTATTTTATCAGATAGAGCTAGTGCAATACTAAAAGGTTTTTTGGGAACCTTAGACCCAGACCCTGAAGGTAAATATTGTTCACTTATTGATAGTGCTACATCCTTGTCAAAACCTTGTGCCTCAGAAAAATAACCACCCATTATCCCTTGAAGTTCAGGAAACTCACCCACCAGTTCAGATAATAAATCGACTTTAGAGATTGATGCTGATAATTCTACTTTTTCTTTACTTATTAATAGTTCATCTGAAATCATTCCTCCAAGCTTTCTCATTCTTTGAACTTTATCAAAATAACTTCCCAAACCTTTAAAATAATTCATCGATTTTAAATTTGAGACTTGTTTTACGAGGTTTTGAGATTTGTCTTTTTGCCAAAAGAATTTGGCATCAGTAAGTCTTGCTTCTACTACTCTCTCGTTACCTAGCTTTATTAATCCTTTTAAATCTTTTTTGTTTGAAACAACTAAAAATTCGTTCGTAATACTCCCCTTTTTATCAAAAGTAGGAAAATATTTTTGATGGTATTGCATGGTAATTATTAAAATCTCTTTGGGTATTATTAAAAATTTTTTATCAAACTGACAAACAAGAACATTGGGCTGGTCTATTAAATCAACAACTTCTTCCAACAGCTTTGGATTTTGATCAATAACAATATTTTTCTTTTTTAAAAGTAAATGAAATTTTTTTTCAATAATTTTTTTTCTTTCAACAGGGTCAATTATTATTTTTTTCTTTTTAAAGAAATTTTTATATTTCTTAAAATCAGAAAATTTTTTTTTCTTTTCTTCAAAATCTTTATCTACAAAAGTTAAATTAGATGACTGAATATGATGAAACTTGAATATTAATGTCTTTTTATTAAATATTGCCAAAATAGACTTTAGTGGTCTACCCCAATTTAAACCAAAATCCCCCCAGCGCATTGATTTTTTCCATTGAATTTTATTTAATATTTTTGGTACAAACTCTTCTAATAACTCGTGGGTATAAAGTTTTTTTGATTTTGTTTTAAAGAAGAAAAAGTTACCTTTTTCTGTTTCTTTTTCATAAAGATTTTGTTTTAAAATTTGATTTGATCGTATAAAGCCCTCTATAGCTAGATCTGGGGCTTTTGTGCTGGGACCTTTTATTTCCTCAGACTTTAGAATTGTTTGTTTTTGAAGGCCATCAAATAATATTACCAATCTATTTGGCGTTGAATAAGAAGAACTTTTTTTAAATGTAATAAATTTCTCTTTAAAGAAATCATTAAAAGATTTCAATAAATTTTCCCTTAAATTTTTTTGAAGACCAGCAGGTATTTCCTCGCTAAATAGTTCTAAAAAAAACTCAGCCATTTTTAATTTTGACTATCTATCCAAATCCCAGCAGCAGACTTAGTGATGTCACGAATTCTTCCAATATACCCTGCTCTTTGTGCAACACCTATTGCTCCCCTCGCATCCAAAATGTTAAACACATGGCTCGCTTTTAAACATTGATCATATGCGGGTAGTGAAACTTTTTTTTCAACTAATGATTTTGCTTCTGATTCATGCATATCAAACATTTTGAATAATTGTTCAACATTAGCATGCTCAAAATTATAAGCAGAAAACTCTTTTTCAGCCTGATGAAAAACTTCTCTGTATTTTATATCCTCATCATTCCATAATAAATCGTAAACATTTTTTTGTTGTTGGGTAAACATGCAAATCCTCTCTAAACCATAAGTAATTTCTACTGAAACTGGTTTACATTCATAACCTGCCATCTGTTGAAAGTAAGTGAATTGGGTAATCTCCATTCCATCACACCAAACTTCCCAACCTAACCCAGCTGCACCTAATGTAGGACTTTCCCAGTCATCTTCAACGAATCTGATATCATGATCATTGTGATGAATTCCAATCGTAGTAAGACTATTTAAATATAGCCTTTTTATATTTTCAGGAGAGGGTTTAATCAAAACTTGAAATTGATAATAATGTTGAAGTCTATTGGGATTTTCACCATATCTACCATCCGTTGGTCTTCTTGATGGTTGAACATAAGCGGTTTTCCATGGTTGAATGCCCAACGATCTAAGGGTTGTAGCAGGATGGAACGTACCAGCTCCAACTTCCATATCATATGGCTGAAGAATAATACATCCTTGTTTACTCCAAAATTTTTGGAGATTTAAAATAGTTTCTTGAAAGGTTTGAAATTTTGGTTTTTGTTTTTTTTTATTTTTATTTTTAGAAACCATATCTTTGCCAGATTGACCTCTCCTCTAAAATATTTGCAAATTGATCTACTTGATTAGAGGAAGAGAGCTTTTGACTTAACCATCCTTTAGTCTTTTCAAATTTTTTAATTATTACATCATCTCCATATTTTTCTTTCAATATTTCGTGAGCGTTTCCTATTCCATCTATTAATCCTAAGGTTTTTGATTTACTTCCTGACCAAAATTCACCAGAAAAAAGTTCGATATCAGATTTTTTTAATTTACTACCTCTACTTTTTTCTACAACATCAATAAAATCTTTATGTAAGTCTAATTGAATATTTTTAAGTCTCTCTATATCTTCATTCTTTTCTTCGAGAAAGGGATCGAGAGTACTTTTATTTTTACCAGCTGTATGAACTCTTCTCTCAACACCAATTTTTTTTATTAATTCTGTAAAACCAAATGATGAATAAATAACTCCGATGGATCCGATAATAGAACTTGAATTTGCATAAATTTCGTCCCCAGCACATGCTATAAGATAACCTCCAGATGCAGCAACATCCTCTGCAAATACTATTACTTGCTTATTATTTTTTTTGGCTTGCTGTCTAATAAAACTATAAATTAGGTGAGATTGAACAGGTGATCCCCCTGGAGAATTTATGGTAATTGCAACACATTTGGCTTTTTTTAATGAAAAAGCTTTTTTAATTATCTCCTCCTGGCCAGAAAAGTCTATACCCTGTTTAAATTTTCCTGCATTTCCAATCACACCACTCAGTTTTAGATGAGCTACTATTTTTTTCTTTTTAAAAAAAGAGAACATAAATATTTCTTATAGAATTATTAGTTGAATATAAAGTCTAGTTATAATTGAAGAATAAGGTGCGTCAATTGATAAGTAATAAATAAAAGTTAATTATACTAGTTTAAATTCAATATGGGATCAGTTGTAAAGCTCAGAAATCAGATAAATAATTCTTATTTTCAATTAAAAGATTCTGTTGAAGATAAGCTTATGTTAACCGAGGAAAAAATTAAAACTAAATTAATTAGCGATGTAGAGCTAGTTCAAAAAATGACCGATTATCATATGAAAACTGGTGGTAAAAGGTTGAGAGCTCTACTAACCTTAGGAACTGCAAAATTATGTGGTTATACAAAAGGTTCAAGAGATGTAAATTTAGCTGCATGTGTTGAATTAATTCATAGTGCAACTTTAATGCATGACGATGTTATAGATGAAGGGGTGGTTAGAAGAGGAAAAGAAACCTTAAATAGAGTTTGGAATAATCATTCATCAGTATTAGTAGGTGACTATTTGCTAAGCAGATGTTTTGAGATGATGGTTGAAGATGGCAATATAGAAGTTCTTAAATTATTATCATCTACCTCATCTAAAATAGCTCAAGGAGAAGTTTTACAGCTTCAGCATAAGGGTGAAGTCGATATGTTAGAAGAGACTTATCTAAAAATAATTTCTGCAAAAACTGCTGAGCTATTTGCAGCAGCTACAAAAGTTGGTGCAATTTTATCTAATAGTAATAAAAAAGAAAAAGATGCACTTGAATTTTATGGAAGAAATCTTGGACTTACTTTCCAAATTGCTGATGACACACTTGATTACAACGCTGAGCTTAAGTTATTTGGAAAAAAAATAGGACAAGATTTTTTTGAAGGAAAAATTACACTTCCAATAATTTTACTTTATCAGAAACTTGGGATTGAAGAAAAAAATAACTTAATTAATATGTTTAGTAAAGACACTAGAGATAAAGATGATTTAGATAAAACAATTGCTTCAATAAATAAACACAAAATTATAAATGAGTGCTACCAGAAAGCACAACATTATATTAATCTTGCTTCAAATTCATTAAGTGTTTTTGAAGATACTAAAGAAAAAGAAATTTTAAAAAATCTGACAACATTTAGCTTATCTAGAAGTTTTTAAGGGCTCAAGAGAGATCTGATCCACTCTCCTTTAAGATTTTTTATATATTTTAATCTTTCGTGAATTCTATTATCTCCATCGAGCCAGAATTCAATACTTGAGGGAGACAAGTTCCATCCTGACCAATTATTTGGTCGCGGAACCTTATTCTTGTCTGCGTATTTTTTTTTATATTCTTCAATAGATTTATCTAGCAGATCTCTATTTTTAAGTTCTTTGCTCTGTTTAGATGCCCACGCTCCTATTCTGCTTTCATAACTTCTTGAATTGTAATATTCATCTGCAATTTCATTGGGCACCAATGAAACAGTGCCATTAACTCTAATTTGTCTTAGCAAACTTTTCCAATGAAAACACATTGCTACATTTGGATTTTCTCTAAGTTCATGTCCTTTTTGACTGTCTAAATTTGTATAAAATACAAATCCTTTTTGATTAAAGTCTTTTAACAAGACCATCCTTACAGATGGGATGTTATTTTTGCTAGATGTTGCTAGCGCTACTGCGTTTGGGTCGTTTGGCTCAGTTTTTTTTGCTTCTTCCATCCAAGTATCAAATAAATGAATTGGATCATCTAAATCCAGAAAACAACTATTAAGCCCAAGTGAGTTTTTTTGATTCATAATTTAAACAAAATAATCTATATAATATAAAATAATGTCATTTAATACATTTGGAAAGCTATTTCGTTTCTCTACCTGGGGTGAATCTCATGGTCCTGCAATTGGTTGTATCGTTGATGGATGTCCCCCAAATATTAATTTAAGTGAAAAAGATATACAAAAAGAACTGGATAAAAGAAAACCAGGTCAATCAAAATTTACAACTCAAAGAAAAGAAGACGATAAAGTTCAAATATTATCTGGAGTTTTTGATGGAAGAACCACCGGTACACCAATATCTTTAATTATTTATAATAAAGATATGAGATCAAAGGATTATGGAAATATTAAGGATAAATTTAGACCTGGGCACGCTGACTTTACTTATTTCAAAAAATATGGAATTAGAGACTATAGAGGTGGTGGAAGATCTTCAGCAAGAGAAACTGCATCAAGAGTTGCAGCTGGTGCAATAGCAAAGTTGGTCTTACAGAAAAAATTAGGTAAAAAATTTAAAGTTATTGGTGCTGTCACCCAATTAGGTATATTAGGATGTGATACTGACAAATGGAATGACAAAATAATTTCTAAAAATCCATTTTTTTGTCCCGACAAATCGATGATTAAACTTTGGGAAAAATTTTTGTTAGGAGTAAGAAAATCTGGATCATCATGTGGTGCAGTGATTGAAATAAGAGCGAGAGGAATTCCGGTAGGATTGGGTGCACCCATTTACTCAAAACTAGACTCTGATATAGCATCTAGTTTCATGAGTATTAATGCCGTTAAAGGAGTTAATATTGGTGCAGGAATGAACTCTGCACAACTAAGTGGTGAACAAAACTCAGATGAAATTTCACAAAAAGGTAAAAAATTAAAGTTTGATACAAATAATGCCGGTGGAATATTGGGTGGCATTTCAACTGGACAAGAAATTATTGCCTCATTTGCTGTAAAACCAACATCTTCAATCTTAACAACAAGAAAAACAATAAATAAATTTGGAAAAAATACAACGATATCTGTTACAGGAAGACATGATCCATGTGTTGGTATAAGAGCTGTACCTGTTGGTGAGGCAATGATGAATTGTGTTTTATTGGATCACTATCTGATGAACAAAGCTCAATGTCATTAAAACAATTTAATTTTTTACAACTTTGATTGAATTTTTGTTAAATAAAATATCTAAAATTTTCTTTGAAATTTGAGAAGCATTTAACCCGGCAATTTCATACATTTTTTCAGGTGTATTCTGTTCAATAAACTTGTCTGGTAGATTCATTGATCTAAATTTTAGACCTTTGTCAAATATCCCTTTCTCTGAAAGTAAGTTTTTGACATGTGAACCAAATCCTCCAATTGACCCTTCTTCAATAGAGACTAAAATTTCATGCTCTCTAGCACATTTAATAATTAACTCTTCGTCTAAGGGTTTGGCAAACCTTGCATCAACAATAGTAGTTGAAACTCCTTTTTGTTTTAAATGTTCTGCAGCTAATTTACATTCTTCTAATCTTGTACCCAAGTTTAACAGGCATACTTGACTACCATTTTGAATTATTCTTCCTTTTCCAATTTCAACTTTTTCCTCTATTGAAGGAAGCTCAACTCCAACACCTACTCCTCTTGGATATCTAATTGCACTTGGTCTGTCATTAATATCTACTGAGGTATTTATCATTTTAACCAATTCAGCTTCGTCACTTGCAGCCATTACAATAAAATTCGGCAAAGTTGATAAATAAGTAATATCAAAGGAACCAGCGTGTGTTGATCCATCAGCACCAACTAATCCAGCTCTATCAATTGCAAATCTCACTGGTAAGCTTTGTATAGCAACATCATGAACAACTTGATCGTATGCTCTTTGTAAAAAAGTTGAGTATATTGCGGCATAAGGCTTGTATCCTTCTGTGGCCATTCCAGCAGCAAATGTGACTGCATGTTGCTCAGCTATACCAACATCAAACATTCTTTTTGGAAACTCTTTACCAAAAATATCCATTCCTGTTCCACCAGGCATGGCAGCTGTTATTCCAACAATTTTACTATCTTTTTTGGCATGTTTGACAAGAGTATTTGCAAATACTTTTGTATATGAGGGTAAATTAGATCCACTTTTATTCTGTTCGCCAGTGTCAACATTAAATTTTGAAACTCCATGATAATGATCTTTAGCTTTTTCTGCGTAACTGTATCCTTTGCCTTTTTGTGTTTTAATATGAATCATAATTGGACCCTCATGATTTGAGTCCCGTGCATTTTTTAAAATTGGAATCAGAGTTGATAAATCATGTCCATCAATTGGTCCCACATAATAAAAACCTAATGAATTAAACATAGTGCCACCAGTGAATGCAGATCTTAAAAAATCTTCTGCTTTTCCTGCTTTTGCACTAAACCTCTTTGAAAATGCCGAAGTAATTAATTTTATAGTTTCTCTAAAACTAAAATATATTTTTCCAGTCAATAATTTTGCAAGATATGTTCTCATTGCTCCAACAGGTTTGGCAATTGACATATCGTTGTCGTTTAAAATAACAATAATTTTGGTTTTAGAGGCACCTGCATTATTCATTGCTTCATAAGCCATACCAGCACTTATTGCACCGTCTCCTATCACTGCTAATACGTTTGAAGATTTATTTTCCAATTTATTTGCCTCAGCTATTCCTAGCGCAGAAGAAATTGATGTTGAACTATGAGCAGCACCGAAAGGATCGTATTCACTTTCAGTTCTTTTTGTAAAACCTGATAATCCATCACCTTGTCTCAATGTTCTAATTTTATCTTTTCTTCCTGTTAAAATTTTATGTGGATAAGATTGATGTCCTACATCCCAAATTAATTTATCATTTGGAGTGTCAAATACATAGTGAAGGGCCACAGTTAGTTCTACAACACCTAAACCTGCACCTAGATGGCCACCTGTTTGAGATACAGCATCTATCATTTCACCTCTAACTTCATTTGCAACTTTTGGTAAATCCTTTTCAGAAATTTTTTTTAAATCTGTAGGGAAATTTATATCTTTTAAAAATGTGCTTTTTTGTGTCATCTATCTCTATTTAAAATATATTCCAAAGTCTGTTTTATTTTTTTTGAATTAGAACCGTATTTTTGCAATTTTTTATCAATATTTATAATTAAATCTTTGGAATATTTAACCGCATTATCATAACCAAGTAAACTAATAAGTGTTGCTTTACCTTTTTTTTGATCTTTTCCTGTTTTTTTACCAGCGATTTTTGAATTTCCTTCATGGTCAATTAGGTCATCAGAAATTTGAAATAGTAAGCCTATATCTGATCCAACATTTTCAAAAAACCTAAGCTCTAAATTTTTTTTATTTTTTATTATTGCTGGGGCCACACAACAAAAACTAAATAACATTCCTGTTTTTTTCATTTCCATTTCAATAATCTTATTTCTTGAAACTTTTTTTTTCTCATAATTTAAATCCAGGTATTGTCCACCAGCTATACCTAGATGACCTGAGCATTCAGACAATTTTTTTATTAAATTAATTTTTGTTTTTTCAGACAAATCTAAATTTTTGTTTGATAAAATTTCAAATGCCATTGTCAGTAATGAATTCCCAGCAAGCACGGCTGTAGACTCACCGTATTTTACATGTGTAGACGCTTTTCCTCGTCTAATTTTATCATTATCCATACAAGGTAAATCGTCATGAATAAGAGAGTAAGCGTGTATGCATTCTACTGCTGCACCAATCTGTATTAAAGTTTTGTAACTAATAGAAAATAAATAACCAAAATCTACTAGTATTTTTGATCTAATTTTCTTTCCTCCAGGAAATAAACCGTATTTCATTGCATTGACAAGATGAGAACTATTTTGATTATTAATAAATCTTTTTAGAAAATAATTTGTATTTTTTGCAATTTTATTAATTTCATTTTTCATTTTTTTTTACGATTTCCTTAATTTTATTATTTGTTTTTTCACTTATAAATTTAAGATTATTTTGAAATTTTTTTTCAATAAGATTATTTAACTTTAATAACTCTTGATAACTATCAACAGAATTACTTAAATTATTTTCATTCTCCAATGACTCAATTATTCTATTTGCTTTTTCAGTGAGCTCCTCCAAGGAGTTGTGCTGATAATCAAGTGGTAAATTTTTTTCTTTCATATATTAATAATTATTACATGAAATCTAATCAATCAAATATCAAAAAAGCAAAAAAGTATTTAGACAGTAACGAATGTATAGCAGTACCAACAGAAACGGTTTATGGGTTAGCTGGGAATGCCTATTCTGATATCACGGTAAAAAAGATATTTAAATTAAAGAAAAGACCTGCAAACAACCCTCTAATTGTTCACTACTACAATCTCAAGGGTCTCAAAGAAGATTGTATAATCAATGAAGATTTTAAAAAACTGTATAATAAATTTTCACCTGGTCCAATTACATATGTTCTAAAATTAAAGAAAAATTCAAAAATATCAAAATTTGTGACTAATAATAAAAACACCGTCGCTATCAGATTTCCAAAACATCCACTATTACGAAGATTACTTAAAATTTTAAATTATCCCTTAGCTGCACCAAGTGCGAATATTTCCTCAAAACTAAGCTCTGTTCAGCCCTCAGATGTTAAAGAAGAATTTGGAAAAAAATTAAAATATATACTCAGAGGTGGGAGGTGTTCAATTGGTGTAGAGTCTACAATTATAAACCTTACGAATAATTTATCAATATTAAGACTTGGAGGTTTAAATGTTTCAAAAATTAAAAAAATAATAAAGAAACAAGTATCAATTAAGAATAAATCTAAAAATAAGATTTCACCAGGGTTGTTTTCTCTTCATTATTCTCCTGGAATACCATTAAGGATGAATGTAAAAAAACCAAATAAAGGAGAAGCATTTGTATTAATAAAAAAAAGAAAAATAAATTTTAAAAATTATTTCTTTCTTAGTAAGAATAATAATCTTATCAAAGCTGCAAGAAATTTATATCCACTCATAAGGAAAATTAAAAATAAAGGATACAAAAAAATTGCTGTTGAAAAAATTCCTAATATTGGGATAGGACAAACAATTAATGATCGGTTAGAGAGGGCATCAAAATATTAAATGACAAATTCGATTGAGGTAATAAACCTATCTAAAAAATATAAATCAAAGAATGCTGTCAGTAATATAAATTTTAAAATTGGTGAAAATGAAATTGTTGGTTTATTGGGTCCTAATGGATGTGGAAAGACAACCACCATTGGAATGATATTAGGATTACTAAAACCTTCTAGTGGTCAAGTTTTAATTAAAGGAAAAAATATAGAGACAAACAAGATATCTCTATTACATATGATGAATTTTATATCTCCTTATATTGAGCTTCCTAAAAAATTAAAAGTTAAACAAAATTTAATTGTTTATGGAAAATTATATAATGTTGATGATTTAGAAAATCGAATTGAGTATCTTTCAGATCAACTTAGGCTAACTGACCTTTTGGATAAAATAACAGGTGAACTTTCATCGGGACAAAAAAATAGGGTCAGTTTGGCAAAAGCTTTAATAAATGATCCTACAGTGCTGCTACTAGATGAGCCAACAGCTTCACTAGATCCTGAAACAGGAGATTTTGTAAGAACATTTTTAGAAAATTTGAAAAAAGAAAAAAAAATTTCAGTTTTACTTGCATCACATAATATGGATGAAGTTAAAAGATTGTGTGGTTCTGTTTTAATGATGAAAGATGGAATTATTGTAGATAGTGGAACGCCAAATGATTTAATATTGAAACATGGAAGAAAAAATTTAGAAGAAGTTTTTTTGGAAATAGCGAGGAATAAAAAATGAATTTTACAAGAATTTATGGACTTTTTTTAAGACATTTTTATTTAATTACTCGATCTTTTCCAAGAATACTTGACTTAATATATTGGCCCTCAATTCAAATAACTTTATGGGGATTTATCTCAAATTTTTTTGCAGAGTACAGTACTTACTATAGTGGCGCTGTAGGTGTAATACTGTCTTGCGCAATTCTTTATGATTTTTTATTTAGAACAAGTATTGGATTCAACATGTTATTTTTAGAGGAAATATGGAGCAGGAATTTTACTAACCTTTTCATTGCTCCTATGAAAGTTAGTGAAATCATTATTTCTTTGGTCTTTACTGCTTTAATAAGAGCTTTAATAGGACTGGTCCCAGCTATATTGCTCACCTCTCCTCTGTTTGGAATATCTTTATTGGAATTGGGAGTGCCTTTAGCTTTTCTTTTTTTAAGTTTATATATTTTTGGGATTACTCTAGGTTTACTGGTGTCTGCTGGATTACTTAGATTTGGTCCTTCGTTTGAAAACATTGCATGGTCTACAATGTTTTTGTTAGCTCCGTTTGGTTGTATTTATTATCCTGTTGAAATTTTACCAGGAATCTTTCAGTCTATCGCTTTTGCACTCCCACTCGTTTATATATTTGAAGAGACAAGAAATATTCTAGTAAACGGTCAGGTAAGTTATGAAAATATATATAATGCCCTTTATCTTAATATTTTTTATCTTATTCTTTCAATATCGATTTTTTATTACTCGTTTGATAAAGCTCGTGATAAAGGAACTTTGATAAATATTGGAGAATAATTGGTGCGCCTGCTAGGAGTCGAACCCAGAACCTCCTGATCCGAAGTCAGGCGCTCTATCCAGTTGAGCTACAAGCGCATATAGTATTAATATTATATTTTATGGAAAAAAACATTAATTTTATTGTTCAACAGGAAGAAAATAATTCAAGAGTTGATATTTTGATCAATCAAAGAGAGAAGTTAATCAGCAGAACTAGAATAAAAAATTTAATATTAAAAAATAAACTCAAATTAAATAATATAATCACAAATAATCCCTCTAAAAAAGTTAATACTGGAGATCAGGTTGTTCTCGAAATACCAAAACCAGAAGTAGCATCATTAAAGCCATATGATTATAAACTAGAAATTATACATGAAGATGAAGACTTAATGGTGATCAATAAGCCAGCTGGTATAATTATGCACCCTGGTGCGGGCAACTATGATCAAACAATTGTCAATGCCTTAATGTATTATGATAAAAATTCCTTATCTAATATCGGTGACGAATTAAGACCAGGAATTGTTCATCGAATTGACAAAAATACCTCAGGATTAGTAGTAATTGCAAAAAACAATCAAGCGCATGAGAATTTATCAAAACAATTTAGCGAACATACTATTTTAAGAGAGTACCAGCTGTTAATATGGGGAAAATTAAGACCTTCTAAAGGACAAATAGTTACTTTCCTAACACGTAGTTCAAGAAATAGGCAATTAATGGAGGTTAGTCGTTCTAAAGGAAAGGAAGCAATTACGAATTATAAAACTCTTGAAATTTTTGAAAATGAAAAGACACCCACATTAAGTTTAGTAGAATGTAAACTAGAAACAGGTCGTACCCATCAAATTAGGGTCCATATGAATTATAAGGGGAACAGTATAGTAGGTGATGATAAATATAAAAAAAAATATAAAAAACTAAAAAATATAGATTTAAAAATCCAAAATTCGATATCTGATTTAACAAGACAATTTTTACATGCTAAAACTCTTGGTTTCATGCATCCAAAAAATAATCAAAAAATGTATTTTTCCTCAAAATTGCCACATGAGCTAAATATTATTTTGGAAATGCTTAGAAACACTAATAAATAAAACATTGAAAATTACTTTAAATTCGCTAAATAAATTCTCTTATGAACACTGTCAGCAATAATTTACCATCCCTATCTAACGAAGGAGGTTTGTCAGCATACTTAGACCAAATTAAAAAATTCCCAATGCTTGCTGCTGAAGAAGAATATATGCTAGCAAAAAATTGGAAAACAACAGGAAATATTAAATCGGCTGAAAAATTAGTTACAAGCCATCTTAGATTAGTTGCTAAAATTGCAATGGGATATAAAGGTTATGGTTTACCAGTTAATGAAATGATTTCAGAAGGCAATGTGGGATTGATGCAAGCTGTTAAAAAATTTGAACCCGAAAAAGGTTTTAGGTTGGCAACATATGCTATGTGGTGGATCAAAGCTTCAATTCAAGAATATATATTAAGATCTTGGAGCCTAGTAAAAATTGGAACTACAACAGCCCAAAAAAAATTATTTTTTAATTTGAAAAAAATTAAAAATCAAATTGCACCTCAACAAGAAGGTGATTTGAGAGATGAACATGTTGATCAGATTGCTAACAAGCTTGACGTAAGTAAAGAAGAAGTTGTTTCAATGAATAGAAGATTGTCGGGTAAAGAGTTTTCCCTAAATGCTCAAGTTGGTGAAGATGGAGATGAGTGGCAAGACTGGTTAGTTGATAAAGAATTAGATCACGATCTAAAGTTTGCTCACCATGAGGAAATGGAGCAAAGAAAAGATTTATTAAAAGATTCTATTAAAGTTTTGAATGATAGAGAAAGAGAAATTTTATACTCAAGAAGACTGAATGATAATCCAACAACATTAGAAGATTTAAGTCAGAAATATAAAATTAGCCGAGAGAGAGTAAGACAAATTGAAAATAAAGCTTTTGAAAAACTTCAAAAGCATATGCTTCTTTTAGCAAAATCTAAAAATTTATTGCCAGCTAATTAAATTTCAAAAGGGTTTTCAACTAATATTGTATCTTCTCTCTCAGGACTAGTAGATATACTTGAAATCTTTGCACCTATAAAATCCTCAATTGCGAAAATATATTTTTTTGCATTTTCTGGTAGAGCATCCATGTTTTTTATTCCACTTGTTGAAGATTTCCATCCTGGGAAAGTTTTGAATATCGGTTTTATTTTTAATTGATCCTCAACAGCTGCTGGTAAGTAATCGATTTTTTTTCCATCTAACTCATAATGTATACACATTTTAATTTCATCCAATTCGTCTAATACGTCTAATTTAGTAAGTGCAATTCCATCGATCCCAGAAATTTTAATAGTTTGTCTAACCAGAACACCATCGAACCAACCACATCTTCTTTTTCTGCTAGTAACAGTTCCAAATTCCTTTCCTCTAGTTCCTAATAATTCTCCTATATCATCTTTTAATTCTGTTGGAAAAGGCCCTTCTCCTACACGAGTAGTGTATGCTTTAGTTATACCCAGTACATAATTTATTGAATTTGGTCCACAACCAGTTCCTGTTGCAGCGCTTGAGGCTACAGTATTAGATGAAGTGACATAAGGATAGGTTCCATGATCTACATCTAATAAAATTCCTTGAGCCCCTTCAAATAAAATTTTCTTTTTTTGTTTTTTAAATTGATCAATTTTAAGCCATACAGGTTGAGAAAATTGTAGTATTTTTGGTGCAATTTTTAATAGTTCTTCTTTTAATTGTTCTTTTTCAAAAATTTTTTTTCCTAAACCTTTTCTAATAGCATTGTGGTGTAACAGAACTGATTCAAGTCTATGATCTAAATTTTGTTCAGATCTTAAATCCATTACTCTTATAGATCTTCTTCCAACTTTATCTTCATAAGCTGGTCCAATTCCTCGTCTCGTGGTCCCAATTTTTCCTTTACCAGCTGCGTCTTCTCTTATTTCATCCATTTCTCTATGAAATGGTAAAATTAAATTTGCAGACTCCGAAATAATAAAATTATCAACATTAACATCTACTCCTTTTAATTTTATTTCTTCTACTTCGTCTAACAATGCCCAAGGATCAACAACTACTCCATTACCAATAATTGAAATCTTATTTTTTCTTACTATTCCTGAGGGTAGCAATCTTAATTTATAAGTTACACCATCAATAACAAGTGTATGTCCGGCATTGTGTCCTCCTTGGAATCTTATCACAACGTCAGCCTGTTCAGATAGCCAATCAACTATCTTACCCTTTCCTTCATCTCCCCATTGCGATCCAACGACTACAATATTTTTCATTATTTAAATATTTTATTTATGTTCATAGAGT
The DNA here is from genome assembly GCA_003209915.1 of Pelagibacteraceae bacterium AG-430-E20. Classification (GTDB taxonomy): domain Bacteria; phylum Pseudomonadota; class Alphaproteobacteria; order Pelagibacterales; family Pelagibacteraceae; genus Pelagibacter. The sequence continues at coordinate 50,867 of QCOF01000006.1, read as the reverse complement.
TAAGATGATTTATAGGACCGTGACCCTTGCCATAATTAGGATTAGATTTAATAGCTAAACTTACATACTTAATTCCAAGCTCACAAGATTTCTTTACTGGTTTTCCACATGATAAAAATGTTGCTACAGCACTGGATAAAGTACAACCAGTTCCATGGGTATTTTTTGTTTTAACTCTTTTGCTATTAAAAATTTTGATATCTTTATTGTTTACATAAATATCATGAACAAATTCTCCTTTTAAATGACCACCTTTAATAAGAACATTTTTTACCCCTAGCTGAATTAACTTTTGCGCAACGAGAATCATGTCCTGTTTTGTTTTTATTTTGGTATTAGTTAAAATTTCTGCCTCAGGAATATTTGGAGTTATCATCAATACTTTCTTTATCAAAGTAGATTTAAGTAAATTTATTGCCTTATTATCAATTAATTTCGCACCCCCCTTTGCAACCATGACCGGATCTAAAACAATATTTCTGACTTTAATTTGATCTAATGACTTAATGACTGATTTGATTACCTTTGTTGAATGCAACATTCCAATTTTTACAGCATCTGGTCTAATATCATTTGAGGAAAATGTAACTTGGTTATAAATTTCCTTAGGGTTGATTGGAACAATTGATTTGACACCAGTGGTATTTTGAACTGTTACAGCAGTAATAGCAGTCATTGCATATGAACCTAATGCTGTAACAGTTTTTATGTCCGCCTGTATACCTGCACCACCAGAGGAGTCGGATCCAGCAATAATTAGTACTTTTGATTTTGTCTTCAATTTATTTAATTTTTTTGACAATTATGTTTAAACACTTTTCTAGAAGATCTACATTTTCACTTTCACCCATCACTCTTATCTTAGACTCTGTTCCTGATTTTCTAACTAAAATTCTCCCATGTCCTTTGATTAATTTTTCTGCAATTTTAATAGAATTTTTTATTTCTGATTTATTAATTATATTTATATCTTTTACATCTATATTTTTTAATATTTGTGGAATTTTTTTAAATTTTGAAAAAAATACACTAGCTTTTTTTCCTTTTCTCAACGCAAATAAAGCCTCTAAGGCAACTAATAAACCATCTCCAGTGGTTGCAAATTTTCCAAGAATAATATGGCCTGACTGTTCACCCCCTAAATTAAATTTGTGTTTTTGCATTTTTTCTTTCACGTACCTATCACCAACATTTGCTCTAATAAAATTAATATTAAGAGTTTTAAAGTATTGCTCTAATCCATAGTTTGACATTAAGGTACCAACTACCCCTCCTTTTAACATTTTTTTATTTTTCCATCTTGAGGCCAAAGCAGCAATAATTTGATCACCATCAATTATATTACTTTTTTCATCACACATTATTACTCGATCAGCGTCACCATCTAATGATATACCAATGTGAGCTTTATATTTTTTTACTGCTCTTTTAATATTCTGAGGATAGACTGATCCACAATTTTTATTGATATTCATGCCATTAGGCTCCACCCCAATAGCTATTACTTTCGCACCCAATGATTTTAATAATTCAGGACCAGCTTTATAACCTGCTCCATTTGCGCAGTCTATAACAATCCTAAGTCCTCTTAAATTAAACTCCTCAGAAAAGTTTTTTTTTAAAATTTTAATATAATCTCTAGTTCCTGTTTCTAGTCTTTTTACCCTTCCTAGTTTTTCAGGTTCAGATAAATTTTTTTCAATATGTTGGTCTATTAAATGTTCAATTTTCTTTTCGATTTTGTTAGACAATTTCATTCCATCTGGGCCAAATAATTTTAATCCATTATCATAATGTGGATTGTGTGATGCAGTTATCATAATTCCCATATTAGCTTTCATGGTTTTGGTAAGCATCGCTAAACCATTAGTTGGTAGAGGTCCCAAAGTGTAAACGTGCATACCAGCTGAGGTTAATCCTGATACCAAAGCTGGTTCGAGCATATAACCTGATAGCCTTGTATCTTTGGCAATTACAGCCACTTGTTTGTTTTTTTTTTGTGATCTAAAAAAAGTTCCTGATGCTAGACCAAACTTAAAAAACATATCTCCATTAATATTTTTGCTATTTATCACGCCTCTAATACCATCAGTTCCAAAGTATTTTTTTGGCATTAATTTTTAAATATCTCTTTATAAACTTTTATACCTTGCATAATTTCATTAACATCGTGGACTCTTAAAATTTGAACACCTTGGGTCATCATATAAATTGAAGAAGCTACTGTGCCTCCAATTCTTAATTTACTATCATTATTTTTAGATATTTCTTTTATAAACCTTTTTCTTGAGTTTCCCACAAGTATAGGAAAACCAAGTGAATGAAAAATAGAAATGTTCTTAATTAAATTCATATTATGTTTCAAATTTTTTCCAAAACCTATTCCTGGGTCAATGATTATTTTATTGTGATTTATTCCAATTGATCTTAAAAAATTCAGTTTTTTTTCAAAAAAATCATAAATATCCAACAATTCATTTTTATAAGAAGGATTATTTTGCATATCCTCAGGACGGCCTTGGGAATGCTGCAATACAAATGGAGTATTATTAAGCTTTAATACATTTGCGGTTTCTGGGTCATATTCCAAACCTGATACATCATTGATTAACTTCACTCCAAGTTGAATTCCTTTTTTCATTATATTTGATTTTCTTGTATCCAAAGATATTGGTATTTTTTTACTCAATAGTTTTAAAGTTTTATTAATTCTACTCCATTCTAACTTTTCATTTATAGGTTTAGATCCTGGTCTGGTAGACTCTCCTCCAATATCAATTAAGTTTGCCCCTGAGTTAAACAAATTTATAGCTTGTTTAACTGCTTTATCTTTTTTATTAAATTTTCCTCCATCTGAAAAACTGTCAGGTGTCAAATTTAAAACTCCCAGCAAATTAGGAATTAAGTTAAATTTTAAATTACTAAAATTTTTTTTTTTCGAAGTAATATTCTTTAAATCAGTATTAATTTTTTTTTTTAATGAGTTTGATAATTTATTAATTTGATTGATAAATACTATTTTTTTAGATTTTCTTGTAATTATTTCAATTTGATCAAAAGAAATTTCTTTAATACCATGAAGTGGTAGTGATTTATTTTTCTCTACAAGATTTTTAGACTTAGCACCATAATAGAAATTACACACTCTTGTGTAATATCTTTTCATCTATAAGTTTAGTGAACTATCTTTGGTTTAAGTCCTAATGAACTTAATGCAGAACCCTTATCATTATCCTCAACCTTAATATCTTCTTTGTCTTTTGGATAAACATTTTTATTTATCAAATTTTCTATTTCCTCCCCTGAAAGAGTTTCATAGGTTAAGAGTGCTTTAGCTAACTTATGTAAATCATCAATTTTTTCAGTTAGTACTTTTCTTGCTCTTTCATAACCTTTATCAACTATTTTTCTTATTTCGGAATCAACTTTTTGTGCCGTTTCCTCTGACATATTTTGTTGTCTTGCAACAGATCTACCCAAGAAAACTTCTTCCTCGTTTTCTCCATATGCAACTGGTCCAAGTTCCTTGCTTAATCCTGCTCTCATGACCATTGCTCTTGCTCTTTTAGTTGCTTGTTCGATATCACTCGATGCTCCAGTAGTGACTTTATCTTCACCAAATATTATTTCTTCAGCAACCCTTCCACCCATTGCAATAGCAAGTTGGGCGTGTAGCTGCTCACGTGTTTGTGATAATTCATCTCTTTCAGGTAATTGCATAACCATACCAAGAGCTCTTCCTCTTGGGATAATAGTAGCTTTATGAATTGGATATGCTGCACTCTCATTAATAGTTACAATTGCGTGTCCAGCCTCATGATAAGCTGTTAAAGTTTTCTCTTCTTCAGTCATTACCATTGATCTTCTTTCAGACCCCATCATTACTTTATCTTTTGCTTCCTCAAATTCTACCAAAGTAACAATACGTTTGTTTTTTCTAGCAGCTAATAAAGCTGCCTCGTTAACAAGATTTGCTAGATCTGCACCTGAAAAACCTGGTGTACCTCTTGCAACTGTTCTTAAATTTACATCTGGAGCCATCTTAATTTTCTTAACATGAACTTTTAGAATTTTTTCTCTTCCAATTATATCTGGATTTGAGACAACTACTTGTCTATCAAATCTACCTGGTCTTAATAATGCAGGATCTAAAACATCGGGTCTGTTAGTTGCAGCAATTATAATAACTCCTTCGTTAGTATCGAAACCATCCATTTCAACTAATAATTGGTTTAATGTTTGTTCTCTCTCGTCATTGCCCCCACCTAGACCTGCACCACGACTTCTTCCAACAGCATCGATCTCGTCAATAAAAATTATGCATGGGGAATTTTTCTTTCCCTGCTCAAACATATCTCTTACTCTTGATGCACCAACACCAACAAACATCTCGACAAAATCTGAGCCTGAAATAGTAAAAAAGGGAACTGCGGCTTCACCTGCAATCGCTCTTGCTAAAAGAGTTTTTCCCGTACCAGGAGGTCCCACTAATAATGCACCTCTTGGTATTTTACCTCCAAGCCTACTGAATTTTTTTGGATCTTTTAAAAATTCTACAATCTCCTCAACTTCTTCTTTAGCTTCTTCTACCCCTGCAACATCGTTGAATGTAACTTTTCCTTTAAGCTCATTCATCATTTTTGCTTTTGATTTTCCAAACCCCATTGCTCCACCTCTTCCACCTTGCATCTGTCTCATAAAGAAAATCCAAACAGCAATCAATAACAGCATGGGGAACCATGAAAGTAATACACCAAATAAAGATGGCATTTTTTCTTCTAAAGGAGCAGCTGAAATACTCACCCCTTTTTCAGATAGTTTTTCAATTAAATTTGGATCGTTCGGAGAATAAGTAGAGAATGAATTACCATTAGAGTAAACACCCTTAATATTTTTACCTTGTATCTCAACCTTTACAACTTCTCCATTATCAACCGATGTTAAAAAATCAGAAAAAATTATTTGATTGCCTCCTCTAGGATTTGATTGAGGGCTTTTGAACATATTGTATAGGCCTATAGTTAAGAAAACTATTATCCCCCACATTGCCAGATTTTTTAGATTCATAGGTATAAAATAAGAGTTATTATCAATTAAACAAGTGACAAAATATCAACCAAAATATTATATTTAGTGCTCTTTTAGAACCAGGATTGATTGGTTCACTTTACGGATTATGCAATTTCCAAGTGTAAGTTTAAGAGAAATTCTAGCCTCTCCATTTAATTTATCTATAATTGTATCAACTTTCTTTCCTCTAACAGAATAATATTTGTTTCCAACAAATTTAATTATCTCTGTTAAAGATCTAAAAGTTACTTCATGAGGTTGATTAAAAAATTCTTTATTTAAAATAATTTTGCTTTTATCTTTATAAATATATGAATTATCTTGTAAATTTTTTGCAACATAAAATTTTATAGTTTCATTAGAATCTTTTAAATTTTTAATTGTCAACAGAAGTTTATTCTTATCCAACCCATCGTTTTGAAGATGATTTATTAACTTTCTTATCCTCACTCTTTTAAATTTATTATCCTCATTAGATGGATCCTCAATATAAGATTTGAAAACATTTGTGGTAACATAATTTAAATGTTTTTTTTCAAAACTTATAAGCGGTCTTACAATATTTACTTTGTTTCTTAAGGTTTTTTCATTAAAAGAAATTAAGCCGTTTAGCCCACTTCCTCTTGAAATTCTTATAAAAAAATTTTCATACAAATCGTCTATATGATGACCTGTTAGAATAGTTTTGATATTCATTTTTTTAGCTTGATTAATCAAAAGACTATATCTTTTATTTCTAGCTAAAGACTGGATATTGCTAATAGGTTTTTTTCCATTCCACCTTAAAATATCTGACTTTATATTATGTTTTTTTAATAGTTTTTTTACCGATTGTGCTTCAGTGGATGAATTTTTTCTTAGTCTATGATCGACTATATAATAATAAGCTTTACAAGATTTTTTAATTGAATAAATTTTAGATAAGAAACATAAAGCTAAGCTATCTGGACCACCAGAAACCCCTACAATAAAATCTTGATTCAGTTTAAAAATATTTTCAAATTTTCTATAAATTTGAAATATTCTTTTATCTCTTAATTTGTTAAGTAAATTTTTATGAGTCTTGTTTGATACATTCAAATTTTTTGGACTCATATTTTGCTTTTTGTATTACTGATTGATTTGCATTAGGATATTGAAGCTCCACACCAGTGATCATTTTACATCCCTGATCTTTTTCTCCAATTTGTACCATTGATACACCTAGTTTTAATAAATTTATTGGCGCCTTCTTGCCTTTTGGATATTTTTGATATCCTTCTAAATAAGCTGATGCAGCATCTGTATATAATTGTCTTATTCTAAATGTTTCTGCATACCAGTATTGAGCACTTCCTGCTAATTCGTGATCTGTATTAGAAAGAACAAATTCTCTAAAAGCTCTTTCAGCTGTGCTGTAGTCTCCAACTTTTAAAAAACTAGTTGCAAATTCATACTGTTTTTCAGGCGAAACATCTTGGGGTAGTATTTTATCCTCTGATTGAAAATTTTCAGTTACAATTGTCGCAGTAGTTTCAACTGATTGAATTTGCTGAGACGTATCAGAGGTTTCTGTATCTTTATATGATATTGAACCAAGATCTTGGGGCTGAGAACTTCCTGGAAGAATTTTATTTTCATCTATTTTGGGCTTTAAACTTAATTTAGATGAACTATCACTTAATATTCCTGAGCTAAGTGATGTTTCTATATCTTGAAATCTTACTTGATTGTCAGCTTGGATCTTTGACAGTCGATTAGAAAGTTTGTCTAATTTAAAATTTATTTCTTCAAAATTATTTGTTAATTCTCTAAACTGACCCTCGATTTCAGACAATTTAAGTAAATGTCTTGTAAGAACATCTTCTGAATTTGGATCTATTTCTAAGTCTGAGCTACTAATCGATGTATTTTCTATCTCAATTGATCCAGAGTAAACAGCCCTCTCAAGAGTTTTTAAATCATTTTTAATAATTTCTAAAGTTTCATAGATATTGTGATTATCTGCAAAGGAATTACTAATAATGACAAAATTAAAAATAAAAATAATCTTAAATACAATTGATTTTAATATCAGTTTCATTGGCTAATTACTTTATGATTATAAAAATGGCAAAAAAAAGACCCCAATACCAGTGTTGTGGTTGGGGTCTTTAGATTAAAATTTTTAATTTGCTTTAACAGTAACTGATCTTCTGTTTTTTGACCAAGACAATGGGTTTGAACCAGAGTCAACTGGTCTTTCTTTTCCATAACTTAACACTGTAATTCTGTCAGAAGACACTCCATAAGTCATTAAATAATCTTTTGCAGCATTAGCTCTTCTTTCTCCAAGGGCTAAGTTATACTCTCTAGTTCCTCTTTCATCTGCATGACCTTCTAGTACTACATTGATACTTGAATTTTTTCTCATCCATGCCGCTTGTGCTCTTAAAGTTTCTCTAGAAGCAGTAGTTAAAATTGACTCGTTTGTTGCAAAGAAAACTCTGTCAGGAACTCCTTCAGCTAGATATTCAACTGTATCTGTTCCCGTATACACATCACCTTGCATTGAACCTTTTATATCTGTTGCAATTTCTTTTTTAGTTGCACAGGCTGATAAAACTAAACATGCGGCTAATACTATAAGTGTGTTTTTAAAAATTTTGCTTAATATCATTAAATTGCTCCTTGCTGCTAATTTCAAAATGTTACTTTTTCACAACTAATTAGAGGTTTCAAGTCTAAAAATCAAGAAATTTCAATATTTCTAAGGTTAAATTTATATTAATTACTTAATAAAGATGACCATGATGGGTCAGATGCATCATTAGGCGTCTTTATTTGACGCTCATTGTAACCAGTTAAATCAATAGACCACAACTTTGCGGTAAAACCTTCGCCTTTGTCGTTAGTCTTTGTTTCTCTATAAAAAATTAAAACTCTTCCATTTGGTGACCATGAAGGAGCTTCTTGATAGTAATTTTCTGTTAACAACCTCTCACCTTTTCCATCTGTTCTCATAACACCGATATAAAATTTGCCTTTGTGTAATTTGGTGAATGCAATTAAATCTCCCCTAGGTGACCATACCGGAGTTCCATAAAGCCCATTTCCAAATGAAATTCTTTTTACATCACTTCCATCACTCTTCATTATATAAATCTGTTGATAACCACTTCTGTCAGAATTAAATGTTATGTATTTTCCATCAGGTGAGTAAGACGGAGAGGTATCGATAGATGGATGATTTGTAATCCTATCTACAATTCTATTTTCTAAATCCATAGTATAAATATCAGATTTCCCATCTTTTGCAAAACTCATAATAATTTTTTTTCCATCTGGAGAAAATCTAGGTGCAAAAGTCATGCCAGGAAAATCTCCTACAACTTCTTGTGTCCCAGTCTCAATATCTAATAAATAAACCCTTGGAAGATTTTTAAAGTAAGACAAATAAGTAACCATTTGACTTGTAGGATTAAACCTAGGAGTGAGCACTAATTCATTACCTAAAGTTAGAAATTTATTATTGAAGCCGTCTTGATCCATGATTGCTAATTTTTTTATTCTTTGTGTCTTAGGGCCTTCCTCAGCAACATAAATAATTCTAGTATCAAAATATCCTTTTTCCCCAGTCAATCTCTCATAAACTTTGTCAGAAATAATATGGCCTACCCTTCGCCAATTGCTTGGAACTGTAGTAAATGCTAAAGCCATCATTTCTTTTGCTGCAAGTACATCCCATAATCTAAATTCAACTCTTAACTTGTCATCTACATAATTTACTTTTCCTGTTATTAGTGCTTGCGCTTTAATTAAATTCCAATCTTCAAATCTTGGTTTAAGATTAGCGATATCAGGAGCCTGTAAAAAAGCATCTTTACTTAAAGGATTGAATAATCCTGATGTACTCAAATTATTTTCAACAATACTTGAAATTTCTTCTCCAATATTTTTTTTCTTTAGTACTTTTTCAAAACTTTTTCTTGATTTTTCATCAATAGATAAAGGTGAAACTGCTATTGGAAGTGGATCAAGATTACCACGCGTAATATCGACCTCGATTAATGCGTATGAATTTATTGGAATTAGAATTAAAAATAAAAATAATGTAATAATTTTTTTTATCATATTAATATTATATTAACCTTCTAACATCTCCCTTGCATCAAAATTTAATTGTAATTCTTTCCACCTTTCATAGCCAGTTGTTGGAACTCTTAATGGCTGACATAATTTCACAGCTCTTAAAGCACTTTCTGCTAAGACTTTATAAAATCCTTGTCCTGGTTTATTCATCCTTGCATGATCTAAAATTTCAGTTTTTGTTACAGATCCATCTGGCTTTAATTTTAATTTAATTCTTACCAATAAGTTTTCGTTATAAGGTAAACCTAATGGAATACTCCAACATCCAAAAATTTGTGCTTTAAGAGCATCTTCTTCGCTTAATGTTAATCCTGTATTCTCAATATTTCTCTCTTGGTCTTGGGTAGTATCATTGTTTTTTTTAATTACCTCAGCAGTTTCTTCCTTGGATTTATCAATTAATGCAGCAATATTATTTGGATCAAATAAATCCTTTTTTTCAAACTCTGAAACCTGTTTCACCTCTTTATCAACTTTTTCTGGATTTTGCTTTTTTTCTTCTTTTGTTTTAATTTTTTTAACAGTTTTATCAGGAAGAGGGATTGCCTCAGGAGTTTGATTTTCAATTTTTTTATTGTTTTGATCTGGAGAGACTATGGTTTTAGTTTTTGTTTTTTTAACTTTTTTTGGTGGAGCTTGTTCAGACACAAGCTTTTCTTTTTCCTTAACTTTCTCTATAATTTTTTTTGCTTTTGGGGCAAAAGGAACATTTGTTTTTTCAGCTATCTGAATTAATTCAACTGATACAATTGGAGGAATATCTAGGGGTTTCTTAGTCAAAAAAGGGAGGCTCATTGCTGTAATAATAATTAACAATGCATGAAAAACAGAAGAGATAATTATACTTATATTCAATTTAGTTACCTCTGTTTATAAGGCTCTGATATTAACGCTACCTTTGTAAAACCAGATCCAGAAAGAAGTCCCATTATTTCAAGTACTCTTCCATAATTTATAGTTTTATCACCTCTGACATAAATTCTTGTGTCCGTTCTATTTTTTGAAACTGCCAAGACTTTTGCAATAATATTATTATATTCGACTTTAGACTCTTGAATAAATATCTCCCCTTTTGCATTTATAGACAATGTTAATGGTTCTGTTTCCTCAGGAAGCGAATCTGCAGAGCTTTCTGGTAAGTCTACTTGAACACCAACAGTTAATAAAGGTGCTGTTACCATAAAAATAATCAATAATACTAACATTACATCAACAAATGGCGTAACATTAATTTCACTCATGGGTTCTTTTAAAGAACGATTTAATTTAAAAGCCATTTAAATAATAGTCAGAAACCTTTTTGAAAAATTTTCTAATTTTTCAGAATATTTTTTGGAGTCGTTATTAAATTTATTATAAGCGACAACCGCAGGTATTGCTGCTAATAAACCTAATGCAGTTGCAAATAATGCTTCCGCTATTCCTGGCGCTACTATGGCAAGACTGGTATTTCTTGAAATTGCTATTGATTGAAAAGAATTCATAATTCCCCAAACAGTTCCAAATAAACCTATAAAAGGTGCCGTAGAACCAACTGTAGCTAAAAAAGTAAAGCCTTTATCAATTTTTGCCATTTGCCTTTCAATCCCATTTTCTAAAAGTGCACTCATCCTCTCACTTAAATTGTTTCTTGTTTTTTTCTTTAACAGCCCCTCCATTGCATTTTGAAAAACTAACGCCATAGGATCTTCAAGTTTAGTTGGTAAACTATTATATAAATTTTCAGCAGACTTAGAATTCCAAAATTTTTCCTCAAATTCTTCAGAAGATTTATTTATTTTTTTAAATAACCTAATTTTTTCTATAATTACCGCCCAAGAATATACCGAGCAAAGTATTAAAATAATCATGACTGATTTTACAATTATGTCAGCTCTTAAAAATAAGCTAATTAAAGAAAAATCTGTGTTGGTGCCTAATTCTACAGCCTTCGCTGCTATGTCTGCTTCCATAATTACTATTCACACTTAAATGTGTCATCAATTTGACTTGAATTATGCTGCTATTACTCTTCTTTAAATGTCTCAAAGAAATAACTAGCTATTAGAATAGCATCTGCCTTATTAGAATCCTTTTTTTTTGATAGGTGTGATGAATAATAAGGAAAAATTTCAATTGCTCTTGTTCTACTTGCGTCTTTTTCAGAATTTATTAAATTATGATATTTCTTCCACTTTGCAGGTCGAACAAAGTAGACTGAAAGCTGCATAGCACTACAAATTCCTTTGAGTATTCCAAAAGATTGACCAAAATTGAACATACTAGTAACTCCTTGACCTGGCATTGCTGTAACGTGCTCTATAACCACTTTTATATTTTTTTTATCTATATTTTTTATTTTCTCTGAAATTTCATTAAAAATCTGAGATCCATTTACTTGCTTTTTATTCTTTTTACCCTCAATCATGGTTGGCATCTCTACCACATCTTTTATTGCTCCATCTTGAAAGAAACAAATTGACCCTGATATCCCTGGATCAACCCCTATTATAAGCATTAATTAACCTCTAAATTTACATTTGAAAATACATTTTGCACATCGTCATCATCTTCTAAACTATCTAAAAATTCTGTAACATCATCTTTTTTTTCATTCTGAATATCTACGCTATTTAGAGGTATCCACTCTATCTCTGTTGAAATAAAATTAGCTATTGTTTTTTCTAAATTTTTCTTAACATTATAAATTTCAGTAACAGAACAATGAATTTCATGAAAATTGCTATGAGATATGCACTCATCAGCTCCAGCATCGATTGCTAATTCCAAAATATTTTCCTCAGAGATTTCTTTTTTATCAATCTTAATGACTCCCAATTGTTTAAAATTATGAGAGGCAGATCCCTGTGTTCCTAAACTCCCTCCATTTTTTTGAAAAATTGTTCTAATATTAGAGGCTGTTCTATTTTTATTATCTGTTAGCGTCTCCACTATAACAGCAATTTTATCAGGTCCAAATCCCTCATATCTTAAATTCTCAAAATTGGATCCAGTTGTTGCAGAAGATTTATCAATTGCCCTCTCAATATTGTCCTTTGGCATGTTGGCAGATCTTGCGGCTTGAATAGCGGATCTCAATCTTGGATTCATTGCAGGGTCTTTATCACCAAGTTTAGCAGCAACTGTGATTTCTTTTGATAATTTTGAAAAAATTTTTGAACGCTGTTTATCTGCTTTACCTTTTTTATGCTTTATTCCAGCCCAGTGAGAGTGTCCTGCCATAAATTTTATTTAATTTTTAAAAAAATTTCCATAAATATAACTCTCAATGTTATTTGCTAAGCCAGTATCTATATTACATTCAACCATAACGCCACTCAAAATAGCATCACCAATAGCTGGAAAATGTTTAGTGGAGTTTTTTTTTAAAAATCTATTTAATGAATTTTCTTTATTCATACCAATGACTGAATCATAGTCGCCACACATACCAGCGTCTGTTTGATATCCTGTACCATTATTTAAAATTCTTGCATCATTGGTTGGAATATGAGTATGAGTTCCTACAACAAGCGTTGCTTTGCCATCAAAAAAATGGCCAATCGCATTTTTTTCACTTGTTATCTCACCATGAAAATCAACAACAAGTATGTCGTAATCTTCTGTTAATTTATTCTCATTTAAGAATTTCTTTGAAGCTTGAAAAACATCCTCACACTTTTTCATAAATACATTTCCCATCAAATTCAAAACACCAATTTTTATATTGTCATTTGTTTTATAAATATTAAATCCTTTTCCTGGTGCAGGTTCAAAAAGATTTTTAGGACGTAATAATCTTTCTTCTTTCTCAATATACTCCATAATTTCTTTTTGGTCCCAAACATGGTTTCCTGTTGTGATAACATTTACTCCACAATTAAAGAAATCTTTACATATTTCCTTCGTTAGTCCCACCCCTTGAGCAGCAGCATTTTCACCATTAACAATTACAAAATCGATATTTTTTGATTTAATTTCATTTAAAAGATTTTTAGTCAATTTTGAACAACCAGCAATACCTACTACATCGCCTAAAAATAATATTTTCATTAAATAATCTCTTTCTCAGTTATAATTATGTCTAATTTCTTATCATGTTTGTTAACAGGTATGGTCTTTATTCTTTGAAAAGAAAAAGCAAGACCAACTTTTACTACTTTTTTGATCTTTGATATCTTTTGAATGTAACGGTCATAAAAACCACCTCCATAACCTAATCTATTTAATTTTTTATCAAATGCCACCAAAGGAACGAATAAGATATCAGGGTAAACTCTATTGGTGGTCTCTGGTTCTGGGATACCATATCTATTTATTAGCAAAGGATCATTCTTATACCATTTATAAAATTCCATTTGACTTTTTTTTTTAATTTTTGGAAGTGAAATTGTAGAACCTCTTTTAAAAAAATAATTTAAAATTTCTAAATTGTTAATTTCATAGTTTGACGGATAGTATCCACCTATAATTTTCAAATTATAATTTTTTTTTTTGAGATATGCGTAAATATTGTTTGGATTTATATAAATTGATTTTTTTGACTTACTTTTTCTTAATTTTAATACTTTCTCTCTTAACTTTGATTTAATCACAAATTTATTGGGATAGATTATCTATTTTTGCTTTTTTAACAAAATTTGATATTTGGTCGTACGCTTCATCAATTAACTGCTCATATTTTTTTTGATTATTTTCAATCTCAATTTTAAAATCTTCATGATTTAAATTAAGTTTTTTTATCTCATCCTCTTTCTTGTCTCGATATTCATAAATTAAAGATTTAAGTTCTTTAAATTTATTTGACAAATCTTTGAATTCATTTTTTCTTTGCTCGACCATTTTTTTAGTCTCATAATACTCATCCATTATTTTTACAGCTGTAATTAATAAAAGTTTATTTTCACCTAGATTACCTAAATCATTTTTTAAATCATTAAACTTTTGGCTAATTTGGATTAGTAATTCTTCTAAATGTTCCTCTTGTCCATCCTCACAAGACAATATGAATTCTTTATTATTAAATTTAATAGTTACATTTCCCATTTATCAATTTCTTCCAATAAAGAATCTGTTTCTTGATTTAATTCATCAATTTTTTCAGAAAATTCGATTTGTTTTCTTTGATCTTTTTTTTCATTGTTTTTAATTTCCTCTAATTTCTTCGATAGAGAGCTATGCTCCTCTAGTAGTTCTTTATATTTAATTTCTAACTCATTTTTTTCAATTTCTAATTGATTTTTTTGCTTACTTAAATTTTCAATATTATTTTGTAATTTTGGATTGGTTAGGTCTAAATTTTTTAATTCATCTAAAACTAAAATTAATTTTTTTTCTTTTTCGTTTATAGAATTCATATATATAGATATAGTATTAAATAGATTCTTCTTAGTCTAGTCAGGATAATTTTGAATAAACTACACAATGATTTAGCAAATTGCATCAGATTTTTATCAATAGATGCGGTTCAAAAAGCTAATTCTGGACATCCAGGTATGCCAATGGGTATGGCGGATGTTGTAACAGTACTTTTTAAGAATTTTTTAAGATTTAATCCTAAAAATCCAAATTGGATGAACAGGGATAGATTCGTTTTATCTGCGGGTCATGGATCAATGCTTTTATACTCTTTACTATTTTTAACTGGATATAAGAGTATTTCATTAAATAGTATAAAAAATTTCAGACAACTAAACTCAATATGTGCTGGTCATCCTGAATACCATCCAAACTCAGGTATCGAAACAACAACAGGACCTCTTGGACAAGGAATAGCAAACGCAGTGGGATTTGCAATTGCAGAGGAAATTTTAAAAAAAAAATTAGGAAATGATTTAATTAATCACAAAACTTATGTTTTGGCTGGAGATGGGTGTTTAATGGAAGGAATAAGTCATGAAGCAATGAGTTTAGCGGGACATTTGAAGCTTAAAAATTTAGTAATGCTTTTTGATAACAATTCAATTTCAATTGACGGTCCAACTGATCTCGCTGTCTCAGATAATTTTAAAAAAAGATTTGAGGGTTATGGTTGGGATTATATTTTAATAAATGGACATAATGAAAATGAAATATTTAGAGCATTAAAAAATGTTCAAAAAGCAAAAAAACCAACTGTTATTTCCTGTAAAACAAAAATTGGATATGGCTCACCAAATAAATCAGGTAAAGCGTCCTCGCATGGAAGTCCCCTAGGTCTAGAGGAGATTGAACTTGTTAGAAAAGCCTTAAATTGGAACAATAAACCTTTTAATATTCCAAATAAAATTTTGAAAGAGTGGAGAAAAATTGGTCAAAAAGGTGAAACTCATGAAAAAAAATGGATTAAGATATTTAACAAAAACAAAACAAAATTTAAAAATATAAAAAAAAATAATTTTATAAGTATTTTAAAAAGAGAAAAAAGAAAAGCGATTTTGGAGCCTAAAAGTTTAGCTACAAGAAAATGTTCTGAGATGACACTTAATGCATTAACGAACCAAAATCATAACTTAATTGGTGGCTCTGCTGATTTAGCAGGATCTAACAACACAAAAACAAAATATCAAAAAATAATTAAGCCTGGAGATTTTAGTGGAGATTATATTCACTACGGAGTAAGAGAGCATGGAATGAGTGGAATAATGAATGGTATTGCACTCAATGAAAATTTAATTCCGTATGGTGGAACTTTTTTGATTTTTTCCGATTATTGCAAACCTTCAATTAGGTTATCTGCATTGATGCAAAAAAGAGTGATATATGTAATGACTCATGACTCTATAGGACTTGGAGAGGATGGGCCAACCCATCAGCCAATTGAGCAACTCTCAGGTTTACGATCAATTCCAAATTTAAATGTTTTTAGACCTGCAGATAGAGTTGAAACAATTGAATGTTGGGAACATGCTTTAAAAAGTTCTAAAACTCCAAGTATTTTATCTTTAACAAGACAAGGTCTTAATCCCATAAGAAAATCATTTACAAATATAAATAAATGTTCCTTGGGAGCCTATGAAGTTTTGAGAACTAATAATAAAATTAATTTAACAATATTTGCAAGTGGTTCTGAGGTTAATTTAGCAATCGAAACTAGTCATAAATTAGCCAAAGATAAAATATATTGTAAAGTAATATCAATGCCATCCATGGAGCTTTTCGATCTACAATCAAGATTGTATAGGAATAGAATATTAAACGAAACTAAATTTAAAATTTCAATAGAAGCTGGATCAAGTGATTGTTGGAAAAAATATTTAGGGAGTTCAGGTCTAGCATTTGGAATTAATGAATTTGGCAAGAGTGCACCTTACAAAGATATTTTTAAACACTTTGGACTAACTGTTTCAAATATTGTAAGTAAAACCAAAAAAATGATAAGAAATTAAATATGGCAATCAAAATTGGAATTAATGGAATGGGTAGAATTGGTCGTATGATTGTCAGATCAATTTTTGAAAATCGAAATAAAAATTTAAAGATTCATCATATTAATAACAGATCAAATTCAGAAGCTACAAGTAAGTTAATTAAATACGACTCTATACATGGAAAATTTGATACTGATATTAAATTTGATGAAAATAATTTGATAATAAATAAACAAAAAATTTCATTTTCTCAAGAGCCTGAAATTGAAAAAATTAATTGGAAAAAGTATGATGTTGACTATGTTTTAGAATGCACAGGTAAATTTAACTTAAGAGAAAAACTTGAAGCACATATTAAAAACGGAGCAAAAAAAGTGATTGTATCTGCTCCATGCAAAAATGCAGACAAAACAATAGTTTTTGGTGTTAATGATAACACCCTATCTAAAAAAGATAAAATAATCTCCGCTGCCTCATGTACTACGAATTGTTTGGCACCAGTTGTAGATGTCATTCACAAAAAATTTGAAATTGAAAAAGGTTTTATGACTACGATCCATTCATTTACGAGTGACCAAAGAATTTTGGACAATTCACATAAAGATCCAAGAAGAGCTCGATCTGCAAGCCAGTCGATTGTTCCTACATCAACTGGAGCATCAAAAGCAATAGGTGAAATAATTCCAAGTTTGAAAGGGAAATTAGAAGGTGTGGCGATGAGGGTACCTACCCCAAATGTTTCTCTCGTAGAATTAGTTTTTTGTACAAAAAAAAAAATTAATATAAAAAATATAAATAATGAATTTGAATTAGCTTCAAAAAGAGAATTAAAAAGAATTTTAGAAGTTACTTATGAAAAATTAGTTTCTGTTGATTTCAACCATCATTCAGCCTCTGCAATTGTTGATGCGTCTTTAACAAGTGTAGTTGGAGCAAATATGGGTAAAATTTCAGCATGGTATGACAACGAATGGGGTTTTTCTAACAGAATGTGTGATATAGCTGAAAATTTGCATAAAATCTCTTAATGAGAAGTATTAAAAGCGAAACAAGTCTTCGTGATAAAAAAATATTACTAAGATTAGATTTAAATGTTCCTATAATTAATGGAAAAATAAGTGACACAACTAGAATAGATAAAATTCTACCGACTTTAAAATTTCTTAATAAACAAAAAGCTAAAATTATTATTTTATCACATGTGGGTAGGCCAAGAGGTAAGGCCTTAAAAGAACTTTCATTAAAACCAATTTGTGAAAATCTACAGGAACAATTAGGTTTAAATGTGAAATTAATTACCCAAAATATTAATGAAATTAAAAATAAGGATTTCTTCAATAATTTTGATGAGGAAATCTTAATGTTAGAAAATATTAGGTTTTATGCAGAGGAAGAAAAAAATGATAATAAATTTGCAAAACACCTAGCAAGTTTTGGTGATATTTATGTTAATGATGCTTTCTCTTGTTCTCATCGATCACATGCTTCAATTGTTGAAATTTCTAAATTCCTGCCTTCATTTTCTGGATTACAAATAGAGTTAGAAATTGACGCCCTTACCAAAATTACGTCTGAAATTACGAAACCAATATCTTGTATAATTGGAGGATCCAAAATTTCGACAAAAATTGATATTATTAAAAATTTAATACCTAAATTTGATAATATTATTATTGTTGGAGGTATGGCTAATAATTTTATTGAGTACTTTGGTCACAATATTGGAAAATCTATTAAAGAAAAAAATTGTCACCAAATCATTGAGGAAATTATTTCACTTTCGAAAAAAGAAAAATGTAAGGTAAGTTATCCAGAAGATGTGCTTGTATCTAAAGATTTAAATGGATCATGCGAAAAAAAAGAGTTGAACCAAATTTTGAGTGATGAAATGATTTTAGACATTGGACCAAAAACTATTGATAAAATAACAAATATTATTAATTCTAGTAAGACTATATTATGGAATGGACCTGCTGGATATTTTGAAAATCCTAACTTTGCGAACGGCAGTATTGAAATAGCAAAAACAATAATTAAAAATAATAAATTAAACAAAATTTTTTCAGTTGTTGGTGGAGGAGATACAGTCTCATTATTAAACAGTATAAAGGCTGTAGATGGTTTTAACTTTGTTTCAACTGCAGGTGGTGCCTTTTTAGAATACCTTGAAGGTAAAAAGCTTCCTGGTATAACAGCCTTAAATCAATAAATGTCAGGACTAAATAAAATTGCACTGAAAATAATTTCTAGCGGTAAAGGTATACTTGCTGCAGATGAAAGCAATGGTACTATGACTAATAGACTGAAAGGAGTAAATGTAAATTCAACTCCTGAAAATAGACTATTGTTTAGGGAAGTTCTTTTCTCATCTGAATGCATGAAAGATTGCATTGGAGGGGTTATTCTTTATGATGAAACAATAAACCAAACTACAAGTTTTGGAAAATCCATCCCTGACCTAATTTCAGCCTCAGGTGCTGTCCCAGGAATTAAAGTTGATACAGGTGCTAAAGAATTAGCAAACTCTCATAATGAGAAAATTACTGAGGGTTTAGATGGTCTTAGAGATAGATTGAAAAAATATTATAAACTTGGAGCAAGATTTACAAAATGGAGAGGGGTTTACTCTATTAGTAATAAATGTCCAACTGAGCTTGCAATGAATAGTAATGCTCACGCACTTGCAAGATACTCAGCTCTAGTTCAAGAAAGTGGTATGGTCCCAATAGTAGAGCCTGAAGTATTAATGGATGGAGAGCATTCAGCAGATATCTGTTTAAGCAAAACATCAGAGGTCATAAAAAAATGCTTTGAAGAACTAATCTTACATAAAGTTGATCTTTCTGGGATTATTTTAAAACCAAATATGATATTAGCTGGCACTCAATCAAAAGAAAAGGCTACCAGTGAAGAGGTTTCCAGTAAAACACTTGAGTGTCTTAAAAATTCAGTTCCTTCCGATGTGCCTGGCATTGCCTTTTTATCAGGAGGTCAGTCTGAGTTAGAAGCTACAGAAAATTTAAATTTAATAAATAAAAACAACAATACTAATTTTATTATGACATACTCATATGGAAGAGCTCTTCAGCAAAGTGCTCTTAAAGTATGGTCTAAAAATATAAAAGATATAGAGGGAACTCAAAAAACTTTTAATCACAGAGCTAAAATGTGTACATTGGCTGCTCAGGGTAAATGGGTGAGAGAACTTGAGAGTAAATAAAAAGAAATTTATTTATCTAATTTCTCCTAACAAAATATATAAAAAATTTTTTAAAGATCTTCAAAAAGTCCTAGAAACAGAAAAAATTAACTTTTTTCAATTGAGGCTCAAAAAATACTCCTTCAAGCATAAAATTTTGATTGGAAAAAAAATTAAAAATATCTGTAAAAAAAATAATGTAAAATTTTTAATCAATGACGATCCAATACTTGCGAAAAGATTATGTGCTGATGGTTGTCATTTAGGTCAAAAAGATATGAATATAAAGGAAGCTAGGAAGATAATCGGCAAAAAAATTATAGGTATTACCTGCCACAATTCTATAACCTTAGCTAAGATAGCTATAAAAGCTAAAGCAAGTTATATAGCGTTTGGAGCTTTTTATTCTTCTAAAACTAAAAAGACTAATCATGAAGCGAATATCAAAATTTTAAAAAAGATTAAAAAAATCACTAAAACCCCAATTGTAGCAATCGGAGGTATTAATTCTGAAAACTATAAAAATCTGTTATTGAACAATGCAAATTTTTTAGCTATCTCAGGATACGTTTGGAATAATAAAAAATATAAACCCTTAGAAGCAATAGAGAGATTAAAATGAAAATTAACGCTGGTGAGATAAGAGTAGGAATGCTTTTGGAATATAAGAATGATTTATGGCAGGTTTTAAAAACTCAGCATGTGAAACCTGGTAAAGGTGGTGCCTTCGCACAAGTTGAAATGAAAAGTGTGGGAAAAAATACAAAGTTAAATGAAAGATTTAGATCAAATGAAACTGTTGAAAAGGCCTCTTTGGAGGAAGCAAAATTTAATTACCTTTATGAGGATGAAAGTTATTATTTTTTTATGGACCCAAAAAGTTTTGAACAAATAGAAATTAAAAAAGATGTAGTTGGAGATCAGGGAAAACTTTTATCTGACAATCTTGAAGTTTCTGTAAATTTTTATAATGAAGATCCAATTTCGGTTGAACTGCCTAACCAAGTAAAGTGTAAAATAGAAACAACTGATGCAGCTTTGAAAGGACAAACAGTTTCGTCATCATACAAACCTGCAACTCTTGATAATGGATTAAATATTCAAGTACCTCCATTTATTGAGTCAGGCGACGTAATAATAATTGATACAAGAAATTTTGAATATATAAAGAAAATTTGAAAATATGATATCAATATCTTCAAATCTTAATGTTATGATAAAAGCTGCTGAGAAAGCATCTAAGTCACTAATAAGGGATTTTGGAGAAGTTGAAAAGTTGCAAGTATCAAAGAAGGGTCCTAGAGATTTTGTCACTAAAACTGATAAGCGTGTTGAAAATATTATCATTGAGGAACTTAATAAGACTAAAAAAAATTACTCTTTCCTTTCAGAAGAAATAGGAAAAATAAAAAATAAAGATGAAGAAAATATTTGGATTATTGACCCAATTGACGGAACAACAAACTTCCTTCATGGTATACCTCATTTTGCAGTTTGTATTGCATTACAATCAAAAAAAGAAATAATCAGTGGTTTAATTTTTGATCCCATCAAAGATGAAATGTTTTTCGCTGAAAAAAATAAAGGTTCTTACCTAAATAACCAAAGATTAAGAGTATCAAATAAGAATGTCATAGATGATTGCTTATTTTCGACTAATAGTGACGGAGTAAGATTTAGTAATTTTAACATGCGATACACTGGTTCTGCAGCTTTAGACCTAGCATACGTGGCGGCTGGAAGATTTGATGGTTTTTTTCATAATGATATTAATATTTGGGATGTAGCAGCTGGATCACTACTGGTAAGGGAAGCTGGTGGGGTTGTAAATGATCTTAATAAATTCAGCAATAATGCAATTAATATTAGAGCATCAAGTGATGGAATTAATGATAAAATGCTAAAAGAATTAGAGAACTTTTAATTGTGTTCTGAATTTTCTTTGTTATAAGTCTCGTTATGAAAAAAGATATACATCCAGATTACCATAAAATTAAAATAGAAATGACAGATGGTAGCCAGTTTGAAACCAAGTCCACATGGGGCGCTGAAGGAGAATTGTTAAAATTAGAAATTGACCCTAAGTCACATTCAGCTTGGACAGGTGGAAAACAAAAATTAATGGATAAGGGTAGGATTAGTAAATTTAACAAAAAATTCCAAAATTTTAAATCAGAAAAGAAAAACTAAATGTCGAACGCACCTTTGATGCCAATGGCTACTGCCGTTTGGTTAGTTGAAAATACGACGTTAACATTTAGGCAAATTGCAGATTTTTGCCAATTACATGAAGTAGAAATTCAAGGAATAGCAGATGGTGAAGTTGCAAAAGGCATTAAAGCTTATAATCCTATAATATCAGGTCAATTATCAAGAAAAGAAATTGAACTATCCTCTAAGGATGAAAGAAGACCATTACAAATTAAAAGTAGCGATATTGAAATATCGAATTCAGAAAAAAAAATAAAAAAATATGTACCACTTTCAAAAAGACAAGATAAACCAGATTCAGCCTTATGGCTTATCAAACAACATAATTTACTAAAGGACTCTCAAATAGCAAAACTTGTTGGCATAACAAAAAATTCAGTTACTTCTATCAGAAACAAAAGTTATTGGAATTATAACAATCTTAATCCAAAAGATCCAGTAGCTTTGAATTTATTCACCCAAAAAGATTTGTTAGATGCTATAGAAAAAACTGAGAGAAGAATAAAAAGAGAGAAGAAACTAAAAGAAAAACAAAAACTAAGCAATAATGTATCTGTATAATGAATAAAAATTATAGACATAAAATTATAAAAGTGATAACAAACCACCTTTTTGGAGGTAATTATTAAAATAGAAGTTAAAGATAATAATATTGAGCAAGCCCTGAGAGTTTTAAAGAGAAAGCTGCAAAGGGATGGTTTTTTTAAGGTAATTAAATTAAAAAATACTTATGAAAAGCCTTCAGAAAAGAAAAAAAGAATTCTTCAAGAAAATATTAAAAGAGTTAAAAAACTAAATAAACTTAAAAACAGAATTTAAGTACATCGCGGGGTGGAGCAGTCTGGTAGCTCGTCAGGCTCATAACCTGAAGGTCGGCGGTTCAAATCCGTCCCCCGCAACCAATCAAATACGAAAATTCTTTAATTTTTTAATAGTAGTAATCTCCACTTAAAGACATTATATACGGCAATAAAAAAATCTGAAATTTTAACTTTTTTACCTTCATTATAACGTCTAGAACTTATTTCTATAGGGATTTCAAATATTTCAAGTTTATTATTGTTTGATATTTTTGCTGTTATTTCAACCTCAATTTCAAAGCCATTTGATATTAAATTTAAATTTTTTAAAACATTTGATTTAAAGACCTTAGAACCTGTTTCAATATCTGTAAATATCCTATTAAAAAATAAATTTATTAAAAAAGTTATTATTTTATTTGCAATAAAATTTGGAAATCCAGAAATTTTAGTTAATTTTGCTCCTGTTAGTCTAGAGCCAAATACAACATCTGCTTTATTGTCATAAAAAGGTTTAATTAAATCTACATAATTTCGAGGAGAATATTCTAAATCTCCATCTTGAAATATAATTAGTTCTCCCGTTGTATTTTTTAAAGCATTCCGTAAATTTGCACCTTTGCCATCATTTTTATTTCTATATAATATTTTAATATTTGGGTGATTTATTTTTTCTAAAATTTCTTTAGTACCATCATTTGAGTTGTTATCAGATATGATTATCTCTTTTTCTAAGTTGAGAGTGTCTGCTTTTAAAACATTTTCTATACAGTGAGAAATTGTATTTTTTTCGTTATAAACAGGTATGATAATTGATACTTTTTTATACATAAATTATAAGTTCTCGTTGATTTCGTTTAGTGGAATTTTTAAGGTTTCGTTATCATTATGAATAAAATTCATTGTATTTACAACCAAAGATATATTCGAGATTGATGTAAATTTAAAATAAGTTCGTGGTGGGACTACTACCATTCTGTAGTTCTTTCTGCCAAGAATTAAAGTATATTTTTTTATTTTATGAAAATTATTAACAAATGTAAATTTTACCTTTCCAAAAGGAACTGTAATTAGACATGTATTTTTTTTATGAAAATTCCACCCTTTTATTTTATTTTTTTTAATTTCAGTAAAGTAAATTTCACCAAATTTTTTTAAATTTTTATTTTTTATGGAAACATATTTTAAAATATCTCCTTTATTGTTTCTAATTATTTTTAATTTTTCAACTTTAATTTTATTTTTCATAATCCATAAATTCTTGTATTTGATTTTTTGTGACTTTTTCTGGATTAATTTTATCTATTAAAATATTTTTATACCATTCAACTGTGACCTGCACACTTTTAAGTATATTATACTTTGGCTCCCATTTAAGAATTTTTTTCGATTTTGAAATATTTAATTGTAAATTTATCTGTTCATAATATTTTCTATTATGCTTAATATTAATCTTACCCTTTCCCCAAAACCTAACAATATATTTAACAATTTTTTCAACACTTGTTACAGTATTTTTTGAAGTTCCAAAATTCCATGCACCTGAAAATTTTTTTGGATTTTTAAATATTTTTTCGCCTAATATTAAGTAACCATTTAATGGCTCAAGAACATGTTGCCAAGGTCTATTAAAATTTGGATTTCTTAAATTTATTGTCCTATTTTTAAGTAACGAATTGATTGTGTCCGGAACCAATCTATTTTCTGACCAATCACCACCTCCAATTACATTTCCTGCTCTTGCGCTTGCAATTCCACATTTTTTATTCTGAAAAAAACTTTTATAATAAGTTTTAATAATAATTTCAGATGCCGATTTGGAGCCACTATATGGATCTTCACCACCTAGTTTATCATTTTCTTTAAATCCTTTTGTTGAATTGTTACTTTCATAGCATTTGTCTGATGTTATACAGACTAATGACTTTACAAAATTTGTATCTTTGATTATTTGAAGTAAATTTAAAGTTCCAAAAGTATTCACAGTATATGTTTGATATGGATTATTATAGGAATTAATAATTAATGGTTGTGCAGCCATATGAAATATAATCTCAGGCTTACTTAAAACAATAAATTTTTTTAGTTTTTTAAAATTTCTTACATCTAGTAATATTAAATTAATTTTTTTATGAAGTTTTAAGCTATAAAATAAATTTTTGTTTTTATTTGGATTATTACCTATTCCATATACTT
This sequence comes from Pelagibacteraceae bacterium AG-430-E20, assembly GCA_003209915.1. Lineage (GTDB taxonomy): Bacteria > Pseudomonadota > Alphaproteobacteria > Pelagibacterales > Pelagibacteraceae > Pelagibacter. The sequence goes on along the minus strand of QCOF01000006.1, from coordinate 25,953 downwards.
TTGCTCCCATTAAATCTAACCATAAACAAAGCCAAGCACCCTTAAAACCTGTTGCGCCAGTAACAAGAACTTTTTTATTTTTATAAAATCTCACTACCAGACCTTCCAAGGTGGTTTTTTGGACCATATTTTATTTAATTCATTTTTATCTTTTAAAGTATCCATGCATTTCCAAAAACCTCGGTGTTTATATGACATAATTAATTTTCTTTTTGCAATTTTTTTTAAAGTATGTCTTTCAAATATTGGGTTATTACCATTAATAAATTTAAATATTTTCTTGTTAAATATATAGTATCCGGCATTAATCCATAGATTATAAATTTTTTTTTTTTCATCAAAATTAGTGATTTGATTTCCTTTTATAGAAAGAATTCCGTATCTACTATTTGGATTGACTGAAGTTAAGATTCCAATTTTTTTATTTTTTAGAAAAGAACTCAAAAGAAATTTTAAATTAAGGTTTGTCAGACCATCACAATATGTTAGAAAAAAAATATCTTCAATTTCTTTTTTAATCTTTCTTATTCTTAAACCAGTATTGGAATTTAAACCTGTGTAGATAACTTTTATATTTAAGTTTTTGTAAGTAGTTGAATTCATATTTTTTTTAAAATATTTTTTAATTATCTCACCTTTATAACCTGTGCAAATTATAAATTTTGTAGATCCATAATATTTGAAAAAATTTATCAAATGATATAATATTGGTTGATTGCCAATCTTGACTAAGCCTTTAGGTAATTTTCTTGTATTATCTGATAATCTAGTGCCTAAACCACCAGCCAAAATAACTACAGGTATATCATTTATGTTTAATTTTTTTTTTATCATGATTAATTAAATTTCATCATAAATTAATATAAAAAATTTAATAATACTTATTTATAATGAAATATAATAAAATAATGTGAAATTATTCATAATAAAAAGTAATGATTAAAAGACTGTTTGTAGCCATTGGAAATTATTTACCTCCACCAATTAATAAATTTTTTTTCAAAATTGGAGGGGTAAAAATTGGTAAAAATGTTTGGATAGGAAACCATTGCTATTTTGATACAAAATTTCCAAATTTTATTGAGATTGATAGCAATGTATGCATTAGTAGTTCAGTCACATTGATAGTACATTTCGATCCTACTAATGGAGTAAAGTGGCATATTATAAAAAAATACAAAAAAAAAATTATTATAAAAGAAAATTCTTTTATTGGCCCAAATTCAATTATAAGTCCAGGTGTTATTATAAATAGAAATTCCTTTATAAGATCAGGATCAGTTGTAAAGAAAAATGTACCTGAAAATAGTATAGTCGAAGGTAATCCGCAAAAAATTGTCGGGACCTTAGATGATAAAACTGCTCAAATTATTAATCTAAAAAATAAAAAATATTTATTTTAACTTTTTTATGAGATTTAATAAGAATCTATAAAAATAAAAATAACAATTTATCAAAAGTTTAATTTTATTTGAAGTTGTTTTGGAATATCCTGCATGCCTAGGAAGCTCTTCATATGGTAATTCTATAAAACTTATATTGTTTCGAATAACGTGGCATACAAGTTCTATATAATAATCTCCATAATAACCCTTCAACTTATTTGGTAATGAATTTTTTTCTATACAAATAAACCCACTCGTGTAATCAGAAAAATTACTATAAAGAAAAACATTACAAATTTTATTTAAAAAAAAACTTAAATTATCTATAAAATATTTATTTTGATTATGATCTAATTCAAAATATCTTTTACTATTTTTATTAAATCTCGAAAAACTTATCATTTTATATTTATCAACATAATTAAAAATTTTTTTTAGAGATTTTGGAGGATGAGAAAAATCGCAATCCATCCAGATAATTTTATTAAATTTCGCCTCAGAAATTCCTTCATTTAAAGAGTCGACTAGATTTTTTTTTTTATTTCTCAAAATATGCTTAAAAAAATTTTTTTTAACTTTAAGATCATTTAATAATTGTGTAGTCCCATCAGTTGATGAGTCATCAACAACAATAATCTCATAATTACAATTTATAAAAATCTTCTCAAGCTCAATAATTAATTTTAATATATTGTCTTTTTCATTTAATACTGGCAAAATAATTGTATAGTTCGACATATGAGAAAAATATATAATAAAAAGATCCTTTTGTGTAAAATATCAAATTTAATATTTAATAAAAAAATTTCATTTTCAACTGATATAGATGAAAATTTGCAAGTAGGTTTAATAAATTATGATATTAATCATGTTATACAAGCACACTATCATCCAAAAATAAAAAGGGTTATAAATAATACATCTGAGGTATTAATTTTATTAAGGGGATCAATACAAATTGTTCTTTATGATGAAAATAGAAAAATTTTTAAAAAAATTAAATTAAAATCTCCTAAAATTATCAATTTATATGGCCATGGTCACAAAATAAAAATTTTAACAAAAAAAACAAATATTATTGAAATTAAGCAGGGACCTTACGTAGACAAAAAAGATAAGATATTAATAAAATGATAAAAAAATTTTTTCCAGTATCTAAACCTTTTGTAAACAATAGTGACATCAAAAATGTAATAGCATCAATGAAACTTGGATGGATTTCCTCAAGTGGACCAATAATAAAAAAATTTGAAATGAAATTCTCCAAAATTGTAAAAAAAAAATATTCAATTACTGTCACAAGTGGTACTGCAGCACTAGACGTTGCTGTTAAATCTTTAAATTTAGAGAGTAATAGTGAAGTTTTAGTTCCTGATTTTACAATCATATCTAATTTAAATAGTATTTTAAAAAATAATCTTAAACCAGTCCTTGTAGATTGCGATAAAATAAAGTGGAATATGAAGGTTGAGGACATAAAAAAAAAAATCACAAAAAAAACAAAAGCTATAATGGCAGTACATATTTATGGTTTTCCATGTGAGATTGATAAAATAAAAAAAATTTGTGCAGAAAAAAAACTTTATCTAATTGAAGATGCAGCCGAAATGCTTGGTCACAAATATAAAGGTAGAAAATGTGGTAGCTTTGGTGATGTAAGTACTTTTAGTTTTTATGCAAATAAAAATATGACTACAGGAGAGGGTGGTATGATTTGCACAAATTCAAAAAAAATATATCAAAATTGTTATAAATATAAAAATCTTTCATTTGGAAAAAAAATTAGATTCAAGCATGATGAATTAGGCTGGAATTATAGAATGACTAGTATTCAAGCAGCATTAGGGTTAAGTCAGATTAGAAAAATTAATAAAAATATTTCAATAAAAATAAAAATTGGGAAAATTTATTATAAATATCTCAAGAACAATAAAAATATTTATATTCAGCCTCCAAGAATTAAAAATCTGGACAATAGTTACTGGGTAGTAGGAATTTTGAATAAAAGTAAAACACAAAAATTAAAATTGCAGAAATTTTTAAAAAACAACGGTATAGAGACTAGAGACTTTTTCTATCCAATGCACAAACAGCCATTACTAAAAAAGCATATTTTTGGCAAAAATAATTACAAATTTCCAAATTCGACTTTTTTATCAAACAATGGATTTTATTTACCTTCTTATTATTCACTAAAAGAGGATGAAATAAAATATATTTGTAGAAAAATAAACTCTTTTTACAAATTTAAAGATTTAATAAATTAAAATAAACCAGTTATCAATTTTAGTTGTATATAAGATATTTTTTATTTTCAAATATTAAGTTCTTGAATGCGTTTATATTAAAATTTTCCTGCAAAAAAGATGATTCATTTTTTTTTATAATAATATATTCAGAACTATTTATAGCTTGTTTTAAGTATTGATCTTTATTTTTATTAAAAAATAATTTTATGTATTTTTCTCTGTTGTAATGCCCTAAATGAAATATTTTACCAGGAGGATAATTATTCAATTCAAAATATATTTCATTTGAATCTGAAAGTATATTATTTTTAAAAATATTTTTATTTTGAAAAAATTTATTTACTTCTTTTTCACTTTTGTTTTTAAAATGATAATCTGTGTCATATAAATTTGCTTGAAATTTATATGTAAATAAAATTATAAATATAATAGAAAAAAGATAAAAATGCTTTTTATTTAGACTTATCATGATTTTACTCAATATAAAAAATGACACAGGATATATCATAACTAAATAATGAGAAAAAAATCTTTCTGATATTAGTGTTGAGAATAATAGAAATAAACTCATAAAAATTAAAATATTTAAAAATTTTTGATATTGCTTATTGCTAAAGTAAATTTTAAAAAATGAATATATAAATATTAATAATATTGTTAAACTTTTTACTGGGTCTAAATTCAAGTAACTTATTATCTTTTTTATATTGTAATATACATTAAAAAATATTTGTATAAATTCATTATTACCTATCCATAATTTAGGCGCTATATAGAAATGCATAACAAATTCGTCAAAATAAAAAATATAATAATATGCAAAAAAAAGTGTGGTGCATAATAAAAAAAATAATATAGTAAATAAAATTTTCTTTATATTTTGTCTTAACTCATAAAATATTAAAATAAATATTGGTGGTAAAATAAAAAAATAATTTTGCCTAAATGCAATTAATGTAGCTAAAAATAAACATATAAAATAATAGTCATTCTTCTTTCGTTCTTTAATTAAGAATAATATTAAAAGTGTAAATATTATATTTGAGAAATTTTCAGTTAATATATTGTTGTCGTAAGGTAAAAAACTTAAAACTAATATTAAGAATAAAATCGAAAAAATAGTTTTAAGATTAGTGTTGTTCAATAATTCTTTGTAATAAAAAAACGATATCCATAAAAGATTTATGATTATTCCAAAAAACTTTAGGAGAAATATACTATTTTCAATCACAAATGAGATAATTTGATAAAAGAAAAATATTAATGGACCTTTGAAAGCAATTACATCCTTATAAAGAGTTTTACCATCATTTAAAGCTCTTCCAATAAAGATATATGTATACTCATCTTCATTAATATTTGAAAAAAAATAGTCTAAATTAACTATTAATGAAAAAGGAATAATTATTAATAAAAAAAGAATTAAATTTCTTATTATAGGTCTTTCCTCCAATATTTTTTTATTAAAAATCAGAGGAAGTTGGGACATAGATTTTTAATTTTAATTAATATAAATATAAGTACAATTTATAATTTAAATCTTGACTTTTTACTATCATCTAGAAATGCTTTGACTGTATCCAGCGTAAGTCGTTGAAAAGATTTTCCAAATTTTTCTATTTTTTCAATTATTAATGGTGGGACTGTAATTATATGGCATCCTAAATTTTTTGCTTGTAAATAATTATAAGGTTCTCTCGTACTTGCCCATAGAATTTGGACATTTTTATATTTTTTTGATGAACTTATACTTTTCTTAAACTGAGAAATAGGATCTTTTCCTGCATCCGCCATTCTTCCAGCAAAAATAGATATAATAACTTCTGTTTTATTATTAATATTTTTTAAAATTTGTTTTGTTTGTTTTGAACTATATACAGCGGTAATATTTAACTTAATTTTTTTTTTATTAAGTTCATTTATTACTTTACCCATAAATTTTCCTTTAGAATTAGTCACTGGAACTTTAACATATACGTTCTTTCCCAACTTACTTAATTTATTTCCTTGCAGAACCATATTTTCAATATCATCAGCAAAAACTTCAAAAGAAACTGGCTTTTTTGTAATTTTAAGTATTTCTTTAGAATACTTTAAATAGTTTTTTGCTCCAGCTTTTCTCATTAGACTGGGATTGGTTGTGAAACCTTTAACAATTCTTTTTTTATTAAACTTTTGAATTAAATTTTTATCTGCAATGTCACAAAATATTTTAGTATTCAAATTTATACCTACAGATTTTTAGTAATGTCTTCTGTCATTTTTTTAGCATCTGCAAATAACATTAATGTATTTTCTTTATAAAATAGATCATTATCAATTCCAGCATAACCTGGAGATAAACTTCTTTTGACAAACAATACTGATTTACATTTTTCAACGTCAAGAACGGGCATTCCATAAATTGGGCTTTGCGGGTCTGTTTTTGCAACTGGGTTTGTTACATCATTTGCACCTATTACAAAAGCTACATCTGCGTTTGCGAATTCGTTATTAATTTCCTCTAATTCAAATACCTCATCATAAGGAACATTTGCTTCAGCTAACAATACATTCATGTGTCCTGGCATTCGTCCTGCAACAGGGTGAATTGCATAAGAAACTTTAATGTCATTTTTTTTCAAAGTATCAACCATTTCTCTTAGAGCGTGTTGTGCTTGCGCAACAGCCATTCCATAACCTGGAACTATTACTACTGATGAAGCATTTTTCATTAAAAAAGCAGCATCATCTGCATTTCCACTTTTAACTGGTCTTTTCTCTTTATTTTTTGCTAAAGCTGATTGTTCCGTTGTGCCAAATCCTCCTAAGATGACATTGAAGAATGATCTATTCATTCCTTTACACATTATATAAGATAAAATTGCCCCAGAAGATCCTACTAAAGCTCCAGTGATTATTAACGCAGTGTTTTCCAGGGTAAATCCAATACCAGCCGCAGCCCAACCTGAGTATGAATTTAACATTGAAATCACAACTGGCATATCTGCTCCGCCAATAGGTATTATCAATAAAAAACCAATTAAAAATGATATCGCAAGTAGCACCCAAAATAAATTTGAGGACTGAGTTGAACAAAGTAGATAAATAGTAACAATTATTGAAATTATAATTAAAGCATTTAGTGGATGTTGACCTTTGAAAGTAATAGGGTTGCCTGACATTAATCCTTGAAGTTTTAAAAAGGCAATAATTGACCCTGAAAAAGTTATTGCACCAACCGCTGCTCCGATTGACATTTCAATTAAACTAACAAGCTTAATATTGCCAGGTGAGCCTAAATTAAAAGCTTCTGGATTTAAAAAAGCAGCTATTGCAACAAATACAGCCGCAAGACCAACTAAACTATGAAAACCAGCAACTAATTCTGGCATTGCTGTCATTGGAATTTTATAAGCAATAAAAGCACCTATTAATCCTCCCATTAAAAGAAAAATTAATACAACTAAAAATCCATTTGAAAAATTACCAATTGATAAAAAAGTAACTACAATAGCAATGGTCATACCTAATACCCCGAAGAAATTTCCTTGTCTTGATGTTTCTGGTGAAGAAAGCCCTCTCAATGCAAGAATAAATAATACCCCTGAAATTAAATAAAATATGCCTGATAAATTTGCTGATAACATTATTTACGCTTTTTTTTTTTATACATAGCAAGCATTCTTTGGGTTACTAGAAAGCCCCCAAATATATTAATTGCAGCTAATGATATTGCTAAAAACCCAAATATACTTGAGTTATTAAATATGGTGTCAGAATTTCCAGCTAAGCCTGCTATAATTGCGCCAACAATTATTACTGATGAAATTGCATTAGTAACAGACATTAAAGGAGTATGCAGTGAGGGAGTTACACTCCAAACCACATAGTATCCTATAAAAATTGAAAGAATAAAAATACTTAGTCTAAATATAATAGGGTCTATTTCCATGATTTTATTTCATTAAAGTTTTCTCAATTATCTCATCCTCTAAGTTTACATTTATTTTTTTGTTGTCTTTATCATATAAATTTGAAACAAAATTAAACACATTTTTTGCGTACAAATTTGATGCAGATGTTGGGAGTTTATTTAAAATGTTGCTTTCTCCCATTATTTTAACTCCATTTTTATCAATAATTTCATTTACTTTAGTATGTGCTGTGTTTCCACCTTGTATCGCAGCTAGATCATAAATTATTGAACCGGCTTTCATATTATCAATCATATATTCTTTAATAATCACTGGTGCTTTTTTTCCAGGAATTAAGGCAGTACAGACTACAATGTCAATTTTCTTTAAGGTTTCATATAATAATTCTTCTTGTTTCTTTTTAAAATCATCTGACGCTTCTTTAGCATAACCCCCTTCAGTCTCAAGATTTTCTGCACCTTCAACTGATAAAAACTTTCCTCCTAAACTTTCAACTTGTTCTTTTGAAGCCATTCTAACATCTGTAGCGAATACAATAGCTCCCATTCTTTTAGCAGTTGCAATAGCTTGTAATCCAGCAACTCCTGCTCCAACAACTAGTACTTTTGCTGCAGGAATAGTACCTGCCGCTGTCATCATCATAGGAATAGCTTTTTCAAAGTATGCAAAAGACTCTAATACTGCTTTATAGCCAGCTAGGTTTGATTGGGAAGATAATATATCCATAGATTGAGCTCTTGTTATCCTTGGAAGCAATTCTAGTGAAAAAGTATTAATATTTTTTTTAACTAAATTGTTTATTTTATCTTTATTTTCATATGGATTTAAGACTCCTATGAATATTTGATTTTCTTTTAATAAAGTAATTTTATCATCACTCATTAAACCTAATTGGACAATAATATCAGCGTTTGTTATGATTTCTTCTTCATCATTTGAAATTAAAACTCCTAACTCTGTATACTCTTCATCTTTTATTCCAAGATGACTTCCATAATTTTCAGATAATGAAACCTCAAATCCAAGTGAAATATATTTTTTCGCAATTTCGGGAGTAATTGCTATTCTGTTTTCAGTTTTTTGATTTTCTAAAATAGAAGCAATTTTCATATATTAGTTTATATTAAGAATATTGCCATTAACACTAAAACACTTATAACTACAATTGTGCCCCACAACACTAATTTGGTAAAATTATTCCAAGTTTTTTTATGGTTTTCACTATCCATAAATTACTTTTGTCTTGCTTTAAACTTTGGATTTATTTTATTGATTACGTAAATTCTACCTCTTCTTCTTACAAGTTTAGAATTTAGGTCTCTTTTTTTAATTGACTTTAATGAACTTTTTATTTTCATATTTTATGAGACTTAGTAAAGGAAGATATGTAATCTTTCAATTCTAATTTTCCATATTTTTGAATAATTTTGTTATTATGAGTTATTTTAGTTAAAGCTGAGGCATATCTTTCACCTAATCTGGGTTTTAGAAAAACAATTTTGCTTCTAAACAATTTTGCAACCTCTAATATTGAATATGAGGATCTATGGCTAATGCTGTAATATTTACATTTATCAGCCTTAAAAGCATCATAACAAATTTTAACAGTATCATAAATATGAGTAAATCTTCTGGTTTGATTACCTGGTCTGACCACACTAAGTGGTTTTTTTTTTAAATACTGATACTCAAATATTCCAATGACGGTTGCCATGTCGCCAACTTTGATTTGTCTTGGGCCATATACATTATAGAAAAATATAACCTCAAATTTAAAATTAAACCATTTTTTTAAATTTTCCAATAATTCTAAATTTTTCGATTTGGTAAATGCATATGGAGAAAGATTTTTATCATTACCATTATTTCCAAAACTTGCAGATGTTGCTGAATAAATAAGTTTTATTTTATTGTCTAAACAAAACTTAAACACTGCCTTTGACCCTATACTATTTGATTCATAACATTTATCAAATTTTTTGAAACTTTGAAAAATTCTCGAGAATTCTCCAAAATGAAAAATAGCTTTTATATTTTTTTTTTTATTTTCAAATATTTTATTAATATTTGATGTTTCACCTTTTACATAATTAACTCTATTATTTGGTATATGATTTTTTTCACTGCCTGAGGAGTAATTATCTAAACTAGTAATTTTAAAACTTGTTTTTTTAATTAGCATTTCAATTAAATTAGAGCCTACAAAACCTGCTCCCCCAGTTACGATTACAAGATTTTTCATTTGGTTTGTGCCTAGCAACGTCCTACTCTTCCGTGTCTTAAGACAAAGTACCATTGGCGCAGAAAGTCTTGACTTCCGAGTTCGGAATGGGATCGGGTATTACTCTTTCGCAATAGTCACTAGGCTCCAGATTTATATAATAGAATTTAAAGTTGTCAATTAATATATACTCTCAATTTTTTAACTATTTTTTTTTAAAAAATCGTTGATAGTATGTGATAAACCAATCTCTAATGAAGTTTTGTATTTCCAACCATATTTTTTTGCAAGAGAAACATCCAATAGCTTACTATAAGTACCCTCTAATTTTTTTTTTTCATAAATTATTTTTTTTTTAATTTTTAAGTTTTTCATTATAAATTTTGCATAATTTGTAATAGATTTTTCATGACCTGTTCCAATATTAATTAATGTTTCTTTAGTTTTTTTTTTTAAAAAAAATACACATGCATCAGCTATATCGTCGGAATATATTAATTCTCTTAAAGGTTTTCCAGATCCCCAGATTTTAATATGATCTTTATTATAACGCTTGGACTCTATTAATTTTCTTATCAAAGCTGGAAAAAAATGTGAGCTATTAGTTTCATAATTATCGTTAATACCATAAGAATTACAAGGCATTAAACATTTGTAGTTTAAATTGTATTGAAAATTATAACTTTGAGTCAAACTTATGCCTGCTATCTTTGCGATAGCATATGGTTCATTGGTTTTCTCTAAGTAATTAGATAAAAGGTATTTTTCTTTGATTGGTTTCTTACAATTTTTAGGATAAACACAGCTAGACCCCAGAAAAATTAAATTTTTGACACCTGCTCTGTAACTACCATCTATTATATTGTTTTGTATTGATAGGTTATCAAATATAAAATTTGCCCTTAGTTCATTGTTTGCTTTTATTCCTCCAACTTTTGCAGCAGCTATTATAACTCCATCAGGTCTAATTTTTCTAAGATATTCATTAACTTTTTTTTGATCACGTAAATCTAATTTAGCTCTTTCAATAGTAAAAATTTTTTTATACTTTAATCTTCTTAGTTTTCTTAGGATAGCAGATCCAATCAAGCCTTTGTGACCTGCTAAAAATATTTTAGAATTTTTTGTAATCATTTAAATAATAAATTTAGCTCATGATCTACCATGTCTTTAATTAATGAATTAATATTATGTTTAGGTTTCCATTTTAATATTTTTTTAGCTTTTGAATAATCTCCTTGTAAAGTGTCAACTTCAGATTTACGAAAATATTTAATATTACATTCAATTACACAATTTTTATTCTCATCGTATGCTTTTTCATTTATGCCGGCTCCTTTCCATTTTAATTTCATACTTAATTGTTTGGCTACCATATTTATAAATTGTTTTATCGAATATTGCTTTCCTGTGGATATTACAAAGTCGTCAGCCATATTATGTTGAAGAATTTTCCACATTGCTTCAACATAATCTTCTGCATGTCCCCAATCTCTTTTTGCATAAAGATTACCTAGATATAATTTCTTTTGATTGCCATTTTTTATTCTACATAAGCCACTGACAATTTTTTTTGTTACAAAAGTTTCTCCTCTTAATGGACTTTCATGATTAAATAATATTCCATTACAAGCAAATAATTTATAAGCTTCTCTATAGTTTATTGTTATCCAGTGAGAATATAATTTAGCTGCTCCATACGGACTTCTCGGATAAAATGGAGTTTTTTCATTTTGTGGACTCTCAACAACTTTACCAAACATTTCAGAACTTCCCGCTTGATAAAATTTTATATTTTTATCTATTTTTACTATTGTTTCTAAAATTCTTAGTGTGCCTAAAGCGTCAGCATTTGTAGTATACTCAGGAAGCTCAAATGACACAGCAACATGTGATTGAGCTGCAAGATTATAGATTTCATTTGGTTTTACTTTTTTTATGATATTATGTATTGATAAAGAGTCTGTTACATCTCCATAATGCAATTGAAAATTCTTTTTCTTTCCAAATTGATCTCTATATATATCATCTATTCTATAAGTATTGATTGATGAATGTCTCCTTTTTACACCATGAACTACATAATTTTTTTTTAGAAGAAATTTTGATAGATATGCTCCGTCTTGTCCTGTTACACCAAATATAAGAGCAGTTTTATTTTTTTTTTTCATTTATAAATAGAATATTTAAATATCACATAAATGGCTTTCAAGGCATCTTTAAATGATATCTTTTTACCTTCTTCATAAGACCTACCTTTGTAAGATATTGCCACTTCATCAATTGGTATTTTAAAATTTGACAATTTGGTTGTAACTTCAGGACAAAATGAAAAATCATTTTCCTTAAGATTGATCTTTTTAAAAATAGCAGTTTTGAACATTTTGTAACAAGTATGTGCATCAGTTAATTTTTGTTTATTAATCAAGTTTGAAATTTCTGTCAAAAAATGATTTGCAAAAATTCTAAAAATTGATGTAAAACCTTTATTATCCTTGTATCTATTTTTACCTAGAACTCTTGACCCGTAGAGTACATCATGCTTCATAGAAAGCATTAAATTATACATTTTAACCAAATCATCAGGATTATATTCTAGGTCAGCATCTTGTATTACAACAAAGTCACCCAATATGAAGTTAAAAGTTGATTTAATTGCTGCTCCCTTACCCATATTTTTATTGTGGTAAATTATTTTATCTATTCTATTCTTGAACATCTTAATTATTTCTCTAGAACCATCTGTAGAAAAATCATCTACTAAAATTATCTGTTTTGATAAATTTAAATTTATTATTTTATCTATTAACTTTTTGATTGTGTTTTTTTCATTGTAACAAGGTATAATAATTGTCAATTTCATATGGTCTTTCTTTATATATCAAATTTGATTTCAGTGGCAATTTTTTTGGCTATTGGAAGATTAATCAATTTATTCATATTTAAAGATCTGAAAGGCGAAAAAAATATAATTTTTGATGTTTTGTCTGGAATTATTTATTTAAGTTTTGCTGCATTAATACTTAATTTTTTTTTTCCACTAAATACGACTTTAAATAATATAATCTTACTAATATCATTTTTTGCATTAATCAAAATTTATCAAGCTGAAGAGAGAAATTTATTCTCTTATATGAAAATTATATTTTTAATTGGATCAGTTTCATTTTTAATTATATTATTAGATCACAGTTATAGTCCAGATGCTGGACTATATCATTTGCCTTATATTTCTATTTTAAATGAATATAAAACAATTATTGGAATTTCAAATGTTCACTTCAGATTTGGACATACATCTATAATTCAATACACTTCAGCAATATTTAACAATTCTTTATTCTCGACTAAAGGTATTACCTTGCCAATATCTATTATTTTATCTACTGTAATATTATTTTTTATTAAAACCTTTTTAAAAAAAAAAAATAATTATTTCTTTTTAGTTTTTTTCTTCTTAACTACTGTTTTCATTTTATTAAAAAATAGTAGATATAACGATATCGGCAATGATGTAATTGGTCACCTTTTTTATTTTTTAGTATTATCAATTTTTTTGGATCAAATTTATTTTAATAAACAAAAATATATAAATTTTTTTTATTTAAGCCTGTTTTGTATTTTTGCATTTGCTAACAAAGTTTTTCTTTTTACTTCTTTCTTATTCCCAATTTTTTTTATCATTTATTTCAAAAAATATAATTTTTTATATAATTTTAAAAACTCTATCTTAATAATTTTTTTATTAAGTTTATTTATAAAAAATGTTTTAGTCAGTTCTTGTATTATTTATCCCATAAATACCTTGTGTTTTGATAATCTTTCCTGGAGTGCAATTAAAAAAGAAATGCACGCTAATCCTGAGAGGAGAGGAATTGAAAGCGAGGTTGCGTCAAAAGGCTGGGCTGATTTAAAAAATCCTAAGGTTAGTAAAAATGAATTTAACAAAAATTTTACTTGGTTACCTACATGGTTAAATAAGCATTTTAAGTACTTAATTGTAAAATTACTTCCTCTTATTTCAATAATTTTTATAATATTGATTATTTTATACAAAACTGAAAAAAATAGATCTTCCATAAAAAGAATAAAAGATAAAAATAATTTAATTAATAAAATTTTTTATGTTTGTTTTTCAATTAACTTAATTGGATGTATTTTATGGTTTCTAAAATTTCCACTTTACAGATACGGATATTCTTTCATAGTAAGTGCTATAATATTGCTTGCCAGTTTCGCTATATACAAATTTTTTTACGTAAGTAGAATTGAGGAAATTCTTAAAAAATTAAAATATATTCTATTAATATCTATAATTTTTGTAGTTCTAAATAATTTAAATAGAATAGTAAAAAAATATAACTTTACTTATAATGATTATCCATGGCCAAATATTTATGCTTACGATGAAACAAATCTTGAGCAAAATAATTCTGAAATATTGTTCTTAAATGATTTTAAAATTTATAATCCTAAATATAGGCTGTGTATGTATTCAAAAGGTCCTTGTACTCATTTTGAAGAAGTAACTAAACAAATAAAAGTAAAGAATAAATTAAGTTATTATATAATTATTCCAAGTATTTTTTGAAATTGAATATAATTATCTAATAAGTAAATAATCCTCTAATAATAAAATATCCATTTCTGTTCGTAAAAAAGTTTTTATAGCCTCTTCTGGTTTGCATACTATTGGTTCATTTTCATTAAATGACGTATTAAGTAAAATTGGCACATTAGTTTTTTTATAAAATAAACTTATTAATTTATGCATAAATGGGTTATCATGTTTATTTAAGGTCTGTAGTCTACAACTTTGATCAATGTGAACTACAGCTGGTATAAAAGTACTTTTCTCTTTTTTAACTTTGTGAACTTCCATCATTGTTGAAATTTCTCTTTCTAATTCAAACCAATTTTTTAAATGTTCATATAAAATTATTGGAGCAAAAGGTCTAAATGACTCTCGTCTTTTAATTTTCGAATTCAGAATATTTTTAATTTCATTTCCTCTGGGGTCCGCTACTATTGATCTATTTCCTAAAGCTCTTGCGCCCCACTCCACTTTTCCCTTAAAAATACCAATAATTTTTTTTTCTGTTAAATAACTAACAATTTTTACAAGTAGTTCCTCTTCTTTATCAATTAAATTTTCTACTTTTATATTTTTTTCTGTAAAATTACTTTCATTTTCTTGAATAGCTTTCTTTATATAGTCATTTGTATATTTTGGTCCTAAGTAAAGATTAAAATCCTCAAATTTTCTAATTTTGTTTTTTTCGTAATATACAGAAAGAGCAGCACCAATAGCACCACCAGCATCATAAGCCGCTGGCTGGAGATATATATTTTTAAATTTTGTTTTTTCAATTATTTTTCCATTTGCAACAGAATTCATTGCACAACCACCAGCAAGACATAAATTTTGAGAAGAAGATTCATCTGCGGCAGCACTTATATAATTTAGATATGCTCTTTCGAACAAACTTTGTAATGAATATGCTAAATTAAAATGCTTCTGCTCAAGTTGATGATTCCTATTTCGTTTTTTGAATCCTATTAATTCGCTGAATTTAATTTCATCAATTAAATTATTAATAATGATCTTATTGTCTATGGTTGAGAAAGTATTTATATTTTTGTGATGTAAAAAATATTTCAAATTTAATTTAAATTGACCATTATCATAAAAAAAAATCGTTTCTGATAATTTTTTATCTAATTCTGGTTTGCCTAATGCTGCTAGAGCCATTACTTTGTACTCCTCCCCAAATGTATTGAAGCCTAAAAAATTGGTTATCGCAGTATAAAATATGCCTAAAGAGTGTGGATAATGCACTCTATCATTAATTTCAATATTTGTATCATAGCAATTAGCCCTTGAGGTCGTTGTGAAATCACCTGACCCATCTACAGATACGCCTACAGCATCTTTAAATTTTGAAACGTAAAATGATGATGCAATATGTGTTTTATGATGTTCTACATTTATAATATTGCCATTAAATTTTCCAAAATTTTGTAAATTATTAATTTCATCATATATAGAAAGTTTTCTGTTAATATCTAAGACTTTATATTTTAAATTTTTATAACTAATTAAATTTTTTAAACCAAACGTAATTTTTTTAAGTAAAAATTTTTTAGGATTTGTATTAATCGCAATAAAATTTATATCGTTTAAATTTATTTTTTTATATTTTAGACACTCTAAAATTGATAAGTAAGGAAATCCTCCTGAATTCTTAATCCTATTTAAACGTTCTTCTTCTATCGCAAAAACTATCTTACCATCTACCAATAATGCAGCAGATGAGTTAGCATGATATGAATTTATTCCGAGTATTATCAATTTTTTGGTATTAAAGTTTTACAAATTTATAATCATTTTATAAATAATTAAATTTAATTATTTAAGTATTTTTTATTTTTTCTGCATTATCCCAATTGAGCCAGTTTCTTCCATCGCCAATATAATAGTTTTTTCTTTACTCAAATAAATTAGATCTCTAATTCTTTCTCCAATAAATATTTTTTCACTATATAATATTTTATTAAAACTTTTATCAAATTTTACTCTGTATAAATGTTTGGAATTTAAAGATCCAATTAAAAAGTTATTGTTCCAATAATTTGAAAAATTATCATCAATCTTTATTATTTGGGATATTCCTATTGAGCTTACAAATGAAAAAATTGGTTCCTGAAAACCAAGCTTTTCGTGATCAAATTTTAAATCAGGAGTATCGATATATAAATTTTTTTTTTTGTAGTTATCTCCATATGACGAAACATTCCAACCATAATTTTTATCTCTTAAAATTAAATTAATTTCGTCACCACCTCTAGGTCCATTTTCTGTATTTAAGATTACATTATTTTCGTCGTCAAAAAGTAAACCAATTGAATTTCTATGTCCTTTACTAAAAACTTCATATTCTCCATTGTTCTCATCAATTATAAGAATTTTTCCAAATATAGAATTATCTTCTTGTGCCAAATGATCTTTGTCTGCATTGTAAGTTGTTAACAGTAATTTTTTTTGTTTATTATCATTTAATATTTCTATTCTCCCACCCGTATAACTTGATGGATTGCACTGTTTTGATGAAAAAATTTCATTAAAGCTTAAATCAGGTAAATTTATTATTTTTGCTTTAAAAATTTTATAAAAATAACACTTGTCGCTATTTTTATAAGTTAACGAGATATAGATATCATTTTTGGAAATTTTTATATCTCTAGAAAACGCATTCTTTATAATTCCTAAAGAATTTATTTTTTTAAAATTATTTTTTTGTTTTATCACATCTGTAATTTTTGAGTAATATAGGTTCATGTTTGAATCAGCGACAAATAAATATTTTTCGTTTGCATCTAAGTAAAAACTAAAATGTTTACCTTTTAATCCTGCATAATAACCTGTTTCTTGTCTCGTAAAATTTAATTTACTTTTTTTGAAATCTAAATCTATAAACTGGGTTTCTGGAAGGAATTTAATGTTATAGTCATTTAAATTTCTCTTAATATTTAAATCTTTATTATTAATAAATTTTACTAAAACGTATACAGATTTTGGAGCTTTAAATTTAATATAATCAATAATTAAGCTTTTATTAAATTTGTAATATATTGAAATTGAAATAATTATAATAACTGCAAAACTTAAAAAATATGTAATAAATTTTTTCATTTATTTCAGAAAATTATTTAGAATATCTTCTTTTAAATAAGATAATAGACCTATGTTAATCCATAAAAAAATTCCATTCCATGTGGTAAAAATGCTTCCAGAAGTCCCTATAGGCCAAACATATATAATTAAAGATACCAAAAAACATACTGGTACAATTTCAAATAAATTTTGTTTTCTGATAATGAAATATAAAATAGATGAGAATAGTATAATTCCTAAAATTCCTTGTTCTGATAAAATTTCAAGAATAATATTATGAGGATGGGTAGTGCATCTATGTTCAGCTTTTTTTGAGTCGATAGAAGAATATTTATCTTTACATGACTCAACTCTAAAATTTTTTGGACCAATGCCAAATATCGGATTTTCTTTGAATATTTCATAGGCAGTTAAATAATGTGCACCCCAGTAACTATCTTTAATGTTAAAATTTTTCGAAATACCATATTGATCATGAGTTATACTTAAAACTCTTTTCTTTACATGATCGTTTAATAAAATAAATACCAATATAATTAAATATATAGAAAATAAATATAAAATTTTCTTAAATTCTTTCAGACTCACAAATAAAAATAATAAATGAAGTCCTAATATAAAATGTAAAAATGCCATTCTTTCACCACTGATTAAAATGGCAAAAGCAATAATGGAAAAATAAATTGTTAAAAATAAATATTTATATTTTGAGCTACGAAATAGAAAAAAAAAGAATGGCAAAGCTATAAATAAATTTTTGCTCAAATATGATCCTAATATTCTTTCATTTCCAAAAACTCCAGATACCCTTCCCACATCATGCTCAAAACCTAATAAATTTTTTCCGAAAAAGTACTGATATATTCCATCAACTGATAATATAATAATAAGTATAAAAATAATTTTTAAAAAGTATAATAAACTTTTTTTGTTAAAAATTAATATTATTTTCAAGGACAAAGCAAAAATAAAAAATTTAAAAAAAGTTACTGATCTTATAATAGAATCTAAATTAGCGTCATTAATTATCGATGAAAAAATTTGAAAAAGAAAATATAAACAACAAACTAAAAACCATTTTTCTTTTGTATATATTCTTAATTCTTTATTTAAAAAAATATTTATGAAAAATAAAACTGTAATAATAATCAAATTTAAATTTAAAATAAATGAACCAATAACAATTGAAAATGGTAAAAAAAGTATTGAATAATTCCAAATTATAAATTGATACTTTTCTTGATACATAATTTTTTTATTGTTTTAAATAATTAATAATATAGGTATAATTTTTTTAATAGATATAATTTAATAATGAATTTATCAATTGTAATCCCCTGTCTGAACGAGTCAGATACCCTTCAAATATGTATAGATAAAATTAAATCTAAAATTGATTATTTAAAAATAGAAAGTGAGATAATTTTATCAGATAATGGGAGCACTGATGGTTCTTTGGAAATAGCAAAAAAAAATAATGTAAAAATTATAAATGTTTCTGAAAAAGGGTATGGAAATGCGGTTATTAGTGGGATAAGAGCTTCAAAAGGTGAATATATTCTTATAGCAGATGCTGATGATAGCTATGATTTCAATGATTTACCAAGATTTTATAATAAAATTAAAAATGGTTTTGACATTGTTCAAGGCTGCAGACTTTCATTAGGTGGTGGAAAAATTGAAAGAGGTGCCATGCCTTTATCTCATAAATATATAGGAAATCCATTATTTACTTTTATGGCAAAAAAAATTTATAAACTTCCATTTAATGATGTTTATTGTGGAATGAAAATAATTAAAAAATCTTTTTTTGAAAAAATTAAATTTTTTTCTGGTGGTATGGTTTTTTGTCTAGAAATTCTAATTAAAGCTGTAGTAAATAACGCAAAAATAAGTGAGCTACCTATTACACTTTTTAAAGACGGGAGAATAAATAGTAAAAGTCATCTTAGAACAATAAAGGATGGACTAAAAACTTTAAAATTTATTTTAATTTGCAGTCCAAAATCTATGTATTTTATACCTGGATTTATAATGACTTTTTTATTACTGGTACATGTAATTACTTTATCATTTGATCCAAATTTTAATCAATTATTAAACAAATTTTTAATAATGTATCTTGCAATTATTTTTCTCATATCACAGTTTTTTATGCTTGGTCTTTATTCAACTTTGCGAGCAGAAACTTTGGAGCTTATTAAGGTAACTAGGCTCGAAACTTTTTTTAAATTTTTTTCCTTAAAGTTATCTATCTGTTTGTTTTTTTCATTAATATTTTTGAATCATTTTATATTTCATTTTGAATTATTTAATTTTATTTTAGATAAAAATAAATTTAATTTTCTAATTATGATTGATTTGATTTGTATAAATATAATATTTAATTCTTTTTTTATCTCATTATTAAGAGTTAATAAATAATTACATCCTTGAAAATTTTCCACCATTAATGTTTATAACGGTGTTGCTAATATAATCTGTATTATGAAATATTAATGAATATATAAATTTAGATATTTCGATTGAAAATATTCCCCTTTTTTTGGGGTTCGTAAGGATAGATTTTTTAACATTTTTTTTGTCTTTTCTTTTAACTGTAATTTTTCCATCGATTATTGTTGATGGGGCAATACCAACTATCTGTTGTTTAGGATAAAAAATTTTCCTCTCTTCAATATATTTATGTAAAGATGATTTTGATAATCCATAGATAATATCAAATGAACCTTTTATGCCTGACTCAGAACCCATAATAAATATTCTTACTTTTTTGTTATATTTTAATGCAATTTCACAAATTTCCAAAATCGATAGTAAATTTACTTTTAATTGATTAATTTTTTCTTTTTCTGTTTTTTTTAAATGTATTTTTGAACTTATTGATGAATGTAACAAAACAATTACATCACTCGAGGTAATTTTTTTTTTTATTTTTTCTAAATTTTTTAGACTAACTAAATTTAATTCTTTTTTTGTAGGTTTATAAATTTCTAAAGATTTTGGCATCATCTTTATTAAATTTTTACCAATTAAGCTGTTAGAACCAGTTATGAATAGTTTTTTATACATTTTTTTATGTCTTCACTAGCTAAAAAGATATGATCAATTTTCCCAGAAAGAACATTGAAAATATTATTCTTAAATTCTAGTTGATAATCTCTACTATGGTTTTTCTTATCTATTAAGGTTCTAAAAGTTTTAATATATTTATAAAAAACAAATTTTTTTTTAAAATTTGGAAAGTACTCTAAAAATTCTTGCTCCATTTTTTTTTTAATTTTTATTAAATCGTTATTATTAATTTTATTTGTGTAGTTTTTAATACTAGCAAATTTTTTTGTTTTTTTGAATCTAGAAAATTTTACTGAGTATAAATTATAAATACTATCTCCCCAAGGATACAAAGTATAAAAGGGACCATCCATGACAGTTATTGCTAATGAAGTATCTCTTTTACATTTATAAAGTAGTGATATGCAAAGCTCATATGAAAGATCCCATTTCTTAGAAGGCTTAAACTGTTGCCAAGTTGTATTTATAATAAAGTCAAATTCAAAATTATTAATAATAAATTTACCATTTTTTTTTTTTATGTTTTTAATTTCTGAATTAAAAAAAATATTATTTTTAAATTTTTTTATAAAAAAAGTTTTTGCTTTTTTTGATATTACATATTCCTCTGGACATCTAATAATACCATTTATATTTTTTAGAGGAGTTCGGTTTATCTTAACAGTTTTAAAAGGTAGTTTCGATGCTTTTAAAATTTGTAAATAAGTTTCAAAATCTATCATATTTTCCTTTTTTTCTGATATGCAATAAAAATTGTTCTTTATTTTAGAGGAAAATTGAGGATAAAACTTCTTAAACTTTTTAAAACATCTCCTTGATTGCTCTCTAGTTATATATGATCTTGGGTAATGATATCCCAGATGAAGTCTATTTTGATTATTTCCTGATGCGCCTAGAAAAATTCCTTTTTCTCTTTCAAATACTTTGACTTGATGTCCATCATTTAGGAGTTCACTACCTATATGACAGCCAAACCAACCAGCCCCAATAATTGCAATTCTCATGAATTTTTCTTAGTTTTAATTTTTTTATCTAACCAGTAATAGACAATTAAATATAAAATTAAATAGATTAAAGTGTTTAAAATTAGAATTTTTGAGGAATTAAAAAAATATATTGAAATTAAGGTATTTGGTATTAAAAAAATGTTCATAGTGATTCCTGAAAAATTATGAACATATGTATCTGATTTATTTGATAAGATTGACTTATTATACCTATAAAGCAAAGAATGTAGATGACAAATGTCCGGTTTTAAAGCATTTTTTTTAATATTTTTTTTTCTTATAATTGAATAAAGATTTTCAAAAGCAGGATACCACAGTAAATTAATCGCTAGGATTGGTGAAATATTATAGTTATTGTTGACGATGTAAATTGTGGTAAAACAGGCTATAGATCCAAGTAAATATATTCCTGAGTCACCAAGAATATTATTAAAGTTAAAGTTAAAAAAATAAAAAACCGCAATGGCAACTAATAACATTTGTAAAAAGTTTAATATTTCAATTTGATTTATGTAATTTTCATTAATAATAACTAATGATAGAAATAATTGTAACAAATAACCAACAGCATTAAGATTTATACCATCAATAAAATTTAAACCATTTATGTATACTAGAATGCAAAAAACAGTAAAAAAATATTTAAATAAGATATTATCTAAAAAGGTATCAATTATTGTAATTCCACTTCTATTTACAAAAAAATCTGAAAAATAAATTATTGAAAAAAATAATATTATTTGAATTATCAATCTTAATATTGGATTAAAATTTAATTTTATATCAGATAAATATCCAACAATAAAAATCAATATCAAAAAAATACTTAATAGAAATATATTTAAATTTAAGTCAAGATCTAAGTAAAAAATTATTCCAATGATTATAGGTAAAAAAAAAATTCCTCCAGTATGTATCAAATCACTCCTATTAATTTTTTTATGATCTTGATTTGATAAATTATGATTTAAAAATTTAAATTTTTTGCTAACTAAATTTATAAATAGAATATACACTAAAATTATTATTATATAATTAACCATCTATTTTATTAATTGCTGTGTGAGTCTTTGAAATAATTTTATTATAAAAAATAATCTATTTGAATAAATTCCTCTTTTTTTTTGAATTTCAATTAATTGTGAAGTCATTAGGAACTTTTCTAAAAAAGAGGTATCGCTTTTCCCTCCTCTCCTATGAACTACACTTAATAAATTATTTGCCTTCCATTTCAACTTTTTTGAAAATAATTTAGCGAAATAATCAAAATCTGAACAAATTCTGTATTTTATTGAATATCCACCATATTTATCAAAAATTTTTTTTTTAATGAACAAAGTTGGATGGGGTGGATGTATTCCATACTTCAGTAGAGATGGCTTATAATTTTTAGAGGATACTTTTCTAAAAATTTTATTTTTTTTATCTACATAAATAAGATCTGAAAAAGTAAAATCTAAATTATTGTTTTTTATGAATTCAACATTTTTTCTTACTATTGTTTTATTATAAAAAATATCATCCCCATGCAAGATTCCAATTATTTTACCTTTGGACTTCATGCTTGCAATATTTAATGCATCATAAACTCCTTTATCTTTTAAAGTTATGACCTTGGATATTTTTTTTTTATATTTTTTTATTTTTTGCGGTGTACTATCATTAGACATTCCATCTAGCACAATATACTCAATATTTTTATAATCTTGAGAAATAACAGATTTAATTGTTTTTTCTATTGTTCTTTCAGCATTTTTTACTACAGTAATTATTGAAACTTTTACTTGTTTTATCTTACTTTGCATAAAGTATGTTTAATAAATTTTTCTTGTATTCAACAATATTGAAATACCTTTTAGACAAAAATATTGAATTTAAACTATACTTTTTAAGTCTATATCTTTCATTGCTAATTTTTATTATTTGTTTGGATATTTTATTGCTATCACCAGGTTCAAATATCATACCTGCTAAATTATTTTTTTTATTTACAAATTTTTTTATATCTCCAACATCTGTCGAAAATATGGGTAATCCCATAGCCATCGCTTCACAAACTACCATGGGCAAAGACTCATTTTTTGACGTACAAAGAAGAATATCGGTCTCTAGATAACATTTTTTAATATCTTTTACATTAAAATGGAATTTTATATTGTTAACACTATATTTTTTTATTAGTTCTACACAAAATTGAAAGTATTTTCTTTGAGAATTCCATACATTTCCGTATACGTTTATAAAAATTTTTTCGTTTTTTAACAAATTCGCAACTTTAATTAAAGTAACAATATCTTTGTCTGGATTTATATTTGCTATTACTCCGATATTTAGAATCTTATTATTAAATTTCTTTTTTTCTCTAATTTTAAAATAATTTAAATCTATCGATGGTCTCATTTTTATGGCCTTTACATTACTTTTATTTGGAAGGTAATATTTTTTTGATTTTTCAGAAACAAACAAAATTTTATCGACAAAAATAGATAAAAAATTAAAAATTATTTTTATAATTTTAGAACAATTTGTATCGTGTATATGCCAAATAATTTTTTTTTTACTTATTATACCTGAAATAATAGATTTAATGGATTGCGAACCACCAGCAATGTATAGATTATCAATATCGTATTTATTATATAACTTTGAGAGAAAATTTATATCTTTAAAAAAATTAATCATATAACTTAAAACTTTATTTTTTGTTAAGTATATAATTTTATGGTTTACTACTTTTACCATTTTATTCTTAATATACTTATTGAGAGTTTTGGGTAGAAAAAGAGTTATTTGAAAATTTTTTAGATCATCTTTGGTGATTGAATTAATAAGGTAAATTAATTGTTTATGAGGACCACCTATTCTTGGATCTTCAATTATAATTCCAAAATTTTTTTTTATTATATTTTTTAACAATTGTATTTCTATAAAAATCTAATTACTTAAATATCATTATAATAAAAGTCATTAATATCCATGATAAAGATATTAATAAGTTTTTTTCTAATTTTAAATTTAAAATCATTGCAAGTAATCCATATATTTTTTTTTTTATAGTTATGTTTGATTTGATCCTGTGTTTTATAAGTCTATCTCTTAGGATTGCATATTTAAATTTTTTTCTACCTCTAAGCCATAAATCATAATCTTGAGCATTAAAAAAAAATTCATTATAACCTTTTAATTCATTGAAAAAAGATTTCTTAAATACAACACTTGAGTGGATAAATGGATTTTTCTTATTTAATAATTGTTTAATTTCATTATCTTTATTTGGCAAATTAGATTTACCTATATATTTATTACTTTCGTTGTAATAATTAGCATTAGTTCCTAATAAACTTATATCTTTATTTTTATGCAAAAAATTTATTTGCTTTTCAAATCTTTTTGTGGAGCTAATATCATCTGCGTCCATTCTTGCTATTAGCGCATTCTTGTTTTTTGTGATTACCTTATTTAAACATTTTGTTAATCCAATTCTTTTTTTATTGATTATAATCTCAACTTTCCGATATTTTTTATATGCATTCATTATAGTTAATGTTTTATCATTTGACCCGTCATCGACCAAAACAAGTTTCCAGTTTTTGTAACTTTGTCTAATAATACTATCAATTGCAAATTTTAATAATTTTTCATCATTGTAAGCAGCTAAAACTACTAATAATTCTTTTGGAATTGCTTTTGACATTTAACCTAGATTAGCTAAATATTTTTTCAAATTTAATAAATTACTTGGTTTCCTATAAAAAAAATTTATTAAATTTTTATAAACTTCTTTCGACATTGCTAATCTTGCGTCCTCTGAGCTTGTACAAATATGAGGTGTTAAAATAGCATTTTTCAATTTTATTAATTTATTTCCCTTTTTTATTGGTTCATCATAAAATACATCTAATCCAGCATAAAAATTTTTTTCTTTAACTAATTTATCAATAAGACATTTTTCGTTTATAATTTTACCACGAGATGTATTGATTAAGACTGAGTCTTTTTTCATCGTATTAAATAATTTTTTATTAAAGAATTTATGAGTTTTCTTATTTAAAGGTAGATGAAGACTTACTATATCAGAATTTTTTAAACCTTTATGTAATCCTACTTTAGTAGCTTTACTTTTGTTAAATTTTTTTACATTTGGATCATAAAAAAATATTTTACACCCAAAAATATTTAGTAAATCACAAACTTTTTTTCCTATTTTTCCGTAACCAATTAAAAAGATTCTTTTATCATAAATATCAAAAACTTTAGGATTTGATATATTATTATTCCAAAGAAGTTTTCTAGTCGAATAATCATAATATTTTAATTTTCTTAAAATTGTTAATATTAAACTTAATGTATGTTCAGCTACAGGTCTGACAACTGAATTTTTTGTAAGTGCCAATTTTATATTTTTTTTTAATAAATATCTAATA
>QCOF01000005.1 GCA_003209915.1 Pelagibacteraceae bacterium AG-430-E20 | reverse complement strand
CCCATGACTTGATGCTTCCATAATTACATTTTCTATTTTTCTTTTTTTTAATTCGTTTAAAATTTTTCCTAAAGAAATAGGATCAATCGTAGTATTTAATAAATTTAAATTAAAAGTATTTGATCTCACTCCCAGTGTTCCTATAGAAGCAACTTTTTTATTGTTGAGAAGTAAAATTTGATAATAAAAATCTGAAACTGAAGATTTACCATTTGTGCCTGTCACTGCAATTAGGTTATTTGGTTTTTTCTCAAAGATACTAAATGAAATTTGTGCTAGTAATTTTCTAATATTTTTTGTGTTAATAAATAAAACTCCACTTTTCCATTCATCAAAGTTTTTCTCAGTAACAATTATTTTACAACCTTTTTTTATAACTGATGGTATAAAATTATTGCCATCTAAATTATTTCCCTTGATTGCAAAAAAAATATAATTTTTTTTAATTTTCCTATGATCAAAACAAATTCCAGAAAAAAAAGTGTTATGATATTTTTTTTTAATTTGTTGGAAGTGATCGCCTAAACGCATTATTATTTAATTTCTATATATTTTGTGGCTAAAATGGGCCCAACTTTATCTATAATCTTTCCTGCAACTTCCACAGAAGTCCAACCAGCAGTGTTATATAAAGTTCCTTTCCATCCACCTTTTTTATGTCTGTATTTATAATAATAATCTTTTGCTTTTTGTGGAGTATCTAACATCACTATAAATACATATTGAGGTTTTGAAGTAGGGAATATAGATGCAAATGTATTTATTTTAGCTTCTGAGTATGCTCCATCTTTAGGTTGATCTGCTGTTCCAGTTTTTCCACCTATTTCAAAATTTTCTACATCTGCAAATTTTGCAGTTCCTTCCTCTGTACTAACTATTTTTCGAAGAGCATTTACAACCTGTTCTGAGACACCTTCATTTAGTAATTTTTTTTTCTTGGTATTTTTTTCAAGATTATTTTCTACAAGAGTTGGTTTTATATCGTATCCACCATTCGACAAGACCGCATAACCTTTTGCTAGTTGGAGAATTGTAGTAGCTACACCATGACCAAAAGATGCTGTTGCTAGTTTACATTTTCCAAAATTATAGTTTTTTTGGGGTGCCACCTCTTCTATATCAAACTGAATATCGCTGAGAACACCTATTTTTTCCAAAAAAGACTTGAATTTTTCTGGACCAACCTTTTGAGCGATTCTTACTGAACCAATATTTCCAGATCTTACAAAGATTTGTTCTGCAGTTAAATCAGATGGAATTTCATTATCATATTCTCTTATTGGAAAACCATAACAATTGATTGATTTTGGAAGATCTAAAAATTCAGTTTCTGGTTTAATTAATTTTTCATCTAATGCACTTGCAAATGTAAATGCCTTGAAAACTGAACCTAACTCATATGTACCTTTTGTTACTCTATTAATGTAGTTTACGTCAGTTAAATTTTGTCTTTCATTAGGATCAAAGTCAGGCAAAGAAACAAGGGATAATATATTTCCATTATGGATATCCATTAAAATTGAGGCACTGCCTTTACTTTTAAAAATTTCTTGATATTTGATTAATTCTTCCCGAATTAGAAATTGTAAATCTTTATCTACTGTTAATTTGATGGGTTTTCTGGATTTTATTAAAAGCTCATTTAAAGATTTCTCTAGTCCAGAAATTCCAATATTATCGTTATCTATTTGACCAATGATGTGGCTAAAAAGATTTTTTTGTGGGTAAATCCTCAAAACTTTTTCCTCAGGTTTCAAAGACTTATCTCCAAGTTTCATCAATTTTTCATAATTTTCCTCTGAGACTTTTTTTTCGAGATAAAAAAATTTTTTTTGTTCCATCTTTTTTTCAATTTTGTCAAAATCTTTGTTTGGAAAAATTAAATTTAAACTTAGTAATAATTTTTTTTGATTTATAACGTCAGATGTTTTTAGACCAATATCAATTGAATTTACTGTTTTTGCTAAATAATTACCGTTGGTATCCACAATATCGGCTCTATAAAGTTTTTCATTAATGAATGTAGTATTTGTTTTTTCTTCTTTTGAATAGCGAGTGCCAAGTTTAATTAAATGAATAGAGTAAATTGTAAAAATTAAAAAAAAAATAAAAAAAATAAAGGCAACTCTGTTAAACCGAATGTTTAGTCCAGTTTTTTTCTTTTGATATATAAAATCATTTTCATTGTCCTCTATTGTTAAATTTGATTTAGATTTATTCATTATTCTTTAGTTATTTTTAAATTTTTAATATTTTTTTGATTATTAGAAATATTATAAATTTTGATATTTTTTATATTTTTTTGAATAAGCTGGTCCTCAAAATATAAGGATTGAAATTTAAGTAGTTTTTCAGCAGAACTCAAATAATCATGCTCTAACATAATATTCTCATATTCAGTTTTTAATACTCTTAAATTTTCGTTTACTGTAAATAATTCATCTTCAATTTGTTTTGTTGTATTTTTTATTATTGCGGTGAATAAAATTAATGAAAAAATGACTGATACTAGACCAATTTTTTTCATAATTTTTCTCCAAATTTTTCAATATCTAATAAATTTTTAAATTGATCCTCAATATCAGTTTCAAAATCAAAAAAATCAGTCTTTTTAATCGCAAATCTTAATTTAGCAGACCTCGAAGGAGGGTTTTCACTTAACTCCTCTTCATTTGGTGTAATTGGTTTTTTTTTTGTTAAATGAAATAGTGTATCAGTTTGTTCAGTTAAAGGAGTATATCTAGAAATACTCTTATTTTCTGAAAGACTTTTTAAAAAATATTTAACTATTTTGTCCTCTAAAGAATGGAAAGTAACCACTGCTAAAATACCATCTTTTTTTAAAATTTTAGCGGCATTAATTAATCCATAAATTAATTCGCTAATTTCTTTATTAACAAATATTCTTAATGCTTGAAAAGCTTTAGTGGAATTATTAACTCTAAAATTTTTTCTTCTTTTAGAACTATCAATTATTTTAACGAGGCCTTGGGTATCAATTTTTTTATTAACTCTCTCTTTAACAATGTTTCTTGCTATATATTTTCCTTCTTTTTCATCCCCAAAAAACTTAAAAATTTTTTCTAATTCTTTTTGATCTAATTTATTAATTGCTTCTTCTGCTGAATAAGAATTTAAACCAAGTTGCATATTTAATTTACCAACAGAGTCAAAAGATAAGCCCTTATTTGGGTCTTTTATTTGAGTATAAGAGTATCCTAAATCAAATATGACACCTTTAACATTTTCGTTTTTTAATTTTAAATTATTTAATTGACTAAATTTTATATTTTTAAACTTAAATCTTTCTTCAAATTCTTCTTCTAGTTTTGAAGCAATATTTTTACTTTCAGGATCTCTGTCTAAAGCTATTACTCTAGTTTTATCAAAATCTAATATTTTTTTGGTATAGCCCCCTTGACCAAATGTGCAGTCGATAAAGGTGCCGCCATATTGAGGGGAAATAATGCTAATAATTTCTTTTAGCAACACCGGGTAATGCTTTTGCATCATTGGTGTTATGGCGGCGTCCATTTATTTCTTTGAAGACCATTAATTTTTTTGTCTTCTCAAGAATGCTGGTATTTCAAGATCATCCTCTTCTTCTTCGTCAGAGGATAATAAATCATCTGGACTTGAATTTTCTGTTTCAGAACTAAATAAATCTGGAGAGTCTGAATCTACACCAAATTCTTTTAAGTCGTTTGAAACATCTTCTTCAACATTGTCTGTTGTGTTAGTCTCATGCTGTGTCTGAAGTGCCTCTTGAGTAAAAGATTTCTCCATCTCATTTACCGTTGAATCTTCAACAATACTTTCTGTCTCAAAATTTGTGCTTTGTAAAACTTCCTCATTTGTAACATTTGTTTGAGTAGTTTCACCCTGTTGCTCCTGAACTATTTCATTTTCAAGCTTTAAAGCATTTGCACCATGTGAAATTGGACTTTGAGTTGTGTTAGAAAAATTAAATGATGCTGATGAACCCATGTTAGAAAAATCCGAATATCCAGGATTTCGATTTTGTATTCGATGCACCATATTTATTACTGACTTAGTTTCAGGTTGTTGACCATCTAAAGAGGTTGCAACAATTGAAACTCTCATTTTACCATCAAGCTCAGAGTCTGTAATTGCACCAATAATTAATTCAGCTTCAGGATCAACTTCTGCTCTTACTTTATTTACTGCTTCATCCACTTCAAAGAGTTTAAGGTCTTTACCACCTGTAATATTAACTAATAATCCTTTAGCACCTTTCAATGTATAATCGTCAATCAATGGATTACTTATTGCCATTTCTGCTGCCTTAGTGGCTCTGCCTTCTCCTTCAGCTTCACCTGTGCCCATCATTGCTTTACCCATTGAAGCCATAACAGTTTCAACATCTGCAAAGTCTAAATTGATTAAGCCTGGTCTAACCATTAAATCAGTAATACTTTGAACACCATGCATCAATACGTTGTTTGAAAGATTAAATGACTCTTCAAATGTTGTTTGCTCATTTGCTATTTTAAACAAGTTTTGATTTGGAATAACAATAATAGTATCAACATGTTTTCTCAATTCTTCTAAACCTTGTTGTGCTCTTCTCATTCTTGAGGGGCCTTCATATAAGAATGGAAGTGTTACAACGCCTACAGTTAAGATATTTAATTCTTTAGCAGCTCTGGCGATAACATGAGCAGCACCAGTGCCCGTTCCACCTCCCATACCTGCTGCAATAAAAACCATGTTTGCGCCTTGTAAAGTATTTACAATTTCATTTAAAGACTCATCAGCTGCAGCTTAATTTTAAATCCTGAGCATCAGTATTAACTGCAATAAATTCTACTCCTTGTAGATTGTTTTCAATCATTTCATTAATTGCATTTCCCCCTGCTCCTCCAACTCCTAGTACTAATAGTCGTGGTTGTAGTTCTTTAATTTCTGGTGCTTTAAAGTTAATTGTCATCTTAGTTCCCCTCGTTGTTGTTTAAATGTTTTTCCCATTTAAGGTTTGCTCGATTTAGATTTGCTTTTTTTCTAGCATTTACCTTAAATTTCTCAAACGCTGTTGGTTCCCATATTTGGAATGTTTGACCTTGACCAACAAACAACATGCTATTTTTTATCTTTGCATGTTTTAATAATTTTAATGAAATTGAAATTCTTCCCTCGCTATCAAATTGTAAATTAGTACTTTCTGCTAGAATTGAAGTTGCAAAAAAATCTCTTTTTTCCTCAAATGGATTTAAAGAGTCAATTGCTGATGAAATTTTTTCAATTCGATCCTGCGAACAAGCTTCGATAGATATGTTATTAAATGAAGGATAACAAATAACACCGTTATATCCTAAATTAGAAAGATGAGATCTAAAGCTAGCTGGCACTGAAACCCTTCCTTTTTTGTCTAATTTGTTCTCGTAAGTACTTAAAAACATAAATTTTATAATATTTAAATTCCATAATTGGGAATATGTGGGAATATATGGGTATTTTGATAACCTGTCAAACCTTGAATCTGGGCTATTATTCAATGGATTAAGTGATTTTTTTTAAATTCATAAAAAAAATTTAAAATCAATTAATTTGTTGTTTTGCAATATGATGAAGAAAAAAGAGAACATTTATGACTCTTATATAAGTCATAAGGAGAACATTTTATTTACTTTAACAATTAATAAGTTTGCCAGATAAACTATAAGCCGGGTTCTGTCATTTAAACTTATCATTTGTCTAGGCTTAAGATCACTCTTAAGCTCAAGCAACTAACCCTGATGACTAGCCAAGGAAGGCTTTTAGTTTTGCAACAGTGTCATCTCTACTTAGTCTTGCTCCCAGTGGGGTTTTCCAGCGTTCATTGTTACCAATAGAACCGGTGTGCTCTTACCACACCTTTTCACCCTTGCCATGTTATGGCGGTTTATTTTCTGTGGCACTATCCCTAGGGTTGCCCCCGCCAGGTATTACCTGGCACTGTTTCCTTGTAGAGCCCGGACTTTCCTCTTTAAAAGTTAAAGCGATAAGTCGTTTATCTGGCGAGAGTAACTTACAGCTAAGCTATAAAATATCAAGAGATTTTATTTCAGGTTTTTTACTAAGTTATTGCTTATAAAAAGACATTCTTGATCAATTGTGCCATTTACGAGTTCTTGTCTAAATCTTCTCTGAAATGCAGTTATTAATAATTTTAAATATTTGTATTTGTTAAACAATATATTTTTTGAGTATCCTATTTTATATAAATTTTTAATAAATTTTTTCTTTTCTTGTTTATCAACTAATTGATTTCTTTTTTTAAAAAGCTTTTTTTCATTTAAATTGTGCCAATAACCAATTTTATTTTTTGAAAGATGTTTCCAAGGAAACTTTTCTCCCGGATCTTTTTTTCTATCTGGAGCAATGTCGGAGTGACCTAATATAAAATTTGATTTAATTTTATATTTTTTTCTTAAATAAGTGCTTAATTTTAAAATCGATTTAATTTGTTTTTTTGAAAAATTTTTATAAGAATATTCATGTCCAGGATTACTAATTTCTATTCCTATTGAATATTTGTTAATTGATTTGTAGTTTTTCCAGGATGATACACCTGCGTGCCAAGCAACATATAAATCAGGGACTAAAGTTAAAATTTCGCCGTTATTTTTAATTAAGTAGTGGCTGCTAACTTTTGATTTGGTATCAGTTAAACGATTAATTGCTTGATTTTGTTTTTTCATCCCAGTGTAGTGAAAAATAATAAATTTAATTTCTTTTACTTTTCTTTTTTTTACATCAAAATTTGGTGAGTAATTCAGGGTTGTATTCATTATTGATTTTGACATAAATTTTGACATAAATTAAGTCTATTTATAAACACTTTATCGACATTTTTTGAATTTAAATGCTATTTAATAAACTAATTTTTTATAATATATAAATGTTTATGTACAAAAAATTTGTAATAACTTTAATTTCAATTTTCTTATTATCTTTTAATGCAATTGCAGGCTCTAGTGGTGAATTGGTATTATCAGAAAATGAAAAACCCAAAAAAATAAAAGATTGTTTTGAAAAACTTAATAGAGCTACCTTTTCATTTAACCAAGGTTTAGATAGAGCTATTATTTCACCAATAGCAAAGGGTTATAGGAAATTACCAGATCCAATTCAAAAGGGTACGGGTAACGCAGTAAAAAACTTGTCTACTTTAATCACAATACCTAACAACGTTTTGCAAGGTGATATTAAAACTGCAGCTATTAATACAGGAAGATTAGTTGTGAATACAACGGTTGGACTATTAGGTATTATAGATGTAGCAAATAAAATAGGCTTTCCAAAATATGTTAAAGAAGATTATGGTCAAACTTTAGGCGCTTGGGGTGTAGGCCCAGGTTGTTATTTAGTTCTTCCAGTTTTAGGTCCTTCAACAATAAGAGACACAGCCGGATCTTTTGCTAATGTATTAGGAGGAGATCCTTGGTATAATGCTTCAATACATGGTAATAACGAGTTTTTAAATGAAGGAGTTTTTCTGACATCTAAAGCTCTAAGTGGTATTGAGTTTAGAGCAAATAATATTGAGTCTCTAGATAACCTTGAAAAAAATTCAGTAGATTTTTATGCTTCAGTTAAAAGTTTATATCTACAAGATAGAGAGAATAAAATTGAAAATCAAAATAGAGGAAATATTGAGGTTATTTATAAAAATGAAGAAGACTGGGAAGAAATAGATAATCAATAAAAAATTTCTTTGTAAATGAAAAAAATTTTCCTAATTTTATTACTGTTTTGCATAAATACTTCGAACGTTTACTCTATTGAGCCAGATGTATTTATTCAATCTACTGTAAACAGAGCATCACAAATTCTATCTAAAAATATATCAAAAGAAGAAAAAATAAATCAGCTTAAATCTATAGCTAAAGAGACTGTTGATATAAAAGGAGTTGGTTTTTACTCTTTAGGGTCAGCAAGGAAAAATCTAAATGATAGTCAAAAAATTGAATATTTAAAATTATTTGAAGATTATTTTTTAAAAAGTTTTTCTAGTCGTTTGGCTGAATATACTAATCCTGAAATAGAAGTTAATGATAAAAAATTTTTAAATGAAAACTATACAATCGTAAATAGTTTGTTAGTAGGAACTTCTGAAAGACCTGAGGTAAAAATTGATTGGAGAGTTTATACAAAAGATCCTGAAAACCCATTAATTAGAGATTTAATTATAGAGGGTTTAAGTTTAGCAAGAACACAAAAGGAAGAGTTTTCATCAATCTTAAATTCTAATGATGGAGATATTAACGCCCTATTCAAAACTTTAGAGGAATTTTCAAAAAATTAATTTAGTTGGTGGGCCCGCCAGGACTCGAACCTGGGACCAATACATTATGAGTGTACTGCTCTAACCAACTGAGCTACAGGCCCAAAACTTAAAATTAGTTATATCATTTTTTTTACGTTATCAATTAAAGATATTTATTTATGGTGGGCCGTGTTGGTTACGCTCCAACTACCCCTGCAATGTCAATGCAGTACTCTACTATTGAGCTAACGGCCCAGTATTAACTTTCTAAAAAGCTTTTAAGTTGTTTTGATCTACTAGGGTGCTTTAATTTTCTTAGAGCCTTGGCTTCAATTTGTCGAATTCTTTCTCTTGTGACAGAGAACTGTAATCCAACTTCTTCCAAAGTATGATCAGTATTCATACCTACCCCAAATCTCATTCTCAATACCCTTTCCTCTCTTGGTGTTAAGGTGGATAATATTTTAGTAGTTGCTTCTCCAAGATTTGACTTAATTGCTTGTTCGAGTGGTGCTAGCGCTTTTGTATCTTCAATAAAATCTCCTAGACTGCTATCATCTTCATCACCAACTGGTTTTTCTAAAGAGACTGGTTCTTTTGAAATTTTTAAAACCTTTCTAACTTTATCAAGTGGCATTCTTAGTTTTTGAGCTAATTCCTCAGGAGTAGCCTCTCTTCCAAATTCACTCAAAATTAATCTTTGAGTTCTAACTATTTTATTAATTGTTTCAATCATGTGAACAGGAATACGTATTGTTCTAGCTTGATCAGCAATTGATCTTGTTATTGCTTGTCTGATCCACCAAGTAGCATATGTTGAAAACTTGTATCCTCTTCTATATTCAAATTTATCAACCGCTTTCATCAGGCCAATATTTCCCTCTTGAATTAAATCTAGAAACTGAAGGCCACGGTTAGTGTATTTTTTTGCAATTGAGATAACTAATCTTAAATTAGCTTCAACCATTTCTTTTTTTGCAATTCTAGATTCTTTTTCTCCTTTTTGAACTCTGCTTACTAATTTTTTGAAATCTGTTACTGATATCCCAAGTTTATGACTAATTTCAATTAATCTCTCTCTGATATTTTTAAATTCTTCTTTATTTTTAGTGAAAAATTGTTTCCAAATATTATTGGTATCTAAGAATTTTTTTAGATTTGGGTTAATCTCATTTCCAATATAAAATTTAATAAATTCATTTCTAGGAATTTTGTGATCCATTGCAAGTCTTAAAAGATTACCCTCAAGAGAAACAATTTTTTTGTTTTCAACATAATGTTTTTGCACAAGTTCTTCTAAAACTGATGGGGATAATTGAAGTGATTTGATATTTTCTAAAATATCACTTACGATTTTATCGTGACCTTTTTCTTTTGCTGGTGAAAAATTTTGAGAATTTAAAACACAATCTAATTTTTCTTTTTGGTATTTTATTAATTTTGTATATTCTTTAGTTAATGTATTAACTGTTTTTAAAACTTTTGGCTTAATCTCAGTTTCCATTGCAGCAAGAGTGGGATTAAAGTCATCGTCCTCATCAGAAGAACCCTCTTCTTTGTCAGTCTCACCAGCATTTTTTTGTTTTGCACTTGGGCCAGTTGACTCGTCTTCCATATAATTAGTATCGATATCAATAATTTCTCTAACCAAAATTTCATCTTTTTGTAGTTTTTCATTCCATTCAAAAAATTGTTGAGCTGTAATTGGACTTTGAGAAAGCGCAATTAACATCACATCTTTTCCAGCCTCAATTCTTTTTGCAATTGCAATTTCACCTTCTCTAGAAAGAAGTTCTACACCACCCATCTCACGTAAATACATCCTGATAGGATCATCGCTTTTCTCAATTGTTTTACCTTCTTCTTTGCCTGAATTTTCTTTTTTTCTTAAAACTTTAAAATCTGATTTTTTTTCGACTAAGGAAACATTTTCATTCAAAATATGAATAAAAGCTTGAGATAAGTTTTCGTCAGATAAGTTTCTTTTTCCAAGAGATTTGCTTAATTCCTCATAGGTTATAAAACCTCTATGAGTTCCACGACCCATTAATCTAGCAAATGATTTTGTTATAATTCTTTCCACAGCAATAAAAGTTTGGAAGTCTTATATAATGCCAATTCTGCAAAAATCCACGACTAAATTGGCTGGATTAATTGAGATTCTGCTTTTTTTTTAGCTCTTTTAGCTCATTAAATGTGGTCTCACTCATGTCAACTGAGAACTTCGATTCTAATTCTTGTATTCTAAACTCAAGATCATAATTCATTAAATCTCTTGAAATATCCTCTAACAATTCGATCGTTTTTTGATCATCGTCAGCTTGATTTTTAAGAATATGTTTAATGGGTGCAAATTTATTTATCTTTTCTATCAATTGATTGTCTAACTTCAGATCCTCAATTATAATTTGCTCTCCAGATTTCAGTTTCTCAATTATTAATTCAAATATTTTTTTATTAACATCAGTAAATAACTTAATATTTTCAATTAAATGTATATTTGCTTGTAACAAATTTAAATTATTCATTGCTAAATATAATAAAGAAAACTCTTTAAGTTCAACCCCTGTCAATGATTGACTGTCATTAAAATGCTTTTTTGTTGTATCTAAAGATTTAGTTCTTTTAACAAAAAACTTTTTCTTATTTTGATTAGAATGTGGTGTTAATTCAGCAATTTTTTCTAAAAAATACTCAAGTACATATTTTTTTATAAAATCATCTTTAATTGTACTTGCAATACTTCTCAATTTTTTTTCAAAAATTGCTAATGAAGATGGATTATTTGCTGTTTGTTTTTTATAATGACTAAAAATAAATTGATGAATAGAAAGCTTACTTTGTTTAGTAAAATCAATAAAATTAGCTTTGCCATTTTTGTTCACATAACTATCAGGGTCTTCCTTGTCTTGTAAAAATAAAAATGAAATATTTTTTTCTGGTTTTAATTCTTTAATAGAGTTCTCTGCTGCTCTTAATGCAGCTTTATAACCACTTTCATCACCATCAAAGCATATAATAATGTCATCAAAAAACTGATTAAGAGTTAAAATTTGCTTATCACTCAAAGAAGTTCCAAGATTGGCAACTGCATTGTCAATCCCATTTTTACTTAAACCAACAACATCCATATAGCCCTCAACTAAATAGATATGATCTATTTTATTAGAAAGTTTTCGAGCTAAATCTAAATTATATAAATTAGACCCTTTTTTAAAAAAATTTGTTTCAGGTGAATTTATATATTTAGCTAAGTAATCTACGTTTTCGATTATTCTTCCTCCTAAAGCTATTGGTTGACCTGAGATATTATTGATTGGAAAGATTAATCGTCCTCTAAATCTTTCAACATATATTTTCTTTTTTTCATCTAAATAAAATAAACCCGTTTCAACTAAAGTTTGCTCACTATAATTATCTTTTAATTTCTCAAAAAAATTTGGATTTTTTTCTATGTATCCAATTTTAAATTTTTTAACTTCTTCTTTAGTTAAAGATCTATTTTTTAAATAATCTCTTGCAATAGAATAACTCTCATTTTTTAATAATTCACTGTGATAAAAATCTACATACTGACTAAAAATTGATTGGTACTCTTTCCATTTTTTTTCTCTTTCTTCATCCTGTTTTGAAAACATATAGGGCTGCATTCCAGCTAATTGAGCTAAATGCTTTACTGCTTCACCAAATCTAAGATTTTGAATTTTCATAACAAAATCAAAAATGTTTCCGTGCTCTGAAGTTGCAAAACAATGATAAAATTCTTTTTCATCATTTACTGTAAATGAAGGTGTTTTTTCGTTTTTAAATGGAGACAAACCAACAAACTCTTTACCTCTTTTTTTTAAGGAAACTGTTTTTGAGACCACTGTTGAAACTTTCAATCTTGTCTTAATTTCATCAAGGTATTCTTTTGGATATTTCATTATTTACTTAATAGATCTTTGATCATTGGGCCTGCTTTAGCAAAATCAATTTCATCCGAATGGGCTTTCTTTAACTCACCCATTACTTTGCCCATATCTTTTATTGAATTAGCACCCACTTTGGCAATTAAGTCTGCACAGATTTTTTTAGTTTCCTCTTCTCCAAGTTGCTTTGGGAGAAATCCTGTTAAAATATCATACTCATTTTGTTCAACTTCTAACAAATCAGTTCGATTATTTTTTTTGTAAATATCAATCGATTCGGCTCGTTGTTTAACCATTTTTTTCAAAAGCTTCTTAATGTCTTCATCGTCTGTATCTTTTTTATTATGTCCAGATCGGTTGACTATGTCTAGATCCTTAATGGATGACAATATTAACCTATAGGTTGATATTTTATTTTTATCTTTCAATTTAAGAGCAGTTTTATATTCGTTTTCGATAGTGTCTTTTAAGGGCATAATTTTTTTAATTTACTGCAAAGAAATAATTGTTCAAAAGAAAAATTGTTTTTTTACAATTTTATAATACATCTCTGTTGCGATAATAAAGCAATTATTGTATTAACCTTTAACTCATGAGTTGTAATTGATCAAAAAAGCAAAAAAAACAAACTCAAAAAATTCACAGATTAATACAGGCGTTTTAGTTCTTGAAAACAAAAAGGTTTTTAAAGGTATTGGGATTGGCTATCAAGGAGAAGCAACTGGAGAAGTTTGCTTTAATACCTCTTTAACCGGTTACCAAGAAATAATTTCAGATCCTTCTTATGCAGGTCAGATTATAAATTTTACTTTTCCTCATATTGGAAATGTTGGAACTAATAAAGAAGATGTCGAGTCTGATAAAATTTGGACAAGAGGAGTAATCTTTAACTCAGAAATAACTTCACCTTCAAATTATAGAGCATTTCTTCATTTAGATGCCTGGCTCAAAAAAAATAAAATTGTAGGAATTACAGGACTAGATACAAGAAGTTTAACAAACTTTATTAGAGATAAAGGCGCACCTAAGGGAACAATTGCTTACTCAAAAAATGGTAAGTTTAATGTTAGTAAATTAACAAATTCAACCATTAAATGGAGTGGTTTAAAAAACCTTGATCTTGCAGAAACTGTTACAACTTCAAAAAACTATATTTGGAAAGGGCTTAAAACTTGGAAAAAAGAAATAGGATTTAAAAAGAATACAAAAAACCTTTTTCATGTAGTTGCAATTGATTATGGAATAAAAAAAAATATTTTAAGATATTTTTCAGACTTTAAATGTAAAGTAACAGTTGTTTCTTGTAAAACCTCTGCAGAAAAAATATTAGATCTTAATCCAAATGGAATTTTTTTGTCCAATGGTCCTGGTGATCCAGCAGCGACAGGAAAATATGCAATAGAAATACTTAACAAATTAATCAATAAAAATTTACCTATATTTGGAATTTGTTTAGGCCATCAAATTTTAGCTTTAGCTTTAGGTGGTAAAACAAAAAAAATGAAGTTGGGCCATAGAGGGGCCAATCATCCTGTTAAAAATTTAGTCCACGATAAAGTTGAAATCACCAGTCAAAATCATGGTTTTGTAGTGGTTGAAGAAACTTTACCCAAAAAAATTGAAGTTACTCATAAGTCTCTATTTGATAATACCATTGAGGGAATAAGACTTAAAAACAAACCAATATTTTCAGTACAATATCATCCAGAGTCTAACCCTGGGCCACAAGATAGCGTCTACCTCTTTCAAGAATTTATTAACAATATGAAAAAAAATGCCAAAAAGAAAAGATATTAAAAAAATATTAGTTGTGGGAGCTGGACCTATTATCATTGGTCAAGCATGTGAGTTTGATTACTCGGGTACACAAGCTTGCAAAGCGTTAAAAGATGAGGGTTATAAAGTAATATTAATTAACTCAAATCCTGCAACCATTATGACTGATCCAGATGTTGCAGACAAAACCTATATCGAGCCCATAACATTAGAAGTTTTAGAAAAAATACTTATTAAAGAAAAACCTGATGCAATTCTTCCTACAATGGGTGGTCAAACTGCACTCAATCTTGCAATGGAAGCGGAAAAAAAAGGAATTTTAAAAAAATATAAAATTGAACTCATAGGCGCAAATTCTAAAGCAATTGCCAATGCAGAGGATAGAAAAAAATTTAGAAAAAATATGATCGATATTGGTTTAGATTTACCTAAATCTGAGATTGTCAACAATATTAACCAAGCCTCAAAAGTTTTAAAAAAAATTGGTTTACCTGCAATCATAAGACCTGCATTTACACTTGGAGGTCTTGGGGGTGGAATTGCTAAAAATAAAAAAGATTACTTAAAAATAATTAAAAGTGGACTTCAAGAGTCTCCAGTTAGCCAAGTATTGGTTGAAGAATGTTTAGAAGGTTGGAAAGAATTTGAAATGGAAGTGGTAAGAGATAAAAAAGATAACTGTATTATTATCTGTTCTATTGAAAATGTTGATCCTATGGGAATTCATACTGGAGACTCAGTAACAGTTGCACCGGCACTAACCCTTACTGATAAAGAATATCAAGTGATGAGAAATGCTTCCATTGCTTGCTTAAGAAAAATTGGAGTGGAGACAGGTGGATCCAACGTTCAATTTGCAATCAATCCAAAAAATGGACGAATGGTTGTTATAGAAATGAACCCAAGAGTTTCTAGATCATCAGCACTCGCATCAAAAGCAACTGGTTTTCCAATTGCAAAAGTTGCAGCAAAACTTGCTGTTGGTTACACACTGGATGAATTAAAAAACGAAATTACAAAAGTTACGCCAGCATCCTTTGAGCCTAGCATTGATTATGTGGTAACAAAAATTCCAAGATTTACTTTTGAAAAATTTTCAACCTCTCCAGCAATATTAGGTACTTCAATGAAATCCGTTGGAGAAGCAATGGCCATTGGGAGAAATTTTAAAGAATCACTTCAAAAAGCATTGGTTTCTCTTGAAACCGGTTTTTCAGGATTAGATAGAGTGTTTGATCTAAATAAAAAGCAAATTGAAAAAAAGCTAAAAGAAAATATTCCAAATAAACTTCTTGTAGTTGCTGAAGCATTAAGAAAGAAAATAAACTTAAAAAGAATATTTATATTATCTAAAATTGATCCGTGGTTTTTAGAGCAAATTAAAGAAATCGTAGATAATGAAACTATGATCAAAAAGAAAGGATTACCAAAGGATTTTGCTGAATTTAATAGAATAAAATCAATTGGTTTTTCTGATAAAAAACTTTCTGAATTAACCAAGACTTCTGAGGATATTGTTAGAAGAAAAAGAACAGCGCTAAAAATTTTTCCTGTATTTAAAAAGGTTGATACTTGTGCTGCTGAATTTAAGTCCTTTACACCTTACATGTATTCTACATATCAACGAAATTTCTCTCTTAATTCAGAGTGTGAAGCAGATCCCTCTTTAAAGAAAAAAATTATAATTTTAGGAGGAGGTCCTAATAGAATAGGACAAGGTATAGAATTTGATTATTGCTGTTGTCAGGCAAGTTTTTCATTAAAGGAAGCTGGTTTTGAAACAATCATGATTAATTGTAACCCTGAAACTGTTTCAACCGATTATGACACCAGTGACAGACTTTATTTTGAGCCCCTAAAAGAAGAGTATGTTTTTAGTATTATTAAGAAAGAGCAAGAAAAAGGAAATCTAGTTGGAATTATTGCTCAGTTTGGTGGGCAAACACCAATTAAACTTGCAAAATTTTTACATGACCACAAACTTCCAATTCTAGGAACTCAGTACACTTCAATTGATTTAGCTGAAGACAGAGATCGATTTAGAAATTTGTTAAGTAAACTAAAATTAAAACAAGCAGAAAGTGGGATTGCAAAAACATTTAAACAAGCAATACAAATTTCTGAAAAAATTGGTTTACCTTTAATGGTAAGACCTTCTTATGTGTTAGGTGGAAGAGCAATGGAAATTGTTCATGAAAAAAGCCAACTTAAAAATTTTGTAGAAGAGGCCTTTAAAGCTGCTGAGGAAAATCCAATTTTAATCGATAAATTTATTGATCATGCAATGGAGGTTGATGTTGATGCCATCTCAGATGGAAAACAAGTTCATGTTGCAGGGATCATGCAGCACATAGAAGAAGCTGGTATCCACTCTGGGGACTCTGCATGTAGTTTACCTCCCGTATCTATAAAACCATTTTTGATTAAAGAAATTGAAAACCAAACTAAGAAACTAGCATTAGCTTTAAAAGTTAAAGGTTTTATGAATATTCAATATGCAATTAAAAAAGATGAAATTTATGTAATTGAAGTAAATCCTAGAGCAAGCCGAACAGTACCATTTGTATCTAAAGCAAAAGGATTACCCCTTGCAAAAATTGCATCACGTGTAATGGCAGGTGAAAAATTATCAAAATTTAATTTAAGAGATAAATCTAAAGGAATGTATGCAGTTAAAGAAGCTGTGTTCCCTTTTAATAAATTTCCAAACAGCGATCTGCTTTTAGGTCCTGAAATGAAATCAACAGGTGAAGTAATGGGATTTGATAAAAACTTTGGAATGGCTTTTGCAAAAAGCCAAATAGCCTCTGCTAACTCTTTACCTAAAGATGGATTAGCGTTTATCTCTTTAAAAGATAGTCACAAAGATGAAGGAATAGGCCTTGCTAAAGAATTAATTAAATTAAAATTTACGCTTTGTGCAACACGTGGAACGGCGGAATATATTAGAAAACATGGGATGAGATGTAGAATTATTAATAAAGTCAGTAGTGGCTCACCTCATATAGTAGATGTATTAGACTCTAAAAAAATTGGTCTAGTTATTAATACTGGTGGCGGAAATACTGAACACAGATTAAATGATGCAATAGCACTAAGAAGAGGAACGCTTAAAAATAAAGTTCCTTATTGCACCAATATGTCAACAGCACTAGCATGTTTAGAGGCAATCAAGTCACTTAAAACAAAAAAATTAGAAGTTAATTCTCTTCAAGATATATAAAAATTTAAACATCAACGATTAGTGTATCTTTAGATCCACCACCTTGAGAACTATTAACAATAGTACTCCCTTTTCTTAGAGCAACTCTTGTCAATCCTCCTGTGCTTACATAAGTAGTTTTTCCACTTAGCACAAATGGTCTTAAATCAAGATGCCTAGGCTCAATATCATTTTCAGTAATTGTGGGTGCGGTTGAAAGAATTTCAAGCGGTTGAGCAATGTACTCTCTAGGATTTTTCTTAATTTTGGCAATCACATCATCTCTTTCTTTTTTATCTGCTTTTGGACCTATCATTATTCCATAACCACCTGAGGCATTAGCAGGCTTCACAACTAACTTAGAAATGTTTTCAATGACATAGTTTCTTTCATTTTTATTGTGACACAAATAGGTTTCTACCTGATTTAAAATAGGTTGTTCACCAAGATAATAAACAATCATTTTATTAACATAAGAGTAAACTACTTTGTCATCAGCGATCCCTGTGCCTATAGCATTTATAATGCCAACATTCCCTTTACGCCAACTTTTAAATAACCCTGGAACACCTATAACTGACTCTTTATTAAATACCTTGGGATCTAAAAAATTATCATCAAGACGTCTGTATATGCAATCAACTTTTAGAGGACCCTTTACA
Source organism: Pelagibacteraceae bacterium AG-430-E20 (assembly GCA_003209915.1). Classification (GTDB taxonomy): domain Bacteria; phylum Pseudomonadota; class Alphaproteobacteria; order Pelagibacterales; family Pelagibacteraceae; genus Pelagibacter. Next base: position 105,432 of record QCOF01000005.1, on the reverse strand, counting down.
GTCTTCATATAAACAACATCATTTTCAACAAACAAATCTTTTCCTTCTACTAAAGCAATACCCATCTGATCTGCCAAGAAAGAATGCTCAAAGTATGCAGAGTTATATATACCAGGTGTTAAAACTACCATATGAGGATTAGCAGTTTTTTTTTGGAATACACTCAACCATACAATTGAATAATTTATTTGTGTACTGGTGAATTGATGCAACTTTATACCTCGTAAACAGTTCAGGAAACACATCTCTCATGACCATTCTATTTTCAAGCATATAAGAAACTCCAGACGGAACTCTTAAATTATCCTCTAAAACTAAATAATCACCATTTGTATTTCTTATTAAATCTACTCCTGAAATATTTGACCAAGCTTTGTGTTTAGGAGAAAACCCTTCACATTCTTTTATATAATAGGGAGAGTTAAAAATTATTTCTTTTGGAACAACTTTATCTTTGAATATTTTTTTTTGATTATAAGCATCATCAATAAACAAATTTAAAGCTTTTACACGTTGCTTTAAACCTTTTGAAACTTTATTCCATTGTGTTTTTGGAATAATTCGTGGAATAATATCAAGAGGCCATTTTTTTTCTTCCGCTCTATTATTCGCAGCATATACTCTAAAATTTATTCCTCTAGCGCTTATTGTGCTTTGGCAATTCTTCTCAATTTCTTGAAGCTTTTTTTTTCCATATCTCTCTAAGATTGATGAAATGATGGTAGCATGCTTTCGTAGTTTATTATCCTTGGTAAAATAACCATCATAAGCATGTGTCGAATTATAGTTTTTCCAAAGCTTAGAAACCATAACTCAATAGTGTTTATTACTTAAATAAAATAAGCAAATGCGTATTGGATATATCTGTTATGCTTTTAATTGATTATGAAAAAATGTTATAATTTACTAATTATTTAAATGAGATGACTTACTGCATAGGTATTAAAACGAATGAAGGGCTTGTTTTTGCATCAGACTCAAGAACTAACGCTGGTTTAGATAATGTAAATATTTATTCTAAAATGATGACTCACGATGTGGGTGATCGAACCATTGTAATTGTAACATCAGGAAATTTGGGAACATCTCAAGCCGTTTTTAAATCAATTGAAAAAGATTTAAAAAGTTCATCAGGTATAATGAATTTAAACACTTGTAGTGATTTTGAACAAATAGCGTCATATGTAGGTTCACTAAATATTGAACACTCAGCGCCGCAAGGTATAAATACTGACAACGTTTTGTTAGGTTCTACTTTTATTGTTGGTGGACAAATCAAAGGACAGCAACATGAATTATATTTAGTTTATCCTCAAGGTAATTATATAAGACCAGCAGATAGTAAACCATACCTTGTAATTGGAGAGGTAAAATATGGTAAACCAATTCTTGATAGAGTTATAAAGCCAACTGTTTCAATTGGTGACGCATCACGCTGTGCTCTTATTTCAATGGACTCTACTTTAAAAAGTGATCTTACTGTTGGGCCTCCAATTGATTTTGCAGTTCTTAAAAAAGACGCTGATAATCTATCTACTCTTGAATGTTTAAATGTTACAGACGAGAATTATTCAAAGGTTTGTAATCAATGGTCGGATGGAATTTTTAAAGTTTTTGACTCTTTTCCAAGATTTGATTGGGAAAAATAAATTATTCAACTTTCCAATCAGTTTCAAAAGTAACATAATTTACTTGCAAGCATCGTCTCTCTTTTAGAATTTTCTTTTTTTCCATTCCATGCCAGGTGTTTGGCCCACTCGTAAAAAGATAACCATAATTATTTCTATAAGGTAAAGTTTTAACTTTTTCTAACTTATCGTTATAAAAATCTGTACCTAAATCCTCAGACTCATTGGTATTATTGACGAATATCAATCCAGACATTAATTTTTCTTTAATATCACAATGAGGTTTTAACCAAAATCCCTCTCTATCACAAATGACTTCAACTCGTACATAAGAATTTGATAAGTCCCTACCAATCATTTCAGAAATAGTTTTATATGTTTCTTTAGATTGTAATTCATTAATAAATTTAACTAGATGTGGAAACTGTGTGGCATTTTCTTTAGATACAAAACATCTGAATTTTATTGCTTTACCTCCTGAAGCAATACCTTCTCGAAATTCTGCACCACCACCATCAATTGCCCTTGTTCCATCATATGAAAGATTAAGTTTACTTAAATCTGGAATATCTGCTTTGATTATTTCTTCAATTGAGCCTTCACTTAGTGCATCACTATACTCCCAATGATCAAAAGGAATTTTATGTTTTGTTGAATTATTTTTTATTGAATTTAAAAATGACATTAAAATTGAATTTTCTGTTTTATAAGTTTTGCCACTCTATTCGTTTCATCTAGTTTTTCATAGTTCCAATTTTCAACTTCCTCCCCTAGGTTTCTTGTAATATTCAATTCTCTAAATAAGTTTCGAAATCTTTGAAATCTTTTATCATTTTTTTTTGGAAGAATATTTGCAACATAAATAGGTTTTCCAGTTAATGCAGCCTCTGAAATCATTGAACTTGAGTCACACGTGACTACTATATTTTCTGACATTGCAAGGGCAGACAAATATGCTTTTTTATCTACATCCATTATTATTGTATGATTTTCTCCAAAAAATTCCTTAGCATAATGAATTGTATTAAGTGGCGTTCTCATTGATGGAATAACTACAAGTTGGAAATCATGTTTTTTCATTAATTTATAAAACATTGAAAAAATATGTTTCATATTTTTTGTAGAATAATCATAATATTTTGTGGGTCCTCCCATAATTAAGGCCCATATTTTTCTATTATCTTTTTTTATAAAAGATTTTAAATATTCCTTATTTTCAAAAATTTCTTGCTCAGTTAAGTAATGAATTGCGCCTTTTGTGCTGATTACGTTCTCTCCTGCTATTGCATCGTGCTTAGGTGCAACAATAAAATCAAAATGCTTATAATCTACTTTTGGATCTTGAATATGAATATTAAATATTTTTTTATTAGAAATACTTTTTAAGTGAATTGATGGAATAACACTTTTTCTTCCACATGAAATTATTATATCAAAATCTGTTTGATTTATTTTTTTATAAACACTCTGTGAAATTGGAGAGAATCTTGGAGGAACAATTTTCCAAATATTATTTGTTTCAACCTTGTAGTGTATGAATTCAATATCAAGAGCTTTTGCCAAGCCCTCTACTTGGCTGATCATTCCATGCATGCCCTGAGTTAATAATAAACCTTTTAATTTAGACATTTATCACTATATAGCTTTCATATGAGTCAAAATCCAACTAAACACACAAAAGTGTTAATAATTGGATCCGGTCCAGCTGGATACACGGCTGCAGTATATGCTGCTCGGGCAATGTTGAATCCTATTTTAGTTTACGGTGCAGAACCAGGCGGACAACTGACAACTACAACAGATGTTGAAAATTTTCCAGGATTTGCAGATGTAATTCAAGGACCGTGGTTGATGGATCAAATGAAAGAACAAGCAAAAGCTGTTGGAACTGAGATGATAGAGGATCATATTGCATCTGTGAATTTAAAATCACAACCTTTTGAAGCTGTAGGAGATAGTGGTCAAAAGTATACGGCAGACAGCATAATTATATCGACAGGTGCTCAAGCAAGATGGTTAAATATTAAATCAGAACAAGAGTTCAGGGGGTATGGTGTCTCTGCGTGTGCAACATGTGATGGTTTCTTTTTTAAAGATAAAGAAGTTGCAGTGGTTGGTGGCGGTAATGCAGCAGTGGAAGAAGCAATGTTCCTTACAAAATTTGCATCAAAAGTTAAATTGATACATAGACGTGATAGTTTGCGAGCTGAAAAAATGCTTCAAAAAAAATTAATGGAAAATAAAAAAATAGAAATTATTTGGGACTCCGTTGTTGAAGATGTAATCGGAGACAATGAGCCTAAAAATGTAAAGGGAATTAAAATTAAAAATGTTAAAACAAATAATATTGAGGAAATAAAACTTGATGGGGTGTTTATTGCAATTGGTCATGACCCAGCAACATCTTTATTTAAAAAACAATTAGATATGGATAACGAAGGTTATTTAATTACTAAACCAGACTCAACCGAGACTAATGTACCAGGTGTTTATGCTGCTGGAGATGTTAAGGATAAAACATTTAGGCAAGCCGTGACTGCTGCAGGAATGGGATGTATGGCGGCTTTAGAAGCTGAAAAACATCTTTCACACAATTAATGCCTGGAAAAGTATTACTCACTGGCATAAGTGGGTTTGTTGCAAAACATGTTGCTATTGAATTATTAAATTCAGGTTACGAAGTTTTAGGTACTGTTAGAAATTCAGATTCAATTGAACAAACAAAAAAAACATTAGAAGAAAATAATATTGCAATTAATAATTTATCTTTTGTAGAATTAGATTTATTAAAAGATGAAGGTTGGAATGAAGCAGCAAACGGCTGTAAATATATCATTCATGTAGCCTCTCCCTTTCCTCTAAAAGTCTCGAATGACAGGGAATCGCTTACACCAGCTGCAAAAGATGGAACTTTAAGAGTTTTGAATGCAGGAATTAATGCAGGAGTGGAACATTTTGTTAAAACTTCTTCAATAGTATGTATGTTCAGAAAACCAAACAGATCAAATCCTTATACATTTGGTGAGAATGATTGGACTGATTTAGACTGGGATAAAACTACAGATTATTTTGTATCAAAAACTAGAGCTGAAAAAGCTGCGTGGGATCTTATGGAAAGTAAGGGTCTTAAAAATAGTCTTACTTGTATCAATCCCGGCTTTGTATTGGGAGATTTTTTGAATGAAAAAACTTGTACTTCAATGGAGTATATAAAACAATTGCTTCAGGGAAAATTTCCAGCTGCGCCAAAATTTTCAGTAATGATATCTCACGTAAAAGATATTGCTAAAGCACATGTTCTATCTTTGACTAATGAAAGAGCTGGAGGCAGAAGATTGATAGTTGGATCTGAAGTAAGAAGTATTCTTGAATTATCACAAATAATGGCCAAAAATATTCCAAGTCATGCAAAAAAACTTCCTAAAAGAGAATTGCCGAATTTCATGGTTAAACTTCTGAGTTATGTAGATACAAGTGCAAAGAATATGGTCCCTGATCTAGGTCTCAAAATGCAAACAGACCAAACATACGCAGAAGACATTCTTCAAATGAAATTCATAGCATCTGAAATTGCAGTTGTTGATGCAGCTAAATCAGTAATTAGACTAAATATAGCCTGAAGTTAATTCAACTATTTCATCAGATTCAAAAACAGTTTTTTCTAAATTTTCGTTTGCAATTTTTATCATAGCTTTTGCAACTTTTTCTGAATTGATCGGTCTCATTTTTTTAAGTGGCCCAAGTAATAAAGGTGACAATAATCTAAAAGTCAGAATGCCAATTTTTTCTCCTACTCTATTCTCTTTTCTATCTCCCATTAAAAAAGAAGGTCTTAATATTCCTAAATTAGAGAAGTTTAATTTTTTTAATTCTTCTTCAACTAAACCTTTGAACTTTACGTAATCTCCTGAACTTTTTGGATTGGCATATATTGAAGAGATAAAAATAAATGAATTTACTGAATTGATTTTTGCAATTTCCGCTATTTTTTTTGGTATTTCAAGCTCTACTTTTTGGTATTCATTTTTGTCGGGTGAATTTTGCTTTGTTGTACCAATACAAAAAAAACAATCATCTCCTTTAATATCTTCATTATAATTATCTAAATCATTAAAATCAGTTTTAATAATTTCAATTTTAGGTTCATTAGTAATTATTTCTGAACGTACAAATAACTTTATTTTATTGTAATTGTCATTTTTTATTAATTGATCAAGAAGATGTCCACCAATTAACCCTGTTGAACCAAAAACAAGGGCTGTTTTCATTAACTTAAACTTTTACAAAAAGAAGATATTTTTTCTAATGCTTTCTTTAGATTGTCCATTGAAGTTGCGTAAGAAATTCTAAAAAATCCCTCAAGCCCAAATGCAGAACCCTGAACAACAGCGATACCGCTGTTCTCTAAAAGAGATTGAACAAAATCTGTGTCTGATTTAATTTCTTTTCCATTAGTATCTTTTTTTCCCATTAAACCTTTACAGCTAGGGAAAACATAAAAAGCACCATCAGGATTTAAGCACTCGATGCCATCGATATCATTTAAAGCTTTAACAACAAAGTCTCTTCTTTCTTGAAATGAATCTGCTCTTATTTTAATAAAATCTTGTGTTCCACTTAATGCTTCAACTGATGCGGCTTGACTAATTGATGATGGATTAGTTGTTGATTGTGACTGGATTTTTGCAATGGCTTTAATAATTTCTTTTGGACCTGCCGCATAACCTATTCTCCAACCAGTCATTGAGTAAGCTTTGCTTACACCATTCATTGTAAGAACTCTTTCTTTTAAACCTTCAATTTGAGCAATAGTAAAAAATTTAAATCCTTCATAAGTTACATGTTCATAGATATCATCACTTAAAATATATACGTGAGGATGCTTTTCCAGAACTTTTGCGATTTCTCTAATATCGTTTTCTGAATAACATGCTCCTGTTGGATTAGAAGGAGAGTTTAAAATAATCCATTTTGTTTTTGGAGTTATAAATTTTTCTAAATCTGATGGATTAATTTTAAAACTTTGTTTTTCATCACACTCCATTACAACTGGTTTGCCCCCTGCTAGTAAAACGATATCTGGGTAAGAGACCCAATAAGGAGCTGGAACTATAACTTCATCACCTTCATTTAATGTGGCCATCATGGCATTATAAATGACATGCTTTCCCCCTGCTCCAACAGTAATTTGATCAGCTGTATAATCTAAATTATTTTCTTTTTTAAATTTTTCGACTATTGCTTTTTTTAAAGCTGGAGTTCCATCAACAGCAGTGTACTTAGTATCTCCATCATTTATTGCTTTTATGGCTGCTTGCTTAATATTTTCTGGTGTATCAAAATCTGGTTCACCTGCTCCTAATCCGATAACATCTTTTCCTGCTGCTTTTAATTCTCTAGCTTTTTGGGTTACAGCAATAGTGGGCGAAGGTTTAATCTTTTTTAAACTGTCTGATATTATGCTCATTGAAATATAAATAAATTCTAATACCTTGTTTAATATATGGAAAATACATATCAAGATTTAATTACAGATATACAAAGCAAAAATCCTCAAATCGGTGGAAAACTTGAAGGTGGAAAAAAATTTAAAATTAAATCTGACTTCAAACCTGCAGGTGACCAACCTGAGGCTATAAAAAAATTAGTCAATGGTGCTAACAAAGACCAATTTAATCAAGTTTTACTTGGTGTTACAGGTTCAGGTAAAACTTTTACAATGGCAAAAGTTATTGAGGCGACTAACAGGCCAGCCCTAATTCTTGCTCCAAATAAAACTCTTGCTGCTCAGCTTTATGGAGAAATGAAAACTTTCTTTCCAGACAATGCAGTGGAATATTTTGTCTCCTATTACGATTATTACACCCCAGAAGCTTATGTGCCAAGATCAGACACCTACATTGAAAAAGAAGCATCAATTAACGAACAAATAGACCGTATGAGGCACTCAGCTACCAGGTCTCTTCTTGAAAGAGATGATGTGCTTATAGTTGCTAGTGTATCTTGTATTTATGGATTGGGATCTGTTGAAGCTTATAGTAAAATGACTTTAACTCTTCAAAAGAATAACGATTATAATCGTGAGGAACTGATTAAGTCCTTGGTCGCTCTTCAATATAAACGAAACGATCAAAACTTTGTTAGAGGCACGTTTAGAGCTCGAGGAGAATATTTAGAGATTTTTCCATCTCATCTTGAGGATAGAGCTTGGAGATTAAGTTTATTTGGAGACAAACTTGAGCAGATCGAAGAATTTGATCCTCTAACTGGAGATCAAATTAGAGATCTAAGCTTAGTTAAAGTATATGCAAACAGTCATTACATCACCCCTAAACCAACAATAGAACAAGCAGTCATCAATATTAAAAAAGAGTTAGAAATCACTTTAAAAAAACATAGAGCAGATAATAAGTTGCTAGAAGCTCAAAGATTGGAGGAAAGAACTAAATTTGATCTTGAGATGATTGAAGCAACAGGCTCATGTGCAGGTATTGAAAATTATTCTAGATTTTTATCAGGAAGAAAACCAGGAGAACCACCTCCTACTCTTTTTGAATATTTTCCCGATAATACCCTTATTTTTGTTGATGAGTGCCACGTAACTGTTCCTCAACTTAATGGTATGTATAAAGGAGATAGATCAAGAAAAAGTACATTAGCTGAGTATGGATTTAGACTTCCCTCTTGCATGGATAATCGACCATTAAAATTTGAAGAATGGGATTTGATGAGAACTCAGACTGTATTTGTATCTGCAACTCCTGGTCCTTGGGAATTAGAACAAACTAAAGGTAAATCTATAGATCAAGTAATAAGACCAACTGGTTTGATAGATCCACCTGTAGAAATAAGACCTGCCAAAACTCAAGTGGATGATTTAATGCATGAATGTAGAAAAGTTATTGAGAATGGTCATAGAGTACTTGTTACGACATTAACTAAAAAAATGGCAGAGGATTTAACTGAATATTTACACGAAAATGGAATTAAAGTTAGATACCTTCACTCTGATATAGATACTTTAGAAAGAATAGAAATTATGCGTGACTTGAGAATGGGTGTATTCGACGTTCTTGTTGGAATTAACCTTTTAAGAGAAGGTTTGGATATCCCTGAGTGTGCACTTGTTGGTATATTAGATGCTGATAAAGAAGGGTTTCTTAGATCAGAAACTTCCTTAATTCAAACAATTGGAAGAGCCGCAAGAAATGTTGATGGAAAAGTAATTTTGTATGCTGACAAAGAAACTAAAAGTATAAAAAAAGCAATAGCAGAAACTGACAGAAGAAGACAGATTCAATTAGCCTACAATAAAAAACATAAAATTGACGCGAAGTCTGTAAAGAAAGAAATTAGTGATATCTTAGAAAGTGTTTATGAAAAGGATTATGTTAAAATCAGTGATGGATCAAATATTGGTGGTAACTTAAAGAAACACTTAAAAGGTCTAGATAAGAAAATGAAAGAGTCTGCTGCAAACCTTGAATTTGAAGAGGCTGCTAAAATAAGAGATGAAATTAGAAAATTGGAAAGTACTGAACTTGAAATTACTCTTAACCCAAAAATTAGACAGTATGATGTAAAAAATAAGCTTTATCCAAAAGGTAGATCGACAATGGGTATGCCAGGAACTAAGGTCACAAAAAAAAGAGATAAAAAATGGAAGCACGGAAAATAATCATTACGGGTGGAGCTACTAGAATTGGTGCTGCAATTGCAAAACAATTATCTGGTACTAATAAAGAAATACTAATTCACTTTAATAAATCAAAATCAAAAGCTAAAAAACTCAAAAAAGATCTAGAGTTAAATGGTACTAAAGTTTACCTTGTCAAAGGTGATTTGAGCAAAGAAAATGATGTAAGTAAAATTGTTAAATATGCAAAATCAAAATTAAAATATTTTGATTGTTTAATAAACAATGCTTCATTGTTTGAAAATGATAAACTTGAAAGTTTTACAACAGACAGCTGGGATAAACATTTAAAAACTAATTTGAGAACTCCTGCTCTATTATCAAAAGAATTTGCTAAAAATGTTAAGGGAAAAAACAACAACATAATAAACATAATTGATCAGAGAGTTTTTAAACTAACTCCATACTTTTTTTCATATACCATAAGTAAAACTGGTCTTTATACTCTCACAAAAACAAGTGCTATGAGTTTGGCACCCAATATAAGAGTTAACGGAATTGCTCCAGGACCAACAATCAAAAACCAAAGGCAATCTGAAAAACATTTTAGGAAACAATATTTAGCAACCCCTTTAAAAAGACAAGTTAATGTGGAACAAATCTGTAATGCAGTTGACTTTTTTATCAAAAATATATCTATTACAGGTCAAGTTTTAGCAATTGATAGTGGACAAAATCTAAACTGGCAAACACCTGATATAATGGGCACAGAATGAAAAAAAATAATCTGAACATTGTTAAAATAGATAAAAATAAAACTTTATTTAATTATGAAAAGAAAATTTTAATTAAAGAGTTAATTTTAGATTTAAAACTTGGTTATTACGACTTTGAAAAAGAAAATTCACAAAAAGTTAAATTTAATCTCGAAGTTGATTATGAGGATAAAAAACCAACAAGTGATGAGGATATTAAATCAATAGTTAATTATGGAAGAATAGTTAAACTAATAAAAAAACTTACAAAAAATAAACATTATAATTTTCTAGAGACACTAGCTGAAGATGTCTTTGATGTTCTATTCAAAGATAAAAGAATTGGAAAAATTATGCTTCAAATCGAAAAACTAGAAATTTTAAAAGACTGCACATCTGTTGGTATTCAAGTTACCAAAAAAAGAAGTCATGATAAGCTCTGATCTAGGTAAAGAAGTAATTAAAAAAGAACTCCCTTTAGTTCCTAAGCTTCCTGGTGTCTATAGGATGCTGAACTCTAAAGATGAAATTCTTTATGTAGGAAAAGCAAAGAATTTACCCAATAGATTGAAAAGTTATGTTTCTGAAAAAAATCACATCATTAGAACTGAAAGAATGTTATCTCAAACAAGAAAATTGGAGATAACTACTACTTCTAACGAAAGTGAAGCCTTATTACTTGAAGCAAATTTAATTAAAAAATTTAAACCAAAATTTAATATTCTTCTAAGAGATGATAAATCGTTCCCTTTCATATTTATTGGCAACCAAGATCAATGGCCTCAGATAAAAAGACATAGGGGGAAAAAAACTAAAGAGGGCTTTTATTTTGGTCCGTTTGCCTCAGCTGGATCCGCCAATTGGACAATCAAAATGATTCAAAAAATTTTCCACTTGAGAGTTTGTGATGACACGGTATTTAAAAATAGAGAAAGACCTTGTATTTTATATCAGATCAAACGTTGTTCAGGTCCATGTGTTGGTTATGTCACCAAAGAGGACTATCAACAAACTGTTGATGATGCCATTGAATTTGTCTCTGGAAAATCAAGAAGGATTCAAAAAAATCTTTCTAATCAAATGGAAAAAGCAAGTGAAGAACTTGACTTTGAAAAAGCAGTAATTCTAAGAGACAGGATAAAAGCACTTAATATAATTCAGTCATCTCAAAGAGTAAATGAAGCAAACTTGGTTGAAGCAGATGTTATTGCTGGATACAAAGAGTCTGGTAAAGCCTGTATTCAAGTTTTTTTTTATAGATCAAAACAAAATTGGGGCAATCAAGCTTTCTTTCCAAAACATGATCCAGAGGAAAAACTTGGAGAAATTATTAATTCATTTGTTTCTCAATTTTATGAGAATAAAAGTGTTCCCTCATCAATAATTTTGTCTGAAGAAATTAAAGAAAAAGTTCTAATTGAAAAAACTCTTTCAAATAAAGAAAGTAAACAAATTACTATTTCTGTTGCTAAAAAAGGTTCTAAATTAAAAGTAATCAATCAAGCAATTAAAAATGCAAAAGATAGTTTAAATAGAAAACTTTATGAAAGTCAAAATAATAGAGAGTTGTTTGATGCTGTTGCTAGTAAATTCAATTTAGAAACAAACATTAATTTAATTGAGGTTTATGACAACAGTCACATACAGGGTACTAATAGTGTTGGAGCATTAATTGCCTATGGGGACGAGGGTTTTATCAAAAAAAGGTATAGAAAATTTAATATTAAACACAAAAAAAATGAACAAGATGATTATGGTATGATGCGAGAGGTTTTAAATAGAAGATTCAAAAGAGCGGTTCAAGAAAAGGATAATTATTTAACTTTTCCTGACTTAGTTTTAGTTGATGGTGGAAAAGGTCAATATTCAGTTGCAAGAGAAAGCCTAAATGAACTTGGTCTTCACGACATTCCTATCGTTGCGATTGCAAAAGGTAAACTGAGAAATAGTGGTAACGAAACCTTTTTTCATAATGGGAAAGAGTTTAAGTTTTTAAGAAATGATCCAACATTATTTTTTCTTCAAAGAATAAGAGATGAATCGCACCGATTTGCAATAAGTGCTCATAGAGCAAAAAGAAAAAAAGGAATAAGCAAATCTCTACTTGACCAAATTGATGGGATTGGGTCTATAAGAAAAAGGGCATTATTAAACCATTTTGGATCAGCAAGATCAGTAGAGTCTGCAAGTTTAGATGAAATAAAATCTGTTGAAGGTGTTGAGGAAAAAGTGGCAAAAAAGATATATAACTTCTTTCACGAATAATTATGCTTAAAAAAATTCCTAATATATTAACAATAGGACGAATAATTATTGTTCCTTTTTTTGTATTGGCATTTTACTTGCCTGGATTTTATGGAGATCTGACTGCATTAATATTATTTGTTGTTGCGTCATTTACTGATTTTCTTGATGGAATGCTTGCAAGAATGATGGGTGAAGAGTCAAAACTGGGAGAATTGTTAGATCCGATAGCTGATAAGATAATCGTTGCGACAGCTTTAATTCTTTTAGTAATGGATGGTACTATAAGAAATTATGAAGTAATTGCTGCAATTATTATTCTTACTAGAGAAATATTGATTTCAGGACTTAGAGAATTTTTAGCAAAGGGAAAAATTAAACTTCCTGTTTCTAGTCTTGCTAAATTAAAAACAGTTTTACAGATGGTTTCAATCGCTCTCCTTCTATCAGGAGATACAGGAAATAAGATTATTAACTTCCAAGATTATAATGCCCAAACTATTGGTATTATTCTTTTATGGCTATCTGCAGCATTAACACTTTTTACTGGATATGATTATATGCGTAAAGGAATTGACCACGCTATGTCTGAAGACAATAAAGATTAAGCTGCTTTTTTCTTTCTTACTAAAGTTTGATAACTCTCATTTAAATCAATTATAGTATCACAAACTTTAAACTGATTTTCCGCAATGCATGAAACTGGCGTTACTTCTGCGGCAGTGCCTGTTAAAAAACATCCAACAAAGTTTGATAACTCCTCTGGTTTTATTTTTCTCTCGTGAACTTTAATATTTTTCGATTTTGCAATTTCAATTACTGTCCTTCTTGTAATCCCATCTAAAAAAGAGTCTGGGATTGGAGTGTGAAGTTCACCATTTTTATCTTTGAAAAAAACATTGGCACCAGTTGCTTCAGCTACATTTCCTTCATGATCTAACATTAATGAGTCTGTATAACCTTGTTTTTCTGCTTCATGTTTTGATAGTGTGCAAATCATATAAAGACCAGATGCTTTAGTATCCCATGGGATTGTATTAGGCGCAGGTCTTCTCCAGTTAGAAATATTTAATTTTATACCCTCGACTTTTAATTTTGGATCAAAATATGAACCCCACTCCCAGGTTGCAATTGCTACATGAATTTTTGTTTGTTGTGCAGAAATAGCCATCATCTCGCTGCCTCTCCATGCAACTGGTCTTACGTATCCATTTTCAACATTTTGTGAAGCAATAATTTTATTTGAAGCAATATTAATTTGTTCTTCTGAATAAGGGATATCAAAACCCATCCTCTTAGCAGAATGAAAGAATCTTGAAGTGTGTTCTTCTAATTTAAAAATTGATCCGTCATAAACTCTTTCTCCCTCAAAAACACAACTCGCATAATGTAAACCATGGCTTAAAACGTGAAGTTTGACGTCTCCCCAATCTACAAGCTCATCGTTGTACCATATTTTTCCAGATCTTTTGTCGTAAGGTATCATGATTGAAAATATTTAATTATATCTGAAAAATATCTTTGTATCTTTAATATGTCAATATAACTTACCCATAATGAAAGAACTTTTATATTTAAAAGATGATCAGCTTAAAGATTTGATAGAAAAACTTTTTGTGAGCTATAGAGAAACTTTCTCTGACTCTAAAAAGATATTAGATAAATACTCTATTGGTTTAGCACACCATAAAGTAATCCATTTATTGTCCATGTATCAGGGTATTTCGATATCTGAGCTATTAAAAAGACTAAAAGTCACAAAGCAAAGTCTTAATAGGGTTTTAAAAGATTTAATAAAATTAGACATTATTACGTTTAAAAAAGATGAGCAAGATACCCGAGTTAAGCATGTATTTTTGAATGATAAAGGGGAAAAGATATTTAATGAGGTTTTTGATCAGCAGAAAAAAAGAATTTACAACGCATTACTAAACTCAAGTTCAGAGGAAGTAATAAATTTTGATAATGTTTTGAGTAAAATTATAAATGGATAAATTTCAAGCTCATATTTTGCTAGTTGATGACGATGAAGGAATTAGATCTTTAGTAAAAAAATATTTAAATGAAAATAATTTTTTAGTTACGACAGCAGATAGTGCTGAAAATGCGTCAGAGAAAGTAAAAATAATCAAATTTGATTTAATTATCCTAGATATAATGATGTCAGGTAAAAGTGGTTTAGATTTTATTAATGACCATAAAAAAGATTTGGACACACCAATTATACTTTTGACAGCCAAGGGTGAGGCGAGTGAAAGAGTTGAGGGACTTGAATTAGGAGCAGACGATTATTTAGCTAAGCCTTTTGAGCCAAAAGAACTGATTTTAAGAATTAAAAATATTTTAACCAAAACTATTAAAACAGATCAAAAAAGAATTATTGAATTTGAAAATGTAAAAATTGATTTAAATAAATTGCTAATTATTAAAAACAAAAAAGAATTTAAAATCAATAATACTGAAAAGATAATTTTAGAAAAAATGATTAATAATCCAGGAAATACATTTTCAAGAGAAAGTATTGGTCAATTGATTAATTTAGATAAAGAAAGGTCAATTGATGTGATTATAACTCGTTTAAGAAAGAAAATAGAAATTGATCCGAAAAATCCAAAATTTTTACAAACCATAAGAGGAGCAGGATATGTTCTCTGGATTGAATAATTTATTAAGAAAAGTTTTACCTAAAAGATTGTTCTACAGAGCACTTTTAATTGTTGCAGTCCCCGTCATTGTTCTTCAAATAATCATCACAATTGTATTTTTTGATAGCTTGTGGATTAAAACTAACAAAGGAATGACAAGAACATTAGTAAACGAAATAAGTGCGTTTATTGAAGCATATGAAAGTGAGGAGGAGGATAAACAAGAAATAAATAACTTATTTTCATTATTTTTAGATTTAAATATTCAACTTGAACTCAACGAAGAATTACAAGATCAAAAAAAAGAAAGATGGTTTAGTCCAATTGACCGAACATTAAGAAGAGAATTAAAATCAAGATTTTCAGTAGAAGACTATTGGTTCGACTCAACAAACTATAAAGAGTTAATTGATTTAAGAATTAAATATAAAGATGGATATTTTAAATTTTTAGTTCCTAAAGATCGTGTTACTAGTTCTTCTGCAAGAATATTTGCACTATGGATAACTGTACCTGCAATAATTATGGTGATCATATCTCTAATATTTTTAAAAAATCAAACAAGGCCTATTACCAATCTTGCACGTGCTGCAGAAAGATTTGGTAAAGGTGAAGAAATTGAGGAATACAAACCCTCTGGAGCTCTTGAAATAAGACAGGCGGGTCATGAATTTGATAAAATGAGAAAAAGAATTGTAAGACATCTTAATCAAAGAACAGAGATGTTGTCGGGTATAAGTCATGATTTAAGAACACCTTTAACAAGGATGAAGCTACAACTTGCATTTATTAAAGACAAAGACTCAGTAGAAAAATTAACTGAGGATATAAATGAAATGGAAAAAATGCTAAATGAATATCTTCAATTTACAAGCTCATCGTATGCTGAGAAAGATGAAATGTTTAATCTGTCTGGACTAATTGAAGAAGTAATTAAAAAATATAATAATGAAAATATTTCAAAGAATTTGTTACCTAGGGTTTATATTAACGGTAGAAAAAATTTAATCAACAGATGTCTAAATAATCTAATTGATAACGCCTTAAAGTACGCCACTAAAGTTGAGGTAAATGTTAGTAAAAAAAATACAAATCTATTTATTATGATTGATGATGATGGTCCTGGTATCGCAAAAAGTGAACACGACAATGTATTCAAACCATTCTATAAAATAGACAAAGGAAGATCTGACTCTAAATCCAGCGTTGGACTTGGTTTATCAATTGCATCGGATATTATTAAATCCCATGGGGGAAATATTAAACTTGAAAAGTCTAAAATGGATGGCTTGAGAGTTAAGATTTTTTTACCTGTTTAGTTTTTGTTTTTTTTTTACCTTCAAGCTTTTTAATTTTGATTTCTAAGTTCTCAACTCGTTTTGAAAGAATATCAAATTCATCCTTGCTTGTTAATTTCATTTTAAAAACAAATTCGTCTCTTTTAGATTTAAAAATATTTAGAATTTCAGCCGACAAATCTTTTGAGGAAACCAACCCTTGCTCTATCAATTTTGCAAACTTATCAATTATAAATTTAGAATTTCTCATATTTAAGATATACATTATAAGTATAAATTAAAATGTTCATTAATAATTTTGACCCAGTTGCAATTGAAATTTTTTCCTTAGAAATCAGATGGTATTCGTTAGCTTATATTGTTGGTATTTTGTTTGGATGGTTTGTTGCAAAAAAAATATTTATTAAAAATGAGGATATCAGTAAAAAATTTGACGATTACATCACTTATTTAATCATTGGAATTATTTTAGGTGGAAGAATTGGTTACATATTGTTCTATAATCTAGAATATTATTTAAATAATTTGTTGGATATTTTTAAGATTTGGGAGGGCGGCATGTCTTTTCATGGCGGATTAATCGGAATTATAATTGCGAGTATAATTTTTGGAAAGAAAAATAATCAAAATCCTTTTTTATATATGGATGTTGTAGCATTAGTTGCTCCAATTGGAATTTTTTTTGGAAGACTATCAAACTTTATAAATTCAGAGTTATATGGAAAAGTAACTGATGTGCCTTGGTCAGTAACTTTTGTTCAAGTAGATAACTTGCCAAGACATCCTACCCAAATATACGAAGCTCTACTAGAGGGAATAATTTTAATACTAATTTTAATTAATTTTAAAAATAAAAATTTTTTGCTTAAGCCGGGTTTAATATCAAGCCTATTTTTAATTTTTTACTCAATATTTAGATTTTCTATTGAATTTTTAAGAGTTCCAGACGAGCAGTTAGGTTATTTATTATTTAATTTAACTATGGGGCAAATTTTAAGTGTAATCCTAACATTGGCTGGGTTGGTTCTATTTTATTTTAAAAATGAAGATAAACAAATCAACTAACTTATCTTTAGACCAATTTATTAATTGGGCACTTTACGACAAAGACTCAGGTTATTACATGAAGCAAAATCCCTTTGGCAAGGAGGGTGATTTTATTACAGCTCCAAATATCACAAGACTTTTTTCAGAGATTATAACTATTTGGTTAGTTACTTTTCTTAAAAGTTTGGGCTCCCCAAACAAATTTAATTTAATTGAGCTAGGTGCTGGAAATGGTGAAATGATGAAGGTGGTTTATCAAACATTAAGGAACTTTCCAGAACACTTTAGCTCTTGTAATTTTATGATATACGAAAAAAGTAAATATCTCATTGATCAACAGAAAATGAACCTTGAGTCTGAGAAAATTACTTGGATCCAAGATTTAAAACAAAATTATTCAGAACCTACTATTTTTTTAGCAAATGAATTTTTTGATGCTTTGCCAATTAAACAGTTTTTTAAAAGACAAGATGACTGGTATGAAAAATTTGTAGATCTTTCAAATCCTGAAGAGGCAAAATTTAATGAAGTCAAAACAAATATTAAATTGATTGAGGAAAAATTAAATTTAGAGATTTCAAAAGGACAAGATATAATTGAATATTCTCCTGATGCTTTAGAATATTTAAATATTATAGGCAATATAATTGAAAAAAGTGAGGGTGGAATACTTGTTATAGACTATGGTTATTTAAATTCTAAAATGCAAGATACCCTTCAAGCAGTTAATAATCATAAATATTCAAATATTTTAGAAAATATTGGTGATTCTGACATTACGTACAACATCAACTTTAATTTATTTCAAAAATTTATAGATCAATTTAAAAATTTGGACACAGTAGTTACAACTCAAAAAAAATTCTTAACTAGTATGGGGATTCTTCAAAGAGCTGAAATTATAAGTAAGGATATAGCTTTTTCTAAAAAAACAGACTTATTTTACAGAATAAGAAGACTAATAGATGAAAAACAGATGGGCGAATTATTTAAAGTTATGCTTGTAAAATCTAAAAATAATAAATTTCAAACAGGATTTCAAAGTGATTAAATCTAAAAAACTTTCAAATATTAAGAATTTGAAACACGGCTTCTTTAATAGCAAGGGTGGTATATCTAAAAATATTTATAAAAGTTTAAACTGTGGGCCAGGATCAAGAGATAAACCAGGTAATGTAAGAAAAAATTTAGAATTAGTAAGAAAAAAAATCAATCATTCAGCTGGGGATATTTTTTTACTTAATCAAATTCACAGCAATAAATTCATTTATATTGACGAAAAATATCATTTTAAATCAAAGCCAAAAAAAAATAATTGGAGCAATCCATGCGGGCTGGAAAGGAGCATATAAGGGAATAGTCGATAAAGTGATCAAATTTATGATTAAGAAAGGATCTAAGCCACAAAATATTACTGCCGTAATAGGCCCTTCTATCTCAATTGATAATTATGAAGTTCAAAATGAATTTAAAAATAAATTTTTAAAAAAAGATAGACGAAACAAAATTTTTTTTAGAATAAAGCGTAAAAAGTTATATTTTGATTTATCAAACTACGTAAAATCTACGCTTTTAAAGAATAATATAAAAAAAATAGAAATTATTAAAATCGATACATTTGATGTTAAAAATAAATTCTTTAGTGCTAGAAGATCTTTAAGGTTAAAACATGATGATTATGGTAGAAATATTTCAATAATTATGCTTAATTAGGTTTTTTCTAATGAAATTATTATCTGGAACTAGCAATAAGCCTCTCAGCAAGGACATTGCAAGATTTTTAAAATCTAAACTAGTTAATTCAAGTATCAAGAATTTTGCAGATGGTGAAATATATGTTGAATTAAATGAAAATATAAGAGGAAATAGTATTTTCATAATTCAGTCTATCTCATCTCCTGCTAATGATAATCTAATGGAACTTTTGTTGTGTATAGATGCTCTAAAAAGATCCTCTGCTAAAAATATAACAGCAGTTATTCCATATTTTGGTTATGCAAGACAAGATAGAAAAGTTGTTCCAAGAACATCTATCTCAGCAAAACTTGTATCAAATTTAATAACAAAAGCTGGCGCAGACAGAGTTGTGACAGTTGATTTGCATGCAGGTCAAATTCAAGGGTTTTTTGATATACCGGTAGATAACTTATTTTCTACACCCATTTTTGCAAGACATGTAAAAAAAAACATCAAAAGTAAAAATATTGTATGTATTGCACCTGATGTTGGAGGTACTGAAAGAGCAAGAGCACTTGGAAAGATTTTGAATGTTGGTCTTGCAATCGTTGATAAAAGAAGACCAAAACCTGGTCAATCCCAAGTGATGAATGTAATCGGAGAAGTAAAAGATAAAACTTGTGTAATAGTGGACGACATCATTGACTCTGGTGGAACTATAGTCAATGCTGCTAAAGCATTAAAGGATCGGGGCGCAAAAGAAGTTTACGTTTATATCACCCACGGTGTTTTAACAGGTGAGGCTGTAAAAAAAATTAAAAATTCGGTAATTAAAAAATTAGTAATCACAGATACAATTGACAATAAAGACAAAACGAAGAGTGCAAAAAACATAGAAGTTCTATCTATTTCAGCCTTGATGGGAGAAGCTATTAAAAGAATATCAAACTCAACCTCCGTTTCCGATTTATTTAAATAATTACCTTGAGTTATTAAAGATCTTGAGCTAAAAAACCTTGTTTTTATGAATTCATTAAACGCCAATATAAGAGAAACTAAAACTAAAGGTGAGCTTAATTCCCTTAGAGATAATGGAAATGTGCCTGCTATAATTTATGGTGGAGAGGCTCAAAATGAGAAAGTAGCAGTCTCAAAAAAATTATTAAAATCATTAATTGAAAAAGAAAATTTTCTATCAAACATAATTTCTTTAAACGTTGATGGAAAAACACAAAATGTTCTTCCTAAAGAAATAAAATACGACATTATAACTGATGAACCTATTCATGTAGATTTTTTAAGAGTAGTGCCAGGTGTTAAAATTAAAATTGAAGTTCCAGTAAAATTTATTAATCACGAAAGCTCACCAGGACTTAAAAGAGGTGGGGTATTAAATATAGTAAGAAGAAAAGTTGAATTAAAATGTCCAAGTGAAAAAATTCCTGAAAATCTTGTAATAGATTTAGATGGAATTGATATTGGAGAGAGTTTTAAAATTTCATCTATAACTTTAGATAAAGAGGTAGCGCCCACAATTCAAGGAAGAGACTTTGTAATTGCAACTTTAGCAGCTCCAACAGTAATGAAAGAACCTGAAAAACCTGCAGAGGCTGAGGCAGCTGAAGGTGAAGAAGGAGCAGCAGGAGCTGAGGCAGCCCCAGCAGATGGTGATAAACCTGCTGCTGAAGGTGCTAAAAAAGAAGGTGAAGATAAAAAACCTGCTGAAGAAAAAAAATAATTTATCAAAATTGAAATTTACTTCCCACTAGAATTCATTATATGCTTTTATTTGTAGGTTTAGGTAACCCAACTCCAGATAGTGAAAATAATAGACATAATGTTGGTTTTAAAATAATCGACTCAATAAATAAAAAATTTAGCTTATCAAAACAGAAACCAAAATTTAAAGGATTACTCACCACTGGTAATGTTGCAGATCAAAAAATTTATGCCATTAAGCCCCTAACTTTTATGAATAATTCTGGAATATGTATTCGAGAACTCATAGAATATTTTAAAATTGATGCTGAGGACGTAATCGTTTTCCATGATGATTTGGATGTAGAATTTGGAAAAATCAAAGCAAAATTTGGGGGATCCAGTGCCGGCCATAATGGTATTGCCTCAATAGATAAATTTATTGGCAAAGATTATTCCAGAGTGAGAGTGGGAATTGGAAAACCAAAAGATAATATAGAAATAAGTGACTATGTTTTGCAAAATTTTGACGATGATGAAATGACAGGATTGGAAAAGATTACCAATGACATTACAGACTCTATTTCAATATTGGTTGATAAAAAATTAGATTTATTTTCAAGCACAGTAAATAACAAATAATGAGTTTTAAGTGTGGAATTGTTGGTTTGCCCAATGTTGGTAAATCTACTTTGTTTAATGCACTTACAAATTCTAGTAAAGCTCAGGCTGCAAACTTCCCTTTTTGTACAATAGACCCTAATATAGGAGTCGTTCCAGTTCCAGACGAGCGACTTGAAAAATTATCCAAAGTTTCTAATTCAAAAAAAACAATTAATACGACAATTTCATTTGTTGATATTGCTGGACTTGTGAAAGGTGCTTCAAAAGGTGAGGGTTTAGGGAATAAATTTCTTTCACATATAAGAGAGGTAGATGCTGTAATTCATATGACTAGGTGCTTTGACTCTGATGATATTCAGAATGTTAATCCAACAGTAGATCCCATTAGAGATTTAGAGATTATTGAAACAGAAATGATGCTTGCAGATTTAGAGTCTATTCAAAAAAGATTGGAAAAAAATAATAAGAAAAATATAGAGGAAGAGCAGCTCAAAATTTTAGAGATTGCTTTAGATTGTATCAATAATGATAAAGATATAACGGTTCTTAAGTCCCAGTTTGAAACTAAACAACTAAACCAAAGTGGATTATTATCCATAAAACCTAAGATATTTGTATGTAATGTTGATGAACAGAGTGTAAAAGAGGGAAATATTTATACAAATGCCTTCATTGAGAAATATGGTGAAGAAAACACTTTAATAGTTTCAGCTGATATTGAAAATCAAATTAATGAATTAGAAAATGAAGAAAAAAAAAATTATATGGATATGATTGGATTAAAAGATACTGGATTGAGTATGTTGATTCAGAAAGGATACAAAATTCTAGAACTCGATACATATTTTACTTCTGGTCCTGAAGAAACAAGAGCTTGGACAATCCAAAAGAACTGTACGGCTCCAAAAGCTGCTGGTGAAATTCACACAGATTTTGAAAAAGGATTTATAAGAGCTGAAACAATTTCCTATGAAGATTTTGTTGCTAATGATGGTTGGGTGAATTCTAAAAATAACGGTAAAATGAGATTAGAAGGTAAAGATTATATTGTAAAAGATGGTGATGTCTTAAACTTCAGATTCAACACGTGACCAAATTCTCTTCATACTGAAATAAACAAGTATTGTTAAAATTATCAAATACACGATAGCCTTGAATCCCATTTGGTGTCTAGCTTCTAAACTAGGCTCAGCAGCCCACATCAAAAATGTTGTTACATCTTTTGACATTTGCTCAACAGAAGCGTTTGTACCATCAGAATATTCAATAATTCCATCTGACAAAGGTGCCGACATTTTAATTTTGTTACCGTACATATATTTATTGTAATGAACTCCATCGTCTAAAGTCATTCCACTTGGAGCCTCCTCATAACCTTGTAATAAAGAATATATATAGTCTACTCCCCCTCCTCTAGCTTTAACTAATACTGACATATCTGGGGGATATGCTCCTCCATTAGCAGCTTCAGCAGCTTTAACATTTTCATATGGCATGACAAATTTATCAGATAGTTTTCCTGGCCGAGTAAACATTTCTCCATCTGAGTTTGGTCCATCTGTTACTTCAAATGAAGCAGCAATTGCTTTTGCTTGAGCCACAGAAAACTCGGGTCCACCTTTTTCTGATAAATTTCTATAGCTTAAGTACTTCATTGAGTGGCACGCTGCACAAACTTCCGTATAAACTTGATATCCTCTTTGAAGTGAGGCCCTATCAAACTTTCCAAATAATCCTTTAAAACTCCAGTCAGTTTTTAAATACTCAACTTTTTCTGCAGAGATTGCTGAATAACTATTTAGGGATAACAGTATTATTATTGAAAAAAGTTTAAAAATTTTTTTCACTATTCTAATTTACTTTCCTTTTTTTTAGCCATAGCCATATTAGGCGACCCTCCAAGCACAGGTTCCGTAATACTTAATGGTAAAGGAATGGTTCGTTCTTTTAATCCTAGCACTGGTAAAATAACTAAAAAATGAAGGAAATAATAAGCAGTTGCAACTCTTGCAATTAATAAATATAGCCCTTCAGCAGGCATTGCACCCATGTAACCTAAGATTAAAACATCAGCTACTAGTATCCAGTAAAATTGTTTATAGAGCGGTCTAAATACTGCTGATCTTATTTTTGAAGTATCTAGCCAAGGTAAAACTGCTAAAATTAAAATTGCTGATAGCATAGCAACTACTCCAAGTAACTTATCCGGGACTGATCTTAAAATTGCATAAAATGGTAAGAGATACCATTCAGGTACAATATGTGCTGGGGTTACTAATGGATTGGCCTCTATATAATTATCTGCATGTCCTAAAATATTAGGCGCATAGAATACGAAAAAAGCAAACACAATCATAAACATCAATAATGCAAATCCGTCTTTAATTACTATGTAAGGATGAAAAGGAACTGTATCCTTTGACGGTTTTTTAATATCTATACCAACAGGATTATTGTTACCAGGAACATGTAATGCCCAAATGTGTAAAACCACTAATCCCAGTATTAAAAAAGGTATCAAATAATGAAGCGTAAAAAATCTTGTTAAGGTAGGATTGTCTACAGAATATCCTCCCCACAACCAAGTCACTATACCTTCGCCAACTAATGGGATTGCACTAAATAAGTTTGTTATCACAGTTGCACCCCAGAAACTCATTTGACCCCAAGGCAAAACATAACCCATGAAAGCTGCGGCCATCATCAATAAATAAATAATTATTCCAATTATCCATATGATCTCTCTAGGAGATTTGTATGAACCATAAAACAATGACCTAAAAATATGAATATAAACTGCTAGGAAAAACATAGAAGCACCGTTTGCGTGAATATATCGAATTAACCAACCATAGTTAACGTCTCTCATTATGTGCTCCACACTTTCGAATGCCATATCAGCATGAGCGATATAGTGCATTGCTAAAGTTAATCCTGTAACAATTTGAGTTATCAAGCAAAAAGTTAATATTCCACCAAAGGTCCACCAATAATTCAAATTTTTTGGAGTCGGATAATCAGTTAGATGATTTGCTAAAGTTAATAATGGCAATCTATCATTAAACCATTTTCCAGCTTTTGATTTAGGTGTGTATTCGTGATCACTCATATAGTTTATCCAATTTTAATTGTGTTAGTGTTAACAAATTCATATTTTGGAATTTCCATGTTCCATGGTGCTGGACCTTTTCTAATTCTTCCAGATGTATCATAGTGTGAACCATGACAAGGACAAAACCATCCATTATAATCCCCTTTATCATTTAAAGGAACACATCCAAGGTGAGTGCATACACCAAGCATTACTAACCATTCAGGATTTTTTGCTCTATCTTCATCTTTTTCTGGGTGTATTAAATCCTCCAATTTAACAGATCTTGCTTCAGCTATTTCTTCCTGAGTTCGTCTTCTTATAAAAACTGGTTTTCCTCTCCAAAGCACAGTTATTGTATTACCTGGTGTTAGAGAGCTAACATCGACTTCTGTACTTGCCAATGCTTTTACTGATGCATCAGGATTCATTTGGTCTACAAGCGGCCAAACTACTGCAGCTGCTCCAACTGCTCCAACAGCATATGAAGCTGTAAATAAGAAATCTCTTCTTTTTGGTTTTTTGTCTGACACGATTAGTAACTGTTTATATTGTCTGTTTTCGATTTAAATTACTTAATATACGAATTCATATAATATAAAATATTATTTTTACTACTGATAGAATGACACATAATTCAACCATTTCGGGCCTTAGAATTGCTTTATATGAGCCAGATATTCCTCAAAATACAGCAGCAATAATAAGAACTTGCGCTTGTTTGGGCGCGAAATTGGAAATTATAGAGCCCTGTGGTTTCCTTTTGTCTGATAAAAGGTTCAAAAGAGTTGTCATGGACTACATGGATCTTAATCAAATCGATTTTTATCAAAGCTCTGAAAAATTTTTTGAGAAAAAACAGAATCAGAGAATTGTTTTAATGACAACCAAGGGATCCATATCTTATACTAAGTTTAAGTTTAAATCAGATGACACAATATTATTTGGGCGAGAAAGCGCAGGTGTTCCTGAAAAGGTTCATAAACTAATCAAAGATAGATTAAAGATTCCAATGAATAATAAGGCTAGATCACTTAATATTGCTTCCTCTGTCGCTATTGTCTTAGCAGAAAGTTTAAGGCAGATTAAATTGATTTAAAATGGATATAGATATTAAAAAAGATCTATCAAGTAATTGGTTCAAACTTTTACAGAATGCAATTTGTGATGACATCATCAAGCTTGAGAAGAATAAATTAAAATTCAAGTCTACCTCTTGGAAAAGAAATACCAAAAAAGATGAAGGGGGTGGAGAATACAGAATTCTTAAAAATGGAAAAATTTTTGAAAAAGTGGGCGTCAATTTTTCAAGAGTATATGGAAAATTTCCTAAGAAATTCCAAAAAAATATTCCAGGTGCTGAGAAAAATCCAAGTTTCTGGGCTTCAGGGATATCTGTAGTTATGCATATGCAAAACCCTCATATCCCTGCTATGCATTTTAATACAAGATATATTTGTACACAAAAAAATTGGTTTGGTGGAGGAATGGATGTTACGCCAGCTATAAAAGATATAAATGAAAAAAATAATTTTCATAAAAAGTTAAAGCTTATGTGTGACCAACATAATAAAAATTATTATTCCAAATATAAAAAATGGTGTGATGAATATTTTTATTTACCCCATAGACATGAAGCAAGAGGGATTGGTGGTATTTTCTTTGATTATAAAAATGAAAACTTTGAAAATGATTTTAATTTTGTAAGGGATGTTGGGGTAACATTTCAGATGTTATTTAATGATATTATAAGAAAAAAAGTTTCAAAAAAATGGACTTTAAAAGATAAAGAGAAACAGTATATTAAAAGAGGTCGTTACGCAGAATTCAACTTATTATATGATCGAGGGACGAAATTTGGTCTTCAAACAGGTGGGAATGTTGAGGGGATATTAATGTCGTTACCTCCAATTGTAAAATGGAAATAAGAAATGGATAAAGAACCAATTACACAGAATGGTCTTAATAAATTAAAAGAGGAATTAGTTTATTTAAAAGAAAAAAAAAGACCTCAAATAGTAGCTGCAATTGCTGAGGCTCGGTCTCATGGAGATTTAAAAGAAAATGCTGAATATCATGCTGCAAAAGAAGAGCAATCTCATAGTGAGGGGAGAATAACAGAAATCAACGACATAATTGCTAGAGCAAATGTAATTGATGTAACTAAATTAAATAATGAGGGAAAAGTTATTTTTGGTTCTACAGTTTATTTAGAAGATTTAGATACAGGGGAAAAAATAAATTACAAAATTGTTGGTAAAGATGAAGCTGATTTAAAACAAAAATTAATTTTTTTTCAATCTCCAATCGGCAAAGGGTTAATTGGGAAAAATAAAAGTGATTTAGTTGAAATTACCACTCCATCAGGAGTGAAAAATTTTGAGATTAAAGACGTAAAATACATTTAACCTTTAGCAATTTTTTGAACTTGTTTATCTGAGATTTGAAAACCGTTTTGAACCCAAATTTCTTCTATCATCCTCAATTTGCTTCCTAAAACTTTGCCTTCAGGGATATTGTACTTTGACATAAGAATATTTGCCCCAACAGGCAAGGTTGGCGTAGTTTTGCTATTATAAAAATCAAGTAATTTTACCAGTTTTTTTTCTAATTTTTTTGAAATAAATAACTTAAAACTAATAATATCAGTCACAGCTTGCCTTCCATTAAAATAAAAAATTTTATTCAAATTTTTTTCAGTAAAATAATTGATATTTACTTTTTGCTTATAAAAACTATCAACAAATTTTATTCTTTTTTGATTTTTATTAGAAATTTTAAATTTATATAAAAAATAATCTGCGTTATCAGTTCCATCAATAATTAATAATGAAATCAATAAAATAAAATCAATTTTAGATAAATTTTTCTGTGCGTATGCATTTAACTTTTTAAAACTTTGAAGATTTTTTAATTGAGGGAAAATTATTTCTATTAACTCAAGGCTTTCTTTATCCTTAAATAATTTAATAAACCCATCTGATTTTGTTAATTTTTTTAATTCTTCTATTAATCTTTCAGAGGAAAGTTTTGAAATACCTCCAATATTTCTTTTGATAGTTCTAAAAATTTCTAGTTCATGTTTGTTATTAGAATAATTTAAAAAGAAACGTAGGTATCTTAATATCCTTAAGTAATCCTCTTGAATTCTTTCCTCTGGATTTCCTATAAATTTTACAGTTCCGCTTTCTAGGTCTTTTTTACCATAATGAGGATCAAACAAATTTCCATCTTTATCAGAATAAATTGCATTAATAGAAAAATCTCTTCTATTTGAGTCTTCCTTCCAATCTAATGAATATTGAACTTTAGCATGTCTACCATCTGTTGAAACATCTTTTCTCAGAGAAGTAATTTCGTATTTTTGATCACCTATAATTGCTGTGATTGTTCCATGATCTATTCCTGTTTCATAAAAGTTAATATTATTTTTTTTGAGTGCATCACAAACTTCCGAAGGTATTAAATTTGTAGCAAGGTCAATATCATCTACTTGCTGTTTTTTTATAATCTTTCGAATACATCCACCAACATATCTAACTTCGCTAGTTTCGTTAAAATTATTTATAGCTTGAAATATTTTGTAGGCTGAGGTTTCTTGGGTAATTTTTTTTATGTTTTGACTTATGTAATCAAGATTTTTTGATCTGAAAAATATTTTATCTAATAATTTGTCCATAAATGGCTGGGGCGCTAGGATTCGAACCTAGGATGCCGGTACCAAAAACCAGTGCCTTACCGCTTGGCTACGCCCCAATATTAATTTCGTATAGCACAAAAAAACAAAATTTATATAGTTTTTGATACATTGCACCAGTAATTTTTAAATTTTCTTTGAAACTGAACTTTTGCTAACTTGCAGTCTTTTGAGTATTGATAATAAGCAATTACTGAAGATCCAGATCCAGTCATTCTAACAAATAGAGGGGTATTAAGGTTTTGTAAAAATAATTTAATGTTTTTTAGTCGCGGATATTTTAAAAAAGCTATCTTTTCAAGAGCATTATTTTGGCAAACTAAATAATTCGGACTGAACATTTGTTTTTTTGGATTATTGAACTTTGGTTTGGTAAACTTCTTAACATCAGAATATATTTTTTTTGTTGAACACCCAAAATTTGGTTTAACTAACAACACATAATATTTAGGTAAATTACTGAATTTTTTAATTTTGTTATTTGAAGTTAAAATAGCATTAGAAAATTTTATTCCTAATATCACATCTGATCCAATTAAACTGCAAAGTTTTTTAATCTGAATTTGATTTAGGTTAACAATTTTTCTTTTAATAAAAAAATTTAATACAGTAGCAGCGTTCATAGACCCACCACCAAGTCCAGCTTCTTTTGGTATATTTTTTTTTATTTTAATTTCAAATTTTTGATTTTTTAATAAATTAGACTGATCAAGAATTTCTAATAACTTCTGAACTGTATTTTTTTTTTTAATATTTTTAGAAAATTTTCCATTAAATAAAACTTGATGATTTTTTGAATTTATTTTTTTGATAAAGATCAAATCATGTAACTTAACAAATGAAACAATACTCTCAATTTTATGCAATAATTTTTTTTTTCCTGTTACATGAAGTGCTAAATTGATTTTTGCGTAGGACTTGAGATGACCATTCCTCATTTAGGAATTTTTTAGGCCTTCAATTACTTTAATATTAATTTTTTTTCTCATGCCATCTTCTGTATCATCAAATTTCAAAACATTATTCCAAAAGTATCTTGCCTGAATTTTACGATTTAATTTCCATAATATATCTCCGTAATGATCATTAACTATAGGATCCTCAGGCATTAATTCTACAGCTCTTTTAAGATATTTTTCTGCCTCATTGTAATCATCTATAAGATAATAAGCCCATCCTATAGAGTCGATAATGTAAGGATCATTACTTTTTGACTCATATGCCCTTTTTAACATTTCCATAGCTTGATCAATTTTATAATCACGCTCTAACCACGAATAAGCCAAATAATTTAAAACATAAGCATCATCAGGATTTATGTTTAAAGAATTAAGTAAATCTTCGTCTGCTTTTTTATAATCTCCCAACCTCTCATAGCTTCCCCCTCTTCTGTAAAATAAATCTGCTCTAAGCTCAGATTGATCATCTAATGACAATATAATTTGTGAATAATACTCAATTGCTTTTTCATAATTTTTTGAATTTTTATAAAAATTTGCAATATCAAATTGCATTTTTAAGTTTGGATTATCTATTTGATTATACTTTGCAGTAATAAACTTTATTGCATTGTCATAATCTTGTTCCTCAACAATTATTTGAGCTTCCTTTTTTAATCTAAACCAATAATAAAACTCATCTTTTTTATTAAATTTTGTAATGATTTTTCTAACTTTATTAAATTCTTCATTTAAATAATAGTTTTCTGCAACTAAAGATAAATTAAACTCAAACTTTGGATTTAAATAATTTGATAAATTTAAATAAAAATTAGATTTCTCAAAATTATCTTGGGATGAATATAGATTTGATGCTAAAAATAAAAATTCAGAAACAATATCTTTATGATTTTGACATGAAAAAATTTTATTAAACTCCTTAAATTTTTTATTCTCTACCCAACTTTTACTTTGGGATAATAAAATAGTTGAATTTATATAATCAAATTGACTGACAACATTTTCTGCCTCGTTTATTTTGTTTTTATCAATTAAATAATTAAGATAAAAAAAGATGTATCTAGAATAATCTCCTTGCTGGTTATTAATTAAATTTAGAAAAAAAGCTCCAGTCTTTTCATCCTTCAAATAACATCTTTGAAAAGTTTCTGCTATTAAAGACAAATTTCCAAAATTTTTTTTATTATTTAAAATTTTTTTATTTTTAAAAGTGTAGATGTATTGTTTTAAAGTCTCAAAAATTACCAAGTTTATTCTATTTTGATCTTGAAATTTTAAACTTTGAGTTAAATATTCTTCAGCTTCATCAAAATTATTTTTTTTTAAGCTATCAATAATTAAAATTAAATAAGCGTCGTAAAAATCTGCATTGTCTTTATTGCCATTATTTTTGATCACATTAATGGCTTGTGGAACTTTGTTATCTAAAACTAAAGAATTTACATACCTTTTTAAATATGAGTCATGTTTGTTTAATAGAACTTTTGAGAGATTAAAAAATTTTAATGCTTTAGAATTATTTTGATTTTCATACGCAATAATTCCTGAAAAATAATTTGATAAATCCCTAGAATTAAAGTCATTAAAAGTAGTACTTTTAGAATATATGGGCGTCTGATAGAGTAATCCAAAAATAAATACTAGCTTTATTAATTTTTTTAACATTTAGACATTGTATGACTAAAAAAGTAATAAATCAAAATGACAAATTTAGGGAAGAATTGATTAATACAATTGAACCAAACTTTGTTTTTAATAATAAACCTATAAACAGATTTGCCAACAATGATGTCGAACTTGATGGTAATTTATCAGAAAACAAGACTGAATTATTGCTAAACCTAAAAAAGCAAATCAATTCAATTGAGAATTGTAAATTGAGAGAAAATTCGAGGAATTTAATTCTTGGGGATGGAAACATTAACAGTCCTATAATGTTAATTGGTGAAGCCCCGAGTTTAGAAGAAGACAGTAATGCTAGCACCTTTATGGGCGAAGTTGGAGAGCTGCTTGATAAAATGCTGCTTGCGATCAATATTAAACGAAAAAGTATATATTGTAGTTATTCAATAAATTTCAGACCTCCAGAAGACAGAAAACCAACATCAGTAGAGATCAAAAGATACTCTGTATTTTTAAAGGAACATATATCAATAATAGATCCCAAAATTGTCATTTTAATGGGGAGTACAGCAATGGAAGCTGTTGCAGGAATTAACGGTAAAATTTCGAGTGAAAGAGGAAAATGGAAAGAGGTCATACTAAATGGTCGAACCTATCCTTTGATGATAACCTTCAATCCATCATACTTAATAAGATTTCCAGAGAATAAGAAATACTCATGGGAGGATTTAAAAAAAATAAGATTGAAGATAAAAGACTTAAATTTAAAAGTTTAATGAAAATAATCGCAGGTGTAGACGAAGTTGGCAGAGGCAGTTTAATTGGACCAGTTTATGCGGCAGCTGTTATTTTAAATAGATCAGTTAATTATAAGATACTCAAAGACTCTAAGACACTAACTAAGGAAAAAAGGGAAATTTTATTTAATTACATCAAAAAAAATTCTATTTGGGCTACTGGTAGAGCATCTGTTAAAGAAATAGATAAAATAAATATTCTTCAAGCGAGCTTGCTTGCCATGAAAAGAGCAATAAAAAAACTCAAAAAAAAACCTTCGCAAATTTTAATTGATGGAAATAAAATACCAGATTTAAAAAATTACAACTTAAGGGCAATAGTAAAAGGTGACCAAAAAATACCCTCCATTTCAGCAGCATCCATTATCGCTAAAGTAACAAGAGATAATTTTATAAAAACTTTAGCAAAGAAGAACAAAGGATATCATTGGGATCAAAATTTTGGTTATGGAACTAACCAGCATTTAAAGGCAATAAAAAAGCTTGGTGTTAACAAACATCATAGAAAAACGTTCTCACCAATATCAAAACTTAAGAAACACAATATCTAGTTATCTTAAATTTTAGCCACACAAATCGAGTCTAAATATTTCAATCTCAGGTTGACCGTAGAATCCATTTGGAGTCTAATTATTTTTTAAAAATGAAAACTGATTTCAAAAATAAAATTATTAATGGAGATAGCCTAGAAGAATTAAAAAAAATTCCACGTGAAACTTTTGATTTGATTTTTGCAGACCCTCCATACAATCTTCAATTAAAAAGTGAATTAGTCAGACCAAACAGAACTAAAGTAGACGCTGTAAATGACAAATGGGATCATTTCGAAAATTTTAAAAAATACGATGAGTTTACATATGAGTGGTTATCAGAATGTAAAAGAATTTTAAAAAAAGATGGAGCGATATGGGTTATTGGAAGTTATCACAATATTTTTAGAGTAGGAACTGCAATTCAAAATTTAGGATTTTGGATTTTAAATGATGTTATTTGGAATAAAAATAATCCTATGCCTAATTTTAGAGGAACACGATTTACCAACGCTCATGAAACTTTGATTTGGGCATCTAAAAGTGAAAAATCAAAATATACATTTAATTATCAATCACTAAAATGTTTGAATGATGATTTACAAATGAGATCAAACTGGGATCTTCCAATTTGCAGTGGTGCAGAAAGATTGAGGAAAAACGGCAAAAAAGTACATTCAACTCAAAAACCAGAGGCTTTACTACATAGAATTTTATTAGCGTCTACGAATAAAGATGACATGATTTTAGATCCTTTTTTAGGTTCAGGAACAACAGCAACAGTTGCAAAAAAACTTGGTAGAAATTATTTTGGTATAGAAAAAGAAAAAAATTATTTCAAAGCTGCAAAAAAAAGAATTAAAAATGCAAAACCTATTGAAGATGATTTACTTGATACTCTCAAAAATAATAGATCAAAACCTAGAATACCATTTGGATCATTAGTGGAGCTTGGAATAATTAAGCCAGGTACTAACATTTTTGATAACAAGAAAGAAATTAATGCCAAAATTTTAGCAGATGGAAGTATTAAGCATAACCAATCTGAGGGCTCTATTCATAAAGTTGCAGCTACTATTTTAGGTGCTGAAAGTTGCAATGGATGGACATATTGGCATTGTGATATTAATGGCAGAATATATCCAATAGACTACTTGAGACAAAGATTAATCTCAAAAAATTAATTATTGTAAATTTTTCCTAAATAATTTTCTAAGAATTTTTTGTTCTTAGTTAATATTTTTAATCCCAGATTCCTAAAGAACACAATAATTGGATTTGATACATGAAAAGCAAATTGATTTAGTTTTGATCTATTATTAATCATTTTTACTCTTGAAACTCTGTTAATATAATAATCAGTTTTGCTACTTATGATGCTTTCAAATAGTTCTGATGCACCTTCAATAGATTGTGAGGCTCCTTGCGCAAAAGAAGGTGGAAAGGCAAAAAAGGCGTCTCCAACAAGATGAATATTTTCAACTGATTTATGAAAATCTTTACTAACAAAAACTGGGAAGCACTTGATATTATTTATGTTACTTAAAATTGAAGAAGAAATTTTATTTTGTAATTTATTTTTAATTCCCTCAATAAAAGCTTTTTCCTCAAAAAGACTATAGTTTTTAAGCTCATTTGCAGTTAATTGATGCTTTAAAACACCAATAAAATTGAATTCTCCTGTACTGTTATCAATTGGATAAATAACATAATGAAAATCTGGACCCACAAATAAAGAAATGTTCTTTTCATTTAAATTATTTAGGTTAGCCCGAGGGATTTTACCTCTAATTGCAATACAATTATTATAAGTTGGTTGAATTTGATTATTAGAAATTAAGGATTTTCCTTTAGAAAAAATACCATCAGAAATAATTAGATCGTCACAAATAAAATTTTGATTGTTATTAAAAGTTAAATTTATTTGATCATTTTTTTTTTCAATTTTCTCAATGCTATGTTCATATTTTACAGCCTGGTCATCTAATCTATTTTTTAAAAATTCAACTAATATAGATCTTTTCATTGTGGTGTATTTACAATCTTCAGAATTGTATTCAGAAATATTTAAATCAGATATTTTTTTTTGATTTTTAATCTCATAAAAATCAATTTTTTCAGGATTAAACTTTTCCCTCTTTTCTATTTCATTAAATCCGATTTTGTTTAAAAGCTTGATACTATTGGTTGAAAGTTGAATTCCATACCCATCTTCTAACTCTATTGAGTGCTTTTTTTCAAATATTGTAACTTGATAATTTGGATTTTCTTTTAATAAATTAGCAATAAATAAACCTGAAATTCCTGCTCCTATAATTCCAATTTTTTTCATTTATTACTTTCTAGGTATCTAACAATTCTTTTTGTAAAAGTTGGTAATGTGTAGTTTTTCAACTTCTTAGGATCGATCCAATGGGAAGTTGGCAATGAACCTACTTTATTTTTATGTTCAATTTTTATATTCATATTCATATTTGACATCTTGAAATTAACTATATCTGTTGAACTTAAAGGTTTTGATAATTCCTGCATGGGAAAAATACTGAAATTTTTCAAAAAATTAAATTTAGTATTTTTAATCAAAAGATATTTGCTTTTATCTTTATAAACTTTTAATAAATAATATTTATTGTTATTCTTTTTTTTGATTTTTGTAAGTAGGAAATCTTTTTTTTTTAAAGCAATACACTTATTTGAAATTGGACATTGTTCACAATGTGGATTATTTGGTTTGCAGATTAAAGCTCCTAGTTCCATTAAGGCTTGAGCATAATCACTTGCCCTATTTGAATACCCAAAGATTTTTTTTTTCTTGATTAGGTTTTCTTTATTAATTTCATTTTCTTTTTTTAAGTATAAGTATCGTTTAAGAACTCTTTCAATATTTCCATCTAAAGGAATAATGCGTTTATTGAAGGCTATAGCTGATATTGCACTCGCAGTGTAATCACCAATACCTGGAAGAGATTTTAAGTCTAAATACTTTCTTGGAAGTTTTTTATCAAAATTTTTTACTACTATTTGTGCAGTTTTTTTCAAATTTCTAACTCTAGAATAGTAGCCAAGCCCTTCCCAAAGTTTAATTAGTTTATGATTATCAAAATTTGCTAAAGCCTCTAAGTCAGGAATATTTTTTATAAATCTTTTAAAGAATGGGATAACTGTTGCAACCTGAGTTTGTTGCAGCATAAACTCGCTAACTAAAGTGTAATATTGCTTTTTTTTTTGAGATAAATTTTTTCTCCAAGGTAAAACTCGCTTATTAATGTCATACCAATTAAGAATTTTATTTGCTATTATTTGATCTTTCATATGCAATTTAAAAATAATACTAAGCAGAGAAATGTCTCCATTCAAGGCTTAAGATCTTTTAAAGACACTTTGCCGAAGAATGTAAAAAGAATTATTAATAAAAAAGGTCACATTTATTCAGAAACCCTGAACAATTGGAAATACCTTGTAGGTGATGAGTTGTTCAAGTGTTGTTATCCAAAAACATTTAAAAGTTCAAATAAATTTGGTGTTAGTACATTAGTAATAATGGTCAAAAGAGGTCACGAAGTTGATATGGAATATTCTAAAAAGGAAATCTTAAATAAAATGAATACTTATTTTGGTTACTCAGTTGTTGAAAAACTCAAATTTATTAGTTTTGATGATGAACAAAAAGATTCTCCCAAGATTGAAATTCACAAAAAAAATGTGACAATTAACAGATATAAAGATAAAATTAGTAGTGTTAAAAACGAAAAAATAAAAAAGTCATTATTAGAATTAACTAAATTGTTTAGAGAAAAATGAAAAAAATCTTATTAATTTCAATATTTTTTTTGATCAGTGCTTTGAGTGCACAGGCTAATGAAATAAAAAGAATTTTTGTAGGCAATGAGAGTGCAAAAATATCTATCATTGCTTTTGAATCTTTGACCTGTAGTTACTGCGCGAAGTTTCATCAAGACGTCTATCCTTTATTAAAAAAAGAATATCTAGATACAGGTTTGGCAAAAATTGAATTTAGACACTTCCCACTAGATATTGCTGCTTTTAATGCCTCAAAAGTTGCTCAATGTAAAAATGATGGAAACTTGGAGATACTAGAAAGTTTATATGCCAACCAACAAAAATGGGTAAAAGGAAGTTCAATCGAGGAAGCAAATATCAATCTTCAAAAATTTTTATCAAAAGAGGGTTTCAATATTGATTTTGAAAGCTGTATAAACAACAAACAAATTGAAGATTTTGTATTAAATGACCGAATCGATGGAGCTAAAAATTTCAAAGTTAGTGCTACCCCTACGATAATAATTAATAACAAAAAGTTTGAAAAAACCCTTAATTATAAAAATTTAAAAAAAGCTCTTGAAAAACTGATATAAGTTAATGCATGGAGTTTAAAAAAATCCAATTAAATGGATTTAAATCTTTTGCAGAAAAAGCTGATTTTTTAATCGAAGATGGCTTAACTGGTATTGTTGGACCTAACGGTTGTGGAAAATCTAATATTGTTGAATCTTTAAGATGGGCCATGGGTGAAACATCTGCAAAGAGTATGCGTGGATCTGGAATGGAAGATGTAATTTTTTCTGGTACCTCAAATAAAGCCTCAAAGAATATTGCTGAAGTTACAATAGAAGTTGACAATAAAGATAAAGAAGGTCCTGTTCAATATCGAGATCATGATCAAATTCAAATTAAAAGAAAAATAGAAAAAGATAAAGGTTCAAAATTTTATATTAACGGTAAAGAAGTTAGAGCAAGGGATGCTCAAATGTTTTTTGCTGATCTATCTACTGGTGCACACTCTCCATCAATAATTAGTCAAGGAAGAATTGGAGGTTTAGTCACTGCCAAACCTACTGATCGAAGAGCAATTTTGGAGGAAGCTGCAGGTATTTCTGGACTACATGTAAGAAGGCACGAAGCTGAATTAAGACTTGGTGCTGCAGAAAATAATCTTAAAAGAGCTGATGAGCTAAGAAGACAACAAGAAAAGCAATTAGCAAATCTTCAAAAACAGGCTGAGGAAGCCACAAAATACAAACTTATATCTGAAGAAATAAAAAAAATAGAAGCTGGTTTATATTATTTAAAATTGATTGAGATCGATAAAGAAATAAGGATAGAAAATGAAATAAACAACGAAGCTGAAGGGGAAGTTGAAGGCTTCAACACTAAAATATCGGAATTAGAAAATCTAATAAAGCTTTCAACAGATAAAGTTTCACCACTTAGAGAAAAAAATATCGAAAATTTATCTAGAATTCAAAGACTTAATCTTGAACTTCAAAACTTAGATGAAGAGAATACAAGAACTCAAGATGAAATCGAAAACATTAAAAAATCAATTCAAACTCTTGATGAAGATATCGCTAGAGAAAAAGGAATAATTATTGACGCCAATTCTAATGAAAAACGACTAAAAGAGGAAAAATCAGATTTAATAGAAACAGATTCTAAATATTTTGAAACAGAAAAACTTTCTAATGAGGAACTAGAGATAGCAAAAGACAAATTAAAAGATGAACAAAAAGCTGTTGATGATGTTGTAAAGAGCTTTGCTGACCAAGCAATCAACATTAGCTTGGGCCCAATCAAAAATGTCCAAAATTCAATACTAAGAGTTAAAGAATTAATTGATAGTAATGAAATCAATCAGGCAGTAACTTTGCTAGATAGATGTAACATGGAGCTTAATAATTTTTTGAGTGATTTAAAAGATGACAAGCCTAGAAATGAATTATTAAGTGTAAATGAAAAATCTCAAAATATAAAATTGCTGCAAGAAAAATATGCGGATGCTTATAGTAAAAATCAGTCTATCAAAAATGAGTCTATAAAAAGAAATGAGAGAATTAAAACTATTGAGACAGAAATTGAAAGTTGGAAAAATTTATTATCAAATTCAGAAAAAATGGTTTCAGAACTTACTGAAAGAAAAAGTAAATTATCATCACAATTGAATGATTTAGAAAATCAACCAAGGGTACAAGCAGAGCGTAAAGGTCAAATTTCAGAAAATTTAAGAATCTCTGACAAGGAAAAAATTGATAACGAGATAATAATTGATGAAACTGACAAAAAAATTGAAACTCTAAGAAATGAATTAAATGAGATTCAAGAACAATCAATACAGATCAGGGAAAGAAAAGCTAGTTCTGGGGCAACTATTGACGGTCTTCAAAAAAGAAAAAGTGATTTATTAGACCGTATTAGTTCAGAGCTAAACCTTAATGAAGAGAATGTTTTAGAGAATTCAAATTTAAACGGTGTTGATGAGCTTCCTAACGCAGTTGATCAAGAAGATGCTTTGGATAAAAAGAAACAAGAAAGAGAAAGATTTGGTTCTGTAAACTTAAAAGCAGACGAAGAAACTAGTAAATACGAGGAAGAGATTAAAAAGATGGAACAAGATCGTGCAGATTTAGTAACAGCTATTATGAAGTTAAAAGAAAGTATTAATGAGTTAAATCAAAAAGGACGTGAAAGATTAATAGAGGCTTTTGAGAAAGTTAATCGAAAGTTTAATGAAGTCTATACCAAACTTTTTAATGGTGGAAATGCAAAACTAGAATTGGTGGACTCTGATGATCCGTTGGAAGCAGGATTAGAAATGCTGGTTAGCCCTCCTGGAAAAAGATTACAGTCTATTACTTTATTATCTGGAGGAGAACAGGCCCTTACAGCTCTATCATTGATATTTGCAGTATTTTTAACTAATCCATCTCCAATTTGTGTGCTGGATGAAGTTGACGCTCCATTAGATGACGCGAACGTGACAAGATTTTGCAGTCTGCTGGAGGAATTAACTAAAATAACGAATACTAGATTTATTATTGTAACTCATCATGCTTTAACCATGTCCAAAATGAATAGATTATACGGGGTAACTATGCCTCAAAAGGGTATAAGTCAGTTAGTTGCGGTTGATTTACAAAAAGCAGAGAGTATGGTTGCCTAAACTCAATAATGCCAAAAGATCCGCTCAAAACTCGCCTAGAGATTGCAAAAAACAAGCTTTCTAAGAAAAATCTTTTTGATAAAAAAAGCAACCCCTCACCTATTGGAACAGCTTTTAAATTAAGCACTGAACTGGTTGCTGCAGTTGCTGTAGGGACAATTATTGGGTTTATTTTTGACAAGACCTTTGGTACTAAACCCTGGTTTATATTAATATTTTTTTTTGTGGGAGTAGTTGCCGGAATAACTAACGTAATTAGATCTGCAAAAAATATGCAAAAATAAGTACTTATGGCAGCAAACCCTATGTCTCAATTCGATGTTTATCGAATTGGACCTGAAATAAAAGTTGGAGCGTTTGATATATCATTTACAAACGCCAGTTTATTCATGATTATTAGTACAGTTTCGATTTTACTAGTGTTTAACTTGGGCTCAAAAAGAAATTCAGTATTACCAAATAAAATGCAATTACTTGCGGAACTTAGTTATACGTTTGTTGCAAAAATGATAAGCGATACAGCAGGATCTAAAGCAAAACCTTACTTTGCCTTTATATTTTCGTTATTCATGTTTGTTTTATTTTGCAACATGTTTGGTATGATCCCTTATACATTTACTGTAACTAGTCATATCATCGTTACATTTATTTTAGCAGCATTTATTTTTATTGGAGTGACTGTCATTGGCTTTATTAAGCACGGATTTGGTTACCTAAAATTATTTGTCCCTAGTGGGGTACCAGCTGTACTACTTCCCCTAATAGTAGTAATAGAAATTATATCTTACTTAAGTAGACCAATTAGTTTATCAGTTCGATTATTTGCGAACATGATGGCTGGTCACACAATGATGAAAGTTTTCGGGGGCTTTGTGATAAGTCTCGGATTAGTTGGTGGATGGCTTCCACTGAGTTTTTCGGTTGCATTAACAGGTTTAGAGATCTTAGTTGCTTTTCTTCAAGCTTATGTTTTTGCAATCTTAACCTGCATCTATTTAAATGATGCATTAAATTTACACCATTAATTAACCAAGGAGGAAATAATGGAATTAGAAGCAGCAAAAATGATCGGAGCTGGTTTAGCAGCAATTGCTTTAGCAGGTGCCGGCGTAGGTATCGGAATAATTTTTGGAAATTATTTGTCTGGGGCGATGAGAAATCCATCTGCAGCACAAAAACAGTTTCCTAATTTGCTTTTAGGTTTCGCTCTTGCGGAAGCTACAGGATTATTCGGATTAGTAGTTGCATTGATCATTTTATTTGCGTTTTAAATTAATGATTAAAAAAATATTTTTTCAGTCGATATTTTTTAGCTTCTTATTTTTTAAAAAAGCTTTTGCAGCTGAAAGCGGAGGTATGCCTCAATTAAATCCTGAGTTTTGGATTTCTCAAATTTTTTGGTTAGTGCTTACTTTTGGAATTATGTATGTTGTTTTATCAAAATTCATACTACCAAAAATTAGTAATAATTTAGAGTCTAGGAAATCTCAAATTTTAGAAAACATTGAGGCCGCAGAAAAACAAAGAGAAGATGGCGAGGCTAAGCTAAAAGAATATGATGAAATTATATTAAAAAGCAAAATGGAAGCTAAAAATATATTCAATCAAACAAGAGAAAAGACGTTAAAAGATATAGGGGCAAAAAAAGAAGTTTTGGATCAGCAAATTGATGACGAGATCAATAAAGCTGAAAAAGAAATAGAAGTTCTAAGAGTTAGCGCCCCTGATAAAATAAACAAAATAGCAATTGAGACTTCCTCAGAACTGTTAGAAAAACTTATTGGTTCTGGAGTTAACAGCAGCAGTATATCTGCAATTGTTGATGATCTATCAAGAAGAAATGGGGATAAATACTATGGTAATTGATGCAACATTTTGGGTAGCAGTATCATTTGTAATATTTTTTGGTGCTTTAATTTATTTGAAAATTCCTCAAAAAATTTCTCAAATATTAGATAAAATGATTTCTGATATTAAAAATGAAATCGATGAAAGTGAAAAATTAAGAACTGAAGCAAAAAATTTG
Source organism: Pelagibacteraceae bacterium AG-430-E20 (assembly GCA_003209915.1). Classification (GTDB taxonomy): domain Bacteria; phylum Pseudomonadota; class Alphaproteobacteria; order Pelagibacterales; family Pelagibacteraceae; genus Pelagibacter. Next base: position 64,499 of record QCOF01000005.1, on the reverse strand, counting down.
TTAGATAATGCACAAAAAAAGTTAGATACAGCTCAAACTGTTAGGAATGAAATTTTAAATGAAGCAAAAAAAGACTCGGATAAATTAGTGATAGAATTGAACGATAAGTTCCACAAATCTTCTGAGATCAAAAAAAACCTTGCTGAAAATAAAATAAGTCAAATGAAAGAAGCAGCTATTAAAGAGATTAAAGATGCTTCAATTAAAATAGCAGTCGACTCTGTTAAAAAAATTATATCTACATCAGTAGATAAATCAAAACTCGATACTGTATTTCAAAAAAATTTAGATGAGACTAAAGAGCAGCTAAAAAAAATTAGCTCATAATAAACTTACAATTTCCCAAAAAAACTATAAATTATTGATATGAATTCTATAGTGATTGGATCTGGATTTGGCGGCATTGCTGCAGCTTTGCGCCTGAAGGCAAAAGGACATGAGGTTAAATTAATTGAAAAACATCCTGACCTAGGGGGGAGAGCCAGGGTATTTAAAAAAAATGGTTTTACATTTGATGGTGGGCCAACAGTTATTACAGCGCCATACTTGATTAATGAGTTATTTGAATTGTTTAAAAAAGATCCTAAACATTACATTGAATTATCTCCACTTAAAATTTGGTATCAATTTATTTTTGAAGATAAAAATAAATTTAATTATTCTGGTGATGAGGCCAGTATGATTAAACAAATAAAAAATATAAATAAAGATGATGTTAAAGGGTATCAAAAACTAGTAGCCTTTACCAAAAAGATATTTGATAAAGGTTTTACAGAATTGGCAGATGTCCCTTTCGATAAACCTTTTGTAATGATGCAGCAACTTCCTGCACTGTTGAAACTTAAAAGTTATAAATCAGTTTACTCATTAGTATCCACATTCATAAAAAATGAGAAATTAAGAAGAATGCTCAGTATGCATCCACTCTTGGTCGGAGGTAATCCATTTACCACAACCTCAATTTATGGGTTAATACTCTACTTGGAGAAAAAATGGGGAATACATTATTCTATGGGGGGTACAGGAAATATTATCAAAGGACTTGAGAAACTCATGCAAGAGGAAGGAATTGATATAATCAAAAATAGTGAGGTAACAGAGATCGTTTCAAAAAGTAATAAAATTACCGGGGTCAAATTAAATGACAAAGATATAATTGAGGCTGAAAACGTTATATGTAACGCAGATCCACCTGCTTTTTACGAAAAAATGCAAAAAATGAATGGCCAAGGTTCTTTTATTTTTAATTGGAAAAAGAAAAGAATGGAATATTCAATGGGTCTTTTCGTGTACTATTTTGGAACAAAAAAGGTTTATGAAGATGTTGAGCATCATACAATTAAGTTTGGAAATAAATACAAAGAACATCTAGAAGATATTTTTAATAATAAGAAATTAAATAACGATATTAGCTATTACCTCCACAGACCCTCTGCAACTGATAAATCAATGGCGCCGGAGGGAAATGACTGTTTTTATGTTCTAGTACCAGTTCCAAATAATCAATCTAAAATCGATTGGCAAACTGAAGGTGAAAACATGAAAAATTTAGTAATTGATAAAATGGAAAAAGATTTAATGCCAAATCTTAGAGAAAATATTGTGGCTGACTTTTATTTAACGCCAGATTATTTCGAAAAAGAGTTAAACACAAAATTTGGATCTGGATTTTCAATTCAGCCTAAATTCACTCAATCTGCATATTTTAGATTTCACAATAAATCTGAAATTTATGACGGACTTTATTTTGTTGGAGCTGGAACACACCCAGGAGCTGGAGTACCCGGGGTGTTATCTTCAGCAAAAGTCTTGGATAAACTTCTTTAATGTCTGCTAAAAATTATCTAGCAAAATACGCAAAATCTTTTAACTGGGCTGGTTTTTTTTTACCAAAAAATACTTACAAAAAATGTTCAGCCCTTTACGATTTTTGCAGAGTGGCTGATAATATTGCAGATGATGAAAACACTATTACAGATAAAAAAGAGAAATTTGAAAAATTTAAAGATAATTTTGAAAATAAAAATTTCAATGATCCAATAATTAAAAATATTTGGGATTTAATTTCCGAATATAATATTTCAATTAGAATTATTCATGATTTATTTGATGGCGTCAATTCAGATATCAAAGAACAAGTAAAATTTACTACGGAAAAAGAATTATTAATTTATTCTTATCGAGTAGCAGGTACCGTAGGACTAATGATGGCCAAAATACTAAAGGTAAATAAAAAAAATTCTTTAAAATCTGCAATTGATCTTGGTATCGCTATGCAATTAACAAATATTTCAAGAGATGTAATTGAAGATTTTAATAATAACAGGATCTACATTGATCAGAATTTCGAAAATATAAAATCTACAATTGAATTATCAGAAAAATTTTATGAAAATTCTTTTAACTCAATTAAAGAAATACCCTTAAGTTTTAGATTTTCTATTTTAGTTGCAAGAAGAGTTTATAGAAAAATTGGTTACAAAATTTTAAATAAAAAAAACTTTGAAAATTATAAAAAATCAGGAAAAATTTATGTCAATAATGTAGAAAAAATAGTTGAGACATTACTTGCAATAATTGATTTACTTAAGCTTGTATTAACCAATAAAAATGATGATAATATTGATCATGACCATTATTTAATTAATGAAGAAATTAAATTAGATGAGAGAATTTGACTATGTAATTATTGGAGGTGGTTGCGCTGGATTATCTTTGGCATATGAATTAGAAATTCATGAAAAATTCAAAAATAAAACATTAGCAATTATTGAACCTAGACACGATTATATTAGAGATAAAACCTGGTCTTTTTGGAAAGTTGCAGCTCATAATTTTGAAGATTGTGTAAAGCACAGCTGGAGTAATTTTTCTATCAATATAACTAATCAAACTAAATACATAGAATGTGATAACTTTCCTTATCAATCTATTGATAGTGGCCTATTTTACCAAAAGATAATCAACACCTTAAAAAAAAATAGTAATATTCATTTTTTTAAGAATATAAATGAAATCAGTACTGAAAATGCATTTGTGTTCAACAGTGTCTGTGACGTTTCTGATAGTAAAAATGACTTATGGCAACATTTTTCAGGTATTGAGATTGAAACAAGTAAAGATGTTTTTGATGATAAAATATTTAACTTAATGGATTTTGATTGTGATCAAAGAGATAGTGTACACTTTTTTTATACCTTGCCCTTTTCAAAAAAAAAGGCACTTGTAGAGACAACTTGGGTCTCCAATCTAAATCATCCATCAAACCAAGATTATTCAACTCAGCTAGAAGATTATATTAAAAGTAAATTAAAAATAAAAAATTATGAGATTAAATTTAAAGAAACTGGTGCAATCCCACTATTCCATCCCAAAAATATAAAAAAAATGAATCAAATAGAAATTGGTACTGCAGGAGGTATGACTAGATTAAGTACCGGATATACCTTTATGAATATTCAAGACCAAAGTAAATATATTAGAGAAAATTTTGAAAATATCGAAAAAGTAGACAATTTTACTATAAATTCAAAATATAAGTTCTTAGATAATATATTTTTAAAAGTATTAAAAAAAAATTCAGGCAAAATGCCAGAGATATTCTTTAAAATGTTTAATTGTTCTCCAAGCACAGTTATCAATTTTTTATCAAATAAAAGTAATATCTATGAGGACTTCTCTATTATTTTAAAGATGCCAAAACTGGTTTTTTTGAGAGAATTGTTCTGAAATGAACTCTCAAATAAAAAAAATAAATCTAAATCACTCTTTTATATTTTTTTTATTTTGTAATGTATTTTCAGTAGTAGTATTTAAATTTACAGATTTAAATATATCAACCTTATTTTGTTTTCTACTTATATTAACCATAGGTGTTTCTCACGGTGCCTTAGATCATTTAAAAGGTAAAAAACTTCTTACAATTTTAAATATTAAAAAATTTTATATTTTTTATTTAATTTATATATTATTGGCTCTCTCAGTGATATTGGTATGGACAATTGTGCCAGCTATTACTTTAATAGTTTTTTTGGCTGTTGCTTCGTTTCATTTTGGTAAAGAAGATACGCAATTTTTAATTAACAAAAACTCAAACTTAATTTCAATACTTTATTTTTTTAGAGGCATATTGATTATTATTACACCTTTGTACTTCAATTTTGATGAGACAGTGACAATATTTAAAATGTTACTAATCAATAGTGAGCAATTTTACTCAAGTTTAGGTTTTATTGAAAAGTATAAAATAATTGAAATAGCTATTGGTTTAAGTGCGCTATCAAGTATCATTTTATTTTTAAGAGAATTTAATATTAAAAAATTTGCAATTTTTTTGGATTTTTTCTCAATTATAATTTTAAATTATTACTTGTCACCTCTAGTTGCATTTACTATTTACTTTTGTTTTTTACATTCCATTAGGCACACTATTTCACTTGCTATAGAAATGGATAGTTCCAATCTAAAAAATGGTTTAAAATTATTTGCTCAAAAAGCTTTTCCATTAACAGTTTTGACTGCCATTTTCTCTGTGTTGGGTCTTTATTTCCTTTATAATGTCTATGAATTAAATAGTGCAATATTAAAAATAATTTTTATAGGTTTGGCGTCTTTAACCTTTCCACATATATTGCTGGAATATTTTTTAGAAAAAAATGAAAAATAAAGAATTAAAAATCTTGTTGTCTGCACCACGTGGATTTTGTGCAGGTGTTGAAAGGGCAATTGAAATTGTTGAAAAATCAATTCAAAAATTTGGTGCTCCAGTTTATGTTCGACATGAAATTGTTCATAACAAACATGTTGTTGATGATCTAAAAAATAAAGGGGCTATATTTGTTGAAGAGCTTGAGGAAATAAAGGACAAAACTAGACCCGTTATTTTTTCTGCTCATGGTGTACCAAAAAAAATACCAGAAGATGCTAAAAACTATAAAATGACTTATGTTGATGCAACATGTCCTTTGGTTTCAAAAGTTCACAGAGAAGCGGAAAATCTTAATAAAGCAGGATATCAAATTATTTTAATTGGACACAAAAACCATCCAGAAGTAATTGGAACTATGGGACAACTCCCAGATGGTGCGGTTAGACTAGTACAGAATGAAGATGAGGCTCAAAATTACCATGCTGTAAAAAATGATAAAATTGCTTATATAACTCAGACAACATTATCAGTAGATGACACCAAGGAAATAATAAAAATCCTAAAAAATAAATATCCATCAATGAAAGAACCGATGAAGGAAGATATTTGTTATGCCACAACCAATAGGCAGGCTGCAGTTAAGAATATAGCAAAACAATGTGATATGTTTTTTGTAATTGGAAGTAGAAATTCTTCAAACTCAGTAAGACTGGTTGAAGTTGCAAAAAAATCTGGATGTGAAAATGCACACTTAATTCATTCGGAAAGTGAAATTCCATATAATGAAATAGAAAAATTTAATACTATAGGTATTTCATCAGGTGCGTCAGCTCCAGAAGTTTTAGTTGAAAACTTTATAAATGCTTTGAAAAATAAATTCACTATTAAAATAAATGAAGTTGAAATAATAAAAGAAAACGTAGTTTTTAAAGTTCCTAATAAATTAAATTAAATGGCTGTTTATACAAAAATTGATAAAAGTGATATTAAACTAATAAATACTAATTTTAAAATTGAAAAAATTATTAGCTTTCAAGGGATTAAGCAAGGAATTGAAAATACCAATTATTTATTAAAATCAAAAAATAAAAAATTTATTTTAACAATTTTTGAAAAAAGAGTTTCAAACAAAGAAGTCCCTTTTTTTATGAAACTAATGGACAAATTAAATAGTTCTAAAATAAATTGTCCTAAACCTTTAAGAACCAAAAGTGATAGTTATCTAATAAAATTAAAAAAAAAGACTGCCTGTATCGTATCTTTTTTAGAGGGAAAAGACAAAAAAAAACTCAATATCAAAGATTGTTACACTATTGGCAAAACCACTGCGCAAATGCATTTGGTTACTGAAAAACTAGAACTTTATCGAAAAAATTCAATGGGTATTAAAAATCTTAACCCTTTATTAAAAAGTATTAAGTTTAAAGATAATAAATTCTCAAAAATAGATCTTTTTTTGAAAAATAATTTAAAGAATATTAATAAGTATTGGCCAAAAAAATTACCAAATGGAATTATTCATGGAGATTTATTTATTGATAATATTTTTTTTAAAAAAAATAAACTCTCTGGAATTATAGATTTTTACTTTGCTGGAAACGATTATTTTATGTATGAAATTGCAATTTGTATTAATGCTCTATGTTTTGACCTAAAGGGTAAAAAATTTTCAATGAATAAACAAAAAATTAAAAGTTTAATTAAAGGCTATGAGAGTATTAAGAAAATTTCTTCTAGAGAAAAAAATGCTATTAATGTCCTATGTAGAGGGGCAGCTTTGCGTTACTTATTAACTAGACTTTATGATTATTCTAACACTCCTAAAACAGCTTTAATAAAGATTAAAAATCCTAACGAGTATTATCAAAAACTACTTACACATAATAGTTTAGATTCTTATAAAGATTATTTACCTAGATGATAAAAATTTATACAGATGGTTCCTGCCTGTCGAATCCAGGAAATGGTGGATGGGCTGCAATAATCAATATGAATGGAGAAATTAAAAAAATTAGTGGAAATGAAAAAAATACGACAAATAATAGAATGGAACTTATGGCTCCAATTAATGCCTTGAAAAATATAAACTCAAAAGATCCAATAGAGATATTTACAGATTCAAAATATGTAAAAAGTGGAATTACTGAGTGGATTAATACTTGGGTATTAAATAACTGGAAAACATCAAAAAAAGAGAATGTTAAAAACAAAGATTTATGGCTTGAATTATATAAATTAAACCAAACCTTAAACATTAAATGGAATTGGGTTAAAGCACATGCCGGAGATCCTCTAAATGAAGAAGTGGATATGATGGCTAAAAAAGCAGCTAATTTAAATTGAATCTAAAAAATTCTCTGCAGCTGACATCTCACAGGTCGCTGTATCTTCTTCAGCTTTTATCTTAGTTGCGATATTATTTTCAACCAGCATAGTATATCTTGCTGATCGCGTTCCTTGACCTCTGTCAAATCTGTCAATATCTGCGCCAATTGATTTAGTAAATTCACAGTATGGATCTGCTGCCATAAAAATCTTGTCCTCTACCTTTTGGCTGTCACCCCAAGCTTTCATTACATTAGGATCATTTACTGAAACACAAATAATTTTTGTAATCCCTTTTTGTTTAGCAACTTCAAAATTGTTAACATAACCTGGCAAATGTTTAGCGGAACAAACTTTAGTAAAAGCCCCGGGAACTCCTATAACTATAGTTTTATTGTTGTCAAATAACTCCGAAGTAGATATTTTTTTTGGTGCACCAGTTTCGTCTAAATGGTAAAATTCTGAATTTGGAATTTTATCCCCCTCTTTAATTTTCATTTAATTTTTCCTAAAATATATTGTTTAATTTCTTTGAGATTATTTTCAATTATACCATAATTTTCTTTCTCATCCAAAATAAACTTTAATTCATCTGGTAAATCAGATTTTAAGTTTATAGCTTTTAAAATTGCATCTGGAAATTTACATGGGTGTGCAGTTGCAAGAACAATATTGTTTCCTTTTAAATCGTGCTTGTCAAAAGCTCCATATCCTATAGCTGTATGTGGATCTAAAACCATATTAAATTTTTCATAGATATTTTTTATCACATCAAGCGTTTCCTGCTCACTTATTCTTGCAGATAAAAAATCTTGATTAATTTTTTTTAATTTCTCAACATCAATTGTATATTTGCCATTCTGTTTGATATTTTTCATATCATCTAAAGTTTGTGAACTATCATGATTATTTAAATCATAAATTAATCTCTCAAAATTACTTGCAATTTGAATGTCCATACTTGGAGAAATTGTTTCAGAGACATGTTCGGCTTCATATTTGCCTTTGGATATAGCTCTATGTAAAATATCGTTTTGATTTGTAGCTACTATTAATTTATTAATTGGAAGACCCAACTTCTTCGCCAAATAACCTGCATATACATCTCCAAAATTTCCAGTTGGTACTGAAAAATTTATTGGCTGATTGTCATCCTCGGCTAAAAAATAACAATAAAAATAATATACACTTTGCGCAATAATTCGTGCCCAATTAATTGAATTAACACCAGACATGTTTATCTGATTAGAAAATTCTTTATCTGAAAACATGGATTTAACTAAATTTTGACAATCATCGAAATTACCTTTTACAGCAATATTAAATACATTCTCATCTTTTCCAGTTGTCATTAATTTTCTTTGAACAGGTGAAATACGGTTATGAGGATGAAGAACAAATATATTTAAGTTTTTTTTCCCTTTAATTGCATCAATGGCAGCTGCACCAGTATCTCCTGATGTGGCAACAACAATATTAATCTTTTCATTTTCATTATTTAAATAAAATTCATAAAAATTACCCAGGAGTTGCATTGCAACATCTTTAAAAGCTAAGGTTGGACCATGAAACAATTCAAGCACGGAACGGTCGCCCACTTTAATAAGATCAATAACATTATCTTTTCTGAAAACTGAGTAGGATTTTTCTATTATTTTACTTAACTCACCCTGTGAAGTAAAATTACCGATAAATGGATAAATAATTTTTTTTGCTAAATCTGAATAACTAAGTTTTTTAAAATCACCTATTTCAGACTCTGAATATTTGTGTAAAGACTCTGGGATGAAAAGACCACCATCATCAGCAAGACCTTTAAGAAAAACATCTTTAAATTCAAAGTTTTTTGATTTGTCTCTTGTGCTTATATACTTCATCTAATAATTTTTTTTTCTAAAATATAGATATATTAAAAGAATTGAAATCGCCATTGAAAACCAAGTAATTGCATACTTTTTATGGTTGTTTGAAATTTTTGCAGTGATCACTCTTGGCTTTGGTATTTTATAGTTTCCATTTAAATAAATAATATAATTAGAAAATTTTCTTCCAGTCTGATTAAAAATGTCATCTCTATCAAGGGTGAACCAATAATTTTTTTTAATTTCATTTTGAGGCTTAAACATACTTGACTTGGTTTGTAACATTAAAGTTCCAAGTATTTCATTTTGATTGATTTGATTGATTTCTGGTTGATCTTTTTTATCAAAAGGTATCCAGCCTCTGTTAATTAAAAAGTTTTCATTTTCAATCAATATTGGGTTCACTACTTCAAACCCAGGTTTTCCTTTTTCATTCAAATGATATAAATAAATTTGATTATCAAAATCAATTTGACCAGACGTTTTTATTCTTAAATAGTTTTTTTTATTGGTTTGAGTTAATTCTATAGGATCATTTTTTAGAGAATTTTCAATTTGATTTATTAAATCTAACTTCCAATTTAGTCTATAAATTTGCCAAAAACCTAATGAGAAAAGAACAAGAATTATAAACCAAACAAATACTGAAAATAAAAATTTATTCTTCAAGAGTTGTAAATTAACTTCCCCAAATATAAATTGCAGCAAATAAGAATAACCAAACTACATCAACAAAATGCCAGTACCAAGCTGCCGCTTCAAATCCAAAATGATGGTCTTTAGTAAAGTGACCTAATTTTCCTCGCCATAAACAAACAGCTAAAAATATTGTTCCAACTATTACGTGAAATCCGTGGAAACCTGTAGCCATGTAAAAAACTGCTCCATAAATGTGACCTGAATAATCAAAAGTAGCGTGGTGATATTCGTATGCTTGTAGCAATGTAAAAAAGAAACCAAGAACAACTGTCGCTGTTAATCCTTGAATAAATCCTTTTCTATCACCCTCTAACAATGAATGATGGGACCAAGTAACTGTAGTTCCAGATAACAACAGCACTAAAGTGTTAATTAGAGGAATATCCCATGGATCGAAAGTTTCAATATCTTTTGGAGGCCAAACATTTCCAACAAACTCGTTTGGGAATAAACTTGCATCAAAATATGCCCAGAACCAAGCTACAAAGAACATCACTTCTGATGCAATAAACAGTGTCATTCCGTATCGATGATGAATTTGCACAACAGGAGTATGATGACCTTGATGTTCTGCTTCAATCACAACATCTCTGAACCACATATAGGCTCCATAAACAACTAGCGCTAACCCAAGATACATTCCCCACGAAACATCGTTGTGCATGTAAAAAATTGTTCCTATTGCTAATACTAAGCATGAGAAAGATACATAGATAGGCCAAGGACTTGGGTCTACTAAGTGATAATCGTGTTTTTTTTGAGCTGACATTTTTCGTGATTATGATTGTTTATAGTAATCTGTCGAGAAAAAAGTATACGACATAGTTACGTCCTGTAAATTTTTTACGGTTGGATCATTTACAAGTTCTGGATCTAAATAAAAAGTCATAACATAAGTTGCTTTTTCTCCAGCTTTCAGCTCCTGCTTTTCAAAACAAAAACAACCTAATTTACTATAGTATTTTCCAAAACTTGCAGGTGAAACATTAAAACTAGCAACACCATAAGTAGTATCATCTCCGTAATTTTCTACTTCAAACTCTATTTTGTTAACTTGACCAACTTTAACATCTATTACATTAGATTTAGCCTTAAAGTCCCACGTAAGATTATTTACATTGGTATCAAATCTAACACTTACAACTTTATCTAAAACCATTTTTGGTGGTTCTTTAGAAACTTGTGTTGTTCCACCAAAACCTGTTACTCTGCAAAATAAATCGTAAAGTGGTACTGCAGCAAAAGATAAACCGAGCATCAAACAAAATATTCCTGCAAGTAGTATTGGTGTTAATGTTTTTTTTCTAATCATATCTGTCTGTCAAAAACTCCAACGTTATATAAAGTAAATAGAAACAAGAAAACCATAAAACCTAAAATTGCTATAGCTGTTAAAATATTCTTTTTTTTTGTTTTTTTATCAGGTGTCATCATAAAATTTTATCAATCAAAAAAAGAACAAATATTAAAAATAAATATAAAATTGAATATCCAAAAATAGTTTTTGCTTTTTTCGAATCAAATTTGTTTTTCTTAAATTTGTAAAGTTCAAAACATAGATAGTTATAGTAAAGTGTTAAAATTAAAGAAGGTACTAAAAAAACTAAACTAACAAAGCCGATAGCGTAAGGCAAGATAATGACTGGTAACATCAGCATTGAATAAATAAATATATTTAATTTTGTGCTTTCTATTCCATTAGTTAAAGGAAGCATTGGAATTTTTGCTCTTTTGTAATCATCAGATTTGTATAAGCTTAAAGCCCAGAAATGGGATGGGGTCCAAAAAAAAATTATTAGGAAAAATGTTATCGGCTCTAATGAAAGTGAATTAGTGGCAATGGTCCAACCAATTACTGGTGGCAAAGCGCCGGCAGCACCTCCAATTACTATATTTTGTGGAGTTTTTCTCTTCAACCAAATTGTATAGACGAAAACATAGAACAAGATTGTAGACAACAATATGCAAGCAGATATTCTGTTAGCAAAATAGTCTAATGCTATTACAGAAAATATTGATAACGTAATACCAAATACTAATGCCTGATTTTTATTTACTTTTCCGGTTGGTATTGGCCTCAAACAAGTCCTAGACATAAGTGCATCTAAATCAGATTCGTACCACATATTAAGTGCACCTGCTGCTCCTGCACCTATTGAAACTAAAATAATACCAATGATTGCGTCCTTAGTTGGAATAATATTTGGTGCCATCAATAAGCCTACAGCACAAGTAAAAATAACTAATGACATCACTCTTGGCTTCATTAGTTTAAATAATTCAGATAAATTAAATACGTCTTCCTGACTTAAATTTCTGTTTTTTAATTTAGACTTGATCATTAGTTTTGTGTTTAAAAAATCTAAATTAATACTTAACTCGTAGATTTTTCAATACTTTCATCGTCTTCAAATTTCGGTAACTCCTCAAAGGTATGGAAATTTGGTGGTGATGGCACAGTCCATTCTAAAGTTGTGGCTCCCTCACCCCAAGGGTTTTGGGCTGCTGCTTTTTTCTTTGAAAATGCGTAAATTAGGTTTGCGAAAAATACAACTAAACCTAAAACTGAAATATATGATCCTATTGATGAAATGTAATTCCATCCTGCAAAAGCATCTGGATAATCAGCATATCTTCTTGGCATACCAGCAAGGCCTAAAAAATGCTGAGGGAAAAATACTAAATTAACACCAATAAAAGTTAACCAAAAATGTAGTTGTCCCATCCACTCTGAATATTCATATCCTGACATCTTTCCAAACCAATAATAAAACCCTGCAAAGATTGCAAAAACTGCTCCTAAAGATAAAACATAGTGAAAGTGCGCAACAACATAATAAGTGTCATGCATTGCTGTATCTACACCTGCGTTAGCTAGCACAACGCCTGTAACTCCACCTACTGTAAATAAAAATATAAAGCCTAATGCCCAAACCATTGGAGTTTTAAATGATATAGAGCCTCCCCACATCGTTGCTATCCACGAAAATATTTTTATCCCAGTTGGAACTGCAATAATCATTGTGGCGGCTAAAAAATATGCTTTTGTATCTGTGCTTAAACCAACTGTATACATATGATGAGCCCATACAACAAAACCTACAATTCCGATTGCAACCATAGCATAAGCCATTCCCAAATACCCAAATACAGGTTTTTTAGAAAATGTTGAAACAATATGACTGATCATTCCAAAGCCAGGTAAAATTAAAATATAAACTTCAGGGTGTCCAAAAAACCAAAATAAATGTTGGAATAAAACTGGGTCTCCTCCAGTTTGAGCATCAAAAAAAGCTGTTCCAAAATTTCTATCAGTTAAAAGCATTGTAATTGCTCCTGCTAAAACTGGTAAAGATAACAATAATAAAAACGCTGTAACTAGAATTGACCAAGCAAATAAAGGCATTTTATGTAAAGTCATGCCTGGAGTTCGCATATTTAAAATCGTTGTAATAAAGTTTACCGCTCCTAAAATTGATGAAGCACCTGCTAAGTGTAAACTTAAAATAGCAAAATCCATTGCAGGACCAGGTTGTCCAGCTGAAGATGATAAAGGAGGATAAATAGTCCATCCACCTCCGACTCCTGTTTGACCTGGAGGCCCTTCCATGAAAATAGACATAATTAACAAAATAAATGATGTGGGTAGTAACCAAAATGAAATATTATTCATTCTTGGAAACGCCATATCTGGGGCTCCAATCATAATTGGAACAAACCAATTACCAAAACCGCCGATCATTGCTGGCATAACCATAAAGAAAATCATGATCAATCCATGACCAGTTACTAAAACATTATATAAATGATAATTGCCACCTAAGATACCATCTCCCGGATGCATCAACTCCATTCTCATTAAAACTGAAAAAGCTGTCCCGATTACACCTGCAATAATTGCAAAAATTAAATACATTGTTCCAATATCTTTGTGATTGGTTGAATAAGCCCAACGCTTCCAACCAGTTGGAGTGTGATCGTCGTGTGATGCAGTCTGTGTATACATAATTATTTACTCGCTAGTCTTTTAAATTGATCCTCTTCAATTACTTCTTTTGCAAATTTTACTTTAGCATCCATAAGCCACTCATTATATTCTTCTTCAGAAACAACTCTGACTGTTATTGGCATGAACGCATGTTTAATTCCACAAAGTTCAGAACATTGACCATAATAAGTTCCAACTTTTTCAGCTTTAAACCAAGTTTCATTAATTCTACCTGGCACAGCATCTCTTTTAACTCCGAATGATGGTAATGCCCACGCGTGCAATACATCGTTTGCAGTAATTAATACTTTAACTACTTTATCTACTGGTACTACAAGCTCATTATCTACGGCTAATAATCTTGGTTGATTTTCTTTTAGATCTTTATCTTCAATCATGTAAGAATCAAAAATTATATTTTCATCTGGATATTCATAACCCCAGTACCACTGATACCCAACTGCCTTCACTGTAACCTCTGCTTTTGGAATGGTGTCTTGTTTGTATAAAATTTTAAATGAAGGCACTGCCATCACAATTAAAATTAAGCACGGAATTAATGTCCATAAAACTTCAACAGCAACATTGTGTGTTCTCTTGGAAGGAACTGGATTTGCTGATGCTCTAAATCTTATACATGCATAAATCATTAAAAATAAAACAAATACGCTTATTGCAATTATAATTGGTAAAAGAAGATTATCATGAAAGTTAACAATATCTCTCATAGACTCGGAAGCTGCATTTTGAAAACCTAATTGCCAATCTTTCGGCTGATCAGCTGACACAGTTGAGGTTACAAAAAGAGATGAGATTATTATTAAAAATTTATTCATTTTTAATCACTATATAGATTGTCTTTAAAAAAATTACACTTTAGTTTTCGCGACAAAATATCAATTAATAGCGTAATTTATGATCGATATGGCAGAAATAACTGCAGTTTCAGATCTAAGGATATTTTCATTAATTTTTATGGCTTGAACACCTTTGTAAGAGAGAATCTCTTCTCTTTCAAGCTCAGTAAAGTCTCCTTCTGGACCTACCACGATGCAAGTTGGTTTACTACTGAATTTTTTTAGATCTAACTTATTGTTACTTGAATTAAGATCTGTTAAAATCAAATTCACATCATTCTTATTTAAAAAACTATTAAGATTTTGTGGTTGATCAATCTTTGGAATTTGAATTCTATTCGATTGTTCAGCTGCTTCTATTATAACTTTTTCTAATCTTTCTTTGTTTATTTTTCTAACCATTGTTCGGTCAAATATAATAGGTAAGAATTTTGTAATTCCTAATTCAGTTGCTTTTTGAATCATAAAATTAAAGTAATTAGATTTAATAGGAGAAAAAGCTAACCAAAGTTCTTTAGAGTTTTCTACTTTTCTTAATTGTTTGGTAATTTTAAATTCAACTAAGTTTTTTGAAATAGCTAAAATTTTTGCCTGCCATTCTCCACTATTATTAAATAAAGAAAAAACTTCGTTCTCTTTAATCCTCATAACTTTTGAAACATAATGAGATTGTGACTTATCCAGCTTGTCTGACAAATTAATAGATAAACTTTTTGGAAAAAATAATCTAATGTTACTCATATTAATAAATTAGTTTATGAAAAATATTAAAGCAATAATTTTTGATGCATACGGTACTCTATTTGATGTCAATTCGGCTGCAGAAAAATGTAAAGATAAAATTGGTGATAAATGGGAAGGCTTTGCAAACTTTTGGCGAACAACACAGCTAGAATATACTTGGCTTAGAAGTTTAATGAAAAGGCACAAAGATTTTTGGCAAATTACGGAAGATAGTTTGGATAAATCTATGAAAACTTACAAAATAGATCCTACGATGAAAAATGAACTATTGGATCTTTATAAATCTCTTTCTCCATATGAAGAAGTGGATGAAGTTTTAATAAAACTTAAAGAAAAAAATTTTAAACTGGCTATTCTCTCAAACGGAACTCCCTCTCTTTTAAACGAATTAGTTAAAAGTAATAATTTAGAAAATGTGTTTGATGATCTTTTTTCAATAGAACAAGTTGGAATTTATAAACCAGACTCTAAAGTTTATGATATGCCTATAAATAAATATCAAATTGAAAAAAATGAAGTTTATTTTCTGAGTTCAAACACATGGGATGTATCAGGTGGAGGGAATTATGGATATAATTCTATTTGGGTAAATAGAAATAACAATATTTTTGATAAACTTGACTATTCACCTAAACATCAAATTAAACAACTTGGAGAGTTACTTGATATACTCTAATAAATTCTTATATCGTTGAAATGAAAAACATTGAAATCAGTAAAATTATTGACCCTATCCCTGCATCTGATGGTGCGGGAGTTAAATTAAAAAGAAGTATTGGTGTAGAACCAAGTTATTTTGATCCATTTTTGATGTTAGATGAGTTTGGATCAGAGAATAGTGAGGATTACATTGCAGGTTTTCCACCCCATCCACATCGAGGAATTGAAACAGTAACCTACATGTTAGCTGGAGATTTTGAGCATAAAGATAGCACCGGGGGTGAAGGAAGAATGACTGCAGGAGATGTTCAGTGGATGAAAACCGGAAGTGGAATAATTCATTCCGAGATGCCCGCGATGAAAGAAGGTAAACTTCATGGATTTCAATTATGGATTAATATGCCGGCAAAATTAAAAATGAGTAAGCCTGAATATATTTACATAGATGCAGAGAAAATGAGTGTTCATAAAGATAAAGAGAAACAGGTTAAAGTTATAGCTGGAAATTTTGAAAATGCTGAAGGCCCTATTAAAGGTCATAATGTTGAGCCAATCTATTTTGATATTGAGTTGACCAAAGATAAATTGTTTAGCTATAAATTACCTTCAACTCATAACACTTTCATTTATCTAATAAATGGTGAAATTGAAATTGGAAAAAATAAACATGATAATGTTAAAGATAGTACTTTAATACTCTTAACTCGAGGTGAAGATTTAACAGTGCATGCTAAATCAAATGCTAAGTTCTTGGTGATTTCTGGAAAGCCTATTAATGAGGAAATAGCAAGAGGTGGTCCTTTTGTAATGAATACTAAAGCAGAAATCTTGCAAGCAGTTCAGGATTATCATAATGGTACATTTGTAAAATAAATTATGAAAGCTGTAAAAATAGAAAAATTTGGAAGTCCTGATGTATTGAAAGTTGAAGATGTTGAAATTGGGAAACCTCAATCTAATGAAGTTTTAATTAAAAACTTATCTATTGGAATAAATTATATAGATACTTATCACCGAACTGGGCTCTATCCTATTCCACTTCCAAGCGGAATTGGGCTTGAAGCCTGCGGTGTAATCGAAGAAGTAGGTCCTGAGGTTAAATTATTTAAAGTAGGAGATAGAGTCTCCCATGCATCTATGCCTATTGGTGCATATTCAGAAAAACATATTATGCCAGAGAATAAACTTGTGCCAGTTCCATATGGAGTTTCAGACGAGGTTGCGTCATGTGTTACTTTAAAAGGTATTACAGCAGAGTATTTATTGCACAGGGCATATCCTTTAAAGAAAGGAGACAAAGTTCTTTACCATGCAGCAGCTGGAGCGCTAGGACAAATACTGTGTCCTTGGGCCAATTCTATTGGTGCAGAAATTATTGGTACTGTTGGGTCTAAAGAAAAAGAGGAAATTGCAAAGAAAAACGGTTGTCACCATGTAATTAATTATACCGATAAAGACTTTGTGAAAGAAGTTGAAAAAATTGTTGGAAAAAACGGAATTGATGTCGTTTATGATGGTGTAGGTTTAAAAACTTTTGAAGGTTCAATTAAAGTGCTGAAAATTAGAGGAATGATGGTAGCTTTTGGAAATGCATCTGGTTATGTAGACACACTTGACGTAAAAAAACATATTAACGCTAAAGGTTTATTTTTTACACGTCCTTCCATTGCTCATTACACTATTGAAAGAGAAGAATTATTAGAGTCAGCAAAAAAAGTTTTTAATGCTTTTTTGTCTGGCAAGTTTAAAATTGAAATTTCAAAAAAATATTCACTTGATGAAGTTAAACAAGCTCACGAAGATTTAGAAGGTAGATTACTTACTGGCCCAGCTGTTATAAAGCCATAACCAAATACTTAGTCATAGATATCCATATCTGACATGTGAAGTTTCAAAGCATTAGTTGATACTTGAATTTCAACAATAAAAAAGATTATGGATATAATCATTGATAAACAACATGATCCAAAAATAATTCTGGCAATGAAGATTTCACTTAAATAAAGTCCAAAAACAGTTAACATGTTAAATAAAAAACCAAAGGCAGCAAATACCATTGAGAATTTTAAAAGACTTATTCTTTTATTAAGATTGATAAATTGTGCTTTCCATTCAGGTGGAGTGTGTTTTTCAAAAACATGAGCATCATGAATTTTTCTAATTAAAGCACTCAATGTATGAAACCTGTTACTATAAACACCCATTAACAAAGGTATTGCAGGAAACATTAATGCTGTAACGGTATAATCTATATTCATACGAATCAATTTGATTATGAAACTAGGCTTTGTTATTTACAAGTAAATTATGAACCAATTAAACCTATTTATCGAACTTACAAGATTGAAAAAACCTATTGGTTTTATGCTTCTATTCTGGCCATGCGCTTGGGGACTCACATTGGCTTATGATTTTTCCACAAGCTTAAATAACTATTTTTTTTATTTGCTTCTATTTTTCTTAGGGTCTGTGTTTATGAGATCAGCAGGATGTATAGTGAACGATATCTTGGATAAAGAATTTGACTCAAAAGTTTTTCGTACAAAAAATCGTCCAGTCGCCTCAGGAAAAGTGTCTATTAAACTGGCTGTACTTTATGCCCTTACGCTTTGTTTTTTAGCCTTTTTAGTTTTGATTAATTTCAATTGGTTTACAATAATCCTTGCTTTTGGCTCTATGCCTCTTGCTTTTACTTATCCTTTGATGAAAAGGTTTACTTATTGGCCACAGTTATTCTTAGGTATCACTTTTAATTATGGGTTAATACTCGGGTGGACAGCTGTTAAAGGTGAAATTAGCTTAGCACCCATACTATTCTACGTTGGAGCCATATTTTGGACACTGGGCTATGACACAATTTATGGATATCAAGATATTAAAGATGACGAAATAATAGGATTAAAATCAACATCAATAAAATTCAAAGGGAAAGCCAAAAAATTTTTATTTGTATGTTATTTATTTTTATTATCTTTCCTGCTGATCGGAGGTTACGAAATGGGATTTAACTTAGGCTACTATTTACTTTCTATAATTCCATTTATTCACTTATTTTTTTATCAAATAAAAATATTTAATCTAAATGAACCTGCTAGTTGTTTGAAAGCCTTCAAAAGTAATAATTTTTTTGGTCTTATAATTTTTACAAATATTTTAATAATTAAATTTTTATAATGGAAAACTCTATAATTTATAAAAGACTGTATAAAGATTACTCAAAAAAATATCTCCACAAAATTATTTTATCTGCTTTTTTTTCTATCTTAGTTGCGGGAAGCACTTCAGCAATTGCATGGCTTCTAGATCCTGCGATCAAAAAACTTTTTATCGAAAAAGATCAGTCATTGTTAATTTTAATACCACTAATGATCATCCTAGCGTTTACTACTAAAGGTCTTTCTTTATATTACGCAAAAGCAACAATGATTGGTGTTGGTGAGGGAATTAAAAAAAAACTTCAATTCGATATGATTAACACCTTAGTTGGAACTGATACACAAATAATAGACAAGAAGCACTCTGGAAAATTTATTTCAAATCTTACTTATGATGTAACACATATAACTAATTTACTTAGTAATGCTATCTTAACATTGTTTAAGGACTCTTTAACACTAATAGGTTTATTGTTAGTTATGTTTTTACAAAATTGGAAATTAGCTTTAATTTCAATAATAATGATACCACTTGCAAGTTTATCTGCAAAAAAATTAGGTAAAAGAATAAATAAAGTCACAACTGAAGCTCAGCAAAAATCAGGATTTTTAACAACTTATCTAGTTGAGCTTTTTAAAAATCACAAATTAATTAAGATTTTTCAAAAAGAAGATTTTGAAAAAAAAAGGGCTGAAAATTATTTAGGACAACTAAAAGAAAAAAATCAAAAAATACAAACTGTTTACGTAAGAATGTCACCAATAATGGAAACTTTGACAGGAGTTATGATTGCAGTGCTAATTTTTTATTCTGGAGCCCTTATGTCAGTAGGAGAACTTGAAATTAATAATTTTTTTTCTTTTCTTGCTGCGATGATGCTAGCTTACCAACCAGTGAGAGCTTTATCTACCCTAAACATGATTTTGAATCAGGGTCTCTCTGCGGCATCAAGAATTTTACCAATTATTGATCAAAGAAATACTATTAAAGACTTATCTAATGCAAAACCTATTGATGTCAAAAATTCTAATATCAAATTCCAAAATGTAAACTTTTCATATGAAACACATGAGGGAAAAACACTTAATTCAATTAACTTAGAATTTGAGGGTGGAAAAATGACATCTTTGGTAGGTCATAGTGGGTCTGGAAAATCTACAATAATGAATTTAATACCTAGATTTTATGACATTCAGTCAGGAGAAATATTTGTTGATGATCAATCAATTTATAATGTAACCATAAAATCGCTCAGAGAGCAGATTTCTATGGTAAGCCAAGAAACAACTTTGTTTGATGATACAATTAAAAATAATATTAAGTATGCAAGAGAAAATGCTACAGATGATGAAATTTACCAGGTAGCAAATTTATCCTTTTGTGAGGAATTTATTAATAATCTACCAAATAAATATGAAACATTAATTGGAGAAAATGGAGTTAGGTTATCAGGCGGCGAAAAACAAAGACTCTCTATTGCAAGAGCAATGCTTAAAAAAAGTTCGGTAATACTCCTTGACGAAGCAACCTCATCTTTGGACTCTGAAACTGAAACAAAAATTCAAGAGGCTTTAAATATTCTGACAAAAAATAAAACTACAATAGTAATAGCACACCGATTATCCACAATTTTGAACTCTAATAATATTTATCTTATTAACTCTGGAAAAGTAATAGAAAGTGGTAAACATGAGGAATTAATGAATAAGTCTCAATTATACAAAAGTTTTTATGAAAAACAGATACAGAAATAATTATGTTATTTTTATACCATGTAATAATTTTAATAATTACAATATTTTCTCCAATAATAATTTTTTATAGAGTTTTAAAAAATAAAGAAGATAAAAAAAGATATATAGAAAAATTTAGCATTTCCTCAAAAAAAAGGCTTAAGGGAAAACTTATTTGGTTCCACGGTGCAAGTGTAGGTGAAATATTAAGCATTGTACCACTTATTAGAAATTATGAAAAAAACAGATCTATAGCCCAAATACTTATAACATCTAGTACATTAAGTTCGTCTAATGTACTTCAGAAATTTAAATTTAAAAAAACTATTCATCAATTTTACCCCATCGATAATTTTTTTTTAACTAATAGATTTTTAAAATTTTGGAAACCACATGTTGCAGTTTTCATTGACTCAGAAATTTGGCCATGTATGTATAAAAATATTAATGACAAAAAAATTCCATTAATTTTACTGAATGCAAGACTGACGAAAAAAACATTTAAAAAATGGATGATGTTAAAAGATTTTGCAAAATCTATTTTCAACAAGATAACAATTGCCTACCCTCAAAATCTTGAAACAGCTCAATATTTACAAAAACTTGAGGTGAATAAAATAAGTCATCTGGGAAATTTAAAATTTGCTGAAAACTACGATGAAAACTTAAACAAAATTGATATTAACATTAAAAAAGAGCTTACAAAAAAGAAAATTTGGGTTGCCTCAAGTACTCACAAAAGTGAGGAATTGTTCTGTGCAAAAGCACATACTCAGTTAAGAAAAAAGGTAAAAAATTTAATTACTATTATTATTCCAAGACATATTCACAGATCAAAAGATATAATTTTAGAAATTAAAAATCAAGGGCTTAAGGTTTCAAAGCATAGCGCTAAACCTAGAAGTTTAAAAGATACTGATATTTATATTGTTGATACATTTGGTGAGACCAGGAAATTTCACAAACTAAGCTGCTCAGTTTTTTTGGGTGGTTCCATAGTTGACCGAGGAGGACAAAATCCATTAGAGGCAGCAAGATTTGGAGCAAAAATATTTCATGGACCAAATACAGACAACTTTAAAGATGTCTATAAATTATTAAAATCATTAAATATCTCAAAAAAAATCCAAACACCAAAAAAATTAGCATCCTCAATAACCTTTAAAAAAAATAAAACGACAGGTAATAAAATTAGAGATATTGGACAAAATATTTTAAAAAAAACTATAAAAGAATTAGACTACTTTATTATTGATGAATTTAAAAAAACCTAAGTTTTGGGATAACAAAAAGCCAAACTTAAACGCATATTTGCTTTATCCATTAGCTTTTTTTATTGAAACCATAAAAAAATTATTTCCAAAACCAAATAAAAAAAAATTTAAGATTAAGACTATATGTATTGGTAATATTTACCTGGGTGGTACTGGTAAAACATCTTTGAGCATTAAATTAAATAAACTTTTAAATAAAAGAAATATAAAATCCTGCTTTATAAAAAAATATTATAAAAAACAAATTGACGAACAAAAACTTCTTGAAAAAAATGGTAAACTTTTTTTATCTTCCAATAGGATTGATGCTATAGAGCAGGCTGAAAGTCAAAATTATGATATTGCAATATTAGACGATGGTCTTCAAGATCAAACAATTGATTATGATCTAAGTTTTGTTTGTTTTAATAATATAAATTGGATCGGAAATGGAATGACACTTCCCGCTGGTCCATTAAGAGAAAATATCAATAAAATCAAAAATTATGATCATATTTTCTTAAATGGAAACCTAGAGAATGTTGATTATTTGACACAAGAAATACATAAAATAAATTCTAATATTAATATTCATGTTGGTAAATACGAACCAATTAATTTAGATGAATTTAAAAAAAACAAGAAGTACTTAGTATTTTCTGGCATTGGTAATCACAAAACATTTGTTTCAATGATTAAGAAAAATGGGTTAGAGATATTAAAAGATTTAGAGTTTTCTGATCATTATGTGTACACAAAACATGATGTAAAAAAAGATTTTAAACGAAGCAGGTAATTTAAACTGTGAAATAATAACTACAGAAAAAGATTTTC
Source organism: Pelagibacteraceae bacterium AG-430-E20 (assembly GCA_003209915.1). Classification (GTDB taxonomy): domain Bacteria; phylum Pseudomonadota; class Alphaproteobacteria; order Pelagibacterales; family Pelagibacteraceae; genus Pelagibacter. The sequence goes on along the minus strand of QCOF01000005.1, from coordinate 41,740 downwards.
TTAGATTAAGTAATTATAATGTAAATGAAATTAAAGTAATGAAAGCAGAGTTGAAAATAATAGACGAAGATAAATTAATTAAATCAATAATTTGAAATGAAAAATATTAAGTATTTTATTCAATTTTGTTTAACAATTCTTAGTTTTTTAGTATTTAAAATTTTAGGACCTAATTTATCATCAAAATTAAGTGGGAAAATCTTTGAAATTATTGGGCCATTCTTCAGATCAAAACAAATAATTCACTCAAATATTAAAAGGGGCATTCCAGATATAAATTCTGAAAAATTAGAGAACATGACAAGCTTGATGTGGAATAACTATGGAAGGTTATTTGCAGAGTACATGTTTATAAAAGATTTTAGATATGGAAAACTTGAAAGTAAAATTCAGGTCGAAGGAGAAGAGATATTAGATGAAATCAAAAGATCAAAAAAAAAAGTTATATTTATTTCTGGACATTTTAGTAATTTTGAACTTATGGCAATGTGTTTAGAAAAAACTGGTATCAAATTGTCAGCAATATACAGACCTTTAAATAATATTTTTTTAAACGGGATTATGGAAGGGATAAGAAAAAAATTCATTTGCAAGCATCAAATTAAAAAAGGTATTGGAGGACTTAAAAAATTAATTTCTCTTAAAAAGAATAACTATTCAACAGCTCTAATGATAGACCAAAGAGTTTCTGAGGGTATATTATGTAATTTATTTAATCAGGACGCATTAACCACTACTATACCCGCACAATTAGTAAAGAAATTTAATATTCCTGTTGTTCCTGTTTATATTGAAAGGATTAAAGATTTAAATTTTAAAATAACAATAAATAAACCTATTAATTTTTCCAAAGAGGACTCTGTCAAGAATATTACTTTAAAATTAAATCAACTTCTTGAAACAATGATACTTAAAAAACCTGAACAGTGGATATGGTCTCACAATCGTTGGAAATAATTATTTTTTAATATTTTCTTCTCTTTTAATAAAAGCTTCTTGATATGAATAATATGGTTCTTGTAACTCAACATTCCAATAAGTTAAATTCTCTAAATCTATTTTCTTTCCAGATACAGCGCACACCACATAATCGCCTGGATCAATAATTTCAAAATTATTTGGTAAATATTTTATTTTTGCTAATTTTTTTGTCATTTTTAGTTTATATAGTTTTATATGAAAGTTGGAATAATAGGAAGTGGTGGTAGAGAACATGCTATTTGTCAAAGTTTAAAAAACTCAAACAAAACAGATAAAATATTCTGTTTTCCAGGTAATGCGGGCACTAAAGAGATAGCAGAAAATATTAATCTTGATTTAGAGAATTTCGAAAGTCTTAAAAATTTTATTTTGGATAAAAAAATTGACTTAATTGTTGTTGGCCCAGAAAAACCCTTGGTAGATGGACTGGTAGATTATTTAGAGAATTTCAAAATAAAAGTATTTGGTCCAAATAAAGTTGCTTCTCAACTAGAGGGTTCAAAAATATTTACAAAAAAACTTTGTGAAAAATTTCAAATACCAACAGCAAAATTTGGAATTTTTAAAGATAAAGATAGTGCTAAAGAATTTTTAAAAAAAACTAATTTTCCTACAGTCGTTAAGGCAGACAATTTAGCTTCTGGCAAGGGTGTCTATATTTGTAATAGAGAGAATGAAGCAATAATTGCTATTGACGAAATATTTGATGGTAAATTTGGAAAGGCGAGTAATTTGCTGATAGAGGAATTTTTGGAGGGTGAGGAAATGAGTTTCTTTACTATTCATGATGGGAATACTTTTAAAAGTTTTGAAACCGCGCAGGATCATAAAAGAGTTTTGGAAGGAGACAGAGGAAAAAATACAGGAGGCATGGGTGCATATTCTCCTTCAAGATTAATTAACGAAGAATTGAAAAATAAAATTATTAATAAAATTATTAAACCAACACTTATGGGATTAGATGAACTTGGGACTAAATATAAAGGATTTTTATATACTGGTTTGATGATTGTAAAGAATGAACCATTTTTGATAGAATATAATGTGCGAATGGGTGACCCAGAGTGTCAAACAATACTTCCAAAACTTAAAACTAATTTGGGTGGTATCTTGATGGCTTGTTGTGAAGGAAGATTAAATAAATTAGAAATTAATTGGTTAAATAAAAAAAGTTTATGTGTTGTAGTTTGCTCAAAGGGATACCCAGAAGACTTTGATAAAAATATAGAAATAGAAAATATTAATAAAGTTAATTTAAAGGAAGATGATTTTTTATTTCATGCAGGTACCATAAATAAGAATGATAAGACTTATGCAGTGGGTGGGCGTGTATTAAATTTTGTTACTCTTTCTGAAAATCTTAGATTAGCAAGAAAAAATATTATGCAAAATTTAGAAAAATTAAATTGGTCAGGTGGATTTTACAGAAAAGACATTGGGTATAAGGTCATTGATAAATGAGGATAATATCTGGTTCTTATAGAGGTAAAAAAATATTAGAACCAAAAGATACTAAAACCAGGCCTTTAAAAGATTTAACAAAAGAGTCTATTTTTAACATCATTAATCATTCAAATAAATTTAAGGTACAGCTTACTGGGGCTAAAGTATTAGATTTATTTTCAGGTGTTGGTTCTTTTGGAATAGAATGTCTCTCAAGAGGTGCAAATAAAGTAATTTTTGCTGAAAATTATACAGGAGTTCTTCCAGTTTTAAAAAAGAACTTAATTAATCTTAGATGTACTAATAGTTACGAAATACTTGAAAAAGACATATATAAAGAAAATACCTTATTGATGCTCAGTGAAGTGTTTGAAATTATTTTTTTAGATCCACCCTATAAAGACAAAAATTTAGAAAAGATTTTTGAAACAATTGTAAAAGGGAATATTTTAGAGAAAAATGGAATAGTTATTTTGCATCGACATAAAAAAGAAAAAGATCCTATTCTACCAAAATTTAAAATTGTTGAACAGAAACAATATGGAATTTCAAAAATAAATTTTATAAGTATTTTAAGTTAATATTCTTTTAGTCTCTAACTTAATTAATTCAACAGCTGGCTGATCATATGGATTTAGGTTTAAGGATTTACCAATCAAAATAGTTTCCAAAATAAAGAAACAAAATAATTCTCCTAATGTTTTTTCATCTCTTTTTTTTATTTCAAAACTTCGAAATGGGATATTTTTTTTACTAAAAACGTTCTCTGTAGCTTTTTTTTGAGCATAGATAACCTCAGATAAATTTCTATTTTTTAAATACTTTTGTGAGGATAATATTTTACTATTTTTTATTTTTAATGATTTATTTTCATGAGTATAAAAAAAAGTAAAAAAATTATTTTTAAATCCATCAAGATAAAGCTGCATAACGCTATGGTTATCTTTTGGTAAACTAGAAATAACTGGAAGCAATCCTTTACCTTTTTTTCCCAAACTTTCCGCTATCAATTGTTGATACCAATTAAAGAGATTTTGAGCCTTATCATCATAATTTAAAATAATAGAATTTATTTTTTTGTTTTTTAAAAAAAAAATTGTTGCTGAAACATTTTGTATCAGATTATTAAGAAATCTCTTATTTTTGATTAGCAGGTTAAATTGACGAAAATGATCTGGCTTAAGGCCCATTAAGTCAGCCGGCAACATACCTACTTCTGAAAGAACTGAATATCTACCTCCTATATAATTATTATGGTGAACTATTTCTGATTTTAATTTATTCGCTAATACATGGAGATAATTTTTTTTGTTTTCTGTAATAAAAATATTTTGGTCAAATTTGTTTATGTAAATATTCGAGTTCACAATTGTTTCTAAAGTATTGCCTGATTTAGAAACAATTAAGTTAAGATGTTTTTTTTTATCTTTTATCTTGTTGGTTTCTAGATTATCAAAAAATATAAGTTTTTTTTTTATTTTATGTTTTAGAAAACTATATATTGCTCTGGTTCCTAAGCTAGAACCACCCATACCTATAATTCTGATGTTTTTGAAATTTTTATATTTTGATAAACTTTTTTTAGTATAACTATCACTATAGTTGATACTTAGTGATTGTAAAATTTTGTTATCTTCTTTTAAAAGTTCAGTTAATATTTTTTTGGTATTTATAGTTTTTTTATCAAGCTTAAAATTCTTAAAAAGAATATTTTTATTTTTCATCTTTTATTTTTTAATTTTATCTAAAATAAAGTTTTCAGTTTTTTTATTTGAATCGGAAGAAATGTTTGAATTTGTGTTCTTTGTATTATCTGTGACTATTAGTTCTTCTATCTGATTGATATTTTCTTGTTGATTATCTGTAAGGTTTTGGTCAGGTATTGGTAATTTTTCAAAATCAGGAGGCATGACTAGAGGTTGTTTTTTTTCAACTAAAAACTCATCGGTGCTATTTTTTCTTTGAGACTCAAAGCCTTTTTTTAGAGTGGTACAACTATAAAAAAAGCTTCCAAATAAAATAATAAAAAAGATTATTTTAAGTTTTTTCATTTCTATCTTTAACAGTAAATTCTGACAAAATCATAAGAAATACACCAATTGTTATAAATATATCAGCGATATTAAATATGAACCAGTGAAAATTATTTATATGTAAATCTATGAAATCAGGTACAGCTCGATACAAAATTCGGTCAAATAAATTTCCCAGTGCGCCTCCAGAAATCATTGATAATGCATACTTTTGAATACCCTTACTTTTAATTATCCAAAAAAGTATAAATACTACTATAATTAATATGAATATCGTTAAATAGTTATAAAGGTTTTTTTCATCAAAAGAAAATAGTCCAAAAGCTATTCCCTCATTCCAAATTAAATAGATATTTAAATATTTTGATAAATATATTTCAGAACCGCTATTTATTTTATCTAAGTAAATTACATAAAGCTTTGTTACTCTGTCTAAAATAAAAATTGAGATAATAATAATTAAATTAATATAAAAAAATTTGCTATTACTAAATATGCTCATTAAGTGTTTTTGGGACAATGAGATCTGTAACAAGCATTTTCACTAATTTTCCAACACAGGGTACACTTTGTTCCATTTGCTTTTGTAGTTTGTGCACTTGTCTCAGAGTTTTCCTTAAAAGAAATTTCAGCTTTCGATGTTATGCAAAGTTCTGAAAAATCTATGTTCTTAGTAATTTTTTCTAATTTTTTGTCGAGATGTATATTTAAGTCTGCCTCTAAACTAGATCCAATTTCTTTATTTGCTCGTTTTTCCTCAATACTAATATTACAAATATTTCTAATTTTAATAAGCTCTAACCATTTTTGATACAATTTTTCGTTTTCAAAATTATTTGGGAAATTTAAAAATTTTTCTAAATGGACACTTTTGCTATCTTTAAATATTAATCTATATATTTCTTCAGTTGTAAAAGACAAAATTGGTGCAAACCATTTTAATAATGAATTCAAAATTATATTTAATAATAGTATAGTAGATTTTCTTTTTTTTGAATCTATAGAGTCGCAATATAGTGAATCTTTTCTTATATCAAAATAAAATGCAGACAGATCTACAGTACAAAAATTAAGCAACTCTTTATATAAATTATGAAAATCATAATTTTTAAAATATTTTTTAAAGTTAACATCCAAAGAATACAACTTATGCAACATAAATTGTTCGAGTTCAGGTAATTCATTTAAATCTACTTTTTTAAAATCAATTTCTTCAAAATTATCTTTAATATTCCCAAGCAAGTACCTAAATGTATTTCTTATTTTTCTGTAAGATTCTGCATGTTGATCCAGAATAGAATAATCTATTCTTAAATCCTCTGAGTAGTTTGATGATGCTACCCAAATTCTTAGTATATCTGCTCCATATTTTTTTAGAATATCTTCTGGGGCAATTACATTTCCTAAAGATTTTGACATTTTCAATCCTTTGCCATCCACTACAAATCCATGGGACAAAATATTTTCAAACGGTGCTCTTCCCCTAGTTCCACAAGACTCTAATAATGATGAATGAAACCAGCCTCTATGTTGATCCGAGCCCTCTAAATACATTGATGCTGGCCATTTTAAATCTTCTCTTTTTTCAAGAACAAATGAATGTGTTGATCCGCTATCAAACCAAACTTCAACAATATCACTCATTTTTTCATAATCTTCAGCTTTGTATTTACTTCCTAAAAATCTTTGTGGGTCATCTGAAAACCAGCAATCTGAACCCTCTTTTTCATAAATAGTGGCAATAGTTTCATTTACTTCATCATCTGCTAAAATTTCTTTAGTCTCTTTATTAATAAAAATTGGAAGAGGAACACCCCATACTCTTTGCCTAGAAACACACCAGTCAGGTCGGGTCTCTATCATTGATTTTAATCTCTCTTTTCCTTTACTAGGATAAAAAGTCGTATCATTAATTGCTTTTAAAGCTTTATCTCTCAACTTATGACTTTCCATAGATATGAACCATTGTGGAGTGGCTCTATGAACTAGTGGAGCTTTTGATCTCCAAGAATGTGGATAGGAGTGCATCAGCTCTCCATTTGATAATAATTTTTTTTGCTCTTTAAGTTTTTCAATTACTATTGGGTTTGCTTTAAAAATATGAATACCTTCGAATAAGCTTACATGTTTTGTATATTTGCCATCTCCATCAACTGTTTCAATTGCTTTAATTCCATTGTTTAAACATAAATTAAAATCATCAGGTCCATGACTTGGAGCACAATGAACAATACCAGTTCCCTGCTCAGTTGTAACAAACCTTGCCTCCAACATTGGAATATCGTAGTCGTAACCTAGATCTAAAAAAGGATGATTACAGATAGTTTCTTTTAAATCTTTACCTTTAAATGTTTTAATTTTTTTGTAATTTTTTATTTTACAATCATTAATGACTGACTGCAGTAAGGCTTCTGCGACTACAATTTTTCTTTTTTTAAAATCACTATCATCATTTAATTCCAACTGAACATAATCAAGAGCTTCATTATAAGCCAGTGCCCTATTGGCTGGAATTGTCCAGGGAGTTGTAGTCCAAATAATTATATCGCTACCTACAAGATCTTTTAAGTTAGATTTTTTAATAGGAAAAGATGTATAAATAGTATCTGATTTATGATCTTGATATTCAACTTCTGCATCTGCTAAAGCAGTTTTTTCAACAGTAGACCATAATACTGGTTTAAAACCTCTGTATAAACTTCCCTCTTTTAAAAACTTACCAAGCTCTCTTACAATTTGAGCCTCAGCATCAAAACTCATAGTTGAGTAGTAATTTTCCCAATCACCTACTACACCCAAACGTTTAAATTGACCTTTATGTACCTCAATCCATTTTTCTGCAAACAATCTACATTCTTTACGAAATTCTACTATTGGAACATCATTCTTATTTTTTTTATTCTTTTTATATTGCTCCTCAATTTTCCACTCGATTGGCAACCCATGACAATCCCATCCAGGAACGTAGATAGAATCTTTACCATCCATTTGATGGAATTTTACAATTATATCTTTTAAAATTTTATTAAGAGCAGTTCCCATATGAATATTACCATTTGCATATGGAGGACCATCGTGGAGGACAAATTTTTCTTTTCCTTTGCTTGAGTTTCTTAACTCCCTGTAAAGGTTAATCTTTTGCCAATATTCTAAAATTTCTGGCTCCCTTGCAGGCAAATTAGCTTTCATTGAAAAAGCAGTTTTAGGAAGGTTTATTTGGGAATTACTCATTTAGTTTTTTTAGCAATATTTAAATCTTTTTTAATTTGAGACTTTAATTGATTAACATTTTTAAATTTTTTTTCTTCTCTAATAAACTTTATAAACTCCACTGATAAGAGTTTATTATAAAGATTTCCAGAATAATTGAATAAATGAACCTCAAGTAAGATTTTTTTTTGATTAAATGTTGGTCTATATCCAAGATTTGCAATTCCTTTAAAATATTTGGAATTATTAGGAACCAATACTCTTACCGCATATACGCCTGGCTTTGCCAAAACATAATCTTTAATATCTATATTGCATGTAGGAAAACCAATTTTTTTGCCAACTTGTCGTCCTTTTTGAACTACTCCATTTATTGTCCATTTTCTGTTTAAAAGTTTATTTGCTTTTTCTAAATATCCTTTTTCCAAAAGATCTCTAATAAGTGTTGATGAAATTATTTTTAGCTGCTTGATTAGTGGTTCTGGTTTAACTACTTTAAAATTATATTTATCTTCATTTTTAATTAATAAATCTACATTTCCCTCTCTATTATTACCAAATCTAAAATTATTACTAACAAATATAAATTTTGATTTTAATTTTTTATATAAAATTTCTTTAATAAAATAAATTGATTTTGTTTTAGAAAATAACTTATCAAATTTTTTAGTGATAATAAAATCTACTTTCAATTTATTAAGTAAATCTACTTTTTGACTGATACTTGTTATCCTAAAATTTTTAAGAGATCTATTGAAAAACATTTTAGGCATTGGGTCAAAATTAACCACACCAATTTTAAGCTTATATTTTTTCTTATATGAGTTTGCTAATTTAAATAATTTCTGATGACCCAAATGCACTCCATCAAAATTTCCTATTAAAATTATAGAATTTTTATGAATATTTTTTATATTGAAGTTTTTATATAATTTTACCATCTAAGATCCGACTGAGTATAGTTTACAACTGTTTCATATTGTTTAGACACCTCTGAAATTCCCTTATTTAAAATTTCTAACTTATGAATACCATTAGAAATTAATAACGAGTCATAATTCAATAAGTTAGCTCCCTTAATATCAGTATTTAAATTGTCTCCTATTGCCAAAGTTCTTTTATCTAAGTTATCGATAGATAGATTATAAACTTCAGCATGTGGTTTTCCAAAGTATACCACTTCTCCACCCATTTTTTCGAAAACCATTGCAACTGAACCTGCGCATAACTCTCTGACATTTCCACGATCAACAATTAAATCAGGATTTGTGCATATCATCTTTTTATGAATATGAGCTTCGAATAAATTTTTATAATAATTCAAATCGTTGTTGTGATCATCAAATAGTCCTGTACATAGTAAGTATTCGCTATCCACAAGATCACTCGATTTATTTTTTTTAAAAGGATTAAATAAGTCAAAATCTCTTGGAGGGCCTATGTGAAAAAATTTTTTTGATGAGTATGATTTTTTTAGGTAATTTAGGGCTGCCTCACCTGAAGTAAAAACATGATCTCTTAGCTCTTCTTCCATCCCCATTTTCTCTAAAAATTTTTTGACAGTATCATTTGGTCGTGGTGCATTAGTTAATAAAACAAAATCTTTATTATTTCTTTTAAGCTCTTTTAGAGTACCAATCGCACCTTCATAAAGTTTAATGCCATTATGAACAACACCCCATAAATCTATATAAAATAGATCATATCTATGGGCAATTGAACAAAGGCCGTCTGTATCTAAATTTTTAGTCATTATATAAGGTATAAACCATAAAATCTTGAATTTCCTAGCATTATAAGATGGTATTTGAATATCCAGTCTTGAAATAGATGGCGTAATATCTATATGAAGCCCATATTTATATAGAATTATAAAGGAGATTTTATGAAGTTCAAACCGTTACATGACAGAGTATTAATCGAAGTATTAGACAGTAGTGAAAAAACTGCTGGTGGGATAATCATTCCAGATACTGCACAAGAAAAACCACAGGAAGGAAAAGTAGTTGCTGTTGGTGGTGGTGCAAAAACAGAAGATGGAAAACTAATTCCAATGGATGTTAAAGTTGGTGACAAAGTTTTATTTGGCAAATGGTCAGGAACTGAAGTCAAAATTGATGGTAAAGAATACAGCATAATGAAAGAGTCTGACATTATGGGTATTTCGGGTAAGTAATTTAATTTAAAGGAGAAAATAAAATGGCAAAACTAATTAAATTTGACGCTGAAGCAAGAGCGGCAATGATGAGGGGTGTAAATATTTTAGCTGATACTGTTAAAGTAACTTTGGGTCCAAAAGGAAGAAATGTTGTAATGGATAAATCTTATGGTGCCCCAAGAATTACAAAAGATGGTGTGTCAGTTGCAAAAGAAATTGATCTTGATGACAAGTTTGAGAACATGGGTGCTCAAATGGTTAAAGAAGTTGCTAGCAAAACTAATGAAGAAGCTGGAGACGGAACAACGACAGCAACTATTTTAGCTCAAGCAATTGTAACTGAAGGTGTAAAATATGTTACTGCTGGAATGAATCCAATGGATGTCAAGAGAGGAATTGATTCTGCTGTTGAAGCAGTAAAAGAAAATCTTATTTCATCTGCTAAAAAAGTTAAAGATAGTGATGAAATAGCTCAAGTTGGTACAATTTCATCTAATGGTGATAAAGAAATTGGTTCAATGATTGCTAAAGCAATGCAAAAAGTTGGTAATGAAGGTGTTATCACTGTTGAAGAAGCAAAAGGAATCGATACTGAGTTAGATGTTGTCGAGGGTATGCAATTTGATAGAGGGTACTTATCACCATACTTTATAACTAACAGTGATAAGATGACTACAGAGTTAGATAATCCTTATATTTTACTTCATGAAAGTAAACTAACAAACTTACAACCAATGGTTCCTCTTTTAGAAGCAGTTGTGCAATCTGGAAGACCCTTAATGATTATTTCTGAAGACGTTGAAGGTGAAGCTTTAGCAACTTTAGTAGTAAACAAATTAAGAGGTGGATTAAAAGTTGTAGCAGTAAAAGCTCCAGGTTTTGGTGATAGAAGAAAAGCAATGCTTGAAGATATTGCTATTCTAACTGGTGGACAAGTAATTTCTCAAGATTTAGGAATTAAACTTGAAAATGTTAAACTTGAGGATCTTGGGTCTTGTAAAAAAATTAAAGTCGATAAAGATAATAGTACTATCGTGAGTGGTAGTGGTAAAAAATCTGATATCGAGGCGAGATGTGGATCAATTAAACAACAAGTTGATGAAACAACTTCTGACTACGATAGAGAAAAGCTTCAAGAAAGACTTGCTAAACTTGCAGGTGGAGTTGCGGTTATTAAAGTTGGTGGTGCAACCGAAGTTGAAGTTAAAGAAAGAAAAGATAGAGTTGAAGATGCTTTAAATGCAACTAGAGCCGCTGTTGAGGAAGGTATTGTTACAGGTGGTGGATGTGCGCTTCTTTATGCTGCTCAAAACCTTGATAAAGTAAAAGCTAAAGGCGATGACCAAAAAGCTGGTGTTGAACTAGTAAGAAAAGCGCTAGAAGCTCCAATAAGACAAATTACGAAAAATGCCGGTGTAGATGGCTCAGTAGTAGTTGGTAAATTGTTAGAGCAAAAGAAAAATTCATATGGTTATGATGCTCAAAGCGAAGAATATTGCGATATGTTTGCAAAAGGTATCATCGACCCAGTTAAGGTTGTGAGAACTGCTCTGCAAGATGCTGCATCAATTTCTGGATTATTAGTGACTACAGAAGCAATGATTGCTGACAAGCCAGAAGAAAAAGATGCTGGTGGTGGAATGCCTGCTGGTATGCCTGGTGGAATGGGCGGCATGGGTGGCATGGGTGGCATGGGAATGTAACCCCACTCAAATATAAAATTTAAAAGGCCATCTTATGATGGCCTTTTTTTTGGGTAAAATAATTATATGTCAAAAAGATATAGTGGAAAATCCTTTAAAGATTCCAGTATTAAAAAAAAAGCAAAATTAAGTTTTAAAGAAAAAAGAAAACTTAAAAAAGAAAAGCAAAAAAAACCAAATTAAACATCAAATTTAATAAAATCTTCACTAAACGTTAGTTTTTTTTAAGTTTTAAAAAATAATTAAATAGGTATAAGAACCACATTTTATGAACAATGATATAAGAAACATTACTATTATAGCCCATGTAGACCATGGTAAAACTACTTTAATTGATAATCTCATGAAACAAAGTGGATCATTTAGAGAAAACGAAGTGGTTGATGAAAGATTAATGGATTCTGGCGAACTAGAAAAAGAAAGAGGAATTACAATTTTAGCTAAACCTGCTTCAATCAATTGGAAAGATACTAGAATTAACATAATTGATACACCAGGTCACAGAGATTTTGCAGCAGAAGTTGAAAGAGTTTTAAGTATGGCTGATGGTGCTCTGCTCCTTATAGACTCTGCAGAAGGAGTAATGCCTCAAACAAAATTTGTTTTATCTAAGGCTTTAAAACAAGGACTAAAACCAATTGTTGTAATTAACAAACTTGATAAAGCCGATCAAAGGGCTAATGAAGTTTTAGATGAAACATTTGATTTATTTGTAAGCCTAGATGCAAATGAGGAGCAACTAGATTTCCCAGTTTTATACGCAAGTGGCAGATCTGGATGGGCAGACACTGAAGTGGACGGACCTAGAGAGAATTTAAATCCACTTCTGGATTTAATTCTTGATCATGTAAAACCAGCAAAATTTGAAAAAGAAAAACCTTTTGCAATGTTATCTACACTTCTTTATGCAGATAGTTTTTTAGGAAGAAGTTTAGTAGGCAGAATTACCCAAGGAACCGCTAAAGCTAATCAGTCGATAAAAGCAATTAATTTAAAAGGTGAAAAAGTAGATGAAGGTAAACTGACTAAAATTTTTAGATATGAGGGAACTAAAAAAGTACCAATTGAAGTTGGTGAGGCTGGGGATATTGTAGTTATTGCTGGATTAGAAAAGGCTAATGTTTCAGATACCATTTGTGATTTAGATGTAATTGAACCAATTTCAGCAACACCAATAGATCCGCCTACAATGTCCATAACTATAACGGTTAATACATCTCCTCTCGCGGGTAAAGAAGGTAAAAAACTTACGAGCACTCAAATAAGAGACCGACTTCTTCAGGAGGCTCAAAATAATGTTGGAATTACTTTTGCTGAAAATAATGGTAACGACTCGTTTGTTGTAAGTGGCAGAGGTGAGCTTATGTTAGAAATTTTACTTACCCAAATGAGACGAGAAGGATTTGAAATGACAGTCAGTCCTCCTAAAGTTCTTTATCAAACAGATGAAAGTGGAAAAAAACTTGAACCTATTGAAGAAATTACGATGGATTTAGACGAAGAATACTCCTCAAAAGTAATAGACTCGATGAACAGAAGAAAAGGTAAACTAATAGATTTAAAAGACACCGGGAAAGATAAAAAAAGATTAATTTTTCATGCACCAACGCGAGGTTTAATGGGTTACACAAGTAGATTTTTAACGCTAACTAAAGGTAACGGAGTTATTAATAGAATTTTTCATAGCTACGGGCCTTTTGAAGGTGAAATGGAGAGAAGAAGAAACGGAGCTTTAATTGCAATGGAGCAAGGTAAAGCAGTTGCTTTTGCTATATTTAATTTACAAGCAAGAGGGGAGATGTTCGTAACACATAACGACCCTGTATATCCTGGTATGATAGTTGGATTATCTCCAAAACCAGGCGATATGATAATCAATGTTATGAAGGGGAAAAAATTAACAAATATGAGAACACAGGGAACTGACGAAAACGTTGTGCTCACGCCAGTGAGGAAAATGTCTATTGCGGAGCAATTGAGTATGCTTAATACAGACGAAGCATTAGAAATAACTCCTGAGTCTTGTAGATTAAGAAAATCTATTCTTGATCCTCATGAAAGAAAAAGAAGTGAAAAATCTGGAGCAGCAGCTTAACTAAAACTTTTATTTACAATAAAGAGTCCAAAAGCAACACAAGGTCCAATTCCAAAAGCAAAAATCAAAGTTCCAACTCCTACTGTTCCGCCCAGATACCATCCAACTATTACAACTGAAATTTCTAAACATGCTCTGACTAGAGCAATGGGTAAATTTGTAATTTTTGTTAACCCAGTCATTAATCCATCTCTTGGACCTGGACCAAGATTTGCCACTAAATAAATACCACTTCCTATACCAACCAGCATTACTGATAATATTGAGAGTAAATATTTAGACCAAACGGAAGACGGGGCATTAAAGAAATATAATGTTATATCGATCATTGCAGAAATAATAATAATATTAAAAATAGTTCCTAAGCCTGGTTTCTGTTTTAAAAATATCCATAACAAAAGTACACTTACACTAACTAGAAATGTCGCTGCACCAATAGATAATTTAGAATTTTTAGAAATACCCTCTGCTAGTACAGACCAGGGAGAATTTCCTGTAGTTGATAATATTAATAATCCCTCTCCAAAACCAAATATAATTAAACCAAAAATTAAAAAAAATGATGTTGATAATTTCGGTTTGAAGTTAAAGCTTTTATCTGAGCTCCAATATACCTTAGGAATATTTTTAATAGATAAAAACATATTATACTGTTACTTATTTAATTATTAATACTTGCTTATAATGAAAAAGATCATACTCAGCATCATATTTATTTTTATTTGTTTTGCCTCGTATGCACATATTGGTCATTACAGTAAATATAAAAAAATTGAGATGGAAATTTTAAGAAATAACGAATTAATTGGTTATAATTATTATTTTTTTTCACGAAAGAATGCTGTTACACTTGTAACGAACCAATTTAAGTTTGAAGTAAAACTTTTGGGTGCAACTGTTTTCGAAGTCGAAGGCATTGGAGAAGAAAGATATTTAAAAGATAAATTGATTTCTTTTAATTCAAAAACTTTACAGAACAAAAAAGAAAAGTTTGTAAACTTAACTTTAAACAAAGATACCAAAAAGTTTGATATTGTGGGTTCTTCTTTCTCTGGTGAGGCCCCCTTGGAAAATGCTATTGGCAACTGGTGGAGTCATAAAATTTTGCAGGCTAGTAGTCAAATAAGCCCTATATCAGGTAGTATAAAAGAGCAGATAGTCACTTTTATTGGGAAAGAAAAAATTACTATTAATGGTAAAGAATATCAGACTGATCATTTCAAATTAACTTCCAAAGACATGACACTTCCAGACGATAAAAGATTTAATTTTGATATTTGGTTAGATAAAAAAACTTCGTTAATAGTAAAAGTTACGTATCAAAGAATGGGAAGTTGGGAGTATAGATTAAAAAATTATGAATAATTTAACTATTTATTTTCTTATAAAGGTCGTTTGCACTTATCCATCCAGACTCTAGCCTTGGTCCATTAAACCAATCTGCGCATACACCTAAATTCAATCTAGAATTCCAATAACTTTTTAATTTCAGTGGTTTTGAATTTGAGGAGTATTTCCAACCATGGTTAAGTGAAAAAAGTATTTTTGTCTGCTTAATTCCTGTTAATTTAAAAAATTTATCAATCAAAATTTTAGCATTAGTTTTTTTAAGTACTTTATTTTGATTTATTTTTTTATTTGCCCAATTAAAAGTACTTTGTAATGTCCAAAGATCACTTTTACTCTTAAATCTTTTTTTACTATTTTCATAACCAGCCCATCCTAGAATTCTATCGTTAAATAAAAAACTACTATAACCTAAGTTGGTTTTTTTTATTTCTATTAAAATTGTTATATTTGCATCCATCTTTATCTTTTCTCTTATAAAAGAATTTTTAATATATTTTTTTGATAATTTTTTTAATTGAGGAAATGGACAGGTCAAAATTAAATTTTCATAATTTCTAATTTCGCCATCACTAAATACTAAATTCCATTTTCTATTTTGAAAATTTATTTTTTTAAGTTCACTTTGAAAATAACATCTTACATTTTTTAAAAGATATTTACTAATGTCGTTGTTTCCTTTTCTGCCAATAACTTTTACGTGTTTTTTATTTTCTTTTTTTTTATCACTTAAAAATTTATGATTACCTCCCCAAATTTTTAGTATTTTTTTTTCTATTAGCTTTTTAGTAAATCTTTTAAATTCTGTAGTTTTTGGAGAAAAATATTGAGTCCCATGATCAAACCCTCTTAGATTATCTAATCTTTTAAAAGATGATCTCCCTCCTAAGCCTCTTGCTTTGTCATACAAATCAACTGTGTGTTTTTTGTTTAAAAGATTTGCGATAGTTGCTCCAGAAATTCCTGAGCCAATTACACAAAAACTACTCATTTACCAGCAACTGTCATGCCCTCAATCATCATGGTTGGAGAATTTGTTGAATATTCAAAATCTAAATCATTTGCTAAAAATATTCTCTTAAACATATCTTTGAAATTTCCTGCAATTGTTATTTCATTTATGGGATATATAAATTGACCATTTTCAACTAAAAACCCAGTTGCTCCTACAGAGTAATCTCCAGTTACAAGATTACTTCCATGGCCTATAGTTTCTGTAATGTAAATACACTTTGAGTTCATTTTTAATAATTCATCGTAGCTTTGGTTTCCATTTTCAAAATATAGATTTGTACTGCCTCCGCTTCTCCCATTTGATTTAATGTTTAATTTTCTTCCATTATAAGAATCTACTAGATAACTTTTAAGTACACCCTCTTTTACTAAATTAAGAGTTTCAGATTTAACACCTTCTGAATCAAAATTTTTTGAACCTAAACCCTTAATTATGTCTGGTTTGTCTATAATGTTAATAGAATTAGAGAATATTTGCTCATTTAATTGATCCTTGAGAAATGAAGTTCCTCTTGCAATAGCAGAAGATGAAATTGCACTTGCAAAAGCACTAAGCATCCCTTTTGCAATTCTTTTATCAAATATTACACTTAATTTTTCACTTCCTATTTTTTTTGGACTTAATTTTCTAATTGTTTGGTGGCTTGCTATTTTACCTAAAGATTTAGGGTCTTTGATGTCATCTAAATATCTCTTACTTGAATATTCATAATCCCTTTCCATACTTTTTTCATCTTGAGCAACAGCTACGCAAGATACAGTAAATGAAGATGTTTTGTAACCACTACAAAAGCCATCGCTATTTGCTAAAATAAAATTTGATTTTTTTTCAGTAAAGCTCGATTCGGTGTTTACTATTCTTTTGTCCTCTGATGCTGTACTTTCTAATTCTTTTAAGTAATCAATTTTTTTATCGTTTTCGATATGAGTGTCGTCATAAATATTTAAATTTTTAAGACTATCTGAAAGTAAGTTTTGATCTGGTAATGAGTTAAACTCATCCTCAGGAGTTATTTTAGTTGTTTCATAACATTTCTCTATAAGCGTATTTAAATTTTGATCTAATAGATTTGATGAGGAAATTGAGGACTTTTTTTTTCCTATATAAGTATCTATATTAAATGCTAATCCATCTGATCGATTAGACTCATCTAAGTTATTATTTCTAAAATTAACCGTTTCAGAAATTGAATGGCCTATAGTTACACTAGCATTTGAAGCTCCAATTTTTTTTGCGACATCTAAACAATGAGCTGCCTTGGCTTTTAAAAAATCTTGATCTTTAATCATTACTTAGAGCTTTGTTCCACCAACTGTCATTTTATCAATTAATATAGATGGTTGTGCAACACCAACAGGAACTCCCTGTCCAGCCTTCCCACATGTACCTATACCAGGGTCTAACATCATATCATTACCCACCATTGAAACTTCTTTTAAAATAGAGGGACCATCTCCTATTAAAGTTGCTCCTTTTATAGGAGAGCCAATTTTTCCATTAATAATTTCATAAGCCTCTGTACAATTAAATACAAATTTTCCTGAAGTAATATCTACTTGTCCACCTCCAAAGCTAACAGCAAAAATACCCTTATCAACAGATTTGATCATCTCGTCTTGCGTTTGTTTTCCACTTAACATCATAGTATTTCTCATTCTTGGTAATACAACGTGTCTGTAATTTTCTCGTCTTCCTGAACCAGTCGATCTTGTCTTCATTAAACGTGCATTCAGTCTGTCCTGCATAAAGTTTTTTAAAATTCCGTTTTCAATTAAGACAGTTCTTTCGGTCGGTGTGCCCTCATCATCTATAGTAAGACTACCTCTTCTATTATCGATGGTGCCATCATCAACAATTGTGACCCCTTCACTTGCAACTTTCTGCCCCATCAGGTTATGAAATGCTGATGTCTTTTTCCTATTAAAATCACCCTCTAAACCATGCCCTATCGCTTCGTGGATTAATATTGCTGGCCAACCTGGTCCTAAAACAACTTTCATTTCGCCAGCTGGTGCAGGTTTACTTTCTAAATTAACTGAAGCGATTCTGAAAGCTTCCTCACATACACTTTTCCAGTTATCATTTTGTAAGTAATCATCATAAGACTGCCTGCCTCCAATGCCATACACACCTGTTTCTTTTCTTCCATCTTTTTCAAGCAATACAGAAACATTAAATCTAATTAAAGGTCTGATGTCTGTAATTGCTTCACCACCTGATCTAATTATTTCAATCGACTTATGTTCACCTAAAAAATTTGCCGTAACCTGTTTTACAGCTCCATCTTTTTTTCTTAAATACTCATTCACTTTATTAAGAACTTCTAGCTTTGAGTTTAATGTTTTTTGTTCTATGGGATTTATATCATTATAAAATTTTTTGTTAGATGTTGGTATCTTGTTGTTATAGGTGCCTTTGATTGATTTAAGTGTTGATTGAAGATTTTCTGCTGAACTCTTTAAAGAATCTTTTGAAATCTCATTTGAGTAAGAGTATGCAACAACTTCCTCTGCGACGGCCCTAAATCCGAAGCCTAGATCAGAACTATAATTCGAGCTCTTAATCTTATTGTCATCTAAGACAATCGACTCTGACTTTGAGTCCTCTAAATACAACTCTCCGTCGTCACAATTTTTTAAAGTATCTGAAACTATATTTTCAGCATCTTTTCTTTCTAAGTCAGATTTATCAAAGAAATTACTCATAGGAATTACATAAAGGTTTATATTATCTTTTCAACTGCTCTTTTTACACATGTACAAAAATCTGATAAAAGATAATTACTGAACTATGAAAGTCTATTTCAACAATTCCTGTAAAATTTGTAAGTCTGAAATAGACTTATACAAAAAAGAAAAAATAGACGGAATAGATTGGATTGACATCACCAACAATGAACAGGCTGAAAAAGAAACTAGTAAAAATGATAGGCAGCTTTTAAGGAGATTACATGTGAAAAATGATGAAAAAGTTTTAGAGGGAGCTGAAGCTTTTTTGTTTGTTTGGAAGAAAATACCTAGATATAGATTTCTATATAAATTTTTTAAACTACCAATAATTTTTACAATTTTTAATTACGGTTATGAGATAATTGCTTATCTTTTATACCTTAAAAATAAAAAACAATTAAAAAATTAGGCTAAAAAAAATATCATTATTTCACTTAATAAAGACATAGATAGCAAAAACATAATTAAAACGATTGCATACATAAATGTAATAATTTTATTTCTTTTCCTTCTTAACCTAACAAAGTCTTTATCATCTAAATCTGAGAAATCTCTTTCTCCAATTACTGGATAATCATAACTCCATCTCCAAGTTGATTGACCTAATCTTGGATCCTGACTATTGAAATATCTTATCCAAGAAAGTACATAACTCAGAATTATGTATAGAACGATCATAATAATTATTCCAAAAAGCATGATAGATATTACTGAATATATTTAGATATATTAATTGCTATTTTTGGCTCTTTTTCTCGCAATAAGCTGAGTTAAAGAGTCTACCATTGTGTCCGAGGCCTTAAAAATTTCATTATTTTTAAATTCATGTGAAATATTTTTTTCTGGATTTGTTTTATCTTCAATTACTATACCTTCATCTGGTGAATTATTTTTAATATAAATAAGTAACAACCACTCGTCATCAGCTGCTTCATCCCATTTGACAAAAATCTCACCCGTCTCAAATCTTCTATCGATACATCTAAAAATTGACATGTGTCTTGTGACATGTCTTTTATTCAATTGAAAAACTAAACTACTTGCACTTCTGTAAAAACTTTCCAAAGAAAATTCTATTTTTTGTCTGGCGATTGTGTAATCTTTTTCTTTTCTAAGAAGTGTTTCCCTATCTTCATCTCCCTGAATTTTTACGCCTAAAGCCTCTACCCTCTCTCTTATTTTTTGATCCCTAATAATTCGATATTTTTCTTTTAATTTTTCTATTCTTTGTTGTAGGCCTGCATAATCATCTCTTTTTTCTTTTAAGGAAATTTTTTCAAGTTTTTCTAATTCTTTTACTTCTCTAACTCTAAATTTTTCAATTTGCTTATCTAATCTTAATTTTTGTAAAAACTGTTTTTGTTTCTCTGCCTGTTCAATTCTTAATAATGCTTGTTCTTTTCGTAAAAATAATTTTATATCTTTAGTTCTTTGCTTTTCTAATTTTATTTCTTCTTTTAAAGTCTGTTCTTTTAGTTTAAATTTTAAATCTTCTTCTTTTTGTTTTTCTTCTGCTATTTTAATTTTTTCTAATCTTTCCTTTTGTTGTTCTTCTAGTTTAATTCTTCGCGCTTCGTCTTTTTTAATTATTTTGTACTGATCGATCGTGTTAGCAATTTTGTCAAAAAATCCCTGAATATATTTTTCAAAATTTAAATTTAAATTAAATTTGAATTGGGGCTTAAGAGAATTTTGAAAATTGATTAGATTTAAAATAAAGTTTTCTTTTTTTTTTGACTTAGAAATAGAAAATTTTTTGATTTTTTTGTAATTCTTAACCTTTTTTTTTTTTAAATTATTTTTTTTTTTAATTTTACTTTGTTTTACTTTTTTTTTTGAATTTTTGATTTTTTTACGATTTTTAACTTTTGCTTTACTTTTATTTTTTTTTTGTTTTTTTTTTGTTTTTTTCATTTCAAGAAGATTTATATCTATCAATAATTTATTGATAAATATAGTCTCTTGTAACTGGAGTAGATCTATAATTTTTTGTTAATTGAAATTGATATACAACTTGATCACCCCATTTAAATGCCATCTCACAACCAGCTAAATAAAATTCCCACATTCTAAAAAATCTTTCATCAAACATTTGAATTATTTTTTCCTTATTTTTGATACAGTTTTCTTTCCAGTGTCGCAAAGTATGTGAATAATGAAGTCGTAAAACTTCAATATCAGCTACTATTAAACCTGCTTTTTCAATTGGTGTGGTAACCTCACTTAAACTTGGTGTGTAACCACCTGGAAAAATATATTTCGTAATCCATGGATGAGGATCCCTGGGTGGATTTACAGAACCGATCGTATGTATCAGTGAAACTCCATCATCTTTAAGTAATTTTTCAACTTGTGAGAAGAATTTACGGTAAAATTTTCTACCTACGTGCTCAAACATTCCAACACTCACTATCCTATCAAACTTCTCATCTAACTCTCTATAATCCATTAGTTTAAAGTTAAGTTGATTTTCTAGATTAAGTTCTTTTGCTTTTTTTTGACAATAGTTAAATTGATTTTGAGATAAGGTTATTCCAGTAACCTCACAATTAGCACTTTTTGCTATATCAATTGCTAATGATCCCCAACCACAACCAATATCTAAAACTTTTTGATTATGTTTGATATTTAATTTTTTTATGATGTGTCCTATTTTATTATTTTGTGCATCTTCTAAAGTATCATTTTCATTTTTAAAATAAGCACATGAGTATTGTCTTTTTGGATCTAAAAATAAATCATATAGATCATCAGAAATATCATAATGATGTGAAACATTCATTTTTGATTTCTTTATAAAATTAAAATTTGTTAAATATCTATAAGATCCCCTTAATCTATTAATTAAATAACTAAAAAAATTAAGGTCTCCTCTTCCAAAATTCATAAGTGCAAGATCTAGAAAATCAGTCAGACTTCCATTTTCTATTGTAATTTCACCATCTGTATATGCTTCACCAAAATAAAGATCAGGATGAAATAATAATTTGTAATGAAGTTTTTTGTTTAGAATTTTAAGTTTAATAGGATTTTCTTTTTTTGGGTTTCCAATAATGTAACTTTTTGAGCTAGCATCAACTAATATAAACCCATCTTTCTTAAAAACACTATTTAAAAATCTAGCAAGTTGCATATTAGGCTACTAAGGATGACTTTGTTAAAAAATTTAACTTTTCTAGATTATGATTAAGTTCTTTTGCCTCTTGGGAATTTAAAATACTTAAAGGAGGTAATAGATTTTCATAAAATGGGTTATTTTTTCCAAAATACGTGTGAAGTCCTGATATTAAATTATATTTTTCAAATACGTTTCTCACATCACACAATTTTTGATTAACTTTTTGCTGATGTCCATTTTGAAAATCATCAAATACTTTTCTTGCTAACCCAGATGTAGCATTGCACGTAGCAGTAATTATGCCTGTGCAACCTAACTCAAGACCTTTTAGTAATTTAGACTCTGATCCAGGTAAAACTGAGAAATTATCTATTTTTAAATTTTCAAATAAATTGTATGAACTATCTTTAACTCCCACGATATTTTTTGGGAATTTTGTTACAAGTTTTTCAACACACTCAATACTAAATTTATAACCACATAATTTTTCAAAATTGTAAAGAATTATTTTACTATCAGGAATTGCATCAGCTATTTTGCTATAAAATTCTATTACTTCTTTGTCACCATATTTGTAATAAGCTGGCGGCATAATTAGAAATTTTTTAAAATTTAAAGATCTTGCTATTCTCATTAAATTAATAGTTTCACCTAATGAATTTAACCCAGTTCCAATTATATATTTTTCTTTATATTTACTTAAGGCTAAATGGTTTAATAAGTTAATTTTTTCAGAAATAGGGATTAATTGAGCCTGTCCAGTGCTCCCAAAAATTGCAGCTCCATGGCAACCATTATCTATAATCATTTCAGCGTGTTGAATGGTTTTTTCTATATTCAGTGTCAAATCATTATTTAAAATTGACATCGAAGCAGCATAAATACCTTTTATTAAAGTCATATATTTTTTAAAAACATATAATAATTCAAAAAAAAAATGAATAAAAAAGTAAATATGATAATTGGCACTGGAGTTTTGGGTGCCTATCTGTCTAGTTTTCTATTAAATAAAAATGAAAAAGTTATTGTAACTAGTAGATCTTTAATTAAAAAAATAAGCAATTATGAAGCTCTGAAAATTAAAAATAAAATCAAATTCGTAAAATTAAACGTTAACAACAAAAAACAAATAGAAAAACTAATAAAAAAATACAATCCGAAAAAAATTTTTTATTTTTCAGGTCAGAGTTCTATTACAAAGAGTATAAAAAACAAAAAAGAGACTATACGTTCTCACTATGATGGAACTAAAAATTTTCTTGAAATCATAAAGCAAAAACATCTAAATTTAAAATTTTTTAAAGCTAATTCAGGATACATTTTTTCTCCTAATAAAGGTATTGTGAGCCTTAAGTCAAAACTTTCTTCCAATAGAAACCCATATGTAGTTGCCCAGCAAAAAACTTTTAGATTAATTAAAAAATATAGAGACGAAGGATTAAGTGTATATAATTTAATATTTATGCAAGTTGAGTCTCCATTAAGATCAAATGATTTTTTTATCAAAAAAGTTTGTATTGCTGCTAAATATAAAAAAAAAATTATTGTTGGTAATATTAATACTTATAGAGATTATTCTTGGGTCACCGAAATTATTAAAGCAATTTTTTTAACTTCTAATTTAAAAGCTCAAGATTACTTTATTTCAGCAGGTAAAAAGATGTCAGGTAAAAAAATTTTAAAAAAAGCTTACAGTTTAAGTAATTTAAACTATAAAAATTATTTTTCCTCAAACAAAAAATACTTTAGAATAAATGAAAATGAAATTTTAATTGGTTCTGTTAAAAATTCTTTCTATTTAAAAAATAAATTCAACTTTAGTTTCAAAATTTTTGGCGACAGATTAATTAAAGAAATGTATAAAAGTTTATGACGACCGGAGTTTATTTAAGTTATGTAGGTCTAGGAGCAAATCTATTGCACTTGTCATATTGCCATCAAATTGCAAAAAAACATGGTCCAATAACTGTAATAACCCTTTGTAAAAATTTAGAAGAAGCGCTCGCTGACGATCCTTTGATAAAAGAAGTTTTTTATTTGGATAAATATCATAAAAAACTTTTAGATATTTTTAAACTAAGCAAGTTTATTAAAAGTTTTAATTTTACTAATTTTTTAATTTTTTATCCTAGTTTAAGAATTTATTTAGCTGCAAAACTTGCAGGAATTAAGAAAGTTAAATCCTATAAATATTTTAAAAAAAAAAATTTACATTTAGTTAAAGCCGCTCAATCTTTGACAGAAAATTTCCTTGATATCAAAAACTGTGATACAGAAACAAGATTTTTTGTAAAAAAAGAAAAAATAGAAAATATAAAAAAAGAACTTAATGACTCAAGTTTTAAAATTGTTCTAGGTGTAGGATCGTCAGGACCAACTACAAAGTGGGGTTCTAAAAATTTTATAAATCTTATAAATAAACTAAATGAAGATAGCGATTATTTTTTTTTTATTTTGTGTGGCCCAAATGAAAAAAATATTGAAAAAGAAATCATTGAAAATTTAAATAAAAATAATTTCATAACACTAAGTGACAAAAAAATAAAAGATCTTATTCCTTATTTGTGTGCATCTAATATGTACGTTGGTAACGATTCTTTTGGCTCTCATATTACATCCCAATCAGGAATTAAGAGTATTGTGTTTTTACTTGACGCACCACGAGCTTATACTGATTATAGTAAAAATTATTACAGAGTTATACCTAAAGGTTATAATATCAATGAAATAACTCATGGGACAAATGCAAACCCAAATTTGATTGAAGTTGATAGCGTTATAAAAAAAATTAAAGAATTCAAAAATTAAATTATATCTTTCAACACAATTTCCTTAGACTCATTGACAATCGCAGCAAGTCTATTTAGCTCTGGGTTTAAGTCAGGATGTATTTTTTTCATGATTTTTTTATAGGACTTTTGAATATCCTCCTTGTTATATTTTTTATTAGGATCCAAATTTAATATTTTATAAGCTTCGTCTCGGCTTAAGGGTTGTGAGTTTAAACTTGATCCAGGATTACCAAAATTGAATCTGCCTGAATTTTTTAAAATCCTTAAGAATCCCCATAATCTTAATAATTGTAACAATGTTATACCTGCTTTTGTTTTAACTAATGGCAAAACACCCAGCAAAAAAGGCAATGAAAATATGTATTTTCCTGTAGCAGCAATAATTACCGCAAATATTATCGCTACATAAATTATTGATTTCCTTAAAAAACTATAAATCTTTTTTGAAGATGATTTAGCAAACCAATTAAGAAAAAAGTAAATAATTAAAAAAACTATTAGTATTAAAAAAAAAATATTCATCTATAAATTAATTTCTTATGAAAATACCACAGCTTCCAAAAAAATTGGAAATAAAATCTTGTCACAATATCACATGGGAAGATCATTATAGCTGGATACATCAAAAAAACATCCTAGAGGTCCTTAGAGACAAGTCCAAATTAGATCCTGAGGTAAAAAAATATTTAGATGAAGAAAATCTATATGCTGAACATCATTTAAAAGACACCAAAAAATTACAAAATAAATTATTTGATGAAATCAAAGGCAGAATAAAATTAGATGATGAATCTCTACCTTATAAAGATCATACTTATGAATATTGGACAAAAACAACTACTAAAGGAAATTATTCAATTAAACTTCGAAAAAAAATTGGGACAAATAAAGTTGAGGAAATTTGGAATGGAGATAAGGAAAAAGAAAAGCTTAAAACTGAGTATTTTGGTGTTGGTGATTTAGAGGTAAGTAACAATGATAAGTATCTTGGGTATTCATTAGATCTTAAAGGGTCTGAATATTATACAATTCATATAAGAGACATAGAAACTACTAAAATTATTTCCAAGGAAATTACAGAGACATCAGGTGGGATAACTTTTAGTCTAGATGATAAATATATTTTTTACTCAAAGCTAGATCAGAATCACCGAGCTAGAAAAATATACAGGCATGAAATTGGAAATTACCAAGATGAAGATTTATTAATTTTTGAAGAAAAAAGTGAAGCGTTTACAGTAGGTATTGGTCTAAGCTCAGATGAAAAATATTACTTTATAAATACATCTGACCACAACACTTCAGAACAATACTATTTTAATGTAGATGAGGCTAAACCTTTGCCAAAACTTATAATGAAAAGAGAGAGAGGTGTTCTGTATTCAGTTAGTTCATGGGATGGTAAATTTTATAATCATACTAATAAGGATGCGGAGGATTTTAAAATTGATATTACAAATAATTTAGAGAAACTGGATTGGAAGCCTTTTATCTTGCAAAAAAAAGAGGTATTAATAGGAAGTCTAACTTTTCTAAAAAGTTGGATTATTAGATCTGAAACATCTAATGCTCTTGATAAATTATTTGTTAGAAATATCTCAACAAATATCGAGGAAGAATTAATATTTTCTGATGAAAAAATCTATGTTCCTGGGGTATCGCTTACTCAAAGAAATAGAGATACTGATGAAGTTTATCTTGGATATTCTTCACCTAAAACACCTTCAAGAGTTTATAAATTTAACTTATCCAATAAGTCTAAAGAGTTAGTTAAAGAACAAGAGATTCCATCGGGTCATAATTCAGAAAATTATATAGTTGAAAGAGTGGAGTTCAAATCACATGATGGAAGATTGGTACCATTAACGATCACAAGACACAAAAAAACTAAAATAGACGGATCGGCGAATTTACTACTCTATGGCTATGGTTCTTATGGTAGTTCAATGAGTCCAAGTTTTTCCTCAACAAGGTTAAGTTTAATAGATAGAGATATCATCTGGGCAACTGCTCATATTAGAGGTGGAATGGAAAAAGGGATGAAATGGTGGAAAGAAGGAAAGTTAACAAATAAAAAAAATACTTTTGAAGATTATATTCATGCAGCACAATATTTAATTGAAAATAAATTTACATCTAAAGGTAAAATAATTGGTATGGGTGGGTCAGCAGGAGGATTACTAATGGGTGCAGTAGTAAACCAGTCTCCAGAGTTATTTTTAGGAATTATAATGGCTGTTCCATTTGTAGACTCTTTAACAACAAATCTGGATCATTCTTTGCCTTTAACGGTGGGAGAGTTTGACGAATTTGGAAATGCAAAAGATAACAAGGAACACTTTGATTATATTTTTTCATATGCTCCGTATAATAATATAAAAAAAAAAGATTATCCCCACATGTTAATAACAACAAGTCTAAGCGATAATCGAGTTTTGTTTGATGAGCCTGCAAAATTTACAGCTAAATTAAGAGAATATAAAACTGATAATAATTTGCTTTTATTAAAAACAGAAATGAATGCAGGTCATGGTGGTAAATCTGGTCGAGATGGCGCTATTGAAGAAATTGCAATCGACTATGCGTTCGCATTAAAAATTGCAAAAAAAATCTAATTTTTTAATCTTGAAATATCAAAAGTAATTCCTAAATAATACCTGTAAGTCGCCTAATGGGGCTTACTAAATATAAACTTGCTTAACAAAGGAGGATATTATGACAAGTAAGGATCTATCTATATTTAACTCACTAAGACCGTTTTCAATTGGTTTTGACGACATGTTTGATCAATTTGAAAATATGTTAGGGAACGGAAATTTGACAATGCAGTCAAATTACCCACCTTACAACATACGAAAAACAGGTAAAGACAACTATGCAATTGAGGTTGCTTTGGCTGGCTTTAATAAAAAAGATGTTGAGGTTGAGTTTGAGGATAATTTATTAACAGTTAGAACTAAACAAGTTAATAAATCTGAGAACAGTGAAATTGATGGAGAAATCATTCATAAAGGTATTTCTCAAAGACAATTTGCAAGATCATTCTCTATCGCTGATGACGTAAAAGTAAATAGTGCTGAGCTTAAAGATGGTCTTTTAACAATATCTTGTGAAAGAATTATTCCAGAACATAAAAAGAAAAAACTTATAGAAATTAAATAAGTTTTACCTTGCTTGCGGGGATTTTATCCTCGCAAGTTTGATTTAAAAACAGCCGTTAGATACAAAACCAACAACAATATTTTCTGAATTTATCTCAAATCTTCGTTCACAAGGTATCAAATATTTTTTTGTATTATATACAAACTCAAAATTACCTTTTGCATTTGTAAAATCCTCATCAGGTTTTCCCAATTCCATTTGAAGTTTGCTTGCAGATTTTCCAATAAACTCACTCAATTTTTCATTTTCTTTTTCTACAATTGCATCAGTCTTTTGCTTAACTGTCTGACAGCCTGCAACCGCAAAACACAAAACTACAAGAGTAAGAATAAATTTAAATTTATGCATTAATCATTCTTAAAACCGAATTATGGCATAAATATAAACTTCTAAGTTGAATGTTGTGAATAAACTAAGGTTTATTAAAGAAATAACTAATAGAATCAAATAAGTCTCGAGTATTAGGAGGACAAATGCTTGACAATTATTTTAATTATAAAAAACATAAAACTGATTTTAAAACTGAAGTAATAGCTGGAACTACAACGTTTTTGACTATGGCATACATCATGTTTTTAAATCCATTTATCTTATCGGGAGAATTTGCTGGACCCGAAAAAGGTTTCTTTGATTTCGGCGCAGTTTATACCGCAACAATATTAGCAACAGCATTAGCTTGTTTCATAATGGCTTTTTATGGAAAAACTTGGCCAATTGGACTGGCACCAGGTATGGGTATTAATGCCTTTGTTGCTTTTGGAGTTTGTGCTGGTATGGGTTATACGCCGCAAGAAGCTTTGGGCGCAGTCTTAGTTGCAGGTGTATTGTTCTTAATTATATCTCTTACTCCGATTAGAGCTTGGTTAATTAATTCAATACCAAAGAGTTTAAAATTAGGAATAGGTGCTGGAATAGGATTGTTTCTTGCAATCATTGGTCTTCAGATAATGGAAGTCGTTGTAGATAATCCTGTAACTTTAGTTCAGCTTGGTAATTTAGGTGATCCATTGGTTCTTTTAGGATGTGCAACATTCATAGCAATTATTGTTTTAGATAAAATGAATGTAAAAGGAAATATTATTATAGGTATTTTGGCATTCAGTATAATTGCATGGGCAACTGGACTTGCAAAATTTAATGGAATTGCAAGTGCGCCTCCGCCAATGACATATCTTTTTGAATTTGATTTATCCGCTGCGATGACAGCTGGAATGTCTACGGTAATATTTACATTATTGTTCATTGATTTTTTTGATACTGCAGGAACTCTTACTTCTGTTGCTAATGTAGCGGGTAAAGTTGGTAAAGATGGAAAAGTTCAGGATATTAATAAAGCAATGCTATCAGACAGTGTTGGAACAGTTGCTGGTGCAATGATGGGAACAACAACAGTAACAAGTTATGTTGAATCTGGTGCAGGTGTTAAGGCAGGTGGAAAAACTGGTATGACTTCTTTAGTGATTGGTTTGTTATTTTTGGCATGTATATTTTTTGCACCCCTTGCAACCAGTCTGCCTAAACAAATTGATGGTGCTGCTCTACTTTTTGTATCTGTTCTTTTTATTAGAAATATTACTGACATAGAGTGGAATGATATTTCAGAGTCAGCTCCAGCAATTCTTGCAATGATAGCTATGCCATTAACATATAGTATTAGTAATGGTATCGCATTAGCATTTGTTTCTTATGCTTTAATTAAAATATTTACTGGAAAGTTTTCGAGTACTTCTCCAGCAATATGGGTGATAGCAATACTTAGTGTTGTAAGTTTTGCAGTGGCTTAACAAGCTTTAACAGGGCTAGATTTCTAGCCCTGTTTACTAATTTCTTTTAATAATTTCACTGATAGTCAATTCTTCGTAATGCTCAGTTGGTTGAACTATCCAAGGATCAGACTCTAATCTAACAGGACAGAAGTCAGGTTCAAAAGTAGAAGATTTTTTTTTCCACAAACAGGCTGTTTTAACTTCTTCAATAAAATCTTTGGTTTGCGGATATTTTTTTAACCACTCGATACTCTTGTTTAAAGTCAGTCCAGTATCAGAAAGATCATCTATTAATAGTACTCTTTGAAAATCTTTATTTTCAGCTAATGAACTAATCTCTCTAGCAAACATCAGTTGCCCTTGTTGATCCTCCATTCCTTTTCCTGAATAACTTTGAATTACAATATAGGCTATTGGTAATTTTAAAATTCTTGAGAGAATATCTAATATTGGAGCTGCACCTCTCATAATACCCACTAGAACTGTAGGTTTATATTGTTTGTGAATTTGTATTGCTAATTTCTCAACTATTTTTATATATTCTTCAAAAGAAACAATTAATTTATCAGCCATGAAATTTACTATCATAACTAAAATAATTTAAAAAGGAGAAATCATGAAAGCTTACTGGATAAGTGTTTATAAAGAAGTTGAAAACCAGGAAAATTTAAAAAAGTATGCTGAAGTGGTTACTCCAATAATAAAAAGCTTTGGTGGGATACCTTTAGTAAGAGGAGGTAAACACATAACATATGATGGAGATGATTTTTTAAGAACTGTTATCTGGGAATTTCCAAGTTATGAGAAAGCTATAGAATGTCACAATTCAAAAGAATATTTAGACGGTTGGAATATTGCAAAAAGCACAACTACTAGACATATGCAAATAGTAGAAGGTTTTAGTATTGAATAGGCTCTGGATCTATACTTCTCCATAAATACCAAGTTGCAACTGAGCAAAAAGGTGAAAATTTTTTGTTCAATAGCTTTACATAATTTTCTGGTGGTAAATATTTTTTATTATAATTTTTTGAAATCGCTCTTAATAAACCAATATCTTGAATTGGCCAAATATTTGGTCGATTATAAGTAAATAATAAGATCATCTCTGCAGACCATCTTCCGATTTGTCTTAATTCAGATAAGTAAGTTATAGCCTCCTCGTCAGACATTTTAGGAATAAGTTTTGGATTAAATTTTTTATTAATCACTTGTTTAGCTAAGCTTTTAATCCCTTTTACTTTTTGCCTACTTAGACCACAGCTTTTAAGTTGAGTAGTTGTTAATTTATTAACTATCTTTGCTGTAATTTTATTTTTACATTTTGTTTTAAATTTTAAAAAAACTGCATTGGCAGCAGCCACACTAATTTGTTGACCAATAATACTCTTACATAGTGAAAAAAAAACATCCCTTCTTGAAGTTAAAACTGTTTCTGAAGGAGACTTGTATTTTTTAATTAAAGCAGACATTGTTTTATCCTTCTTGGACAAATATTTTTTTGCTGTGCTCCAGTATTTAGGCGAATTACTCATGCCGTGAAACTGATAGTCGTTTTTTTAGAGTCATCTCTCGTCTAAATATTATAAATGAAGATACAATTACTAATAAAGCAC
Source organism: Pelagibacteraceae bacterium AG-430-E20 (assembly GCA_003209915.1). GTDB lineage: Bacteria > Pseudomonadota > Alphaproteobacteria > Pelagibacterales > Pelagibacteraceae > Pelagibacter. The sequence goes on along the minus strand of QCOF01000005.1, from coordinate 10,572 downwards.
CCACTAATGTTTTTATTGTTGGAACTTCACTCCAAATAAAATAACCAAATATTATTGCAAAGACTAAGGCTAAGTATTTTAATGGTGTTACTAAACTTACTTCTGAATATTTATAGGATTGAGACAACCATAAATTAGCTAAACCACCCAAAATTCCTACCATAGATAATAAAAATAGATCTAAAAAATTAGGCATGACCCATCCCTGAAATAGAGAAAAGAGACCTAATATTGAAATTGAGAAAGAAAAGAAAAAACTTATTAACCAGACTGGTTCTGTTGAAGATAATTTTCTAATTGCTATAGCAACATATGACAATCCAAGACAGAAAATTATGGGATAGATATAATAAAAATTAAGTGAATTAAAGCCTGGCTCTGTAATTACAACTATTCCTATGAAACCAACTAAGACAGCTAGCCACCTGTATAAACCTACTTTTTCGTTTAATAAAAAAATTGAAAAGATTGTTGTAAAAATTGGTGCTGCAAAAGAAATGCTTACAACGGTGGCTAATGGTAAATTTCTTAAAGCTATAAAAATTGAAACTAAGGCAATTAAACCAGATAAACATCTCTTAAAATGAAGAAAAGGTCTTGATGTTTTATAAAAATCTAAAAATCTATCTTTAGGAATAAGAAATAAAATTGGAATTATTCCACAAAAACCTCTGAAAAATAAAACTTGTCCAACAGGATATGCATCAGACCACTTTACTAATACGTCCATTAGCGAGAAAGCACAGACAGAAATGAACATGTAAAAAAAGCCTAATTGATTTTTCGATAGCATGAAGGTAACTTTAGATTAAATAAGTTATTTATCAATGGAAATTGCAATTTTAGGATTAGGATGTTTTTGGGGACCAGAAATTAAGTTTAGTAAACTTGATGGAATTATAAAAACTGAAGTTGGATATTGTGGAGGGAACAATGCAGAAACCAATTACAAAGAAGTATGTACTGGAACAACAAACCATGCTGAAGTTGTAAAATTAGATTTCGATCCAAAAATAATATCTTATGAAAAAATTCTTGAATACTTTTTTGAAATACATGATCCAACAACTCTTAATTCTCAAGGGCCAGATTTTGGAACACAATATAGAAGTGAAATTTTTTATTTAAGTGATAATCAAAAAGCAACTGCAGAAAATCTAATTAGTAAAGAAAATGAAAGACTTTCTGGAAAAGTTGTAACTAAACTATCTCAAGTAAAAAACTATTGTCCAGCGGAAGAATACCATCAGAGATATTTAGAAAAAAGATAAAATGTCTTTAGTGGATACAGATTGGTTAGAAAAAAATATTAATAAAGTAAAAGTTATAGATTGTTCTTGGCATATGCCAGCTGAAAATAGAAACCCAGAGGAAGAATTTAAAAAAGAACATATTCCAAGTGCTATCTTTTTTGATTTAGATAAAAATTCTAAAAATGACACAGACCTGCCACATATGCTTCCAGCCACGAATGAGTGGAATAAAATAGTTTCCAATTTAGGAATTTCAAAAGAGGATCATATAATTATTTATGATAACTCAAATGTAATGAGTTCCTGCAGATGTTGGTATAATTTTATTTATTTTGGACATGATCCTAAACTCATAAGCGTGCTTGATGGTGGATTTAGAAAATGGAAACAAGAAAACAAAAAAACATCTAATGAAATAATTAAATTTTCGAAAACAGAGTATATGGGGCAAGAATTAACTTCATTAGTTAAAGACAAAGTCAAAATTAATAATAACATTTCTAAAAACGAATTTGTTGTTATTGATGCAAGAAGCAAAGAAAGATTTGAGGGTAAAGTTCCTGACCCAAGAAAAAATGTTAGAAGTGGATCTATACCAAACTCAATTTGTTTGCCTTTTATGCAAGTTATAAATGAAGATTATTCCTTCAAAAATGCAGCAGAGCTTAAAAGTTTATTTGAAAATATATTGGAGAAACCAACAGATAAACCTGTCTTTTCATGTGGGTCTGGTGTTACTGCTTGTGTTTTAGCCCTTGCATATTCTTTGGTAAACGCTAATTATCTGCCAGTCATATATGATGGATCATGGGCTGAGTATGGCAAAATCTAAATAATGAAAAGATCTACAAAAATAACAAGTATAGTAATTATATTTTTTCTAATTATCGCAACAGTGATTGTTGGAAGAACTATGATTGGAAATCATTTTAAAAAAAAATTTAGCAAAAGGCCACCACCAGGGATAATAATTACAGCCGCTAAAGAAAGAATATTTGAAAATATTATAAGTACTTATGGAACTGCTGCCCCAGTTCAAATTCAATCATTTAAAATTGAAAAGTATGAAATTCTTAAACCAATTAAATATAATCAAAAAGTTAATAAAGGTGATGTTATTGCCAATCTTAAAAATAGAAAAATTATAGCTCAATTTGATGGAATAATTGGAAAAAGAGAATTTTCAGAAGATTTAGAAGTTTCAAAATCATCAATACTTATCAACCTCGAAGATACTAGCTCAATTTATTGTGATGTAGATATACCAGAAATATTTGTACCATTTATTAAAGTTGGTTTACCTGTAGACATAAAATTTTCTGGCTACAAAGACAAAATATACAAAGGAAATGTTGATTCGTTTGCAAGCAGAATAAGCGAGGAGACAAGATCTTTGGCTACAAGAATTAAAATGGATAATCTTTCAGGAGAAATACTTCCGGGCTCATTTTTAGAAATATCAATTAAATATGATGTTAGAAAAAGTTTAAGTATTCCAGATACAAGTACAATTGTTGAAGGTGAAAACGTATTTATTTATAAAGTTGATGAGAAAAATAAGGCATTGAAAACAAAAATTACTACTGGTGATCGATACATAGGTTTTGTGGAAGTTTTAAATGGTCTAAATAGTGGTGATAAAATTGTTGCTGAAGGTACAAAGAAAGTAAGACCCAATCTAACCATCAGACCAATAGAAAAAGGTTCCAAAAAAAAACAAGGAAATTCTAGTTGGGGTAAAAAAGATAAATCTAAAAAAGAAGAAGCAAAAAAAGGTAAGTTAGATTGGTTAAAAATATTAAATATATTTAAAAAATCTGAGAGCTAATAATTAAATGTATATTACTGAAGTCAGCATAAAAAGACCTGTTGTTGCTTGGGTAATGTCATTAATATTAATTATTTTTGGTATCTTTGTTTTTGCAGAGTTACCAGTAAGGGAATTACCAGATGGTATACAGCCACCAGTTGTTCAAGTAAAAACAGAATATAAATCTGCCTCAGCAGAAATTGTTGATGAAGAAATAACTCAAAAAATTGAGGATGTTATTGGTGGAGCAGAAGGAATTAAAAATATAGACTCAAGTTCTCTAAGCGGAAGAAGTAGAATAAATATTCAATTTAATACAGACATAGATTTAGACGATGCAGCAAACGATATTCGAGAGAGAGTATCTAGAGTAGTCGATAATCTGCCTAGTGAATCAAGTCCTCCTCAAATATTGAAACAGGCAGCTGGATTTACAACCACGATGTGGGTAGGCCTTTCCTCTCCAACCTGGAGCGACCTAGAACTTGGAGATTATGCTGAAAGATATCTTATCGATGCTTTTTCGAGTGTATCTAACGTCGGAAGAATAAGAGTTGGGGGATTAAGAGAGTTAAGTGTTAGAGTTTGGATAGATCCAATTAAATTAGCCGCGAATAACCTTACAATTCAAGAGGTTGAAAAAGCATTTAAGAATGAGAATGTTAACCTCCCAGCGGGGACCTTAGAAGCAAACAACAAAGATCTGACTCTTAATATAGATAAATCTTATTCTAACATTGATAGCATTAAACAACTACCATTAAAAAAAGATAAGGATAAAGTTATTATCTTATCAGATGTTGCAAATGTTGAATTAGGTCCAGTATCAGAAAAAACTTTATTTAAAGCTCAAAGTAAAAATGCGATTAATTTAAAAACTGTAGGGATTGGTATTTATGCTAAGAGTGGCGCTTCTACTGTTGAACTTTCAAATCAAGTTAAGGCAAAAATAAACGATCTAAATAAATCTTTGCCAGATGGATTAAAATTAGAGGTTGCTTTTAACAGAGCTACATACGTTGGTGCAGCGATTGAAGAAGTTTATAAAAGTTTGATTATTGCATTTATTTTAGTTGTTTTAATTATATATTTATTTCTTGGTAACCTTAAAGCTGTGATAGTTCCAGCAGTTGCACTACCAGTTAGTTTAATTGGATCATTCTTAGGATTATACTTATTTGACCTTTCAATTAATATTTTCGTATTGTTAAGTTTTATTTTAGCTATAGGTATAATAACAGATGACTCTGTTATAATGACTGATGCCATCTATACTAGAATTGAAAATGGTGAAACTCCACTTGTTGCTGCATATAAGGGATCGAAACAAATTACTTTTGCAATTATTGCAACAACTTTAATTTTGGTTGCAGTTTTTTTACCTCTAATTTTTATAAAAGGTATTTCTGGAACTTTATTTAAAGAAACTGCAATTGCTCTATCTTTCTCTATAGTAGTTTCCTCTTTTGTTGCCTTAACATTATCCCCAATGCTGGGAAGTAAATTTTTAAATAAAAAAGAAAAAATAAATTTTTTTGTCAAAAAATTTAATAATGGATTTAAATCTTTTACTAGCTTTTATATTGATACTTTAAAATATTGGATAAATAAGCAAAAAACTATTTCGGCATTTATAATTTTAGTAATTATAGCTTCTGTATTTTTGTTTGATTTTTCAAAAAAAGAGTTACTTCCAACTGAAGACAGGGGTGTTTATTTGATAATTGGATCTACTGACGAAGGAAGCTCATTTGAATATACTCAAGAAAAAGCTCAAATTATTGAGAGCAGAATAATTAAATTATTACAAGCAAAGGATAGTCCATACGAAAGAGTAATTATGAGAGTTCCAGGATTTGGCAAGTCTGCAACAACTTATAATACATTTATAATCATTGCGTTATTAGATGAATGGAAAAATAGAGAAAAAAGTAGCCAAACAGTATTGAGAGAAGCTATCGGACAAGTTGTTTCTGTTCCAGAAACTTTTGCTTTCCCAATATCCCCTCAAGCAATTAGGGTTTCAAGCTATAACAAGCCAGTTCAAATGGTAATCTACGGAACAAGCTACGAAGAGCTTGAAGAAATACAAAAAAATGTTTTGCGTGAATTAAGAAAAAATAGAAATATGTCTCGAATAGAAAGTGACTACACAAAAAATAAACCAGAAGTTAAATTAATAACTAATAAAAATAGAGCTAACGATTTAGGAGTATCGACAGAAAATATAGGCAGAACTTTAGAGACACTTTACGGAGGCAAAAGGGTTACTACTTTTAGTAAAGAAGGAAGAGAATACCCAATTATTTTACAACAATACCTTGCAGATAGAAGGGATAAAGACGGTTTATCAAAAATTTTTGTTAGATCAGAGACAACTGGAAAACTTGTTTCAGTAGCAAGTTTAGTAGAATTCAAAGAAAAAGGTACAGCGGAAGTGCTACCTAGATACAACCGTCAAAGAGCAGTTACAATTTCCGCAGCACTTTCAGAGGATTATACATTATCGGAGGCAATAAATTATTTAGAAAACGTCATGGTGAAAGTTGCACCTCAAAATCAAATTACTTGGAAAGGTAAATCTGAGGAATTAAAAGAAACAACTAATGAAATATATTTAATCTTTGCTTTAGCATTGATCACAGCATATTTGGTGATGGCGGCAACATTTAATTCTTTTGTGCACCCTTTTATAATCATTTTAACAGTTCCACTTGCAGTCTTTGGTGGATTGGTCTTTATTTTATTTTTAAATAGTTCGATTAATATTTTTTCTCAGATTGCATTAATAATACTGATCGGTATCTCAACAAAGAATAGTATTTTAATAGTTGACTATACAAATCAGATAAGAACAACAGGTGTTAAACTGCAAGATGCAATACTCAAAGCATGTCAACTGAGAATAAGACCAATTATTATGACATCTTTAAGCACCATGATTGCGATGTTACCACTAGTAATAGGAAATATTGGGCCAGGTGCGGGAGAGGGATCGAGATTAGCTGTTGGAGGAACTATTCTTGGAGGAATGATTATTTCAACTTTTTTCACATTATATGTAACACCAACAATGTACTTAGCATTAGCAAAAAATACAAAACGTATTGATGCGGTAGATATAGAGCTTAAAAAACAATTAAATTAAAAAACAATATATTTATTAGTAGATAAAGAATTCTTACAGTCAGATAATTGTTTTTTATAAATATTTGACTGTTTTTCTACTCTCTTTGCTAAATTGATAACTTTCTTATTACTTTTATAATTTTTATAATTTCCCCACCCTTCATGGTAGGCAATATATTGTTTAAAAGCATCTGTTTTTAAAACTTTTAAAATTTTTTCAGTTTTTGTCGTATACCAACCAATAAAGTCAACACTATCTTTAAATCTTGTTCTGGTTGCAAACTTATTTCCTGTTTCAGTTTTATATTGTTTCCATGTTCCTTTAACTGCCTGAGAATAGCCAAATGAACTTGAGGGTCTTTTATAAGGGACTATTTTAAAAAGTTTTTGTCGAGGAGGTTTAGCAAGCCAATCAAAACCTGACTCCATTTTTATAATCGCAAGCTGAAGATAAATGGGTGTTCCCCATTTCTGCTCTGACTTTTTTGCATGTTTGTACCATAAATATTTTTCGTCAAATATTGAACAACTATTAGAAGTATTAGAAGGTATTGAAGAACATGCATTAATGAAAAAAAAGAAAAATAATAAACAATTAAATTTTATAATTTTCATATATTTTTAACAAATTAAAAACTATTATTACAATAATTACACCAGCTAAGTTTCCAAATAAATCTGAATATTCAAAACTTCTTTCAGGAATAAAATTATGAAATATTTCAAGAAAAATTGAAACTGTAATTAAATACGCACTTAAATATCTTATTTTTTTTGAATTTTTATAAGTTAAAAATCCAATTAAAGATAAAATTGCAAACGCATACAGGTGATTAGATGAAATTATATAATCACGAGTTATTTGTGGTTGCAGCTCACAATCATTATATAAAAAACATCCAATTAAACTGCCGGGAAATAAATAAAGTAAAATTAAAATGAAATTTGATGAGTAAAAAATGATTTTATATTTTGTAAAAAATTTGATCATAAATAGTATAGTTTTATTTATCAAACTATTCTAAAAGATAAACAAATGAGTTATTTAATTCTTGTAAGACATGGTCAAAGTGTATGGAATCTTGAAAATAGATTTACAGGATGGGTGGATGTAGACTTAAACGATAATGGCAGAGCTCAAGCAAAAAAATCAGGTGAGCTAATCAAGAAGAAGCAAATAAATATAGATCTATATTACTCATCATTTCAATTAAGAGCCATCAATACTTTGAAAATTATACAAGAGGAATTAGATGACTATAAAAATGTTAAATATGCTTGGCAACTCAATGAAAGACACTATGGATCTCTTACAGGTTTAAATAAAGATGAAATGAAAAAAGAACTTGGGGAAGAAAAAGTTCACCAATTTAGAAGGTCGTGGGATCTTAGACCTGACCCATTAGATAAAAATAGTACTTATCACCCAATAAATATTAACACATATAAAGATATACCTATCGATAAAATTCCAGATACTGAGTCTCTGAAAGATACTTATGAGAGAGTAATTAAATATTATAGTGAAGATATTGAAAATAATTTAAAAAATAAAAATATTTTAATTTCTGCACATGGGAATTCCCTGAGGTCTCTATGTAAATATCTTTTTAAACTAGACAACAAAAAGATTTCTAAACTAGAGATACCAACAGGTAATCCATTGTTTATAGAATTTGATGGAGACAATAAGATATTAAATTGTGAGTATCTTGACTCTAAAAGAGCTAAAGATCTTTTAGTTTATTAAAAATATTTAAATCTGTTAAATGATAGAATTTTTGTTTACTTTCAAACCCAAATAATTTTTTTTCATCTATTAATTTGTTCCAAATATTTAAAATAGAAAATTTACTTGTAGTTTGATTAGCTAAGATTTTTTTATTTAAAATTTGACAACCAATATAAATAAAATCTAGGTTATCTTTTTTTGAGATTAAATTATTTGAAAGATTAAAATCTCCTGCTAAGCTTTGATCAAAACTTAAGTTTTTATTTACTAATAAAAGAATATTTTCTAATTTTTTCGAAAAATAAATTTCCTCCATTTTTAAAATTTCATCTTTATATTGACTTAACCAAATTGTATCCGGATTAAAGACCATCAAATCATCTTCGTCAGACCTACTGGCCATATTTAATATGCCACCCCCAGTGTCTAGAATACTTTCACCATCCTCAACAATATGAATATCTAAATTAAAATTTTTATTTTTAATAAAACTTGAAATATGTTCTTTAAGATAGAAAGTGTTGATAAAAATTTTTTTTATGCCCATTTCCTCAATCAAGTTTATACTTTTCTCAAGCATAGTGACTTCTTTTATTTCAAGCAGAGGTTTAGGTTTTGTTAAAGTAATTGGATTTAAACGTTTTCCAAAGCCAGCACATAAAATTAAAGCAGTATTTATTTTCACAATTTTATTTAACAAATTTTGGAAAATTGCGTTTTAGTATTAATTTTAAATTAACAAATTCCATATTTTTTTTCATCCTATAGTTAATCATTTCCCAAGCATAAGGTATCATTTTTGTGTATTTTTTTTTATTGTCTCTTAATGCTAAACGCATAAAAATTCCTATGATCTTTAAATTTCTTAACACAGATAAAATTTCAAAGTCATTTATAAATTCTTTAATTTCAGTTTTTTTCAATTTCTTAAAGTAATTATTTAAAATTTTATTTTTAAGTTTATTAGATGTTTTAAATCTAACATCGTCAACAAGTGAAGCTAAATCATATGCTTTATTGCCAATTAATGCATCTTGGCTATCAATCACTGCAATATTATTTTTTACATACATTAAGTTTGATACGTGAAAATCTCTGTGAACAAAAGTATCGTTTTTTAAATTCAATTTGGATATCAATTTTTTCACCTCATTTTCGTATCCTTTTTTAAATTTTCTAATCTGAAACTTATTTATTTTTGTAGGTGCATACCATTCCGAAAACAATTTTGCTTCGTTCAATAATGTTTTATCTTCATACTTCTGTACTTTATATTTCTGCTTATTAAGATTTACGACCTGTTTATCTTTAATTAATTGTAATCTGCTAAGAGTTTTTAAAATTTTTATAAAAAAAAACTCTTTATTAGTTTTATTGTGTTTCAAGACTTTGTACAAAGTATTATCTCCAAAATCTTCAACCTCTATATAGTTATTTTTATAATTTTGATTTATTAGCTTTGGTGCCAAAATTTTATTTTTATTTAATATTTTATTGACAGCATCATATATCAAAAGATTTTTAACTTTCTCCTTTTTAGCGTAAACCACAATTGAACGATTATTCTGGTTTCTATAAAATTTACGAAACGATGCGTCACCCTTAATTTCCTTTAACTCTTTAAAATTTAGCATATTACTAAAATAAATTTAAACCTTTTATCTCAACTGTTCTATTTTTTAGTTCATTTTCGTATGTAAATAATAAATTTATAGATTTTGCTTTATTATTATTTGTTATCAATTGAGGCCACTCAACTATAGTAATATTTTTTTCATTTTTTTCAAAAATATCTAGGTCTTTAATTTCTGAACTATTTTTTATCCTAAATAAATCGTAATGTTTAATTACAAAATTATTAGTTTCGTACTCATTCAGTAAATTGAACGTAGGGCTAGTAACCTCTGTAAGTTTTAGTTGCTCGTCAGTCTGAAATTTATTAATAAAATATTTAACAAATGTTGTCTTCCCTACTCCCATCTCACCATACAAAAAAATATATTCCCCACCTTTAAAATACGAGGTTAATTTTTCTGCTAATTCTCTTGTGGACTTCTCTGAAGTGATATCAATTTTGCTATTTTTAATAGCGGTAGGCATCTGGTTTGAAAGGACCTTCTGTCCCTACACTTATATAATCCGCTTGATCTTTAGACAATTTAGTTAATTTAGCGCCAACTTTTTTAAGATGTAAAGTAGCAACTTTTTCATCCAAATGTTTAGGTAGCACATAAACTTTATTGTCATAATTTTTGTGATTATGCCAAAGTTCTATTTGTGCAATTACCTGATTAGTAAAAGATGCACTCATAACAAAACTAGGATGACCTGTTGCACAACCTAAATTTACCAATCTTCCCTCTGCTAATAAAATAATTCTTTTACCACTAGGTAATTCAATTTCGTGAACTTGGGGTTTTACTTCAGTCCACTTATAATTTTTCAAAGCTTCAACCTGTATTTCATTGTCAAAATGACCAATGTTACATAATATTGCTCTATCTTTCATGTCTCTCATGTGGTCTGCAGTTACAATATCTTTATTTCCTGTTGCGGTTACAACTATATCTGCTCTACTTATAGCTTCTTCCATTAAAACAACCTCGTAACCCTCCATTGCAGCTTGAAGAGCACAAATTGGATCTGCT
>QCOF01000004.1 GCA_003209915.1 Pelagibacteraceae bacterium AG-430-E20 | reverse complement strand
ATAAATTATATAGCTCAGTTAATATTTTAGGGTTTTTTATAATCTTGCAGATTGTTCTAGGAATTTTTACAATTTTACTTGGTGCACAAATTTATATTGCTGCCATACACCAAGTAAGTTCAATTTTTTTAGTAACTTCTTCAATTTATTTTTTCTTTATAAATAATAGAACTAACTAACTGCTTTAAGCTTACCCTTTGACGATTTATTTAGAGCTTGATCTAAATCTTCAATAATATCATCAATATGCTCAATACCTATGCATAGTCTAACATAACTTTGAGTTACACCAGATGCGGCTAGCTCTTTTTCATTCAATTGGCTGTGAGTTGTACTAGCTGGATGTATAGCTAAACTTCTGGCATCACCAATATTAGCAACATGATAAAACATTTTTAAGGATTCAATAAATCTCTTACCAGCATCAATTCCACCCTTAAGCTCGATACCAACCATTGGTCCGTTTCCACCTTTTAAGTATTGTTTTGCTCTATCTGAAATATGTTTATCATGTTCAGTTGAATAAATTACTTTGGTTACTTCTTTATGTTTTTTCAAAAAATTAACAACCTTTTGTGCATTTTCACAATGCTGTTTCATTCTCAAAGCAACAGTCTCAAGTCCTTGTATGATTGCAAAAGCATTATCTGGAGGGCAGGCTGAACCAAGATCCCTTAACAAACAAACTCTAGCCCGTACAGAAAAAGGAACGTTAGCTCCCGTCATTTCTGGTACTGCTTTTCCCCATATTACATTGTTATAACTTGCATCTGGTTCATTGAATAATGGCTGTCTTTTAGGATCAGCTGTCCAATCGAAATTTCCACTATCAACAATACTTCCAGCAATTGCAGTTCCATGTCCACCGATATATTTTGTTAATGAATGAATAACTACAGCAGCTCCATGCTCTATAGGCTTACAAATAACAGGGGCAGCAGTATTATCCATTATTAGAGGAATATTATATTTTCTTCCAATATCAGATACTTCTTTAATAGGGAAAACTCTCAAATATGGGTTAGGTAGAGTTTCACCATAAAAGGCACGAGTATTATCATCAATTAGTTTTTCAAAATTTTTAGGATCACTTGGATCTGCATATCGTATTTCTATTCCAAGTTTACTAAGCGTGTTATTAAACAATGATACAGTTCCTCCATATAGATCAGTGGAACTTACGATGTTATCTCCTGCTTGAGCTACATTTAATACTGCAAAAGTTGATGCTGTTTGACCTGATGAAACCGTTACACAAGACAAACCACCTTCAAGTGCAGCAATCCTTTTTTCTAATACGTCATTTGTTGGATTCATTATTCGGGTATAAATATTCCCAAATTCTTTTAATGAGAATAAATTAGCAGCATGTTCAGTGCTATTAAACTCATAAGACGTAGTTCTATATATGGGTACAGCAACTGCATTTGTTGCAGGATCACTTCTGTAATCCCCACCATGGATTGCAATAGTTTCAGGGTTGTTTCTTTTAGTACTCATAGTTTCTCCTTTTTTAGTGCTTTAACTTAATGTAAGGCGCACAATATAGTTCAAATGCCTACCGATAATTTTAGAATATTCCTTTTTAGCAGTTTAAAGCCCGCAATAGGATCAAATCGGCATAATCTTTTTACCAAAATAAGAGCTATTTTCAAGGTAAATATAAAATTGACATTGATTTTAATAATAGTATTAATCCTCGCACAATGACAAAATTCCTTAAAAAAGATCAAATAACATCATCTTGGTTTGAAATTGATGCAACTAATGCTGTTGTTGGAAGATTAGCTACAGTTGTTTCAAATATTATAAGAGGAAAAAATAAAACAACCTACACTCCACACATGGATGATGGTGATTTTGTTGTAGTTAAAAATATTGAACAAGCAAAATTTACAGGAAACAAATTTCAAGATAAAAAATATTACAGACACACTGGTCATCCAGGTGGTATTAAAATTACTACGCCAGAAAAACTCCATGAAAAAAAACCTGGAGAAACTTTAAAACTTGCTGTTAAGAGAATGTTGCCTGGTGGTGTTTTAGGTCGAAAACAATTAACTAAATTAAAAATTTACTCAGGCAATGTACACCCGCATTCAGCTCAAAATCCAACAGTGATTGAATTAAAACAATTAAATAATAAAAATTTAGCTCGAAATTAATATGGAAAATACACAAACAATCTCTAAAACTCCAAAAATTAAATTAGATTTTAAAGACAGTAAATATGCAACTGGTAGAAGAAAAACATCCATTGCTAAAGTGTGGTTGAAAAAAGGTTCTGGTAAAATTTATGTTAATGGAAAATTATTTAGTGATTATTTTGCTGATGAAACACATAAAATGCAAATAACAAGACCATTTGAGATCATAAATCAATCTACAGATTATGATGTGAGATGTAGTGTTAAGGGAGGTGGACCTACTGGTCAGGCAGGAGCTATGGTACATGGTATAGCTAAAGCGTTAGTTTTATTTGATGAAAATTTAAAAGGTACTTTAAAAACCGAAAAACTTACTACTAGAGACTCTCGAGCAGTTGAGAGGAAAAAACCTGGTAGAAGAAAAGCTAGAAGAAGCTTTCAATTCTCTAAAAGATAATTTTTTTTTAATATTTAACTGTTATAGTATAAAATGCCTAAGCTTAATGCGTTAGTCGCTGGATCAACTGGATATATTGGTACTCAATTAATTAAGATATTAGTTAAGCACAAACATATAAATATAAAATATCTATGTGGTAATTCTTCAGTAGGTAAAAGTATCGTTTCTTATGATAAGTCATTATCAAAATATAAATTACCTAAAATCAAAAAATTTAATATAGATTTATTAAACGATGTTGATGTAATTTTTACTGCTCTACCAAACGGTGAAGCTCAAGATATATCTAAACATCTCAATAATAAAAATATTTTAATTGATTTAGCTGCAGATTTTAGACTTGAAAAAGCTTCAGAATATAAAAAGTGGTATAAGCAAAAACATCGAGCTGTTAAACTTATAAAAAAAAGCATTTATTCACTTCCTGAAATTAATAGAGAAGAACTTAAAAAGTATAATATTATTTCAAGCCCTGGCTGTTATCCAACGTCCATTCTTTTACCATTAATTCCTTTATTTAATAAAAATTTTATTAATTTTAAAAATATTATAATAGACTCTAAATCTGGTTATTCTGGTGCAGGAAGAGGTGTTCATAAAAAATATAAAAATAAAAATTTATATGAGTCTTTAAAAGCATATGGTGTTGGTTATCATCGACATAACTCAGAAATTGATCAGATGTTAAAAAAATTTACTAAGAAAAAAATTGAGGTAAGTTTTACACCTCATTTATCCCCAATGTTTAGAGGTATTTTAAGTACTATTTATTTAGATTTGAATAAAAATGTAAATCAATCAAAGATCATAAGTTTATTATCTAAGTTCTATAAAAAAGAAAAATTCATTAAGATTTCTAAGTCAGATACTTTAATAAGTACAAATGATGTTATAAATACGAATAATTGTCTAATTTCAGTATGTAAATCTAAATTTAAAAATAAAATTATAATACTTTCAGCTATAGATAATTTAATAAAAGGTGGAGCAGGGCAAGCAGTTCAAAGTCTAAATAATAAATTTAACTATCCTGAAACGACTGGATTAATATGAAATTAATATTTTATTTATTTTTATTATTATTTCTTAATAATTGTTCTTTAAATAAAGATTCTCAATATTGGACTGAGGACTCTATTAAGAAGAAAGACGAGCAAAAAAAACTTTCAAAAATATTAAAAAAATCAAAAGATATAACCACAATGACATTAGAAGAGTATAAATTATATATAGAAGACTATACGAAAAAAAGTAATTATCCTGATATTAATAAATGAAAAAAATATATAATATTGCTGTAGTTGGTTTAGGACAAGTTGGTATTTATCTGCTTAATGAGTTAAATCACAAAAAAAAAAATATTGAAATAAAAACAGGAACAAAAATTAATGTAGTCGCAATATCTGCAAAAAATATTAAAAAGAAAAGAAAATTTAAAATTAATAAGAGAATTTTTTACACTAATCCTTTTGACATACTTAAAAAACATAAAGTCGATATTTTATTTGAGGCAATAGGATTATCTGACGATGTATCTAAAAAGATTGTAGAGAAAGCTTTAAAAAGTAAAGTTCATGTCATTACACCAAATAAAGCTTTAATTTCTAAACATGGAAATTATCTAGCAAAATTAGCTGAAAAAAATAATGTAAACTTAGAGTTTGAAGCTTCTGTAGCAGGGGGGATCCCAATTTTAAGATCAATTAAGGAGGGATTAGCGACAAACAAGATCTCAAAGATTTATGGAATATTAAATGGAACATCAAACTATATCTTATCTGAAATGGAAAATTCTAATCAAAAATTTAATGATGTTCTTATTAAAGCACAAAAATTAGGCTACGCTGAACCAGGCAATCCTAAATTAGATTTAAATGGTTTTGATGCTTTTGCAAAGGTAAGAATTTTATCTGCACTTGCATTTAATAGTAAAATTTCACAACACAAATGTTTAATGGAGGGGATAGAAAAAATTGAATTAAAAGATATAAAAATTGCTAATCAATTAGATTTAAGAATAAAACTTCTTGGAATAACAGAATTAAAAAATAATCAACTTTTTGAAACAGTTCACCCATGTTTAGTTAATAAAAAATCTTATATTGGTAATGTTAACGGTGTAATGAATGCAGTAATTCTTGAAGGTAAACCAGTTGGTGAAACTATTCTACAAGGTGAAGGTGCGGGTCCTGGTCCTACTTCATCTTCTCTACTTTCCGACTTATTGTCTATACTTAGAGGGAATATTAAAAAACCTTTTGGAATTCCATTTGCTCAATTAAAAGCTCTAAAATCTTATAATATAAATAATTATACAAATTCACTATATTTAAGGTTTGAAGTGAGAGATCGACCTGGAGTTTTATCTCAAATTACTAATCGTTTAGCTAAGTATAGAATATCTGTGAAAAGACTTATTCAAACACCTGATAAAAAAACAAATAAAGCAACAATAGTAATTATAACTCATAAAACTTCTGAGATAAATTCTAAGAAATGCTTATCGATATTTAAAAAAAATAAAAATATTTTAAAAACACCAACACTTATTAGAGTGCTTGGTTAATGGATATTTATTTTAAACTTTTTGAAGTTTTATTTCCTGTTTTTTTTATGGTGGGTATTGGTTACTTTATTGGAAAAAAAAATCCCAAGTTAGATACTTCTTTTATCACAAATTTTGCTGCTAATATTGGAAGTCCTGCAATGGTTTTTTACGCTATCACTACCACTGGTGTCACATTTTCAATGTTTATTGAGTATTTTTGGTATTCATTAATTGCAATATTTGCCTTTGCTTTAGTAGGTGTAATCTTTTTAGTTTTTTTAAAAAAAGAAATAATACGAGAACTGCCTCCATTTGTTTTACCAAACGTAGGTAATATGGGGTTGCCAATTTGCTTATTTGCTTATGGTAATTTAGGCTTAGGTATTGCAGCGACCATTTCTTCATTAGTTATATTTTTTCATTTTACAATCAATGTTTTCTTGGCCAGCAAAAAATTTAGTTTTAAGCTTTTACTTCAAAGCCCACCTGTCTATGCAATAATAATTTCAATTATCTTTATATATTATGAAATTGAAACTCCGGTTTTTTTAGTGAATACAACTATGATTACTGCTTATACAGCAATTTTTTTAATATTAATGTCTTTAGGTATAGCTCTTACGAGATTAAAAGTTTTTTCATTTAAATCTGCATTTATTTCTTCAATATGTAGAGTTTTTATTGGCCCTTTAATTGGACTAGGTATTATAAAAATATTTAATTTATCTGGTTTTGCAGCAGGTGTATTTCTAATACAATGTGCTATGCCAAGTGCTGTTTTGACTTATTTAATTGGTTCAATGTATTCACCTAAAAAAATTGTTGATAGCATTGCAAGTATGATCGTAGTTTCAACAATTATGTCATTTATAACTTTACCAATTGTTGTATTCTTTGCTTTAAAGTATTTCTATTAAAAGATATTCTTCTTTCATGAAGGCAATAATTTTAAATGCATCTGCATGGATGATTGTTCCAGTAATGGATGCTTTTGCTAAATATTTAAGCTCATCGATGGATGTTCTTCAGATTACATGGGCTAGATATTTTTTTACTGTAGTTTTTACATTATCTTTAATGCTTATTTTTTATAGGCATTCCTTAGTTTGGACAAAAAAACCAGCACTTCAATTAATCAGAGGACTAATTTTTGTTTTTTCTACTTACTTATTCTTTTATGCAATTTCAGAAATTTCTCTTCCAAAAGCTTTAACCTTAGCTTTTGTTGCTCCAATTTGTGTTACAGCCTTATCTCCATTTTTTTTAAATGAGAAAGTAGGGTTGAAAAGGTGGACCGCTGTATCTTTAGGATTTATAGGAACATTAATTGTAATAAGACCTGGTTTTATTGAGCTTAACTTGGCTACTATGGCTGCTTTAGGTACTGGAATTTGCTACGGGTTTTATCTTATAATTACTAGGAAATTGAGCACATCTGATAATCCTTTATTAACACTTTTATTGTCAGGTTTGATAGGAACTATCATAATAAGCCTATTTATGACCTCTGTTTGGGTTAATCCCACTTCAAATCAGTGGATTTTAATGGCATTAATAGGCCTTATAGCCTCTGTAGCGCATCTTTTCCTTATATTATCCCTCAAATATGCTGATGCATCTAAATTAGCTCCTTTAGGCTATACTGAGATAATTACAAATATACTTATTAGTTACTATTTCTTCCATGAATTACCTGATAATTCGACTTATTTAGGTTTATTTATTATCGTTCTTAGTGGGCTATATATCTCTAGAAGAGAATATTTACTTACTCGTTCTAACTAATAGTAAATAAATATTTACTAATATATAAAGTAATACTTTAATATATACATATAAATTATTGTAATTATTAATTTATTTAATTTAATTGATAAAGACAAATTTACATAAATTATTCAGTTTAAATAAGAAAATTAACTATCGTGATAGAGAAATTAAAGCAACATACTTTAAATGGTTTAATATCAATGGTTTTTTTAGCTTATTATACAAAAAATTCAAAATTTTATTTGAATAAGTGAGGAGGGGAACAAAAATTCATAAAAAATTCTTTGGAATCAGATACTAAAATGAGCCTTGTTAACATTAAAAAATAGAGCAATGCAGTTATAGAATATATGTTTTAAACGGCCATAGAGGTGCTTTATTTAGGTATATCTTGATATATAGTACAACTGAAGGGTGCATAATACTACCTATGCTAAAATATCCTTAAATATTGAATAAATGTTGATATCACTAGTGTTTTTGATCATAAAATAGTCCTAAAAAGCCACTAAATTTCAACTTTCTCAGATCTCAACAAACGCAGCTTTGTCTTGACTCCACCTGTGCCAGAGTATCCACCAAGGCCTCCATCAGACCGAATTACTCTATGACATGGTATTTTGGGCGCATAAGGATTTTTTCCACATGCATTAGCTACAGCACGGACTGATTTAGGTTTTTTTAAAGCAATTGCCACCTCTTTATAGGTTTTTACACTACCTTTTGGTATAGTTTTAAGGTATTCCCAGACCTTTAATTGAAATTTAGTACCTTTCATCAATAAAAATTTAAAATAATGAAGCAAACTAGAAAGAAAATAGATAAAATAGATAGATAGATCGTTTCTATCGTTTTTCCAGTTTTTTTATACTGAATAAAGCTCAAAATTACAAAACCAATCGAAGTGATTAGAAAATATATTGGTTCGATTACTCCGTCTATGCCCATCTTTAAATTATATTTCATCCTTATAGAGCTCGCAACATCATTAATAGTCATTAAAAATGATTAATTATTTTATTTGACATTAGAAAACACTTAATATATTATTAACGATAATTAATGGTTATCAATAGTAATAGATATGAATTATGAATAATGTTACAACGAATATAAAAGCATTACAGGAAGAAACTTTAATAAACTTAAAAAACTCTAAGGCATTAAATACTTTAAGAGCATATAAATCAGACTTTAATGACTTTAGTTTGTTTTGTATAAAGAATGGATTTAAGTCGATACCTACAGAACCAAAAATTGTCTCACTATACTTAACAAATCTCTCAACCAAAGAGATTAAAATAAGTACTCTTAAACGTCGATTAGTCTCAATTGGGGTCATCCATAAACTTAAAGGTCATTATTTAGATACTAAACATCCTTCAATAGTTGAAAATATAATGGGCATAAAAAGAAGAAAGGGAAGTGTTCAAATTGGAAAAAAACCATTATTAATCAATAATTTAAAAAAAATTATTAATGTGATTGATCAGCAAAGTATAGCTGAAATAAAAAAATTAAGAGATAGATCAATAATTTTAGTTGGTTTTGCTGGAGGATTCAGAAGAAAAGAGTTAGTTTCTTTAAACTTTGAAGACTTGGATTTTGTAACTGAGGGACTTAAAATCAACATAAGAAGATCTAAAACAGACCAATACGGAGAAGGTTTTACAAAAGCACTACCCTATTTTGATACTCCTCTATTTTGTCCTGTGATATCGATACAAAAATGGATTAAATTATCTAATATTAGCTCAGGTCCATTATTTAGAAGATTTACTAAAGGAGCCAACCTATTAGAAAAAAGATTAACTGATCAAACTGTAGCTTTACTGATAAAAGAATATTTAAATTTAGCAGGTATAGATAATAGAAATTATTCTGGTCATAGTTTGCGATCTGGTTTTGCAACAACAGCTGCAGAGTCTGGTGTGGAAGAAAGAAGTATTATGGCAATGACAGGCCATAAATCATCTGAAATGGTTAGAAGATATATAAAAGAAGCTAATTTATTTAAAAATAATCCTCTAAATAAAATAAAATTATGATAATTCGGATATCAATTTTTTTCTATAAGCATCAATTTTTTTTGCAGTATATATATTAGTTAGATAAAAATGTTTGTGTATTTTTTTTTGTAATGACTTTTTATAATTATTATTCTTTACTAATTTATTAATTGCATTTTCAAGATTTCTTGCATTTAAATTAAAAATTTTTAAAGCTTTGGGAGATGCCTCAGGTAATCCACCACGGTTTGAAACTATAACGGCACAACCAGCACTTGAAGCTTCCAGAGCTGTTCTACCGAATGGCTCGTTCCATCTTGAGCATACTACAGATATATCAGATTTTTCAAACCATTTAGAAACTATATTATGCTTTTGAAAGCCAAGTATTTTAAGTTTGTTATGTTCGAAAATATGTTTTTCTCTAGGTTCATCACCAATAACAATACCTGTCCATTCTGGATGCTTATTAAGAACATTAATGATAGATTTACCAAAAATATCATAACCCTTAGATCTATTTAATCTTCCAACAAAAATAATTATTTTTTTTTTATTTTTAAAATTAATCCTTTTTTTTGTCGTAGATGGGTTAATAACCTCAAGTTTGTTTGTATAATATTTTCTTGGTAACCCAGATCTGAATTTATTTAGTGTCCACTTACTATTGAAGATAATTTTTTTTGTTTTATTAAAAAGTTCAATTCTCTCTTTTAAAGATTTAGACAACTTCATTTCAAGGGGATTGTTATGAAAATATAAAACTATATTTTTATTCTGTTTATAAATCAATTTTACATACTTTGGTCTATTATGTATTTCAATTAATTTTGATTTATTTATTTTTTCATTTTCTAAAAATTTTTTAACATATATCTTTGAATTACTTCTTAAGAAAAATCTTTTAAAATTTATATTCTTGTAATTTTTTAATAATTTTTTTTTAAATTTAGTATGCCCATATATGGTAATATTTTTTTTGTATTTACTTTTTACTACCGTATCTTTTAAAAATACAGAAACAGCACCAGGGTATTCTGGCGAAAAATTTTCTTTATACGGAAGAAGTACGGAAATCTTCATTTAAAAAGTTAGATTTTATTTTATTTCTTAGAATAATATTTTTTTTCAGACTGTATTCTTCTTTCATCGCTTTTGATTTTGAACTGTAAATTTTACTATATGCTAATTTCCAATATCTACCTCTAGTAAATTTTGCACCTTTAGAGGAATTATGTTTTTTTAGTCTCTCTTTTAAATTATTGGTATAACCTACATAGCTTACAAGATTTTGCTTAGTTTTTGATATAATTAAATAAACAGTATATTTCATTATGGCGGTCCCTAGGGGAATCGAACCCCTCTTTCGAGGATGAAAACCACGTGTCCTAACCGATAGACGAAGGGACCGAATTGCTGTTTTTTATTGCAAAAAAGTCTATTAATCAAGCTTTAATAGATCCTTAAAGCATTCTATATCATCTGTTTATAATTTTTTTAATAATTTTTTTTTCACCTGAGTTTTTATGGGTAACTAAAGTTTCAGATATAAATTCGTCATTTTCAAGTTTTATACCTGAAACCAATTCTCCTGATGTAATACCTGTTGCACAAAAAATTGAGTCTCCTTTCACGATTTCATTCAACTCATATTTTTTTGTTAAATTAGTAATACCCATCTTATTAGCTCTTTCCTTATCATTTTCTGTATTAAATAAAAATCTTCCCTGAAAACTACAATTATAAGCATCAAGAGCAGCTGCTGCCAAAACCCCCTCTGGACCTCCACCTATACCAAGAAATATATCAACACCATATTTATCATCTACAACTAATAAAGCACCTGATACATCTCCATCTGTAATTAATTTAATTTTTACTCCTAATTTATTTAATTCAGCAATTATTTTCTTATGCCTTGGTCTATCCATAACACAGGCTGATATATTCTCTGGTTTTTTGTTCAAATGCTCACTTAAATTAAAAATATTTTCTTTAATGGAATAATCTAAATCAATAACACCTTTCTCGCCAACTTTAGCAGATATTTTTTCCATATATGTTTCGGGTGCATGAAAAAGATTATTTTTTTCAGAAATTGCAATTACTGATAGCGCACCTGGAAGATTGTTTGCAGCAAAATTAGTGCCTTCCAATGGATCAACAGCAATATCTACATCAGGACCAGACCCTGTACCAACTTTTTCACCAATATACAACATTGGTGCTTCATCTAATTCACCCTCACCTATTACTATTTTACCATTAATATTTAGACGGTTTAATTCATTTCTCATTGAATCTACAGCTGCTTTATCAGCAGCGATTTTATCTTTTTTACCTATAAATTTATATGAAGCAACAGCTGCTTTCGATGTTACATTTACAAATTGATCTATAAATTTTTTTTCAATCGTCATTAAATTTTTTCATCAATAAAATCTTCTTGTTTTATTTTATATTCAAATTCTCTTAAACGTTTGTATACACTTGCAAGTTCGATTATTGTAGGCCAAGCTTTTAATATATATTGCATTGAGCCCTCTACCCTCCCAAAGGCTCTTATAATTTGCTGCATAACGCCAAGAGTAACTGCTCCAGCTACAATTGCTGGAGCTAAAAAAACATATGCCGATAATACATTGGCCTGCAAGTAAGCAATTCTACCAATGTTAAAATATAAATATCTAAGGTAACTTAAATAATGGATGCTTCTTACTCCTTCAAATAATTCATCTATAGTTTTTGGCCTTATTGTTCCATCGTCTTCCGCTATAACTAATATTTTTCTGTAAGCCGCTTCTTTTTTTTGTAAATCATATTCAACACCTACTAATCTTAAAATTATACCTAATATTATTAAAAAAATTGTTCCACCTATGGACCAAATAAGAGCTCCAACAATTAAACCATAATTCCAATCTCCAAAAAAGAAAATTGGTATACCGATACTAAGACCAAATAAAATTGGCATAAATTCAATTAAAATCATTAAAGCCTCAATTAAACTTGTTCCTAAAGACTCCATTATTCTTGAAAATTTTATGGTATCTTCCTGAACTCTTTGAGCGGCACCTTCAATTTTACGAGCCTGATCGTAAACGGAATGGTACCATTCAACCATTGCCGCTCTCCATCTAAACAAATAATGTGATGTAAAAAAACTTACTAATACTGCAACTCCAACATACATTGCCGCTAAAATTATAAATGAAAGTAAACTGGCCCAATATTCCTCTATAGTTATTGCATTTGGAGCTCCGAGTGCTTTCTGAATCATGTCATAAAACTCTCCAAACCACTCATTTATTTTTACATCGATTTTAACTTGTATCCAAAGTGATGAAAGTATAATTGCAGAACCAAGCCAAGACCACAGATACCAATTTCTCTCAGTAAAAAATCTAAACATAATTATTTTAAGAAATTGTCTGCATATGATTTTTTCACAGTTTTTCTTTTTCTTGGTTCGATTATTTCGTATTCAATCTTATTCTTTTTTGCATAATTAATTGCTAGTTCTTTAGTTGAAAATTCTAATTTTAATTCAGTTAATGTATCAGAAGAACTTTCCCACCCCATTAAAGGATTTTTAGTTGGGTCTTTTGTTTTAAATTCTAATACCCACTTATTTGTTTTACCAAGACCTGATTGCATAGGGTTTTTATTCGGAATATAAATTATTGCTTTTTTCATAATGATGGTCGGAGTGGCAGGATTCGAACCTGCGACCCTCTGGTCCCAAACCAGATGCGCTACCAGGCTGCGCTACACTCCGAGAGCATTACTAATACAGTAGTTATTGATATTTTCAACGATTAAAGCTTCAAAATTAAAAGAATTTTAATAAATATCTGATATATAAGAATCCATGATTATTGAATGTCCTTGTAAAAAAAAAAAATTCAATATTGACATAAATTTAATCCCAGCTGAGGGTCGCAATTTACAATGTGGTTCGTGCGATCGTATTTGGTTTTACAAAAAAGAAGATCCAATACTAGAGCCTCAACAAATAAATGAGGATATTGCTACTAAAGAAAATGAAGAAAGTGAAAGTTCAAATGATGATAAATCTAATGATCAAAAAATAAAACAACCAATTAAAGAAAATAAAAAACTAAAATCTGAATTATCAGCTATCAAAAAAACTGAAAGTAAAACTGAATTAGATAAACAAACTCAAAATAGCAAATTTTTTTCATATTTAATTGTTTTCATAATCTCATTAGGGGCACTTATTATTTTATTAGACACTCTAAAATCACCTTTAATCAACATATTTCCTGGCTTAGAAGTGTTATTATTCAACCTATATGAAACATTGAAAGATATTAAACTATTTATTATAGACCTTTCATAATTTTATGATTAATTATATCTCTAAACCTTTTAAATGGTTCTTTAAGTTAGAGGCAGCTAGTGGATTAGTTTTGTTATTTGCTGCTATTATTGCTTTATTTATAAGTAATTCAAACCTGGCAGATTTATACTTCTCAACATTAAATAAATATCTATTCATTGGTATTAATAATTTTGGATTAAAACTTTCTGTAATTCATTGGATTAATGATGCATTAATGGCAATATTTTTCTTCTTTGTAACATTGGAGATTAAAAGAGAATTTTTACAAGGTGAACTTTCAAATATAAAACAAGCCTTACTTCCAATAATTGCAGCTGTAGGTGGAATGTTAGTGCCTGCATTATTTTATGTATTCATAAATTATGGTGATAGCGAAACCTTAAAAGGATGGGCTATACCATCAGCTACAGATATAGCTTTCTCATTAGGTGTTTTGTCGCTACTTGGAAAGCGAGTACCTTTATCATTAAAAGTTTTTTTAACAGCTCTAGCTATTATAGATGACTTAGGTGCGATAGTTATTATTGCCCTTTTCTACTCAGGGGACTTAAGTATTAAATATTTACTCTTAATGCTGGTAGCATTTATTATTTTATTATTGATCAATAAATTTAAAATCAAAAAATTTTTACCTTATTTAATTGTAGGATTGTTTCTTTGGGATTTTACTCATAATTCAGGTATTCATGCTACAATAGCTGGAGTTCTACTAGCTATGACAATACCTCATAGAAAAAAAGAAAAAGATTTTTCATTATTAATTAAAATTGAACATGCCATCAGTCCTTATGTTGCCTTTGGTATAATGCCATTATTTGCTTTCGCTAATGCAGGTGTATCACTAGAAGGTTTAACTTTTGCTTCCTTATTAAACAAAGTACCATTAGGAATTTTATTAGGATTATTCGTTGGTAAACAACTAGGAGTTTTTGTTTTCTCTTATATATCTATTAAAGCTAAAATAGCACAAATGCCTAATGATACTAGCTGGTACAATTTTTATGGCGTTGGTGTACTAACCGGTATTGGTTTCACAATGAGTCTTTTTGTTGGAAATTTAGCTTTTGCCGAAAATATACAGTACATGGATGGGGTAAAAATAGGTGTCCTAACTGGGTCATTATTATCCACTTTATTTGGATACTTTTTGATATTACTTACACCCAATAGGCCTAAAAGTTAATTTAGCTATATGAAAAAATACTTTTTAACAGTTATAACAATAATAATGTTTTTTTTTAATAATCTAGCTAAAGCTGAGTATGAGAAAATTTTTTACGATCTTAACATTGAAAGTATAACTGGAGAGGTAATAGATTTTAAGGAATACAAAAATAAAGCAGTTTTAGTAGTGAATACAGCTAGTTATTGTGGTTTTACAAATCAATACGAAGAGCTTCAGGAATTATGGGATAATTATAAGTCAAAAGGATTAGTAGTTCTTGGCGTTCCTTCAAATTCATTTAACCAAGAAAAAAAAAATAACGACGAAGTAAAAAAATTTTGTGAGGTTAATTTTAATATAAATTTTCCTTTAACAACAATTACTGAAGTTAAAGGTGAAAATGCACATGAAATTTTTAAATGGGCAAAAAAAAACTATGGAAAATCTGCTGTTCCAAAATGGAATTTTCATAAAATATTGATAAATAAAGAAGGTAAAATTGAGGATACCTTCGCGTCATTCACTAAACCTATGTCAGGTAAATTAATAAAAAAAATTGAAGCAATACTATAATTTTATTGTTAATCCATCATGAGCTGGGATTACATTTTTAGGTAAAAGCTTTTTTAAAACTTTGTAGTCTAATACTGGTGATAAATTCGTTAGAATAGCATGTTTGGGTTTGAATTTTTTAATCATTGAAAGTGAGTTTTCTAAATTAAAATGTGATGGATGAAAATTATACCATAAACAGTCGATAACTAAATATTTTAGATTTTTAAAATATTTATAGTCTTTATTATAAATTTTACTTACATCACTTATATAAGCTAATTTCTTATCCAAAATAAAGCAATTTGATCTAACCTTGCCATGTTCTACTTCAATAGATTTAATTTTTATTTTTCTGTTATTATTTAATGTGAAAAAATTATTTTTTAATTTATTTAGTTTCAAAGTTGCTGGATATTCTCTTGAATAACTTTTAAATATATAAGAAAAAGTTTTCAATAAATAATTGGATGTGAATTTATCAGCGTAAACATCCACAGGTTTTCTGCTATTAATAAAAAATGACCTTAAATCATTAATACCATGGGTTTGATCACCGTGCATATGTGAATAAAGTACTTTATTTATCTTTTTAATTTTATGTCTTAATAGTTGCTGTCTAAGGTCTGGTGAAGTATCTATCAAAATATTTTCATCTGAAGTTTGAAACAATGCTGAGCATCTTGTTCTATAGTTTTTTTTATTTTTTGGATCACAATTACCATAAAAACCATCCGGTCTTGGTACACCCATTGAACTACCACAACCTAATATAATAAATTTCATAATTGCTAATTAAAAAATAATTTATTGAAATTATCTGTTGTTATTTCAATAAGTTTTGATTTTGATATATTTTTAATTTCTGCTAGTTTATTAGCTGTAAAATCGATGAATGATGGTTCATTTTTTTTACCCCTATTTGGTACTGGTGCTAAAAAGGGACTGTCGGTTTCAATCAATACTTTTTCTAGAGGTAAGGACCTAAAGGTATCTTGCAAATCTAAGGAATTTTTAAAGGTAATAATACCACTTGCTGAAAAATACGAGTTCAATAGTAAAAGCTTTTTTGAAAATTCTTTAGATCCTGTAAAACAATGCATTAAAATTTTAAGTTCATTATTTTTATATGAATTAAGTATTTCATATGTCTCATCTTCTGCATTTCTTGAATGAACAATTAATGGTGACTTGGTCTCAATTGAAGCTTCTATGTGTTCTTTAAAACTCGATATTTGTTTGTCACGATCACTATTATTATAATAAAAATCTAGTCCAGTTTCACCTATGCCAATAATTTTATCATTTTCTTTAAAATTCTGAACTAATTGAGAGGAAGCTAAAACATTTTTGTCACTTTCGTGTGGATGAATACCAACTGTACCATAAATAATGTCGTCTTTATGGATCAATTGTTTAATTTTAGAAAAACTATCTATTGATGTTGATATGGTTAGCAATTTTTTAATGCCAACATCTTTTGATCTTTGTATTACGTTATTAAGATCACTCATTAATGGTTCATGATCAAGATGACAGTGTGAATCAATCATTATCTTTTTCTATTTTTTTAAAAAGTATGTCTATTTTATTTATACTATTTCCTTTAATTAAAAATTCATTTTTAGATATGTCTTCTAATTTAATGTCATTTTCACCAAGATTAAATATTTTTAAAGCCTTTAATACTGATCCTGGGATTATAGGATAGAGTAAAAAACTTATTTTTCTTATAATTTCCAAGGCTGTGAATACGATAGTATTTAATCTAATAATATCGTCTTTTTTTTTCCATGGTTCTTGGTCGTTAAAATATTTATTAGCCTCAAAAAGTGAATTAACTATATAGTCAATATAAAAATTTAAATTTTGATGATCTATCTTAGATCTAATATTTTCTAAATTGTCACCAAATTTATTTAAAATATTTAAATCATCTTCTTCAAATTTTATTTTTTCTGGTATTTTCCCATCACAATTTTTTATTGCAAAAGCAATAACACGTTGACATAAATTTCCGTAATTATTTGCTAAATCACTATTTATACAGTCCTCTAATTTATCTTGTGAAATATTTCCATCGTTGCCAAAAGAGACTTCTTTTATTAAATAGTATCTTAATGGATCTAGGCCATATTCGTCAATAATTTGCAATGGATCTAAGATATTGCCTTTTGATTTAGACATTTTCTCATCTCCCGAAAGTATCCACCCGTGACCATAAACTTTTTTTGGTAATTCAACTTTAGCAGCTAATAAAAAAGCTGGCCAATATACAGCATGAAATCTTAATATATCTTTACCAATTAAATGTATTGAGGCAGGCCAAAATTTTTTAAACAATTCATCTTCTTTATTGGGGTAATTTAAAGCACTTATATAGTTAGTAAGTGCATCAAGCCAAACATAAATAACATGTTTATCATTCTTAGGGACCTTAATTCCCCATGAAAAAGATTTTCTACTTACTGAAAGATCTTTAAGACCACTTTTAACAAAATTTATTACCTCATTTTTTCTTGATGCAGGTGAAATAAAATTAGGGTTTTTTTCATAAAAATCTAATAAGGGTTTTTCCCATTTGGAAAGTCTAAAAAAATATGATTCCTCCTCTATCCATTCAACCGTTGATTTAGAACTAATTGAAATTTTTTTACCTTCTACTTCTTCTATTTCATCTTCATTATAAAAAGCTTCATCTGAAACAGAGTACCATCCCGAATAATTGGAAAGATAAATATCATCATTCTTTTCTAGCTCTTTCCATAAATGTTGAACCGTTTTCTTATGTCGCTCTTCAGTAGTTCGTATAAAATCTGTATTGGATAAATTTAAAGTTTTAGATAAATCTCTAAAAGTTTTACTAATTTGATCACAGAATTTAAGAGGATCTAGACCTTCTTTCTCTGCTGATCTTTGAATTTTTAGTCCATGCTCATCAGTACCAGTTAGGAAATAAACTTTGTATCCATCAATAGTTTTAAATCGTGAAAAAAAATCAGCAATAATACTTGAATAAGCATGACCCATGTGAGGCCTTGCAGAGGGATAATATATAGGTGTTGTTATATAAAAATTTTTATCCATTTAATATTCGATCTTCAAATTCCATAAAAAGAGTTTCTTCGTCTAAATTATAAATTTTAGTATTTATAATTTTTTTTAAAAAATAGTTATAATAATTTAATATTTCGACATTTTTAATACTAACTTTGCTCCTAAAGAAATTTTCAATAAATGTGTAGGTCAATTCAATTAATATTTTATCTTTTTTGTAAAGTTTATTTTTAATTATCAATAATAAAAAATCTTTTAATGATAAATTTTTTACATCTATTTCAAACTCTTCTGAAACTTTTAAAATTTTTAATAATTGTCCAGGTGTAGTATAATAATTAATTAATTCCTCATTAAATATGTCGTAAATATCTTGATTTATAATCATATTAGCTATTTCAATAGTCTCATTTTGAGAAAGAGAAATTTTAAAATTTATACATCTCGATTTTAAAGTAGGAAGTACTCGTTTATTACTATTTATTAAGATAAAGTTTATATTATCATTGGGTTCCTCAATTACTTTGAGCAATGCGTTGACTGAATTAAGGTTTAGTAAATTAATATTATCTATCAAAACAAACCTAGGGTCTTCGTTAAATGATGATTTGTTTAAATTAGAAATAAGATCTCTGATTTGATTAATATCAATATTTTTTTTTCCTTCCTCAACATCAATGATGTTAAAATTAGGATTTGATTTATTCTTAATTAACTTAAAAGATTTGTTTTCACTATTAATTTTATAATTTTTCGTATCATAACTATGATCTTCATTTAAGGATAAAGTATAATTAATTAAATGATAAGCTAAGGTACATTTACCTATACCCATTTCACCAGATAAAATTATTTTATTTGGAAATTTTTTACTTAAATATAAATTTTTGAATGTGTCAAAAGTTTCATAATGCCCAAATAAACTTTGTTGTAATGAAGGTTCCATATATTAAATTAATTTTTTTATTTTATCTAAGATTGATTTTCTATTTTTCTTAATTTCTAAATTTGAATCAATTATCATGTATGAATTTTTTTTTGAATTAGCTAATTTAATAAAACCTTTTTGCACTTTACTATAAAACGCTGAGTCAAATTTATCGTATCTATTAAGAGATTTTCTTTTTTTAAGTCTTAAAAATAAGTTTTTATTATTTACTATATTTAAGAAAGTAAAATTTATTTTGATATTTTTAAGCAGATACTTATTTAATAAATTAATTAATTTCAAATTAATACCCATACCATAATGTTGGTAGGCAATAGTTGAGTCTATAAATCTATCAATAAGAATAATTTTTTTATTATAATTTTTTTTAATTAAGCTTATATTCTCACTTCTTGATGATAAAAATAACAATAAATCTGTATTTTTATTAAAATTTGATTTATTATTTAACATTAGTTTCCTGATTTTCTCAGAATTAAGACTGCCTCCAGGTTCGCGTATTTTAATAAAGCTAATTTTTTTTTGTTTTAAATATCTTGCAACTGAAGATAAATGAAAACTTTTTCCACTCCCTTCAATTCCCTCAAATACAATTATAGGTTTTTTAGACATCACCCCAGATTAAATAGTTTATTGATTTAATTAATCTGGATATAAAATTTACTTTTTTAACCTCTTTTGAGGACAAAAGATCATATTCACCAACTATTTCTTGGTCATATACTACTCTTAATGTTGCTATTTTCTGGTTTTTTTGAATTGGAGCCTCTACTGGTCCTTCATATTTGACAGAAACTTTCAGTAACTTTTTTTTAGCTTTTTTTATAGTTTTATAAATATCCTGGTCTGTATAAGCATCTACCGTGTCTTGTTTACCAAGCCAAACATCAATTTTTTGAAAAGGTTTATTTGATTTTGCTATTTCAACTAAATCATAATTAGTTAAACCATATGTTAAAAGTTTTATGCTTTCTTTAGATCTTGAATTTTTTGTATTAAAACCACTGCCTACTGCTATCAGTCGCCTGCCATTTCTCTCTAGAGATGATGCTAAAGAATATTTTTCAACAGCAAGATATCCTGTTTTAATCCCATCTGCTCCAAGATTTTTATATAGTAGAGGATTTCTGTTACCTTGAGTAATTGGATCACCGCCGGTGCGATCCCAAGTAAATTCTTTTTCTGCAAACATTTTGTAAAACTCAGGGTGTTTTTCTATTAAATATCTAGACATAATCATAATATCTCTGACAGTAGAATAGTTATCAGGATCATTAATCCCTGAGGAATTTGTAAAATTTGTATTTTCCATACCTATTTCTCTTGCTTTTGCTGTCATTAACAAAGCAAATTCCTCCTCTGTGCCAGCAATACCTTCTGCTAAAGCTATACATGCATCGTTACCTGAAGCAACAATTATACCTTTAAGCAAATTTTCTACTGAAACTTGGTCTCCTACCATAATAAACATAGAGGAATAACCAGCAGTTGACAATCTCCACGCCTTTTCTGAAATAATAAATTTTTCATCTAAACTCAAATCACCTGATTTGATTAAATCAAAAGCAATGATTGAGGTCATGATTTTAGTCATTGAAGCTGGATAAATAGATCTATCTGGTTCTTTTTCATACAAAATTTCTCCTGAATAATAATCTTGCAGTATTGCGGTTCTTGCTTTTATGTCAAAATTAGCATGAGAAATTGAGAAGAAAAATGAGCTAAGAAAAATATAAATTAATATTCTATTAAGCATCTTTTAATATTTCTAGGTTATCAAATTCTAACAATTTTATTTCATCAAATGATTGTTCAAGTTTTTTTATATCACTAAATGGTCCTAATAATACCCTATATTTAGTCTTCGATAGTTTTTTTATTAATGGATTTTTCAAATTTGTCTCATTTTCAATTCTCAAGACCATATTTTCTGCTGAGTCTTTATAATAAAAATCAGCGATCTTAATTGAATATAAAAAATTATTTTTCTTTACTTTGTTTTTTTTATTTAATTCAGTACCCAAATTGTCAATGGTAATGCCATCAACAGGTGCTTTTTCAGCAACATTTTTTTCTTCATCAAATGTTTTTGCTTTTTTTGCAATGAAAGTAGAATTTTCAGAAATTAGAACAAGATCAACATAAGGTTCGTTTAAATCAATAGATAGCTCATTAGCAATTCTTGTTGTTATCACTGAATTATAAAAGTCAGAAAATTGAGCGTTATTTGAAATAACTTTAGCAATAATAGATTTATTATTTACTGGATTGGTAATTTTTACAAAAGAATTTTTTTTAATTTTTTTATGAAAAATAACTAAAGCTCTATCATCAATTTTTTTTGATATTTTATTATCTTTTTTAAGTTGTTCGTCATAAACTAGTGTAAAACCCGTATTACTATATTTTAAATAATTAGAATAATTTATTACTTTCCTATCACCATCAATTTGCTGACATGCTGTTAAAAATAAAATCAAAATTATGGTTAAAATTTTATTGAAGTTCATTTTTAAATTTGTCTTTTAAAGTACAAACAGCTAACGCAAATCTTAATGATCTATTCCATTGTAATATAATTTCATAATTATCAAAAACAATAAAGGCTGGATTTAACGTGTCAGCATCAGGTATTATATCTTTATCGGGCGTGATTATAGCTACTTGAAGATTTTCGTATTTATTTTCAATATCATCTATGTTTGTAATAAATTTGCTGAATGATTTTAATTTTTGTTTGTTGTGAAGTTTCTTAGCTGAGACATTTAAATATTTTTTAGGTATATCATTGGATAAATTAACTCTCTTAAAACATGGTTGACCAACTTTCCAACCAATTTGATTTAAATAGTTGCCAGCTGACGCGTATGCATCTTTGTTATCTTTTAAATCAATTGAACCATTGTTATCATAATCTATTGCATAGTTTTTCATTGTAGAAGGCATAAATTGAAAAAAACCAAATGCTCCTGCCCAAGATCCAAAAAGTGTTTCATAGTTAACTTGCTGTTTTTCAATGAGATTTAGAAGTATTAATAGTTCATTTGAGAAAAATTCAGACCTTCTTTGATCAAAACTTAATGTAGCAAGAGATGATAAAATATCCATTTTTCCAACGTAAGTTCCAAAATTTGTTTCAATACCCATTAGTGATAATAGCAATTCTTGTTCTACGTTGAATTTATTTTCAACTGATTTAACTAAATTTGAGTTTTGTTTATAGAATGATAATCCTTTAGAAACTTTCTTGTCAGAAGTTCTTTTTGAAATATAAGTTTTTGTATCCTCATAAAATTCAGGTTGAAACCTATCATATTTAATTACGTTAGGAAGAAATTTCGTATTAGACATAACTTTATCAAAAGTTTTTTCAGAAATATTATTTGCAATAGCTATTTTTTTAAAATTTTTTTTCCAATTTTCAAACTCTGTATTAATATCAGCATAAACATTTAGGTTAAAAGTGAGTAGGATGATAAATAAATAGTTAGTTATTTTCATGTAAATCTTTCAAATATACAATTACAGCAATCCAAATAAAAATAAAACTAACTAATTTATTAAATGAAAAAACCTCATCGTAGTAAAAAAAACCAAGTAAAAATTGTAAAGTTGGAGTTATATAAAAAATCATCCCTGTTGGACCCAGCCCACACAGCTCTACACCCCTTACATATAAAAAAAGAGGTATTACAGTCATTGGTCCTGCCAAAAAAATGAAAAGCATCATTGGAGGGTCTTCAATTTTAAAATCGTTAAAACCATTAATTGATATCAAATAGAATGCGGCAACAGCAAATGGTAATATAAATAAACTCTCTATTAGTAAACCAACATCAGTATCAACATTAATTTTTTTTCTAAAAAGATTATAAAAACCCCAACTAAACGCTACGACCAAACCTAACCAAGGTAAAGAATTATAACTCATTATAATTAAGTAAAGAATAGACAATATAACTAATATAATTGAAAAAATTCTTTTCTTGTTAATAACTTCTTTGAAAAAAATATACCCTAGCATTACGCTAAGAATTGGCATTATAAAATAGCCAAAGCTAGCATCAATTATTCTATTGGTTGCTATTGCATAAATCCATGCTGCCCAATTAATAAAAATCAAGCTACCTGAAAAAAAAAGATAAATTAAATTTTTTTTATTTTTTATAATTTTAAAAAAAATATGCCATTTAGAAAAAAAAAAAGTTGTTATTATCAATGTAAAAGTCGACCAAAGGCATCTATGAACAACAAGTTCTATATGACCAATATAAGTGATAGATTTAAAATAAATAACACCGATAAATCCCCACCAAAATGAGCCAGAACCAGCTAGTAGTAACCCCTTATTGAATTCTTTATTCATAAGATTTAATGGAATTAGTCGTTATTAGTTTTAATAGACTATTTTAAGGTTGAATTAAATAATTATAATTATAAAACCTTGCGAACGGAGAGATGGCTGAGCGGTTGAAAGCACCGGTCTTGAAAACCGGCAAAGGGGCAACTCTTTCCTGGGTTCGAATCCCAGTCTCTCCGCCATTTTTCAATATTTAAAATTTTTAAAAAGTAAATTTACTTTATTATTTTCTATTTCAAAATCTGTTTCAGCACCGGTATAAAAATTATACAAATTTGTGTCGTCAATATTTAGTAATTTTTCTAAATCAATCAAGTCTTCATAATTCAAATAATTAATATTTTTTTTAGTAAATGTCCCCAAAAGTTTATCCATTTCTTTCGTGCCACGATAATTAGATCTATAAATAATTTTTTTTTTTAATTCATCTATGTTGATGGTCATTATTAGAATATATTAATTAAATATGGTTATTAAAAGTAATTATAAATATTTATTATCAGATTTAACAGCATTAAAAGGTGTTGGAGTTAAAACAACATATTTACTTAAAAAGAAAAATATTAATAATTTATTTGATCTTTTGTGGAAACTTCCAAAATCTTATACAGATAGAAGCTCGTCATCAAAAATAAAAGATCTTAAAATTGGTGAGAATCAAACTGTTACGGTCATACCTCAAAAATATTTATTTCCTAGAATAAGAAATTTACCTAATAGAGTTATTTGTTCAGATGACTCTGGAAAATTAGACTGTGTTTTTTTTAATAGTTACGAGGGATATGTAAAAAAAATTCTCCCATTAGGTAAAGAAATAACTATAAGTGGAAAGATTAGTTATTTTAAAAACAAATATCAATTAACCAACCCAAAATATATATCTGAAGACTCTTCTCTAATAAAACGAGCACATAATCGGTACTCTTTAACAGAAGGAATATCTGAAAAAGTTTATAATAAAATTATTAACCAAATTATTAGTGAATTACCTGAATTAGATGAATGGCATCCTAATCAAATTGTAAAGAAATTCGGAAATTTAAGTTGGAATAATTCCATTGTAGAACTTCATAAACCAGAGAATATTGGGAAATATAGAGATAATTTTTATCAGAGACTTGCTTATGATGAAATATTTTCAACTTTTTTGGTCAATTCTGAAATAAGAAAAAAAATTAAAAAAATTAAAAAAAAAAGAAAAAAAATTAATTTTAATTTACAAAATGATTTAATAAATAAGTTAAGTTTTTCTTTAACAAATGACCAAATAAATTCCCTGAAAGAAATTAATATAGATTTAACTACATCCACTAAAATGTTTAGACTTTTACAAGGTGATGTTGGAAGTGGTAAAACAATTATTGCACTTCTATCAGCTTACAATGTAATAAACTCAGGCTACCAGGTTGCTTTTATGGCTCCAACAGAAATATTAGCTCGACAGCATTATAATTTAGCAAATGAAATTTTTCCTAATAATATAAAAATTGAATTAATTTCAGGAAAATCTGATTATAAAAATAAAAAATTAATTTTAGAGAAATTAAAAAGTAATAAAATAGATATTATTTTTGGAACTCATGCAATATTTCAAAAAAAAGTCAGCTATAAAAGACTTGGATTAATTATTATTGATGAACAACACAAGTTTGGAGTTAATCAAAGAAAAAAGTTATCTGATAAAGGTGGTGATGAATGTGATGTTTTATTGATGACAGCCACACCAATACCAAGAACTTTAACCATGACAATGTATGGTGATATGGATTTATCAATAATAAAGGAAAAACCTAAATCAAGAAAACCAATTAAAACATATAGTAAATTAGAGAGCAAAATTGATGATGTTTTTAAATTTATTGAAAAAGAGATAAATTCAGGAAATCAAATTTTTTGGGTATGTCCTTTAATAGAGGAGTCTAAAAAATTAGATCATGCCTCTGCTGTTAATAAATTTGAATTTTTAAAAAAATTATTTCCAAATCAGGTTTTATTATTACATGGAAAAACTGAAATAAATGAAAAAGAGAAAATATTAAATAATTTTCAAAAAAATAAATTCAAAATTCTAGTTTCAACAACAATTATTGAAGTTGGAATTGACTTTCCGAATGCAAACGTAATCATTATTGAAAATGCAAACAAATTTGGTTTATCTCAGCTACATCAGCTTAGAGGTCGTGTTGGTCGAGGAGATAAAGATTCAACATGTATATTGATGTTTAAGTCAAATTTATCTAAAAATGCAAAAAAAAGAATTAATATATTAAAACAAAGTAATGATGGTTTTTTTATATCTGAAGAAGATATGAAAATTAGAGGTTTTGGAGACATACTTGGTTTTAAACAGAGTGGTATTAAAAATTTTAAATTAGCTGACCCTGTTCATAATAGTGACCTTTTTTTACTTGCTGAAAAAGAAATTAAAAGAATTGAACAGACCAACGAAGATATTAGCAAATTTAAACCGCTGATTAAGCTTTACGATAGAGCGGATATTATCAATGATATTGCTTAAGATTTTGTCGAAGTTCCTGCAGACACTATAAATTTAGAGGCTTCTTCAAATGACATATTTAAATAGATAACATCTTCAACTGGAAACATTAGTAAAAATCCACTTGTAGGATTTGGTGTTGTGGGAACAAAAACATTAATTAGTTTCTTATTAGTTTTCTGTGCCATCTCCCCGGTATTTTCTTTAGTTGCGAAACCCACAGCCCAAACTCCCTTTCTAGGATATTCAATTAACACGACACTTTTTTGACCGTTGTCTTTTTTAGAGAATGTTTCAGTCATTTGAACTATTGCTGAATAAACAGTTCTTAAAAAAGGAATTCTTTTAAATAGATCATCAATTAGTTTTAAAATTCTTCTTCCAAAAAAAGAAAGTGACAACCCACCAACAAAGGTAATAAATATAATTGAAATAATTATTTCAACACCGGGTATATTAAATGGCAAATAACTATTAGGATTAATATTTGCTGGTATTAAATTTGATGAAATACCAATAAGAATCTTACTAAGATATAAGGTAAAACCAATTGGTATTAGAACAACTACACCAGCTATAAAATAGTTTCTTAATGTTAGGGATATTGATTTTTTTGAATTTTTTTTAGCCATAAGTCTAATTATAACTTGCGTAAATAACAAAAATAATTGCAATGATAAACAAAACAATTAAAATTTTATTATTAAGATTCATGATATTGTAATATTATCAATTTTATACACTTATGAATAGAAGAAAATTTTTATCTTATGTTGGTTGCAGTTGTTGTGGATATTTTTTGCCCTCTTGTACTACCGCACCAATTACTGAGAGAAAACAATTAAAAATAGTTTCTGAAGCTAAGCTGAATGCTCAAGCAGCTCAAATTTATGAAAAAATTAAAGAAAAAGAAAACATGAGTGACGATAAAAAAACTCTTAATGAAATCAAACAGATTGGTAGAAAAATGGAAAATTCTATATCTGAATATTTTGATCGAGAAGGTTTAAGCGATCCTACTGCTAATTTTGATTGGGAATATATTTTAATAGATAAAAAAAAGGTTAGAAACGCCTGGTGTATGCCCGGTGGAAAGATTGCTGTATATACAGGTATACTTGAAGCAACAAAAAATACAGATGGTTTAGCTGCTGTTATGGGACATGAGATTGCCCATGCTGTTGCAAAACATTCAGTTGAAAGAGCTAGCAGAGGAACTTTATTAAATGTTGGAACAAAAATAATTGATATTGCCTCTGGCGGTGTGCTTTCAGATATCAATAGAACAACAGGCATGAACACTGTTGGTTTATTGGCTCAATTAGGAATTTTAAATCCTTTTAATAGAAAGCAAGAAAGCGAAGCAGACTATTTAGGTATGATATTTTCATCTCTATCTGGTTATGACATAAGAGAGACAGTTAAAATTTGGGAGAGAATGAAAACACTTAACAAAGGAAAAGAGCCTCCTGAATTTATGAGCACCCACCCTTCCTCAGATAATAGAATCAAAGATTTGAATGAAAAGATGAACGAGGTGATTTTAGATTATCCACCAATTAAGACAGTTTAGATTAATTATGGTGAGCCCTGATGGACTCGAACCATCGACCCATTCCTTAAAAGGGAATTGCTCTACCAACTGAGCTAAGGGCCCACAATTTATTCAAAATGAATGATTGTTATATACAGATTTATTTTATTTTTTCAAATGTCAATTTAGGCAAATATTAAATTCTACTACAACTTATCTATGTATTTATCATGAAATTTATCAAACGTACCTGCCTCTATATTATCTCTAATAGAAGACATTAATTCTTGATAAAAGTTGATATTGTGAAGTGTCAATAGCATTGATGCTAGTATTTCATTTGTATTAAAAAGATGGTTTAGGTAATTTTTAGAATATTTATTAAGGTTTAAATTATCACAATTAGAATCTAAAGGTGTATTATCATTCTGATATTTATTATTTTTAATATTTATTCTTCCTTCCCATGTGAAAGCAAGTCCAGTTCTTCCAGATCTAGTAGGTAGAACACAATCGAACATATCAATACCACGTTTTACAGCTCCAAGAATATCAGACGGCGTACCAACACCCATCAAATAATGGGGTTTATCATCTGGTAAATGTTCTTTTACATAATCTAAAACTGAAAACATTTCTTGTTGAGTTTCACCAACAGCAAGTCCTCCTAATGCATAGCCATCAAAACCTATATTTATTAATTCATTTAATGACTTAATTCGTAAATCCTTAAATAACCCTCCTTGTACAATACCAAACAGAGCTTTATGTCGATTTATACCAAATGCCTTTTTTGACCTTTCTGCCCAATACAAAGATAGTTCCATAGATTTTTTTATTAAATCATAATCGTTAGTTTTTTTTGGGCACTCATCCATAATCATAACAATATCTGAATTTAACTCCAGTTGAACTCTTATACTTTCTTCAGGGCTTAAATAAAACTTTTTACCATCTACATGTGAATTAAAGATGGCTCCATTTTCACGATCAATTTTATTTAATTTCGAAAGAGACATTACTTGAAAACCACCAGAGTCTGTTAAAATTGGTAAATCACAATTCATAAATTTATGGAGGCCACCGGTAGAATTAATTCGTTCAACACCTGGTCTAATCATTAAATGATAAGTGTTAGACAAAATTATTTGAGAACCTGTTTTTTTTATGTCATCAATTGTACAAGCTTTTACAGTTGCTTGTGTACCAACAGGCATAAAGGCTGGTGTGTTTATACTACCACGATGTGTTTCTATAACACCTGATCTTGCAAACTTATCTTTTTTTAGAACTTTAAAGGCAAAATTTTTTAATGCCATCCAATAAATTATTGTGATTTAAAGCTTATGATCTTATCTGGATCTGATACAGATCCATTATTGCTTTCATCACCTCTTTTAATTTTATCTACTAAATCCATTCCTTCAATTACTTTACCAAAAACAGTGTATTGTCTGTCTAAAAAAGGTGCTGGTTTAAAACATATAAAAAATTGACTATTTGCACTATTTGGATCCGAAGATCTAGCCATTGATAAAGTTCCTCTATCATGGGGTAAACTACTAAATTCTTCCTTTAAATCTGGTAAATCAGATCCACCCATTCCTGCTCTTCTTAAATCAAAATCTTTAGACTCTGAATTACCAAACTTAACATCTCCAGTTTGAGCCATAAATCCATCAATAACTCTGTGAAAAACAACGTTATCGTATTTGCCATCGTTTGCTAGTTCTTTAATTCTTTTGACGTGATTTGGAGCCACATCTTCAAATAACTCTATTTTTACATCTCCATCTTTTAATTTTAAAATCATTATATTCTCCTCAGCTATTGATTGATTGGTAATAAAAAAAAATAAAATAAATAGATTAATTAAAATTTTATTCATATTTTTCTTTTAAAGATTTGATAGTACTTTTAGTAGTAAATTTCTTAATATCACCATTTAATTTTACAATCTCTTTAACAAATCTAGAAGAGATTATTTGATTTTCAACATCTGACATTAAAAAAATAGTTTCGATATTCTGATTTAATTTTCTATTCATTCCAGCTAATTGGAATTCGTACTCAAAATCCGACACAGCTCTTAATCCCCTTAAGATAATATTTGATTTATATTTTTTGCACAAATCGGTGGTTAGTGAGCTAAAAGATACAATTATAATTTTTTTTTTATTAAGTTTTAAATCCTTAAATAGAGCTTTGTTTAGTATCTCAATTCTCTCCTCAGAACTAAAAAGATAATTTTTATTGCTAACATCAGATACACCAACAACAATTTTATCAAATAATTTTAAGGCTTTTTTTATTACATCTATGTGCCCATAGGTGATTGGATCAAATGTGCCTGGGTATATTGCTATTTTGCTCATTAAATTAAATCAAGTTATCATCTATTTTAATAGCAGACACAACTTTTTCCTCACCAGATAATTTAATAATCCTTACACCTTGTGTATTTCTACCTGCAGTTCTGATTTCTTTAACAGCAACTCTTATAACTCTACCTTTGTTAGTTGATATCAAAATTTCGTCACCATCATTAACAGGGAATGAGGATGTAATGTTTCCATTCCTTGGTGAATTAACAATTCCAATTATACCTTTACCTCCCCTGTTTGTTACTCTATAGTCAAAATGAGACGTTTTTTTACCAAATCCATTTTCACTTATTGATAAAACAAATTTCTCTTTTGCATTTAATTCAGATTTTTCATCTTTAGATTTTTTTCCATTTTTTTTGATTTTGTCACTATCAATAACAGATAAAGAAACTATTTGATCATTTGGTGCTAATTCAATTCCCTTAATACCTTTTGAAGATCTTCCTTTAAAAACTCTTAATTTTTTTGCTTCAAATCGTATACATTTACCAAATTTTGTACTTAAAATTACGTCTTGATCATCTTTGCAAATTTTAACCCCTACTATCTTGTCGTTATTATCTAGTTTCATCGCAATTTTCCCAGAGGCATTAATAGATGAAAAATCATCTAAACTATTTTTTCTAACTTTACCGAGAGCTGTAGCAAAGATTATCTGATAATTTTTAGATTCTGTTTCATCTTCAGGCATTGGCATAATTGAGCTGATTGCTTGATGGCTCTTCAAAGGTAAAATATTAAATAAGGATTTACCCTTTGATGTAGATGATCCTTCGGGTATTTTCCAAGCTTTAACCTTGTAAACCAACCCTTCTGTAGAAAAAAACAAGACTGAAGTAAGTGTATTTACAGATAAGGTTTGTATTACTGAGTCTTGGTCTCTAGTTGTTATTCCTGATTTACCTTTACCACCTCTTTTTTGTTTTTTAACACCGTCCAATGAACCTCTTTTAATATATCCTTGAAGTGTCACTGTAATAATTACAGATTGTTTTTGAATTGTTTCTTCAATATCGTAATTTAAAACTGCATCGATTATTTTAGTTCTTCTTGGTACTGCAAATTTTTCTTTTATATTTCTAAGCTCTTCACCTATCACTTTTAGTAATTCTTTTTTGGACGATATGATTTTTTTAAAGTTTGCAATCAGTGCTGCTAGTTTTTTTATTTCAACTTCAATTTCATTTATTCCAAGTGCAGTTAATTTTTGTAATCTTAATTCTAGAATAGCTAGAACTTGAGGCTCAGATAAAGAATATAAGTTTTTGCCTTTTTTGCCTTCAACCAAGGAGATTAATTTTTGAGATTTATTAATTTTCCACTTAGTTTTTAATATAGATCCTTTAGCATCATCAGGTGTTTTTGAGGATCGAATCATTTTTATAATTTTATCTAAATTTTCCACAGAAACTGATAGCCCTATTAAGATATGCGCTCGCTCTTCTGCTTTTTGTAAATCAAATTTTGTTTTTTTAATTACAACATCTTCTCTGAAAGATAAAAAGTTTGCTAAAAAATCTTTAAGTGTGCACGTTTTAGGTTTACCCTCAACAATAGCTAGAGTATTAAATCCAAAAGAGCTCTCTATTTGAGTATTCTTGTATAGTTGTCTTTTAATAGTTTCTGGTTCAACACCATTTCTTAGATCAATAGCAACTCTAATTCCCTCTCTATTTGACTCGTCTCTGATATCTTTTATTCCTTCAATTTTTTTTTCTCTAACGAGCTGAGCAATTCTTTCATTTAAAACCGATTTATTTACCTGATATGGTATGGAGGTAATCACTAGTCTTTCACGACCATTTTTTTGCTGTTCTATTGAGACTTCACCTCTAATTTTAAAAGAGCCTCTTCCGTTGTTATAACCTTGTTTAATAATATCTTTACCAATTATCACACCTCCTGTTGGAAAATCTGGTCCAGGAATATGTTTCATTAACTCTTTAATTTTAATGTCTTTATCAGCGATAAGTGCCAAAGTTCCATCGATTATTTCACCTAAATTATGTGGAGGAATACTAGTTGCCATACCAACTGCAATACCACCAGCGCCGTTTACTAATAAATTTGGAAATTGAGCTGGTAAGACACTTGGTTCTTTTTCAGTTTCATCATAATTACTTTTATAAGAAACAGTATTTTTCTCAATATCATCAATTAAAAATTGTGAAACTTTTGATAAACGTGTTTCAGTATATCTCATAGCAGCAGCTGGATCTCCATCAATTGAACCGAAGTTTCCTTGACCTTGCACCAATGGCAGGCTCATTGAAAAATCTTGTACCATTCTAACAAGAGCATCATAAACAGATTGATCACCATGTGGGTGATATTTACCAATTACATCACCAACTATTCTTGCAGATTTTCTAAATTGTTTTGACCAATCATAACCACCTTTATACATGGCGTATAAAATTCTTCGGTGAACAGGTTTAAGTCCGTCTCTGATATCCGGAAGAGCACGACTTACAATTACACTCATAGCGTATGAAAGATATGATGAGCTCATCTCATCATGCATTGAGATTAATTTAATATTATTATCTTTTGTTTCTTCAGATTTTTGCATAGACACTAAAATGGAATTTCGTCATCCATGTCGTTAGGGACTTGAGAAGATTCTTCCATATTATTTTGTGGATTAGGATCGTTTTGAATACCTCCACCGCTATTGACGCCACCTAACATTGTTAATGAAGAATTGTATCCTTGGATAACAATTTCAGTAGAGTATTTATCCTGACCAGATTGTTCATCCTTCCATTTCCTTGTTGTAATTTGACCCTCTACATAAATTTGTGCACCTTTTTTTAGATACTGTTGAACGACATTAACAAGACCTTCATTAAATACAACTATACGGTGCCATTCTGTTTTCTCCTTTTTCTCACCTGTATTTTTATCTTTCCAAGACTGACTAGTTGCAAGACTTAATCTTGCTACACTCTTACCATTTACCATTTGTTTGATTTCAGGGTCTGCGCCCAAACGACCAATTAATAACACTTTATTTAAACTTCCAGCCATAATATTTTAATATTTGTTTATTTAA
Organism: Pelagibacteraceae bacterium AG-430-E20; assembly: GCA_003209915.1. Taxonomy (GTDB): domain Bacteria; phylum Pseudomonadota; class Alphaproteobacteria; order Pelagibacterales; family Pelagibacteraceae; genus Pelagibacter. The sequence continues at coordinate 90,801 of QCOF01000004.1, read as the reverse complement.
TTAAATAGATTTATACCACAATTCTTCTGAATATTAATTTTATTAAGTCAAAGCAACAAAAATTATGATGAAAAAGATAGTTATTAAGGGTGCTAAAGAACATAATTTGAAGAATGTTTCTGTTGAGATTCCAAAAGATAAATTTGTTGTAATTACAGGTCTCTCAGGGTCAGGAAAATCTTCTTTAGCATTTGATACTATCTATGCTGAGGGCCAAAGAAGATATGTGGAAAGTTTATCAGCATATGCAAGACAATTTTTGGACAAAATGAAAAAACCAAATGTTGATCTTATCGAGGGATTAAGTCCTGCAATTGCTATTGAACAAAAAAATACTTCAAAAAATCCAAGATCTACAGTTGCTACTGTTACTGAGATTTATGACTATATGCGTGTACTCTATGCAAGAGCGGGTATTCCCTACTCCCCATTTACTGGTAAACCAATAACATCACAAACCATAACTCAAATAGTAGATTTAATTAAAAAACTTCCTAAAAAATCTACAATTTATATATATGCACCTGTTGTTAGAGGACGTAAAGGTGAATATAGAAAAGATATTTTAAGTTATAAGCGAAGAGGTTTTAGAAAAATTAAAATTGATAATGTTTTATATGATATTGATAAATCTCCTAACCTAGACAAAAAACTTAAACATGATATTTCAGTTTTAGTTGATAGAATTGTTTTAAATTCAAAGTTGGGAAATAGATTGGCTGAAAGTGTTGAAACAGCGGTAAATCTTGCAAACGGGCTAGTTTTTGTTGAGTATGAAGATGAAACATTACCTCAAAAACATCGAAAAGTTGAAAAATTAATTTACTCAACAAAATTTGCGTGTCCAGAAAGTGGATTTACTATTGAGGAAATAGAGCCAAGATTATTTTCATTTAACAGTCCTTACGGTGCTTGTGAAGAATGTGAGGGTATTGGTATGAAATTAAATGTTGATCCAAACCTTGTTGTACCTGATGAAAGGAAAAGTTTAGCAGATGGAGCAATTGAACCTTGGGCAAAATCAACAACCTTATATTATGCACAAACTTTATCATCTTTAGCAAAACATTATGGTTTTTCTTTAGATGAAAAATGGAAAAAAATACCAAAAAAAATTAAAGATATTATTCTTTATGGATCAGATGAAGATGAAATAAAATTTAATTATGACGATGGTTATGAAAAATATTCTTATAAAAAAACATTTGAAGGTGTTATCAATAATCTTGAGCGAAGATTTTTAGAATCTGATAGCGAATGGAAAAGAGAAGCTATAGCAGAATATCAGTCAGATACTGCGTGTGAGGCTTGTAACGGTGACCGTCTTAAAGAAGAAGCATTATGTGTTAAAATTAATGGTCTTAATATTAGTGAAGTAACGAAAAAATCAATATCCGACTCTGCTGAATGGTTCAAAGATTTAGTAAATCATATAGATAAAAGACAATTTAAAATTGCAGAACATGTACTCAAAGAAATTAACGAAAGATTAAATTTTTTACTTAATGTTGGATTAGATTACTTAACTCTATCAAGAGAGTCTGGCACATTATCTGGTGGAGAAGCTCAGAGAATAAGATTAGCCTCTCAAATAGGTTCAGGTTTAACCGGTGTACTTTATGTACTAGACGAACCATCAATTGGATTACACCAAAAAGATAATGTTAAACTTATTAATGCTTTAAAAAGATTAAGAGATCTTGGCAACACAGTAATAGTTGTAGAACATGACACAGAAACTATGGAAAATGCAGATCATATTATAGATCTTGGACCTGAAGCTGGTACTAATGGTGGTCAAGTAACATCGCAAGGCACTTATGATGAAATTAAGAAAGATAAAAATAGTATTACAGGTCAATACCTTGCAAACAAAAAGAAAATTGAAATTCCTAAATCTAGAAGAATAGCAAAAAATGGGAGATTTGTTGAAATCAATGGAGCAACGGGAAATAATTTAAATAATGTAAATCTTAAAATTCCAACAGGAACATTCACCTGTGTAACTGGCGTATCTGGTAGTGGAAAATCAACATTAATATTACAAACACTTTTTCATGCCTTAAATTTAACTCTTAACAATAAAGCTAAAAAAGCGCCTAAAGCCTTTAAAGGATATAAGGGTATTGAATTAATCGATAAAATTATTGATATAGATCAGTCTCCGATTGGAAGAACACCTAGATCAAATCCTGCAACCTATACCGGTGCTTTTGGTCCAATCAGAGATTGGTTTACAAGTTTACCTGAGTCTAAAACAAGAGGCTATAAGCCTGGTAGATTTTCATTTAATGTTAAAGGTGGAAGATGTGAAGCCTGTGAAGGGGATGGTGTAATCACGTATGAAATGCACTTTTTACCGGATGTTTATATTCAGTGTGATGAGTGTAAGGGTACAAGATATAATAGAGAAACATTAGAAATAAAATTTAAGGGTAAAAGTATTGCAGATGTTTTAGATATGTCAGTTGACGAAGGTTGCGAGTATTTTGAAAATATATCAAATATTAAAACAAAATTATTAACTTTAAAAAAAGTTGGTTTGGGTTACATAAAAATAGGTCAACAAGCAACAACCCTTTCAGGTGGTGAGGCTCAGAGAATTAAACTTGCAAAAGAGTTGTCTAAAAGATCCACTGGTAGAACAATGTATATATTAGATGAGCCCACAACTGGTTTGCATCAGCATGATATTAAAAAACTTTTAGAAATTCTTCATACTTTTGTAAAACTAGGTAACACTGTTGTTGTAATTGAGCATAATTTGGATGTTATTAAAACAGCAGATTATATTGTTGATATGGGTCCTGAAGGTGGTGTTAAGGGTGGTAAAATTATCGCAGAAGGTAAACCGGAAGAAGTTACGAAAATTAAAGACAGTTACACTGGTCAGTTTTTAAAACCCTTATTAAATTAAATATAAAAACTTAAAAATAGTCAAAATTTAGTGTATAGTTTTATGAATCATGAGTAATTTATTATCTTCATTATCAAAAACTGTACACGCATCATTGGCTTTAGCTATAATTTTGTTTGTTGGAATGTTTTTTCAAAATGAAGGTATTGCCTTTGACACATTATTTTGGAGTTGGTTATTTAGATATATCCATGTTCTTGTTGCAATAATGTGGATTGGACTACTTTGGTATTTCAATTTTGTTCAAATTCCAAACATGGCTAAAATTCCAGATGAACAAAAGCCTGCTATTGGAAAAGTGATAGCTCCAGCAGCTTTATTCTATTTTAGATGGGCTGCAGCCTTTACTGTACTATCTGGTTTAATATTAGCTTGGCTAAATGGTTATATACATGACGCAATGACTTTTAGTATTGGTTCTGGCATTCCAAAACATACTGCAATAGGGATTGGAATGTGGTTGGGTATTATAATGGCTTTTAACGTTTGGTTTGTAATATGGCCAAATCAAAAAAGAGCATTAGGAATTGTTGAAACTGATCCTGAAACAAAAGCAAAGTCTGCTAAAACAGCAATGTTATTTTCTAGAACAAATACACTTCTATCTCTACCGATGTTACTTACAATGGTAGCCGCACAAAATATTTACTAAAATTTTTATTTACTATCGTCTTCTCTTAAGACAGTTTTTTGAGAAACTCTTAATCTAACCAATACTGTATTGGCTATATAAATTGATGAATAGGTTCCAAAAATAACTCCTAAAATCATTGCTAGTGAAAATCCTTTTAAGATTTCACCACCAAAGAGATAAATAGCAAGCAATGCAAGTAAAGTTGTTGCGGAAGTAATTATTGTTCTAGATAAGGTTTCGTTTATTGAAATATTGGTTAACTCAAAAATTTTTATATCTGAATATTTTCTTAAATTTTCTCTTACACGATCAAATATTACAACTGTATCATTCATTGAATAACCAACAATAGTTAAAACAGCAGCTATGATTGATAAGTTAATTTCTAAACTAAATAGAGAAAAAACTCCAAGGGTGACGATTACATCGTGAAATAATGCTAAAATTGCTCCAAGACTAAATTGCCACTCAAACCTTATCCAAATGTAAATAAGCATTATTGCAAGTGATAATGATATTGCAATTACACCTGATTTTAATAATTCAGCACTAACTTTAGGGCCTACATTCTCAACTCTTCTAAAATCATAATTATTACCAAAAGATTTATCGAGATTTACCTTTATTTCTTCAATAATATTTTTCTTATTATCTTTATTTTCAAATTTTATTAAAAAATCGTTATCAGAACCAAATTTTTTAACTGAAACATCACCTAGATTCATTTGACTAAACTTATCTCTAAGAGTGCTAACATTAATTTTGGTGTCGTTGGATCTTAATTCAATCAATGTTCCCCCTTTAAAATCAATACCAAAATTAAGGCCTTTAAAAATTAATAACACTAATGACACAACGATTAGAACAGTAGATAAAACGTTAAAATGATTATAATATTTGTTAAAAGCGATCATTAGATTAATTTTCCACTATTTTTGTTTTTAGATACATAAAGACTAGTAAATAACCTTGCTATAAAATAAACCGAAAACAATGTTGTAAATATTCCAACACCAAGCGTTACAGCAAAACCTTTAACAGGGCCAGAGCCCATAAAGAATAGAATTACTGCTGCTAATAAAGTTGTTATGTTAGCATCAATAATGGCAGTTCTAGACTTCGTATAACCTCCATCAAATGCTAAAATATTATTAGTCTCATCTTTTAATTCTTCTTTAATCCTCTCAAAAATTAAAACATTTGCATCAACAGCCATACCTACAGTTAAAATTATTCCTGCTATTCCTGGTAATGTTAAGGTTGCTTCAAATAAAGTTAAAACACCTAAAAGAATAAACAAATTAATTATTAGTGTAGCGTTAGTTATTAGACCAAAAAATCTATACTTAACAAACATGAATATAATCACTAACAAAAAACCAATTGCTAATGCTATCATTCCAGCGTTAATCGAGTCTTGTCCGAGATCAGGTCCAACTGTTCTCTCTTCTATGATATCTAACGGAGCAGGTAAGGCTCCTGATCTTAGTAATAATGCCAAATCTGTTGCAGATTGAAATGTAAATCCTCCACTAATTTGGCCAGATCCACTTGCTATGGTATCTCTTACGACAGGTGCGCTTATAATCTTACCATCTAAAACAATAGCTAACTGTTTTCCTATACCAGTTGAGGTTGCTTTACCAAATCTTTTAGCCCCTACTCTGTCTAAAGTAAAAGATACAATAGTTTGGTTATTTTGTGTATCCATTTTAGGCTGAGCATCTAAAAGATTTTCACCACTAATTATAATTCTTTTACTTACATTAGCCTCTTGAGTTCCATCTTCAAATTCTAATTTTTCAACTCCAAATCTGTCATCATCATTTTGGGTTACAAACCTAAACGTGAGGTTGGCAGTTTTACCAAGAAGGGATTTAATCCTCATAGGATCATCTAAACCAGGAAGTTCTACTAAAATTCTATTGTTACCTCTTTTTAAAATATTAGGTTCATTTGTACCAACCTCGTCAACTCTTCTACGAACAATTTCAATAGCTTGATCTTGCGAAGAAGTTTTAAGGGTTATAAGACCTTGACGAGAAAAATTAACTTTTAAATTTAAACCAGTATCTTCGATTTCTAATTGATGAGATTTAAATCTTGGATAGTAAGGGTTTATTTCACTATTCTCATCTTGAAAAATATCTATAACTTTTTGCTTATTTTCGTCTGAAACGTTAAAGAAAATATTTTTATCATCTATCTTTATATTATTAATTTTAATATCTTTGTCTTTAAAGTAATTTCTAAAGGTAGTTGTAAGATTTTGAAGTTTTTGCTCAATTACTGGCTCGTTATCAATTTCGAGTAACAAGTACGAACCCCCTTGAAGATCTAGACCTAGATTAATTTTTTTATTAAAAAAACCATCATCAAACTTAAATAAATTTGAGGATGCTATTAAAACAAACAATAAAGAAAAAATAGTTATAAATACAATTCGTAACTTTGAAAAATAAAGCACTTATCTAAAATTAATTATTTTTTAACTTCTTGGGTATTTTGAAGACTTTGAATACCTGTAGCTTTTACAACTTCAACTTTAATATTTTCAGCTATTTCTACTTCTACTTTGTCGTTATCTATAAGTCTCTCAACTGTGCCAGTGATACCCCCTGAAGTAATAACTTTGTCACCTCTTTTAAGGTTTTCAACCATTGCTTTATGCTCTTTTACTTTTTTTTGTTGAGGTCTAATTAAGAAAAAATAAAAAATAACAAATATTAAAATTAACGGTATAAATTGTCCTATTCCTGAACCTTCCATAATTCTCCTTTTAAATATGGTGCATATTTATACTATCTATATCTCTAAAACAACTTTATTTCTGTGAAATTAATTCTAAATTATTCATATATTCTCTAAGAACTTTAGGAACAACAATCGATCCATCTTTTTGCTGATAATTTTCCAATACCGCTATTAAAGTCCTACCGACTGCAAGCCCACTTCCATTTAAAGTACCAACAAAGACAGTTTCTTTATTTGTGTTTTTGTATCTAGTTTTCATTCTTTGAGCCTGGAATGTAGAACAAGATGAACATGATGAAATTTCACGATACTTATTTTCTGATGGTAACCAAACTTCAATATCATATGTTTTTTCAGCACTAAAACCCATATCTCCAGAACATAAAATAACTTTTCTGTAAGGTAGTTCTAATTTATCAAGAATATCAGTTGCACAATTTGTCATTCTTTCCAACTCTTTCAAACAATTTTCTTTTTCAACAATGCTTACTAGTTCAACTTTATAAAATTGATGTTGTCTAATCATGCCTTTAGTATCCTTGCCATAACTTCCTGCTTCTTTTCTAAAACAAGGTGTTGATGCTACAAATCTCATCGGAAGATGACTTTGATCAACTATTTTATCTTTGACAATATTTGTTAAAATTACTTCAGCTGTAGGAATTAAAAATTTTCGATCTGATCCTTCATCAAATTTGATTTCAAACTGATCGTTTTCAAACTTAGGTAACTGACCGGTTCCATACATTGTGTTATCTGAAGCAATCAAAGGAGGTGATATTTCTTGATATCCATTTTTATTAATATGAGTATCCAACATAAAATTAGATAAGGCTCGCTCTAATAAAGCTAAGTGGTTTTTTACAAAAACAAATCGAGATCCTGTAGTTTTAGTTGCTAGATCAAAATCCAGCATTCCAAGGTTTTCACCAAGCTCATAATGAGATTTAGGTTTAAAATCAAATTTTCGTATGTTTCCTGTTTTTAATACCTCTACATTATCATTTTCATCTTTACCATTTGGAACATCTTCATGGGGAATATTGGGTATATTAGATAGTAGATTGTCCAACTCTGTTTTTATTTTTTTTTGTGAATCAGTTAATTTATCTAATTCAAATGTGAGTTCTTTAGATTTTTTAAATAAAGTTTCGTCTTTTGATTTTGAAATATCTTTTTTTTCTTTTTCGATGGCCTCTTTTTTTTGAATTAAATTTCTATTTTCTTCATCTAATTTTTGTAATTTTTTAAAATCAATTTTTAAAGATCTTTTTTCTAAAGCTTTTTTAAAACCAGGGAAATCTTTTCTAATTTCCTTTAAATTATGCATCAGTTTTTTCTAAATTTTTGTTTTCTATAAATTTTACTGAAAATATTGATAATTCATATAAAATTAACAATGGTATCGCTAATCCTATTTGTGTAATTGGATCTGGTGGGGTTAACAAAGCAGCAGCAGCAAAAATTATAACCACAACATACTTTCTTCTGTCTTTTAAAAACTGGCTATCTACAACACCTATTCTTGCTAGAAGACTTAACACAACAGGTAATTGAAAACTAATTCCAAAAGCAAAAATTAATTTCATAACCAATGATAAGTATTCATTTACTTTTGCTTCTAGTTGTATTGGCAAACTTGTTGATAAACCAGTACTCTCAAATGATAAAAAAAACTTGATTGCTAATGGCATGATCAAATAATAAACCAACATACCTCCAAGAAAGAAAAGAATTGGTGTAAGTATTAAGTAAGGTAAAATTGCTATTTTTTCGTGCTTATATAAACCTGGTGCAATGAATTTCCATATTTGCATTAAAATAAATGGGCAGGTTACAAAAAAAGCGGTAAAAAAAGACACTTTTAAATATGTCAGAAAAGTTTCTTGAAGTGCTGTAAAGATTAATCTTCTATCTGAGCCATCATCTTTTACAGCTTTAGCAAATGGATCAACCAAAAAACCATAAATATATTCAGCAAAGAAATAGCAACCAATAAAAAATATAAATAAAAAAATAAAACTATGTATCAGTCTTTTTCTTAATTCAGTTAAATGACTAACAAAGCCACTGTCTTTATCATCATTATTCATCTTTTTTTGTTTCTTTTTTTACATTTTCATTAATTTTTTCATCATCAATTTCTAAATTGGAAACCTCGTTTTGGATATTACTGACATATCTTTTTGCAGTGCCAATCCATGAACCTGCTTTTTTTAACATAACTGGAAAATCTTTAGGGCCAAGAACAACAATGGCGATAGCAACAACTATCAATATCTCAAACCAACCAATAGTAGGCATGTGAGTTATTCTTTATTGTTGGAGTCTTTATTTTCGTCGGAAATATTTTTTGGCTCCGTATCGTCAGTTACATCTGACGCCATACCTTTTTTAAAGCTTTTAATACCTTTGGCAACATCTCCCATCAAACTAGAGATTTTACCTCGTCCAAATAATAAGACTACCAATATTACAACAACTGCTATTTGCCAAATTCCTATGCTCATAGAAACTTATAACCTTTTTATGATTAATTTAAAAGTTACTTTTTCGTTATTCTTTTTCTTCACTATCAAGAGTACTACTCAGCATCTCATCAATATTAGAATAAATATCTTCCTTTTTTTCTTCTTGCTTTTCTTTATAAAATTTTCCAGTTCCAAAGATAGCACTATCAACACTTGAGCTATCAATCATTCCAGCAGCACCTAATTCGTCAATATTTGGAAGATCTGATAGTTTTTGAATATTAAAATGACTTAAAAAATCATCTGTGGTTACATATTGAATAGGTCTTCCAGGTACATCTTTTCTTCCTCCAGGTTTAACCCAGTTTAGCTCCATTAAGATATCAAGTGTATTTGTTCCAAAAGCTACACCTCTTATTTCCTCAATTTCAGCTCTTGTAACTGGCTGATGATAAACAATTATAGCTAAAGTTTCGACTGCAGCTCTTGATAATTTTTTTTCAACAGTCTTTTCCTGAGACATAAGATTAGCTAATTTAGGAGATGTTCTAAAAGACCATTTATCTTTTATACAAACTAAATTTATTCCTCGATTTAGGTACTCTTGCTGTAATTTCTCTAATGATTTTTTAATGTTTAACTTTTTTGAAAGTTTGCTCTCAATGGTGTCGATATCAAGTGGTTCAGCAGCAGCAAAAATTACACCCTCTATTTCTTTTTCAATTTCAGTCAGTTTTGAGGGGAATTTGACTACATTATCTTTATTTATTTTTTGTTTTTTAATCACTTACTTCCTTTACATAGATATCATTAAATAGTTTTTCCTGTTTAATAGAAAGATTACCCTCTTTAGCAAGCTCAAGAGAACCAGCAAAAATTCCTGCTTTGCCAGTTCTTTTATATCTAGAACCAGATTTAAAATTTGAAGGGATTAATTCATCAAGTTTTTTCCAGTCACCTAGTTTGCCAAAAAAATCTTTTATAGTTTTAATTCCATCTTCAGTAGTAAATACTGGTAATTTTGGAATATTCATTCTTTGAAAATCTTTAGTCATAATAATCGTTGAATAGGTTTTTAAAAGTTCAAATAAACTTAAATTATATTCAGTGCTGTAAATAGATCTGATATTTCCTTTCATTCCTCTTGTTCTTATTTCACGACCTAGCCTTTTTCTCTTAAGCATTTGTTCTGAAAGTAAACGAATAAGTTCTAATTTTTTTAGTTGTAACTTTAATTTCTCTGCTACTTCTTGAACTTTAAATTCTTCCTCAGGGGTTCCTGGTAATAATAACTTAGACTTTAAATAAGCAAGCCATGTTGCCATTAATAAATACTCCGAGGCTATTTCTAAATTTAAATCTTTTTCTTTTGTAATATATTCATGAAATTGATCTGCTAGCTTTGTTATTGATATTTCTTCAAGATCAACTTTTTGCGCTTTAGCTAAATCTAAAAGAACATCTAATGGACCGTTATAGTTATTTATATCAACATTAAACAAAGCAGAATCAGTCTCAGACATATTAAGATATTAACTTAAATTTTTATAAAATAGTGATGTTTTTTTGATAATAAAATTATTTACTAGTGGTGAATTTTCAGCGACAACCCTCATTTCATTGTAATTACCATTACAATGTAAGGCTAGGTTGCATCCAGCTTCAAAACTTTTAATTGTATTAGTAATTAAATCGTATTTTAAACTCTTCATTGATAAATCATCAGAAATTAAAACATTTTTAAACCCTATTTTTTTACGAATAATATTTATAATTTTTTTGGAATGCGTTGCAGTGTTAAGTGGATCAATTTTTTTATAAATAATGTGGGCAGTCATTGCGAATAAACTATCTTTATTCTTAAAAGGAAAAAAGTCATTTTTAATAAGGTAATTGATGGTTTTATCAACAATTGGCGTAAAATTATGGCTATCAACTTTAGCAAGACCGTGTCCTGGAATATGCTTAATTACAGTAGCTATTGAGTTTTGATTGAATAAATCAATACAAATATCACCTACCTTTGAAACAATTTTCTTATTTTCTGAGAACGATCTATCACCAATAATATTACTCGCCCCTTTAATTCTAAGATCCAGTACCGGTAGTGTATTAATATTTACACCTATTTGTTTTAGAAGATATGAAGATTTATCAATAAATAATTTATAAATAATATTAAATTTTCTTTTATCTTGGACATATAATTTTCCAAAATATTCACCTGTCAAATTATCAAAAGTAATAATATTTTTTAACCTATTCACTCTGCCTCCTTCTTGGTCAATCAAAATAGGATAGTGTGGATCTTTAAATAGCTTCCTGATGCTATCTGTTAATAGTTTGGTCTGGTTTACAGATTTAATATTTCTTGAAAACAATATTATTCCCCAAGGTTTTTGTTTTTTCAAAAATTTCACTTCACTAGTTGTTAATTTCAGTGATTTAATACCTGTAATAAAGGCTTTTCTTTTACTAATCATTTTCTAAAAGTTTCCAGAAATTAAACTTTTTTTTCTTATCTTTATTTGTTTGTTTTACATACTCAATAATGTCTTGGGTGTCATTTTCTAATATAGGTAAGTTTTCTGAATACTGTTTTATCTTCTCATCATTATTTTTATAGGAACGATAAGAATTTTTTAAATTTTCATCGGAAAAATAGTATCTGCCAGTAAAAAAAATAAATACTGAGATAACAATTATAAAAATTAAATATTTGATTTCTTTTAACATTACATTTTGGATGGAGTATCAACACCAACAATATCCATACCAGATTTTATTACATTAGAAATAACTTTTAAAAATACCAACTTATCTAATGGAACTTCTTTTTGTTCATTTATAAATCGTTTTTCTGGTTTTTGTTTTCCAAGGTTCCAATATGAGTGAAATTCTGAGGCTAACTCATATAGATAAACAGGAATTCTATGTGGTTCAAGTTTTGTACTTGATATATCAATACACTTTGGCCACTCAGATAATTTTTTTAAAATTTTAATTTCTTCTTCAGAATATTCAAAATTAAAATTATTAGTTTCAATTTTTTTATTTAAATCTTTATTAATATGTCTGAATACAGATGAAATTCGTGCATAGCAATATTGTACATAATACAATGGATTATCTTTTGACTTTTCTTTTACTGCATCAAAATCAAAATCGAGTTCTGCGTCACTGCTTCTATTCAACATAATAAATCGAGTAGCATCTTTGCCAACTTCTTCTATAAGATCATCAACAGTAATATAGTCTCCTTTTCTTTTAGACATTTTAAAAGGTTTATTGTCTTTTATAAGTTTTACTAACTGACTTATTTTACAAATTAATTTATCTTTTTTTCCAGAGAGGGCTTCAACTGATGATGAAATTCTTTTTATGTAGCCAGCATGATCTGCACCTAGTATATTAATCAAATAATCAAATTTCCTATCAACTTTATTTTTATGATAAGCAACATCGCTTGCAAAATATGTCCATGATCCATCTGATTTTTGGAGAGCACGGTCTTTATCATCACCAAAATCTGTAGATTTAAACAGTAATTGCTCACGTTCTACCCAATTATTATTGTCCTCACTTTCTGGTGCTTTGATTTTACCTTTATAAACAAATTTATTTTTTTTTAAAAATTGAACAACATTTTCAACTTCTTTGTCTAAAACAATTTTTTTTTCACTTACAAAATTGTCATGATTTATACCAAGGCTTTTAAGATTTTTTTTAATTAGCAGTAATGCCTGTTTAATTGATAGTTCGGTTAATTCCTCACTAATTTCATCATAATTATCAAAATTCAAATTGGAGTTGGAGGATATATTTTTTGCAAAATCTATTAAATAATCACCGGGATATAGATCAGCATTATCAGATGGAAAAGTTTCTTTATGAGTTATTTCACGTATTCGAAAATATACTGATTTTGCAAAATTAATGATTTGATTGCCATAGTCATTTACATAGTATTCTTTAGTAACTTTATGATTGTTGAAGGTTAATATATTTGAAATAACATCCCCAAGTATTGCGCCACGACAATGTCCAACATGTAATGGTCCTGTTGGATTTGCAGAAACAAATTCCACAAGATAATTATTTTTTTTTTCTTTTTGATTTATTCCAAAAGTTTTAGAATTTTCACTGATTTCTTTTGTAAAAATTGCCCAGAATGATTTCTTAAACTTGATATTAATAAAACCAGGCTTTGCAATAGTTACTGTTTCAATTAATTTATCTTTATCTTTTAATATAGGTGCAAGTTGCTCTGCTAGTTCAATAGGTGGTTTATTATTAATTTTAGATAAAACCATTGCAACATTTGTTGAGATGTCACAATTAAATTTTTGCGGGGGTATTTCAGCATTTATTCCATTAAAATTATCAGGAACAATTATTTTATTATCTTTTTGAAGTTCACTAAGTATTGATTTTATTTTTTCTAGATAAATTTCAAATATATTCATTTATTTGCATTATAAAGGTTTATTGCATAACGATCAGTCATGCCAGAAATAAAGTCTGAGATAGCTCTATATTTATCTTTAGTCAATTGTTCTTTTGTAAGAAACTTTCTAGGGGAAGATTGAATTATCTTAAATAATTTTTTAATAATTTTTTTACCTCTTAGATTTTTTCTTAAAACAGATTTATTATCATACATATTAGATCTTAAAAATAATTTAATTTCTTTTTCTGAACTTTGAATATTTTTAGAGAAGCAAACTATTAACTCATTTGATTTTGCAATATCTTTATAAGATTTTATTTTAAATCTCTTTAAATTTTTTTGTGTGTTGGTGATTAAGTCTTTAATCATTAGATCAATTGAGTCTCTTACTATTTGATTAATTGCTATTTTATAATTTTTTTTATTAATCTTTTTTTTATAATTTACGTAAATGTTTTTAAGAAAATTAATCTCACATAGCTCTTCTAGCTTAAAAAGATTAGCTTTAATTCCATCTTGAATATCATGATTATTATAGGCTATATCGTCTGAAATAGCTGAAATTTGTGCTTCTAATGATGGAAAAGTATTAAATTTAATTTTTTTTTTAAAAACTTTTGATCCAATAAGTTTATTGATTGTGGTTAATTCATTAATTGGTCCATTATGTTTTAAAAGTCCCTCTAAGGTTTCAATAGTAAGATTTAATCCTTTAAATTTTAAATATTTATTTTCTAAAAACATAACAATTCTCAAAGTTTGTAGATTATGATCAAAACCACCGTGATTATCCATACATTCATGTAAAGCGTCCTCTCCAGCATGTCCAAATGGTGTATGGCCTAAGTCATGAGCTAAGCTTAAGGTTTCAGCCAAATCTTCATTAAGGTTTAAATACTTTGAGATCGATCTTGCTATTTGGGCCACTTCAATTGAATGAGTTATTCTAGTTCTAAAATGATCACCTTCAGTGTTTACAAAAACTTGAGTCTTATGTTTTAGTCTTCGAAACGACGCACTGTGAATGATTCTATCTCTATCTCTTTGAAAAGGTGATCGATACTTAGAGTTAGCTTCTTTATTAAGTCTGCCTTTACTTTTAAATACGCCTAACAAAGTGTCTTTTTTCATCCTTTAATTTAAATAATTAAGTATTATATTAGTAATATCAGTGTTCAGTCATGATTAAAGAAATTAAATTTACGGATAAAGCTTTAAAACAAATAGAAAATTTATTGTCTAAAAAAGACGAAGGTTCTTTTTTTAGAATCGCTATTAAAGGTGGTGGTTGTTCTGGTTTTCAATATGAATTTACTTTTGATAAATCGAAACAAGCTGACGATCTTAATTATCAAAATATTTTAATTGATAAGGCATCTGCTGACTTATTAAAAGGATCTGAAGTTGATTATGTATCTGAATTAATTGGTGAGTCTTTTAAAATTTCCAACCCTCAAACAAAATCTTCTTGTGGGTGTGGAGTTTCATTCTCTCTTTAATGCTCATCTCATCGTGGAATGTTAATTCTGTTAGAGCAAGAATAGAAAATATCAAAAGCTATCTACTAAAATATAAACCAGATATTTTAATGATGCAGGAAATAAAAACTGAGGATATTAATTTCCCTTATGATGACTTTTCATCAATGGATTATGAAAGTCATGTATTTGGTCAAAAAAGCTATAATGGTGTAGCAATTATTTCAAAAAAAAAACTAACTAATATTAGAACAGATTTAATTAAGGATAAATTAAAACAATCGAGAATTATTTCTGCTGAAGTTGAATATAAAAAAAAAGCTATTCAATTAATAAACATTTATACTCCAAATGGAAATCCAGTTGATTCAGAAAAATATGATTATAAAAAAAATTGGATGGATCAATTAATTAAACAATTAAAATCCTTATCAAAGAAAAATTCTAATATAATACTTGCTGGAGATTTTAATGTTATTCCTGCTGCAGAAGATGTTTATAATGTGAAAAGTTTTGAAGATGATGCTTTGTATCGACTTGAAATAAGAAAAAAATTTAGAGAAATGTTAAATCTTGGATTTAGTGATGTTTACCGACATTTTAATGAAGATAAAGAAGGCTATACCTTTTGGGATTATATGAGAGGTGCATGGCAAAAAAATAATGGGATGAGAATTGATCACTTTTTAGTATCAAGCTCAATAATTGATAATATTAAAGGTATTAATATAAATAAAGATCCTCGTGGAAGAGAAAAACCTTCGGATCACACTCCAATTGAGATTAACTTAGCTTAAAGATTTAATTTTATTAACCAATTCCTCGTTAATATTTCTTGGACTTTTGTCTAATCTATTTTTATGTCTTCTCTCACCTGGAAGTCTTACTTCACCCATAGACTTCATTTTATCAAAAAACTCATCTGCATGTTTTTGCCAGTCTGTTCCTGATGTTTTATCTGGACTAATTGCTAAAATAAATTCACCCCCACTTGGAGGACCACCATCATTGTTATCTTTAGCAGCTGTTTCAAAACTAAAATTATCACCAACGAGAGCACCAGCTAATAATTCTACCATCATAGCAATTGCAGAACCTTTGTAGCCACCAAAAGGAAGCAACACTCCACCATCAGCTATTTGTCCTGGATCAGTAGTTTCTTTACCATCTTTCGTAAGTCCTGTTCCTAATGGAACTTTGTGCCCTTCTCTTTTAGCAACTTGTACTTCCCCCATAGCCATTGAAGCAGTTGCCATATCATAAACTACAGGTGTCTTTCCATGTCTAGGCCATGCAAATGAAATTGGGTTTGTTCCAAAAAGAGGTTTAATTGCACCAGCAGGTGCAACAGCAGGCTTGTAAGAAGTACATGCAAAAGCAACTAAACCATCTTCAGCTAATTTTTCGGTTTCTGGCCACATAGCAGCCATATGATGTGAATTATTTATTGCTAAGACTGCAACACCGTTTTCTTTAGCAGCTTTACTTAACTCTGGTAAGCTTTTATTTAATACCACAGGAGCTAAACAATTATTTCCTGCAACTTTAATCACAGATGGTGATATTTTTTTAATTTCAGGTTTTCCTTTACCATTTATTTTTCCACTTTTTAATCCTGAAACATAAGCTGGTAATCTAAATAAACCATGAGAGAGCGAACCATCTCTTTCTGCATTTGTAATTAATTCTGAAAGTATTGATGCTGTATCTTCATCACATCCATTTGCTAAGAGAGTTTTTTTCGCTAAATTATTAATTTCGTCTAGGGTTAATGAAACAGTGTTCATTCTTTTGATTTACATTTCTTACATAAACCAAAAAATTCTAAATTGTATTTACTGTATTTCATCCCTGCTTCATCAGTAAAGTTTGATAAATATTTTGATAGTTTAGTGTTACTTATTTCAGAAACTTTTTCACAACTTTCACAAATTGAAAATGCTGTAGCCTTAGAAATTTGGCAACTAGAATTCTGACATGCGATGAAGGCATTTCTACTTTCAATTTTGTGGATTTTACCTATTTCAACTAATTTATCTAATGCTCTATAAACTTGTAGAGGCGCATTGATACCTTTTTTCTGTACATTAAAAAGAATTGAATATGCTTTTAACGGCTCATGAGATTTATCAATTAAATCAAAAATAATTTTTTGGTTTTTTGAAAGATTATGTTGTTTTTCCATTTTAAATTTCTACTTAGTTTTTTAATTTAATCGATTGTTTAATTTTAAACAAAGATAATATGAACAATATCAACGCCGCTGCAATAATTGAAGGTCCGGAAGATGTATTAAATTCTAATGAAGAATATAGTCCTAAGATAACAGATAATAGGCCCCCAATTATAGAAAATAGAACCATTTTCTGAGGACTATCAGAGATATTTCTAGCTATTGCAGCAGGGATAATTAACATTCCTGTAATCAATAATAATCCAACCATTTTGATAGAAATAGCAATTACCGCTGCCATTAATATTGTGAAAATAGCCTTTGCTCTATCAGGGTTTAATCCCTCTGCCTCAGCTAATTCATAATTAACAGTTGATGCAAGCAAAGGTTTCCAAATTAATTTAAGTACAATTAAAATTAATGCTCCGCCTGTCCAAATTACAAGTAAATCATCGGTCGTTACCGCTAAAATATCACCAAATAATAAACCCATAATATCAAATCTTATAAATGTTAAGAAACCAATAACTACTAATCCAACGGCTAATGATGAATGAGCTAAAAGACCTAGCAATGCATCACCTGGAAGATTAGTTTTTTTCTGAAGCTGAATTAATATTAGTGCAATAACTGATGAAATTAAAAATACTGAAATAGCGATGTTTAAATCAAATGTGTAAGCCATTGTAACTCCAAGAAGAGCTGAGTGAGAAAGCGTATCTCCAAAATAAGACAATCTTCTCCACACAACAAAACATCCAAGTGGACCAGTTACAAATGCTATTCCAATACCTGCAATTAGTGCTCTTATAAAAAAATCATCAAACATTAATTTTTCTTGATTTCCCCCTCATCAGAATGAACATGATCATGCTTATGTTCGTATGTTGTTAAAATTTGAGAAGCTTTTTCACCAAACAAAGCTTTATATTCATTATTTTTTGCTACATCTATTGGTGAGCCTGAACAACAAACATGACCATTTAAACAAACTACGTGATCAGTTGCTTTCATCACCATGTGCAGATCATGAGAGATTAATAATATTCCACAATTTAAAGTATCAGATATTTTTTTAATTAATTTATACAAATCAATCTCACCTGTATAATCAACTCCCTGCACTGGTTCATCTAACACTAATAATTCTGGTTTTTTAGAAATTGCTCTTGCAATTAAAACTCTTTGAAATTCTCCACCTGATAAACTACCTAAATTTTTGTTTTTAAGATGAATTACGCCTGTTAATGATAGTGCTTCATCAATAGCACTATCTTCTATAGTTTCTGTTAAAAGCATAAAATCATAAACTCTAATAGGTAAAGTCCAATCAATTGAAATTTTTTGGGGAACATAACCAACTTTGGTTGTATATTTTTCAACAGTCCCCTCAATATTTTTATAAATTCCTAAAGCGATTTTAGCAGTGGTACTTTTACCAGAACCATTTGGTCCGATGAGAGTTACAATTTTACCTTTTTCAACCGTAAGAGAAACACCTTCCACTAACCATTTTTCGCTTTGACGAAAACCAGCATTATTTAATTTAACTAAAATATTATTATTAGAATTCATTTAACCCTTGACTTGTAAATGTTATATTATTACATAGTGTTATGTTATAACAACCAATTAATTGTGTATTTATGAAAATTTTAAACAAACTCCCAATAATAATATCCATTCTATCTTTATTTACTTTTTTTGTACCAGCTAATGCTGATATTAAAGTAGTTGCCTCAATTAAACCAATACATTCGTTAGCTAGTTACCTTATGAACGGAGTGGCTAAACCTGACTTAATCGTAGATGGATATGCATCTCCACACGGATTTGCGATGAAGCCATCTCATGCAAAGATGTTACAAAATGCTGATTTAATTTTTTGGGTTGGTGAAGATGTGGAAAATTTTCTAGAAAAGCCATTAGGATCAATTGCTAAAAAAGCAGAAAAAATTGAATTAATGCAAATAAAGGGACTTCAAGTTTTAAAGTTTAGAGAAAGAAATATTTTTGATGATCACGATGATCATGGACATGATGATCATGATAAAAAGGAAGATCATGACTCACATGCTAAAAAGGAAGATCACGATGATCATGGTAAAAAAGAAGATCACGATGATCATGAAAAACATGCACACGGTGAATTTGATCCACACATTTGGTTAGATCCAATTAATGCAAAGGTAATATTAAATGAAATGGTTGAGCATTTAATTGAAAATGATCCAAAAAATGAGGCTAAATATAAAAGTAATTTAGATGAAGCTTTAAAGGATATAGATAAGCTTACAATTGATGTAATGACTGAATTAAGTAACAGTGTTTCCTCGATCGTATTTCATGATGCTTATCAATATTTTGAAAAGAGATTTAACGTAAATATTTTAGGTGCTTTTACAGTTAATACTGATGTAATGCCTGGAGCTGAGCAATTAGCGGAAATTAGAGAAATAATCGAACACGATAAAGTTGCATGTGTATTTTCAGAACCACAATTTAATCCTGATATAATTAAAGCTGTAGCAAAAGATATGAATATAAAAACTGGTGTAATTGATCCATTAGGAGCAACATTAAATCCAGGTAAAGATTTATATTTTTCTTTGATTAAAAATATGTCAGCATCATTTAAAGGTTGCTAATTTGTTAGTTTATTCAAAGCATTAATTAAAATTAATTTTAACAAATCTTTAATATGATATTACTGTTTATTAAAACGATAATAGACTTAAAAAATATTAAGGAGAAAAATGACTACAAATATCAGAGTATTAAAATGGACAAGTACAGTATTAACACTTTTAGGTATATTAACTTTTTATTTGGATTACTATCCTTACAGCATGATACCACACAGCTTAGGTATAATTGGTTGGACAATCGTTGGCACTATTACAAAGGATAAACCATTATTAACAAATTTTTCTTTACAAATACCGATAATGATAGCAGGTATAATTAAATACTCTTATACAACAGGAATATTTTAGCTTACTTGGTATCCATTTGACCAAACATTTTTTACAACAGGTAAATTTTGGTAAATTTTAAACCTTACCAAATCTGCTCTTTTGTTATTGTCAATTAAACCTCTATCATTTAAATTTGTAGCTAAAGATGGAGCGTGACTAGCTGCTGCAAATGCTTTCGGAAGATTATCAATTTCTAAACCCCATTTAATAACAGAAATAATTAATGAGGATGGAATATAATCTGAGCTTAAAATATCTAGACAATCATTTTCTAAAAGCTCTTTTGCTGATATATTACCAGAGTGTGAGCCACCTCTCATTAAATTAGGAGAACCCATCATAATTTTAATATCATATTCCTTTGAAGTCTTGGCTGCTTCTAATGTTGTTGGAAATTCAGCTAACTTTACACCATATTTATTTGAGTTATGTACGTCATTTTTTGTAGTGTCGTCATGACTAGCTAAAATACAATCATATGAAGATTTAAATTCTAGAATTCTATCTATGTGTTTCTTGCTATTTTTTTTTTGGAGATTTTTTAAGTGATCAAAATGAATTTCCATTTCATTTTCTGTCATACCATGTTTAATTGATAGGTATTCTTTATACTTATCTATAACTCTAAATTGCCGCTGACCTGGTGTATGATCCATAATACTAATCAGTTTTACATCGTGAGTTTCATTGTATTCATCTAATTCATCAATCAAATTCTCTGAACATGTTTCGGCTCTTAAATGTATTTTATGATCAATCTTGAGAATATTATCCTTTTTAAAATTTGAAATTATATCTGAACAGTTTTTTGCATATTTTTTATATTTTCCTGTTTTTTCAATAGAGCCAACTCTCAATGCGTCAAAAACTGTAGTTATTCCAACAGATGCTAATTCTCTATCATGAGATAAAATTGCATTTTCTACTGGAAATGAAACTTTAGGTCTTGGTGTCATGTGTCTTTCAAGATTGTCAGTATGTAATTCAACCAATCCTGGAGAGATGTAATCTTTTTCGCAGTCTATTGAAGTTTTGTTATTAGTTAATCCACTACTTATATCGATAATCTTGTTATCTTTTATCCTTATATGACCATGAATAATCTCATCCTTTTTAATTATCATGGCATTATTTAAAATATATTCATGCATCAACTTTTATTACAGATGAATTGTTACAAATATTTTAAATTAGAGAAAATTTATATAAGTATTATAAGTTGAATTATGAAAAAATATTCTAGATTTGCAATTTATTACGCCCCTCCAAAAGGAAGCGTTCTAGAAGAATTTGGCAAATATTGGTTTGGTTGGGATCCCCTTGTCGCAAAATTTATAAATAATAAGAAAAGAATTAATTATCTAAACAGATTTGGAATAAAAAACTTAAAAAGTATAGATAATAATATTTTAATGGCAAAAAAATATGGATTTCATGGGACACTTATACCTCCTTTTAAACTAAACAATAATTATAATAGAAAAAAATTATTTAAAAAAATTGAGGTTGTAGCTAAAAAATATAAAAAATTTAATTTTTATAAATTTAAATTAAAAAAAATTGATAATTTTTATGCTTTTGTACAATCTAAAAAGAATAATAACATTAATAAGTTATCAAATAGACTTGTTAGAGAGTTATTTAAATTTAGGTCACCTCTTACAAAAAAAGAAATTGATAGAAGAAATCCCTCTAAACTAAGTAAATTACAATTAAGTATTTTATATAAATGGGGATATCCCTATTTAATGTCAGAATTTAATTTTCACATGACCCTTGCATCTGAGGTATCAGGAAACAAATTGTACTTTGAATTAAAAAAAATCGAAAAAAACAAAGAAATTATCTTAAATGAAACAAATGATTTTGATAAAATATATATATTTGGTGAAAACCAAAAAGGAATGTTTGAGAATTTAGAAAATTTTTCACTCAGCTAAAATTATTTTTTTTAATTTATTTGTACCTATAGATATTGATTTATTATTAATTATTGTAATTGTATTTTTTGGAAGTAAATTAATTTTTCTTTTTATCCTTTTAATAATTGATTTTTTGTCTTCTCTTGCTCGATTTACGAGTCTCCTTTTTATAATTGTTGATGAGGCAGTAATGTTTATTATTTTTACGTTATTAACCTTTTTTTTTATTTTAAAAAGTATTTTTCTAGAACCATTAAAAATTACTTTTTTACCTTGCTTTATTTTCTTTATTTCTTTGTACGGAATACCGTATGAAAAACCATGAGCTTTCCAGTAGATGAAGAAAAATTTTTTTGAAATTTTATCTTCAAAATTTTTAATTGATATACTGTAATGATCTTCATTTTTAATATCTTTTTTCCTGGTAATGTACCTTTTAACCAAAATGGAATTAGGAATTTTATTTATTACTTTTTTTAATAATGTATCTTTTCCTGAGCCGGATGGTCCAACGACTACAAAAAGCTGACCGTTAGTTTGCATGTGATATTTTTGTAATATCTATTTCTCTAGCATTTAAATATTTACGTGAAGATTCATCATGAAAAATACCAATTATTGAAGATCCTTTATCTTTTTTTTCATTAATCAAATTCAAAACAATATCTTTGTTAACATTGTCCAAGCTAGCGGTTGGTTCATCTAGTAGCAAGCATGGATAATTTCTAATCAATCCCCTAGCAACATTTACTCTCTGTTGCTCACCTCCTGAAAAAGTAAGTGGCGATAAATTCCATAAATTCTTATCGATATTAAGATCTAGTAAAATTTTTTCAGCTCTTTCACGAACTTCCTCTTGATCAAAATTTATTTTTAATAATGGCTCCATAACAATTTCAATTGTAGGAACACGAGGTATCACTCTTAGAAATTGACTAACATATCCTATTGTATTTTTTCTAAGTTCAATAATATTTCTAGGATATTTATGATCTATTTTGTAATTATTAATTTTAATTTCTCCCGATTGAAAAAAATAATTTCCATAAATCATTTTTAAAATACTAGATTTTCCAACACCTGATGGTCCTGTCAAAGCTACAATTTCTCCAGGATTAATTTTCAAATTCAAATTTTTAAAAACTGATATGTTTGTTCTTCCTTGATTATGAAGTGTAAATTTTTTTGTAATATTATTAAGTTCAATCATTTTAAACCTGAAGTACTGAGCTGACTAATAACTGAGTATAAGAATGTTGTGGATCATCTAATACTTGATCGCAAAGCCCTGACTCAACAGCCTCACCATTTTTCATCACAATAATTTTATCAGCTAACAATCTAATAACTGCAAGATCGTGAGAAACAATGACAACTGATAAATTTAATTCTCTAACTAATTTTCTTAACAAATCTAAAATTTTTGCTTGAACAGAAACATCAAGTCCTCCTGTTGGTTCATCCATGAAAATTATTTTAGGACTCGTAACCAAGTTTTTTGCTATTTGTAATCTCTGTAACATTCCACCAGAAAATGTTCTTGGAAAATCATCTACCCTACTTTTATCGATTTCCACTTTATCTAACCATTTAAAAATAGTTTGCCTAATCTTTCCATAATTTCTTTGTCCAATAGACATTAATCTTTCACTAATATTTCCGCCAGCACTTACGTCCAATCTTAAACCATCTCTAGGATTTTGGTGAACAAAAGCTAATTCAGTTCTTATCAATAATCTTTTCAAAGACTCTGATATTTCTAAGAAATTAATAATTTCATTATCTTTATTAATTAGGATTTTTCCACGATCAGGGTTCAGATTTCCCGATATTGAATTTATAAAAGTTGTTTTTCCTGAGCCAGACTCTCCTACTACTCCTACGACTTCACCTGGATACAATGTCATATTCATATTTTTACATCCAACTTGATCGCCATAATATTTATTTAAATTTTGAACAGATAAAATTGGTTCCATTTACTTATCTTTCATTCTTTGATTGCAGTAATTTGTATCTGAACATATGAACGATCTATTACCATCATCGTCAGTGATTATTTCGTCTAAAAAACTATCATTTGATCCACAAATAGAACATTTATGTGGTGCTTTTGAAGGATCAAATGGATAATCTTCAAAATCAAGACTCGTTACTTCAGTATATGGTGGTATTGCATAAATTCTTTGTTCTCTACCGGCACCAAACAATTGTATAGCAGGATTGTTATTCATCTTTGGATTATCAAATTTTGGTATAGGCGATGGATCCATTATGTATCTATCATTTGTTTTCACTGGATACGCATATGCGGTTTCTATATGTCCATTTTTAGTGATATCCTCATAAAGCTTAACATGCATAATTCCGTATTCTGATAAAGCGTGCATTTTTTTTGTCTCTTGATATCTAGGTTCTAGAAAAGCAAGTGGCTCCGGAATTGGAACTTGATAAACAAGTATCTGTTTTTCATTTAATTGATTCTCTGGTATTCTATGTCTTGTTTGTATTATTGAAGCATCTCCAGTTGTTTCAGTAGTCTCAATATTTGCTGTTTTTTTAAAAAAATTTCTTATTGAAACTGCATTAGTAGTATCATCTGCTCCCTGATCAATAACTTTAAGGACATCGTCTGTTGTTAAACAAGATGAAGTTACTTGCACACCGCCTGTACCCCATCCGTAAGGCATTGGCATTTCTCTGGATGAAAATGGGACCTGATAACCTGGTATACAAAGAGCTTTGATTAAAGCTCTTCTTATCATTCTTTTTGTATTTTCGTCTAAATAAGCAAAATTATAAATTTCATCTTGAGCTACAACATTAGCTTTTTTATTTTTAAATTTAAGTACGTTGTTCATTTTTATTATATTCTTCTCTAATTTTTCTTACTAAATCCAATTCCGCCTGAAAATCTACATAATGAGGTAATTTGATATGTTCCAAAAAACCAGTAGCTTGAATATTATCACAATGTGATATAACAAATTCTTCATCTTGAGCAGCAACACCCAAGTACTCCTCACCAAATTCTTTCCATCTCATTGATCTATCAACCAAAGCCATTGAAATTGCTTTTCTCTCTAATTGACCAAAAACTAAACCATATCCACGAGTAAATTGAGCAGGTATTTTTTTACTACCTTTAAATTGGTTTACTGACTCACACTCAGTAAACATGACATCAGCAATATTTATTTCTATACCTAATTCTGGAATTTCAAATTGAACTTCAACGTAACCAGTTCTTAATTCACCAACAAATGCATGGTTTCTAGCATACCCTCTCTGTGTTGAGTAAGCTAAACCAAGAAGAAAACCTTCATCTCCTCTTGAAAGAGATTGCAGTCGTTCAGATCTTGTTAAAGGAAAATTAATTGGGTTTCTTGTAATATCCTTAGATGTTTTGCCACTAGGTATTTCTTTCTGAATTAATCCTTCTTTATTTAAAAAGCTTAAAACATGGGGGATTTCTTTATCATCATATTTTTCGATTTTAGCTTTTTCATACTCACCATCAGCAAGAAGTTTGAAGTCAAGTAAACGGTGTGTGTAGTCAAATGTTGGGCCTAACTTTTGTTTACCTGGGATATCTTTAAATGTTGCAGATATTCTTCTTAGACATAACATTTTGCTAGTTTCGATAGGTTTGCTTGAACCAATTCTAGGTAAAGTAGTTCTATAGGCTCTCATTAGGAAAATTGCCTCAATCAAGTCACCTCTAGACTGTTTGATTGCAAGAGCAGACAAATCTTTGTCATATAAAGATCCTTCTGACATAACTCTATCAACACTTAAAGTTAGTTGTTCACTAATTTGTTTAATATTTAGTTCTGCTATATTTACATCGCCTCTTCTTATTTCAGATAACCAAGAATGTGCATTATTGATTGCCTTTTCTCCACCTTTTACAGATACATACATTTTATAGCTCTCCTATTTTTAATGATCTTGGTATTGAATAGAATTTTTCATTATCAACAAAATAAAAATCAAGTCCTAATGGAAATTGCTGGTTATTTTTTTTTATAATCTCTCTATCAGGTAAAAATATACTTTTAGAACTTTTAATACCAGGACCAGTAATTATGGCATTTGGTTTTTCAAATTGAGACTGGCAAATAATAGTACACGATTGATCAGGATTTTGCTCGTCCCCCTTTTTAAATTCACCTAGTGGTAAAAGATCATCCCAAGTACCAATTGCAAAATTTGCATTTTTTTTATCTGTAATGTTTGCACCTGTATTAAATTTAATCCAATCAATAGTTTCTGAATTATTAATATTACGACCTAAAAAAATATTTGAATAACTGTCACAAAAAGTTTTTATAATAGAGCAACTGGCTGAAAACATGTTCGAAGGCGAATTTATATTGTCTAATGTTTCGATCGAACCAGGATATGAAGTTGCAAACAAAATACTTCTAAAATAATCAGCACTTGTTTGAGAATTGTTTTTTTTAGAAACAACTTCCATAACTTATTTATCCTCACCTCTCACCAAGGTAAAAAAATCAACCTTAGTAGCTTCTGTTTTAGATAATATTTCATTTCTTTTGTTATTTTTATATTTAATTAATTTATCTATTATATTTCTTTTAATTATTTCTTTTTTTTCAGTTTGCATCAATGCATCACACAAAGCTGCAATTTTGGATTTATATTTATTTCTACCCTGAACATAACCATGTCCTTGAATTTTTTTATCTAAATTTAATGAACATCTCGTTATAGTTACTTCTCCAACATTAAAATTATCACCTGTGGCGCCTGCTTTTCCTTGAACCATAATACTGCCAATCTCAGGTTCTCTTAACCAATTATATTCTATTTTCATATTTAAATTATCCCAAAGTGAAATGAGATAATTTTCATCTGCTGTTGCTAAATAACTTAACCATTGTTTTCTTGATTCATTTTGCATAATACTATACAACTAGACAAGTAACAAAATTAAAAAAAATTTCAATAAATTATTTATTAAAATTTTATGACAACAAAAGATTTGCTTTGGAAAGAAATATACAATTCAATCAAAAGAGAAATTGTTTTAAACAAGTACAAAATTAATAAAAAATTAGATTCCGAAGGTGACTATGCAAAACAATTTAATGTAAATAGACACACGATAAGAAGAGCTTTTAAAGAACTTAAAAATGATAATTTAATATATTCAAAAAGAGGTTTGGGTGTTTTTGTTAAATCATCAAAAATTAGTTATTCAATAAGCAAAAATGTTCGTTTTACTGAAAATATTCTTGAAGAAAACAAATCAGCACGAATTGAAATTAAGAGTTTTGATATTGCAGAATGCAATTTATTTGAAAAAAAAGAGTTAGATTTAAAAAAAAATGAAAAAGTGACTAGAATAAATAGTATTGGTTATATAAATAACTCTCCTTCAGTAATAACATTTAGATCTATACCACATAAAAGATTTCCAAAATTTATTAATCATTTTGTTAAAAAACAGTCTGTAACTAAAACATTTAATTTATTAAATGTTAAAAAAATAATAAGATCTAAAACGTTAATAAACGCAGAAATTTCAGACAAAATAAAATCAAATTTTTTAAATATTGATGTTGGAAAACCTTTAATAAAAACAACATCCATTAATGTTGACTTCAACCAAAAACCAATAGAGCTTAGTGAAAGTTATTTTGACGGGTCTAAAATTCAGATACTTGTTAAAGTTTAGATTGATAAAAAACTAGACTTTCTACTTGAGGTTTTATTTTAACATTTACTAAACAAAACTTATAAATTTTATTAATAAAATTTTAACATTTTCTCAAAAAATGAGATGCATAAACTGGTATGCGAATAAGCAAAGTAAATAAATTCTTTGGTAATAATCACGCTGTTAAAAATGTTTCATTTGAGGTCAATAAACCTCAAATGATAGGAATTATTGGAAGATCAGGTGCAGGTAAATCAACTCTTCTCAGGATCATAAATCGACTCACTGATGCAACAGATGGAGAAGTAGAAATCGATGGTCAAAATATATTACAACTAAAAAGCAAAGAAAAAAGATCCTGGCAGAGAAATTGTGCAATGATTTTTCAACAATTTAACTTAGTACCGAGACTAGATGTATTAACAAATGTCATTTTAGGTAGATTAAATTATCAAGGATCATTTAGAGCATCATTAAAAATGTTTTCTCGAGATGAGAGAGCTGATGCTTTAATTTTGCTTAACACCCTTGGTATGGCTAATACTGCACTTCAAAGAGCAGAAACTTTATCTGGTGGTCAACAACAACGTGTAGCTATATGCAGAGCATTAATGCAAAATCCTAAAATGATTTTGGCAGATGAACCTATAGCATCTTTAGACCCAATGAATGCAAGAATGGTAATGGAATCATTAAGAAAAATTCATGATGAAAAAAATTTAACGGTCATTTCAAATCTTCATACCCTAGATACAGCAAAAACCTATTGTGACCGTATTATTGGAATGAAAGATGGCGCAATTGTCTTTGATGATTTACCAGAAAAATTATCAGACAAACTTGCAAGAGAAATTTATGGTGCAGAAGCTGATGAAGCTTTTGAACCACAAGTAACATCCACTGAGCTTAAAACAAAAAAAAAGATAAATGGAGATGTTGAGAAAGAATTTGCAACTGCATGAGATCAATAACTCATCGTTACAAATACAAATAAGTCGAGAGACTAAAATTATAAAAAGGAGACAATTATGTTTAATAAACTAACAAGAGTTATTGCACTTTTAGCTATGGTGTTTTTTTCAACCCAAGCTAATGCGGTAACTTACACGGGTCCAAAAATGGACTTAAGTAAATATCAACCAGAGTTTAGAGTTGGTTTTTTAGGTGACGAAGCAGCACAAGATATTATAGCTAGAAATGAATGTTTCATGCCGTATATCGAAGCCGCTTATGGTGTACCAGCTAAATTTTTTACTTTTAAAGACTACGCTGGAACAATGGAATCGATGCTAGGTGGTAATCTAGATTACACTTGGTTCGGTTCTTCAGGATACGCAGGTATGTATTTAAAAGATCCAACTGCAGTAGTACCAGTACTAACAAGAATGCAGCCAACTGGTGATATGGGTTACTACTCTGTTGCAGTAGCAACTAAATCATCTGGAATTAAATCAATGGCAGACCTTAAAGGTAAATCCTTTGGTTGGGCTGACCCTAACTCTACATCAGGTTTTTTAATTCCGTCAATTGAATTAAAGGCTATGGGTATGGACCCAGATACATATTTTTCAAAAACACAATTTTCTGGTGGGCATGAAAACAATGTATTAGCGGTAATGAATGGTGATGTTGATGCTGGTGTAACATGGGTATCTGGTGTTGGTAGCTGGGAAGAAGGATATTCGTCAGGGAATTTAAGAAAAATGGTTGATAAAGGGATTTTAAATATGGACGACATTGTTCAAATTTGGTCTTCAAAATTAATTCCTAATGGTCCAATTGTGATGCCTACTTTTTTACCTGTTAGAGCACATCAAGTAATGATTGGAATGAAACAATGGATACACGAAAACGATCCGAAGTGCAGCGAAAACGTTGCAAACGGTATTGTTAAAAAATGGGTTCCGGTAGATCATTCTTTTTATGAGTCGGTTGTAGCTGCTAGAAAAGCTAAAATTGAAGCACAAAAAAATAATTAATTAAGTACCCCATTTAGAGGCAAAGACTTAAAATCTTTGCCTCTAATTTTTTGGTTTTTAATATTATGTCAAAAGCATTACCAGCAAATTTAGAACAAATTGAAGTTAATTTAAAAAAATTAACAAACCAGAGAACTAGATCCTCACTATTAGGTATTGCAATTTTAATATTAGTTTTTTTTAGTGGTACCCTGGTATCGTTAGAGGCAAATGCAGGATCTTTTGGTAGAGGTATAGCTAATTTTTTTAATTATCCAAGAGATTTATTTATTGATACATTTGAGATGGGATGGAAATATTGGCCAAGAGTTGTAAAATACATACCTGAATTAATTACTACATTAAATATTGCATTATTTTCAACTTCGATCGGATTTGTTTTGGCAGTTATTTTTGCAATCTTCTCTAGTAGAAATTTAATAAGAAATAAAAGAGTTATTCAATTTACAAAATTTTTTATGGATGTGACAAGATCATTTCCAACATTAATAATAGCAATGGTGTTTTTATATTTGATGGGTAAATCATCTTTACCAGCAGTGATTGCCATAACAATACATACTGCAGGAGCACTTGGTAAATTATTCACGGAAGCTATAGAAAATTGTGATGGAAAACCTATTGAGGGTTTAAGTTCTGTTGGTGCGACTTGGACACAAAAAATAAGGTTCTCAGTTCTTCCACAAGTGCTTCCTCTTTTTCTAAGTTATGGAATTTTAAGATTAGAAATTAATGTTAGAGAATCTACAATATTAGGTTTTGTTGGTGCGGGTGGAATTGGAGAAATGTTAGCAGCTTTAATACAATGGAATTATGGAGCTGATGTTTTGGCATGTATGTTCTTGTTGGTTGGTACGATAATTGCATTGGATTATTTATCTGCATATTGGAGACATAATTTAATTGGAGTAAATCAATGAGTTCTAGTTTAGCAATTGAAAGAGATAATATTCGAAAATTATTTCCTGACACATTCAATCAAGCTAGAAAAAGTAGAATAAAAGGTCAAATAATTTTCTTTCTCATTTTAATATATTTAATAATAGGTTTTTTTACTTTAGATGTTGTGGATATTCCAAAAAAATGGAAGCCACAAAATGCGGCGATGTTTGTTTTAGACACATACGCCCACAAAGATCATGTTACTATGAAATGGGAAAATCCTGACGATATTAAAATAGCTTTTGAGGGTAACTATAGAAGTGTTTATGGAAGAGACAATCTTGATAAATCAATTCCAGAATGGTTTTATAAAAATTCTGATAATATTGGAAATGTCATTGAATTTAATAATGAAGGTAAAGCAATATTATACAAAGATAGGGTTGAGATTGTAAATTTCCCTAAATACGAAAGAAATTTTACCATAAAATTAAACACAAATGGTAAACCTTACGTAGTAGGTTCGGAAGACTTAGCTAAAGATGACTTAAAAGGTTTTAGAATTACAGAAAACAGAGTTGAATTTAGACCAACTTTACATGAGAGAGTTCAGGTATATCCTAAAAAAGTAGAAATTCATCGTTACAGCATAGGATGGAAATATTTTTGGTTTGATTTCTCAAGTCCGTTAGAACCATATAGCTTTTTCGAAGCATTAGGTTTGACTTTTTCTAAAGAAAGAGTTGTTCCTGAAATGTCTAATTTAAAACTTTTCTTAACAGAGATTAAGGATAATGAAGCATTTATGCACGGTAGAGTTTGGTGGGCAATGCTCGAAACAATAGTTATGGCTGTACTTGGGACAATGTTTGCTACAGTAATGGCTCTGCCCTTGTCATTCCTTGCTGCATACAACGTTACACCTATTAAAGCTCTAAGATTTACGTTGAGAAGATTATTTGATACTTTAAGAGGAATAGACTTTTTAATTTGGAGTTTAATATTTTTGAGAGCTTTTGGTCCAGGACCCTTCACTGGTATTTTTGCGATTGGTTTTACCGATACAGGTACGTTAGGGAAATTGTATTCTGAAGCAATTGAAAATACTGAGAAGAAACAACAAGAAGGAGTTCAATCTACAGGGGCTAGCAAATTTCTACAACATAGATTTGGTATAATTCCTCAAATACTTCCAATTTTTGTATCTCAATCCTTATACTATTTAGAGTCAAATACTAGAGGAGCCGTAATAATAGGTGCAATGGGCGCAGGAGGAATTGGTTTACAATTTTTAGGTGCACTAGGTACTGGAAATGATTTTGAAAATGTCGCCTACATGGCAATATTAGTTTTGGCTGTAGTAATATTTATGGATAGATTATCTGCTTGGCTTAGAAGAATACTAATTGGAACAGATCAATTAATTGTAAGATAAAAAAAAATTAGAAATTATTTTACCAAAATTTCCACCATGGTTTTTCTTCCTTTGGTGTTTCATTATTTTCAGCAACAATTTTAGTTACGGATGGATCTTCTCCGTCTACCAATCCTGCACGGGCAGTTGTTTTAGCGTCTTCTAATTTTAGTTTTGCCTCAAAAACTCTATTTTCATTACACAATTTCATACCCTCTTTCATTAATGCTTCTGCCTCAGATGCTTTTTCGGGACTAGATCTTGAAATATCATTTTTAACAGTAGCTCTTAACATAAGAACGCCAGGGTCTTCACAATTCCCTATTTCATTTTTAAATGTATCCTCAGTATTTTGTGAATAACTACTGCCTGCTTGTTGCTCTGTTATTTTAGCATGATTGTCAGCTTGAGTAATAGAAATTGTGGATAAAGTTAATATAAATGAGATTAGGATTTTATTCATAATAATCTATTAACT
This sequence comes from Pelagibacteraceae bacterium AG-430-E20, assembly GCA_003209915.1. GTDB lineage: Bacteria > Pseudomonadota > Alphaproteobacteria > Pelagibacterales > Pelagibacteraceae > Pelagibacter. The sequence goes on along the minus strand of QCOF01000004.1, from coordinate 58,585 downwards.
TACTTTTGTTAAAAAAATGTTAAAGAAATAAAAAAATTTGTGAAATATTTGTCTGCATTTTTAATAGGTATATCAGTTACCTTTTGTTACAGCAGTTGTATGTATCTGTTCTCAGCGTTGTTGCTAACTTGGGAAAATGAACTTAGTATTTCAAGGAATAATTTAACTTTTATTTATTCTCTAGGCTTGGTTGTACATAGTTTATTGTTACCCATTCTTGGTAAGTTTGTTGATAAAAATCTTAGTTTTCCTATGATGTGGGTAAGTCCAATATTGCTGGGATTAAGTGTAATCTATCTATCCTTAGTAAACACATACACTGAATTTTTAGTTGCATGGATACTTGTAAGTGCAACCTCGGGTGGCTGTCTTTATACGATGCTTTTTAGTGTCATTACTATTAATTTAAAATCAAAGGCCAAAACATCTATTGCAATAATTACTTTATTTGCTGGATTTGCAAGCACATACACATTTCCTACTGCTACTTATTTAACAGAACAATATGACTGGAGATTTACTGTATTTATTTTTGGAATATTAAATATATTGATTAGTTCACCAGCTAATTATTTTGGTTTCAAAAATATAATTATAAAAAAATTTAAAAAAATTGAAAAGAAAACAGATCAAAATTCAAAAATTAAAATAATACTTAAAGATTTTAGATTTTGGTTATTTAGTTTTTCATTGTTTGTTATTGGATTTAATATTGGTGCTATTACAACTCATGTAATTCCAATGTTGCAGGAAAAAGGCATGAGCCTATCCCAAGCTGTATTAACAGCATCTCTGTTTGGACCAGGACAAGTAATAGGTAGAATTTTAGTTATGATATATGGAAGTGATAAATCAAATTTAAAATTATTTGTAATTTGTTTTTACTCGATGGTAGTTGGAATGATATTTTTATACTTTATAAATATTAATCATTACTTAGCATTTTTATTTGTTTTATTTAATAGTTCAGCATATGGCAGTATGGCTATTTTAAAACCTCTGGTTCAAAATGATACTTTTGGCCAAAAAAACTTTGGCAATATTCATGGTATTTTAGCTTTACAATATATGATTGGTAGTATTGCTGGTCCATGGATTGGTTCGTTGGTATGGAATGTAGGAGGATATGATTTGTTAATATTTGTATTTTTTGTTTTAGCAATTTTTGGTAACGTAACAGCAATTTTTTTAAACAAAAAAAAGTTTATTTAAAGCTTCTCTCTACGTGTTTGTAAAAATAATTTATATTTGGAATTTCTAAATTTTCAATTTTAGCAAGATCATCATATTTTCTTAACCTAACTGCATCTTGCATAAAAGGTTGTTTAATAAATTCGTTTGCTTCCTCTTTGGAAAAACTTCCTCCTTGTACATCTAAACTTTGTTTTGAAGCAATAGATAAAGATTCATAATAATCTTTTTCACAATAAACCAAATATCTTTTAGCCGGAACATGTCCTTTTATTAATTTTGTAACATCATCAGGGAAAAATTTAGATAGAAAAAGAGATCCAGAGTTTTCATGTTTTTTATCTATTCCTTTTTTTATAGACTCTTTATCATTGATAATTAGGTGGCCAATATCATGAAACAAAGCAGCAGTAATGAAAAAATCACTCTCATTATTTTTTTTTGCCAATAATCCACATTGAATTGCATGTTCAAGTTGTGAAACATTTTCGTTTCCATATTGTTTATCAGACCCAATATTTTCTATAATTTTAAATAATTTATTAATGCTAGAAATCGTATGCATAATAATTTATTAAATTACTAATGTTTCAGTTTTGTTACAATTTCGATTTAAACATCAATAACTCTAGCAAAAATTATTTATATTTATAAAAGTTAACAATGAAAAAACTTTTATTTGTTTGTACAGGAAATTCTCATAGAAGCATATTAGCTGAAAGTGTGGTTAATAAATATCACAAAGATAAATTTGCTGGTTATAGTGCAGGTAGCAAACCATCTGGAATAATTAATAAATATGTCATCAAGTATCTTAATGAAAATAATTTTGAAACAAAAAATCTATCATCAAAAAACTTCAATAAATTTTTAGATGAAAAAACAAAATTTGACCAGGTATTTACTGTATGTAACAATGCTAGTAATGAAGTTTGTCCGGTGTGGCCATCTCCAGAAAAAATAATACATTGGGATATTGAAGATCCTGTTCATATTATTAATGAATTAGAAAATAGTGAAAAAACAAATAAAGAAGAACTAATTTCATTAGAAATACATAAAACTTATTCTAAACTAGAAACTAGAATTAATGAATGGATTAAAAATTATGAAAAATAGCAAAAAAAAAATAATCTATAGTGAATTCTTAGGTAGTTGCTTCCTAGTGATGATAGTTGTTGGTTCTGGTATAATGGCTCAAAATCTTACTGACGATTTTGCAGTTATGTTATTAGCAAATACAATTGCAACAGGAGCAGGTTTATTTGTTCTTATAACAGTGTTTTCTGATATATCAGGAGCTCATTTTAATCCATTTGTGAGTTTAAGTATGGTTTTTACAGGAAAACTAAAATTTAAATTAATTCATATTTATATTTTTTCACAAATATCAGGTTGCCTTGTAGGTGTGGGATTAGCGAATTTTTTTTTTGAATTACCTATATATGAATTATCATCAAAAACTAGAAATGGTATTTATATATTTGTTGCAGAAATAATAGCTACGTTTGGATTAATTTTAGTAATTTTTGGATCAATGAAAAGTGGAAAAGTTGTAACCGCTGCGTGTGTTGGATTCTACATAACCGCAGGATACTGGTTTACTTCATCAACCTCATTTGCAAATCCTGCCGTTGCTATAGCCAGAACCTTTACAGACACATTTACTGGTATCAATTATTTAAATACACCTTTATTTATTATTGCAGAATTACTAGGTGCAATATTAGCAATATTTGTGGTTAAAAAAATGCTTTTCAATAGGTGATTTTACGTAATTCTTTTCTCAATTAATTTAATTACTTTAGGTAAATCTTTAATTGTATCTATTACATAGTCAGCACCTACTTTTTTAAATTTATTCTTGATCATTTTTCTAAATTTAAATTTATCTCTGTAAGATAGTTTGTTAAATTCGACCTCTGTTTTACCAAATTCATTACCTGAAAATATGACACCTACTACCCACATCCCAGCATTTACTCCCTCTAATAGTCCAGGAATAGTATCGTCTACTTTTATACAACTTGATCCCTTTGTTATATTTAGGTCAGAAAAAATTTTGTATATTATCTCTGCTGTTGGTCTTCCAATTTTTGCATATGAAGAACCATATGCAATGTCTGGTGTAAATTTTTGTTTTTTTAATTCCGACAATATAATTTTTAAAATATCATCAGAGTATCCAGTATTTGTAGCTATTTTAATTTTTTTCTTTTTTATAAATTTAATAGTTTTTTTACTCCCTGTAATTAATTTAGAGTGTTTTTTAATAATTTTTTTAAGCTCAGGATTAAAAAGTTTAAATAATTTATTTATATCATTCTTACTGGGTTTTTTTTTATACTTTTTTTTCCACAGTAGATTTATTTTCTTTGAATAGATTAATTGACTTATATGTGCTTTTTTTTCAATGCCCATAGGGCCAATAGCTTCTTTTTTAGTAATTGGTATTCCATTTTCATTAAAAATATGAATAAGTACTTTAGATGGTGCTTGACTTCCAAAATCTATTAGAGTGCCAGCTAAATCAAAAACAATTGCCTCTATTTTTGTATTTTTCATTTAATTTTCGAATCAGATTAGTTAAATTTAGAGAACAAATATTGTTTATACCTTTTATTTGTTAGAAACTCTTAGTTTTATTGTCTTAATTGAATTTTTCTTATTGTTTCATTAATGTTACAAAAATATTACAAATTTATTACAAATGAAAAAATACTATTACGTTTTATTTATACTTATATTCTCATCCTTGGGTTTAAATGCTGAGACTACAAATACAAAATTAAATGAACTTTTTATTCAGTTGAAGGAATGTAATTCACAAAAACAATCTAAAATACTTGAAAATAAGATATGGAGGTTATGGGAGACACACCCAACTAACTTCCAATTAACAATAGATTTAAAAGAAGGATCTAGGCTCGTCCAAAATCGAAATTATTTAAAAGCTTACAACATTTTTAGTAAAATTATTGATAAAGACCCTAATTGGGCAGAGGCTTGGAATAGAAGAGCAACCACTTTGTATTTAATGGGCAAACATAAAAATGCATTAAATGATATTGATATAGTATTAAAACTCGAAAAAAGACATTTTGGTGCTTTAATCGGGAAAGGACAAGTATATATCGAAATGAAAGAGTACGAAAAAGCATTTAATAGCTTTCTTGAATCTTCATATATTAATCCAATGAACAGCAACACCATGGAACTAATACCAAGAATTTCCAAATTAATTTCAGAAAAAATAATTTAATTCATTTTAGGATTAAAAAAAACTTTAATATTAGTCAAATAAAAATATGTTATGGATGCATGAAAAATATTAATTTAACAAAAAATATAAAACTAATTAATAAACCATACAAAAAAAAAGGTTATTATCATTTTTTAAAAACAGCTAATTTATCCTTGATAGTATGTGAAATTAAAAAAAATAAATTTGTTGTAGTAAGTCAGAAAAGAGTCCCAGTAAGTAAAATCACCTATGAATTTCCATCTGGTATAATTGATAAAGGAGAAAATCCTTTAAGTGCAGCTTGTAGAGAATTTTATGAGGAGACAGGATATAAGATATCAGGTACACCAAAAAAAATATTCACAATAAATTGTGAGCCAGGAAGACTAACAACTAAAATCTACTGTTATTATTCAAATAATATGATTAAAAAAAAAAAATCTGAGAAAGGTATTAAGATACATTTACTATCTAAAGATAAAATTAATAAGTTAATTCTTAAAAATAAATTTTGTAATGCCTCTCATATAGCATCATTTCTTAAAGTTATAGAGGCGCCTACTAAGTAAGCACCCCCACAAGAGAAGAATAAATTTAAAACATCTACTCATTAGTCAAAAATTATTTCAATTATATTATTAAAATCTTAAGTTTATTTTAAAAAAATTTTAAATTAATTTGAATAAATTACTCTAGGTTCTAAAAATAATTCTCTTGCTAGGGCTTTAAACTTTTTTGTAACTTGTTTGGAAATTATTTCTTGATGATGAGACGGTATTTTCAAAAAAACAGAGTTGCCTCTTTTATATAATTTAAATTCCTCTAAAAAAATTGTTGATATTGATGTTAATGCGTGTGCAAATCTTAAAGCTGAACCTACTTGTTTACTTGAAAAGATTTCATTATTGTTCAGAAAAGTTAAATATTCAATCTTAGGATTATATTTGATGCTGCAATATCTCCAGTAACATGACAGTGCTATTTGAATTCTTTCTTTATGTGTTAGTTTAAGCAAAGGTGTATTAAGAGTTTCTTGAAAAACTAATTCTGCCTTTTGAAAAGCGCCAAGTCCCCAGTCCATATGGCTTAAAACACATGCTAGGTTTAATAATTTTTTATTATAATGCTCATTACCCTCAAAAACAGGCTTAATAAAATCATAATATTTTTTAAATGTTAATCCTAAATCACCTCTTTTTTTTGCGATATGCTCAAGAGATTTATTAAACATATCTGGACTTTCAAAATCTTTAAAATGTTCTTTTACTAAAGCTCCTTCCCTCAAACCACTTATAGAACATACAATTTTTTTAGGATTTGTTAAATTTATTATCTCGTTTAAAATTATCGAACTATACGGCAAATATTGAGTTCTAGATTTGGAAATATATTCTACAGTTTTTAATTTTGACTTACTAAAAGATGAGATTTTATCTAAAAATTTTGTTAATCTATCATTATCAATCGAATATTGATGAATAATATGAACGGGGTATTCATTCTGAAATAAATGAAGTTTAAATAAAGCTCTCCATGTACCTCCAACTAAATATAAATTTTTAAATTTTTTCTTGGATAACCATTTTTCATCAGCAAATAAATTTTTAATGTACTTTGATAAATTTCTTTTTTTAATTATTGGATTATTAATTAATCTTAAAACACCAAGGGGTAAGGAAGTTTTATTAGTGATTACATTATTTTCAACTCTAGCCAATTCTAAACTACCTCCACCTAAATCAGCAACAAGACCATCAACGTTTTCAAAACCTATTTTTACACCCTCAGCTGCACATTCTGCTTCTTGATCACCACTAAGAATTTCTATTTTTTTTTGAAATAATTTTTCAACCTCTTCAGTAAAAGACCTGGCATCCGAAGCTTCTCTGAGAACTGCAGTTGCTATGATTTTTAAATTTGTAATTTGTGATACATTTAAAATTTCTGAAAATCTCTTAAGTACTTTAAGAGCATATATTTTTCCAGAATGGTGCAACTTTCTAGATTTATCTAAATTTTTGCCAAGTTCACATACAGCTTTTTCGTTAAAAAAAGGAACTCTAGACGAGGTAAAATCATCATAAATTAGCATTCTAATTGAATTTGAACCTATATCAATTATAGCAAGTTTCGCTTGCTTTAACTTTAAATTTGGATTTGCTTTAAGAACTTTGAGTGTCATTTTTAATTAATCTCAAATTAAGTTTTTTAGGACGAATTTTTAATTTTGCTTTACCTCTACCTGACAAACTTGGATTATTCATAAAATATTCATGGGCTGAAAAAGAATCATCTTTACTATATTTAATTTTTTTATAATTTCCAGTTGGATCTAATTGCCAACTTTGCTTGTTGTCTAAATAATTTGCTAACATTATTTGATCTAATATTTGTTCATGAACTGTTGAATTTTCAATTGGTACTAGAAGTTCAACTCTTCTATTCAAATTTCTAGGCATTAAATCAGCTGAAGAAATAAAAACTTTTGCATTTCTGTTAGGCATCTCTTTTCCATTTGCAAAACAATATATTCTTGAGTGTTCAAGAAATCTTCCTATCATACTTTTGACCACTATATTTTCAGATTTATCTTTTACACCCGGTCTTAAACAGCAGACTCCTCTTACAAAAAGATAAATTTTAACACCTGCGTTTGAAGCCTCATAAAATTTATCAATGATGATTGGGTCAACCAGAGAGTTCATTTTTGACCATATTTCAGCTTTTTTTCCTTTTTTAGCGTTTGAAATTTCTATATCTATACATTTGTTAAGAGTAATTCTTAGATTAATTGGTGAAATTGATATTTTATTTAAATTTCTAGGTTTTGAATAACCTGTAACGTAATTAAAAAATTTTTCTACATCACCAGCAATTTTTTTATTGGAGCTGAATAAAGATAGGTCTGTGTAAATTTTTGCATTTACAGGGTGATAATTTCCAGTACCTAAATGAACATAGGTTTGTATTTTACCTAGTTCTCGTCTAAGCACTAAAGAAGACTTAGCGTGTGTCTTATACTTAGCAAAACCGTAAACAATTTGAACCCCAGCTTTTTCTAAACTTCTAGCTAATTGAATATTGGCCTCTTCATCAAATCTTGCTTTAATTTCAATAAGAGCTGTGACCGTTTTTCCATTTTCTGCAGCTGAGATAAGCGCTTTAACTATGGGTGAGTCTAAAGTTGTTCTATAAAGGGTTTGTTTTATTGCAATAACTTTTTTATCATAAGCGGCTTGATTTAAAAATTCAATTACGGCATCAAATGTTTCAAAAGGGTGATGAACAACTAAATCTTTTTGTTTTATAGTATCAAAAAAATTGTTATTAAATTCTTTTAATCTTTCTACTTCTCGAGGATTAAAATTTTTAAATCTGAGTTTAGAGTTTTTTAACTTACATATTTGATCTATATCTTCAATACCTACAAGTCCTTCTGTTTCGTATATATAATCTGGGTTTACTTCTAGTTTATTAGTAATAAATTTTATTAAATCTTTATTGCTGTTTTTGATTACTTCTAAACGAACTATATCTCCAATTCTTCTTCTCTTGAGTGCTAATTCAAATGATCTTACCAGATCTTCAGCTTCCTCTTGTATTTCGACGTCACTATCTCTAATAACCCTAAATATCATTTTACTCTCTAGATTGTGATCTGGAAATATTTCAGAAGAAAAAAAACTAATTATATCATCAAGAATAACATATTTTTTGTAATTTTTTCCTCCATCTATTTCTATAAATCTTGATAAAGCTTTGGGAATTACGATGATTGAATTTAATAATCTTTTTTTATTTTTTTTTTTAAGTTTCATAACCACTGCTCTGCCTTGATTTACTATGAACGGAAATGGATGTGCAGGATCAATAGCTGAAGGTGTCAGTAAAGGATATATTTCCTCATAAAAAATATTTTTTAATTTGATTTTTTCGTTTTTGCTAAGATCTTGTGGTTTAACTAAAGTAATATAATTTTTCTTTAGTTGTGAAATTAGATTTTTGTAAATTAAGTTCTGTTTAACAAGAAGATTTTTAGTTTCTTGAACAACTTCACTCATTTGTTCTTCTGGATTTAATCCATCCGAACTTAACGACTCTACCTCTTGTTTTATCTGACTATATAAACCAGCAACACGAACCATAAAAAACTCATCTAAATTAGATCCAGCTATGGACAGAAATTTTACTCTTTCATATAGTGGATTATCTATATTTTGAGCTTCAAATAACACCCTATCATTAAATTTAAGCCAAGATAATTCTCTGTTGATATATTTAGATTTTAACTCTTGTTTCTGTTGTTTTTTTAATGGAGTCATATAATTACAAATAATGTTACATTTATATGTCATGCGTCACTCAAAATCCAGTTGGAGTGATCCCAGTCTAGACGATTTTGATAGACCGTTAAGTAAAAGAGGTAAAAACAATGCTAAATTAATTTGTGAATTTTTTATTAAAAAAAATTATAAGTTTGATTATGTATTAGTTTCTAGTGCAAATAGAACAAAAAAAACTTTAAGTATACTTTTAAAGAAAATCGCTACACCAAGAAAAATTTTTTCATCGAAGAAACTTTATTTAGCAAATGAAGATAGAATTATTGAGTTAATTAAAAAAATTCCAAAAAAATATAAATCTATTTTGTTAATTAACCATGAACCTACAGTAAGAAATTTAGTAAAAGCCTTAACAAAGAACCAAAATAATAATCATTTTAAATTGCTAAATTATAAATTTCCAACCTCTGCCTTTGCCAAAATTAATTTTGATTTAATTGAATGGAAAAAAATAAAAAATAATGGATTAATTAAAGATTTTATTAGACCAAAAGATCTTCAGGACTCTAAAGAATAACCTGCCGATCTAACAGTTCTTATTAATGGTTTAGTTTTTTCTATATTTATAGCTTGTCTCAATCTTCTTATATGAACATCAACCGTTCGAGACTCTACATAGATATTTTCACCCCAAACATTATTTAAAAGTTGTTCTCGTGAATAAACTCTTTTAGGGTTTTTAATAAAAAAATCTAATAATTTAAATTCAGTTGGTCCTAAGGATATTTCTTTATTATTTCTGTAGACACGTTTTGTTACTCTATCTATTTTTAAATCAGTAAATTCCACAACGTCCACTGAAGATTGAGGTTTAGACCTTCTTAGGAGAGATTTTATTCTAGCATTAAGTTCTTTTTGACTAAACGGTTTTGTCACATAATCGTCTGCACCTGTGTCAAATGCTTTAATTTTATCTGCTTCCTCGCCTTTAGCAGTTAGCATTATTATTGGTATATCACTAAATTTTTTATCCTTCTTTAAATTTTTACAAAGATCCACTCCAGAAAGATCTGGCAGCATCCAATCCAAAAGTATTAAATCAGGTTGCTTATCTTTAATTAATTTAAGTGCTTCCTCTCCATTTTCAGAAAAACTTACCTTATGGCCCTCTTTTTCTAAATTGTATTTTAATAAAGTTACTATTGGTGTTTCATCTTCAGCAATAAAAACATGTGCTGACATTATTACATTTCTCCAGTTACTATTGGCTCTGTGCCTTTTGGTCTATCACCTTCTAAATACTCACCTTCAACTAAATAATATATTTGTTCTGCAATGTTTGTTGAGTGATCACCAATTCTCTCTATATTTTTTGTAACAAATAATAAGTGAGTTCCATCATCTAAATTGCTTTCATGTTCTTTAAGATATTTAATTACTTCTTGCATACAAAGATTAGTTAACTCATCTATTTGCTCATCATTCTCCCAAACATTCACAGCCATCGATGAAGATCTATCCAGATAAGCGTCTAAAACAGATTTTAATTGTTTTTGAACATTTTTGGAAACTCTCACTAAAGCGTCAACTAGATTTTTTGGTAAATTTTCATTTAATAACAGAGTTCTTTTCGAAATGTTTTTGGCTAAATCACCAATTCTCTCTAAATCAGAGGATATTTTTAGTGCTGTAACCGTTTCTCTTAAATCTATAGCCATTGGTTGTCTTAAGGCAATTAAATTAACTACTTGTTGTTCAATTGTAGTTTCAAATTTATCAATTTTTTCATCGTTTTTTATTACTGTTTCTGCATTTTCGCTATCACGAGTAGTTATTGCAATAATTGCTTTTCCTAATGCCTCTTCGCATGAAACACCCATTTTTATGATATTTTTATTTAAACTTTGTAATTCTTCTTCGTAAGATTTTACTGTATGCGTTGCTTCCGACATTATCCGAACCTCCCTGTAATATAATCTTGCGTTTTATTATTTTCTGGATTCTTAAATATCTTATCTGTTGATCCATGTTCTATCAATTCTCCTAAGTGAAAGAAACCAGTATTTTGAGATACTCTTGCTGCTTGAGCCATAGAGTGAGTAACTATAATTATTGTATGTTCTTTCTTTAATTCATCAATTAACTCCTCAATTTGGGCTGTTGCAATTGGGTCTAATGCTGAGCAAGGCTCGTCCATTAAGATTACCTCCGGTTGTACCGAAATAGCTCTTGCTATACATAACCGTTGTTGCTGGCCACCTGACAAACCTGTTCCAGGTTCATGAAGTCTATCTTTTACTTCTTCCCAGAGCGCAGCTTTTTTTAAACTTGTCTCAACTATTTCATCCATTTCTTGTTTTGATTGAGCCATACCATGGATTGTAGGACCATAAGAAATATTTTCGTATAATGTTTTTGGAAATGGATTTGGTTTTTGAAAAACCATTCCAATTTTTTCTCGTAATCTTACTACGTCACACCCTTTATCGTTTATATTAAAATCATTTATAACTATCTCTCCTTGAACCTTACATATATCGATTACATCATTCATTCTATTTAAGCATCTTAAAAAAGTAGATTTACCACATCCCGATGGTCCAATTAATGCTGTTACCTGATTTTCCTCAATGTCTAAATTTATATTAAACAAGGCTTGTTTTTTTCCATAAAAAACATCAACATTTTTTGCACTAATCTTAATCATATTAACTCCATTTTTTTTCAAATTTATGTCTTATTATTTGTGCGAACAAATTCATAACTATTAAAAAACCAAGTAAAACCATTATACAAGCTGAAACTTTTTCAACAAATCCCCTCTCAGCACTTTCAGCCCAAATATAAATTTGAACAGGCAGACTTGCAGCAGGGTCCATTGGTGAGCCAGGGATAGTGTTTACAAAAGCTACCATACCAATCAATATTAATGGTGCTGTTTCACCCAATGCTTGAGCTAATCCAATAATAGTTCCTGACAGCGTACCAGGCATCGATAAAGGTACAGTATGATGCATTGTAGTTTGCATACGGCTAGCTCCCATCGCTAGAGCTGCTTCTCTTATACTCGGTGGCACTGCTTTTAAAGACGCTCTACAAGCAATAATTATTGTTGGCAAAGTCATCAAAGATAAAGTTATTCCTCCAACTAAAGGTGTTGACCTTGGTAATTGAAACACCGCTAATAAAATTCCCAAACCTAAAAGACCAAATACAATAGATGGTACTGCTGCTAAATTATTAATATTTACCTCGATAAAATCTGTAAATCTATTTTTGGGGGCAAATTCTTCTAAGTATATTGCTGCTAAAACAGCCACAGGAAAAGCAATAGCTAAACAAACTAAAATTGAAAATATAGATCCCATAAACGAACTTGCAATACCAGCTAACTCAGCTTCACGAGAGTCTGGATAAGTAAAGAAACTTAAATTAAATTTACTCTCTACTTTTCCTTGTTCTACAAGTTGATCAAAAATTTTTAATTGATAATCGGTAACTCTTCTTTGGTTTTCAGGTAGGTCTCTTGGGTAGTTTCCTTTAAATACCTGGTCCAAATCATCTGATGCAGTGATATAAACATCTTTTGTTTTTCCCAGTAAACTTGGATCATTAATCAATTCTTGTTTAATTTCTCTTTCAAAAAAATAAGAAACCATTTTTTTTAATTCATTTTGTTGTTTCTCATTTGCATTTTTATCTAAGTTAAACATTGACTGGAGTGATATTTCAAAATAATCAGCGTCTTCCAAATCCTCTTTGGACGGATTAGCATCTAAATACATAGTTTCAGCATCAAAATTGACAGGTACTATCAACCAAGTTTTTTGAAAAGCGGTATAACCGGTTGAAAAAATTTTAAATATAAAAATTGCCAAAAACAAAAGTGCCATAAAAATTGCACTTTTACCTAAAAACTGAAATCTTTTTTCTGAGGAATATCTTTTTGCTAACAGTTTTTCTTTATTTTTATTCATATTTTTCTCTATATTTTTTAACTACTCTTAAAGCAACAATGTTTAAACACAAAGTGACTATAAATAATGACATTCCTAAAGCAAATGCAGCTTGCGTTTTTGGATCTCCGAATGCTTGGTCACCAATTAAAATGACAACAATTTGTGCAGTAATTGTTGAAGTAGACTCTAGTGGATTTAAAGTTAAGTTCGCAGCTAATCCAGATGCCATCACTACAATCATTGTTTCACCTATTGCTCTTGAAACACCTAATAATATTGATCCAACAATTCCAGGTAAGGCTGCAGGAAAAATAACTTTTTTAATAGTCTCTGATTTAGTTGCACCCATGGCATAACTTCCATCTCTAAGGCTTTGAGGAACACTTGTGATAACATCGTCACTAAGACTTGATATAAATGGAATAATCATAATCCCCATCACTCCACCAGCAGCAAGAGCACTCTCAGCAGATACTTCTAGCCCCATTGCTGTTCCTATATCTTTTAAAAATGGTCCAACAGTTAAAGCTGCAAAAAAACCATAAACCACTGTTGGTATTCCAGCTAAAATTTCTATCAAAGGTTTAGCATACTGTCTTACTTTATATGATGCATATTCAGCTAAATATATTCCACTCATTAGACCAATCGGTATAGCTACACACATAGCAATGAAGGCTATAAAAAAAGTACCTGCAAAAATTGGAACTGCGCCAAAAGTATCTGAATACATTGTTGGATCTAATGCTTCAGATGAGTCTCTTACAAAAGCTTTTGCTGGATACCAATGAGTTCCAAAAACAAAATCAAACAAAGGGATTACTTTAAAAAAATCTATTGTTTGAAATATTAATGAAAAGACAATTCCAACAGTAGTTAAAATTGCAGCTAAAGAAGCAGTAAATAAAACAGCGTTAAAAAACTTTTCTACTGGTTCTCTCGTTCGATTATTCAATGAGATTCTTTTGTATGCATAAGCTACAGAAGCAATAATAATACATAAAACTATAACAACTTTTGAGCTTTGAGCTATTGAACGAAGATTTAAATATTTTTCTGAAGAAGTTTGTATAAGAGATGTAACCTCTCCTGTAAATTGACCACGGGAAAGTGCTTTCGTTTTTTCGTAAATTAGATTTAGTTCATCATCTAGATAACCTTGATTTGCATAATCACTTAAAATTAGTAATTTTACGATGGTTGGTTCAAAGATCGCCCATAAAGAATAAATGATAAATGCAGGAATAGCACACCATATAGCAAGATAATATCCATAGAATTGTGGGAGTGCGGTTAATCTTTTATTAGTAGATTGTATGGTATATGCTTTTTTTCTTCCAAAATAATAACTTGTAAAGCCTAGTAAAACTATAAATATAAATAATATTAAGTTCAATGAATCCCCTTTAAGTTGACTTTACACTTTTCTAAAAAAAAGGGGTCTAAAAAGACCCCTTAATTTCTATTTGATAACCAAACTTATTAGTCAGCCATTGCGACAAGATTTTTCGCGTTATCTCTAGTTGTTCTATACAACTTTTTATCTAACGGTACTAAACCAATGTCAGCTAAATAACCATTTTTACCTATAGCTTTAGTTGTAGTGAACTCTTTTACAAATTCATGTAAACCAGGGATTACACCAACGTGAGCCTTTTTAACGTAGAAAAATAATGGTCTTGCAACTGCATAGCTGTAATCTTGAATAGATTCTAAAGAAGGTTGACCACCTTCAATACTTGCAGCTTGAAGTTTATCTTTAGCAGCTAAGAAGTAACTGAAACCAAAGAAACCAAACATTTCTTTATCTTGAGTAAGTTTTTGAATAATTAAACTATCATTTTCACCTACTTCAATTGCAGCACCATCTTCTCTGTAAAGTTTTTGTGGTTTTTTATATTTTTTGTTTCCAGCTTCAAAACCTTTTTTATAAAGCGCTTTAGCTTCTTTTGGCATACCTTTTTTCATTACCAAAGAATTCCAAGCATCTCTTGTTCCAGAAGTTCCTGGGGGAATCATAACTGAAATTTTTTGTTTTGGTAAACTCGGATCTATTTGATCCCATGAAGTATAAATGTTATCAACTAATTTACCGTCAACAACAGAGTGTTTCGCCAATGCTTTCCAAAGTTGCTCTTTAGTAAAGTTTACTGGTTTTGCATCTAAGCTGTATGCTAAAGTAATACCGTCATTACCGATTACGATTTCAACGATTTCATTAACACCATTTTTTTTACATAGAGCTTTCTCTTTATCTTTCATTGCTCTTGATGCATTTGTTATATCTGGATGGTTCTCACCAACACCAGCACAGAACAGTTTAGCTCCTCCACCAGTACCAGTAGATTCGATCACAGGAGTTTTAAATCCTGAACTACCAAATCTTTCAGCAACAACAGTTGCATATGGGAATACTGTAGATGAACCAACTATTTTGATTTGATCTCTTGCTTGTGCAACAGTTGCAATTGTTAGTGCAACTAAAGATGCAACAATTATAGTTAGTTTTTTCATTATCTTTAATCCTTTCATTAATTAATTAAAAGATGATCAACTCGTACAAATTCATTGAATCTTTAATATTACAGATTTGTTACACTTTTGTTAAAATGATAACTTTTTAGTTGTATTTCATTGAGATAACTATCTCATTAGTTTCAGTTTCTAAGCCCCCTTTACAAGAAACAGGATTAGAGTCATTACTAAAAGCGAGGTCAGGTGTAGGGTATAAAGTAACTTCAAGTCTAACTAAATTTACAAGTTCTTCTAATACCATTGGATCGTATCTCCATTTAGGCCAATTAGATGGTGTTGAGAATATTGAAGTAAGATAACTTGTTGCCATAGTGTACCTATAATTACTCAAATTTTGATCTTTTAAAAGATGGTCCCTAACAGAGTTAAATATATTTCTGCATCTAAATGAGTCGGACATATAAGTAGATTTATCGAGCCCCTCTTTCATTGGTATAGATACAAGCATATCCACACTATTTCTCCACCAAGATGAAACAACATCTAAATAAATTTCCTCATACTTAGCAGCAGAATGCTGCTTTATTACTGGATAGGTTTTCTTTAAATCCTCCTGCAATCTAAAGACACCTATATCAAACACGGTTAATTGTTGATTTCTCAGAATTGTTGAAATATCTAAAGAATAACTATTCAAAATTGATGAGAAAATAAAAACAAATGAAATTAAAATACTTTTAAATATTTTTAACATTCAAAAAATTTAAATAAACTGTAACAATAATCAATAAAAGATTTGTTAAATTTTTAACGAATTTTATTCAATTTTTAACACTTTTTCAGCTTCAACTATTTTGTTGGAAGATAAATTTTTATTTCTGTACCTTTATTAACAGAACTAAGAATCTCATAATCTCCTCTATGCTGGGTGATTATATGTTTCATAATTGCTAACCCTAAACCTGTGCCACCAATTTTTTTACTTTTTTCGGTATCAACTCTAAAAAATCTTTCAGTAATTCTTGGAATAAATTCCTGTGGGATACCTATTCCATAATCTTTTACACTGATCATTAAATGTTTATCTATTAACTTACCATCGCAATCTTCACTTTTTATTTTTATATTTTTATTTTCCTCTGAATACTTTATTGCATTATCAATTAAGTTAGAAAAAACAGTAAAAAGTTTATCGGTGTCTCCATACACTAAAGTTGGCTGCATTAAATTAACTTTTAAATTGAGTTTTTTCTTTTTAAGAGGTAACTCAAAATTACTTTTAATATTTAAAACAATATCATTTATATCTACAATTTGGTTTGGTTTGATATGTTCTTCAAGTTCAATTCTACTTAATATTAACAAATCATTAATTAAATTCTCCATTCTTACAACTTGATCTGACATAATTTTCATGAATTTCTTTTGAGCTTTTGCATCATCTGATGCTGGCCCCAAAATAGTTTCTAAAGAACTTTTTATAGAGACTAAAGGTGTTCTTAATTCGTGGCTAACGTTAGCAACAAAATCTGTTTTAAATTTTTGAGCTTTTGTAATTTCTGTAAAATCTTTCAAAAACAAAACAACAGAATTATTTTCTGGAAACAAATATGTAGGTCCAGGAATGATGTAAATTTTGTAAAGTTGATATGACGGAAGGTTAATTTCAATGTCAATATTTTGGGTCACCTGTGTCTCAATAGTTTTTTCTATTGACTCAAGTAGTTTGGTATCTCTGATTACAGTAGATATATTTTTGTCTATTAGATTTTGCCCAAATCGCTGTTTTGCACTTTTATTAAGATATTTAATTTGATTATACCTATCTAATGCAAAAAATTGATCTTCTAACTCTTCAATTATAACTCTTTTACTTAAATCGTTTTTGTTAGATTTGTTTTCAACAATAGCAGTGTTTTCAGGATTTACATTTTTCTTAACTAAAAAATAACCTAATACAATTATGACGATAACAAAAAAAATAGTAAGTAAATCCATAATATTATTATGTAATAAATTTGAAATAATTTTTTAACATTAAATACATGTGAATCTTTTATCAAAGATTCATGACAATAAATACTCTATTAAGAAAAGTTAATCAGAACAAAAAGTTTAATATTAATACTTATGATTTTTTTAAACCTACATTTAATGTCAAACTAGCTGAAAGTAGAGGCGAAATAAAACTTGCGCAAAAACTTAGATATAAAGTCTTTTTCTCTGAGAGAATTAAAAACCCTATATTAAATATAGGAAATTTTAGAAGAGACTCTGATAAATTTGATAATTATGCAGATCATATAATTGTAACCCACAGAAAATCAAAATTTTCGAAAACAAAAGTAATAGGTACTTATCGTTTACTTAAGCAATCTGTTGCAGAAAAAAAATCAGGTTTTTATAGTTGCGATGAATTTAATTTAGAGAATTTATTAAATTCAAGAATTTATAATAATATGCTTGAATTAAGTCGATCGTGTATATCTCAAAAATTTAGAAATAAAAATGTACTTCAATTAATGTGGAAAGAAATTCATCATTATATTAATAAAAATAATATCGATGCTTTGTTTGGTACAGCCAGTTTCTTAAGCACTAATGTTAGCAAGATTGAGGATCAGTTAATATATCTTAATCATCATCACAAAATGCCAGATAACATTACCGTCAGTGCTTTACCAAAATATAGAGTAAATATTGATTACCAAAAGAAAATTAATTTAAATATTAGATTATTTGCAAAATTACCCACTTTAATCAAAGCATATTTAAAGTTTAATGCATCTATCGGGACAGGTGCTGTAATTGACAATAAATTCAAGACAACAGATGTTTTTATTTTTTTACCAATTGAAAAAATAAATAAAGAATATGTAAATAAAATTTTGGACTAATGCAGCAAATCCTAGAGAAAATTTCAAAAATTGATGAAATCAAATCTTTGTATAAAGTTAATTACAAGGAATTAAAACAATCAAATAATTTTTGGAAAAAAACTTTAGATATTTTAAAAATAAATTACATTGCAGAAAATGTTGACAATATACCTAAAGCAGGATCAAGTATAATAGTTGCAAATCATCCATTTGGATTATTAGATGGACTAATAATTTGTTCAATAATATGTGATGTCCGAAAGGATTATAAAATTTTAATTAACGATGAAGTTTCACAAATTGACCAAATAAGAGAATACTTGTTACCAATTAAATTTTCAACATTAACAGAAGATATTAAAAAAAATATCATTTCTAAAAAAAAAGCAATTGAGCACGTAAATTCAAATGGGATTTTAATAACCTTTCCTTCAGGAGAAGTTGCAACTTCTTCTCTAATTTTTAATGAGGCTAATGAAAGAAGATGGAAACCATTAATTGGATCTATAATTAATAAGACAAATGCTACAATTATTCCTGTACGTTTTTTTGGAAAAAATAGCTTACTTTTTCACACAATAGGTTTTGTAAATAATAATTTAAGAAGAATTTTATTTATACGAGAATTATTAAATAAAAAAAATCAAACATTTAAGCTTAGTATTGGGAAAAAAATTTCATCACTACAAAACGAAAGATTAAATAACAGACAAATAGTAGACAAACTTAGATCTATAGTTGTAAATATTAATTAGGGGAGATATTCTCGAAGAATATTTTAGCTGTTTCTTCCCAGCTATATTTTTTAGCAAATTCTAAACAATCTTCTCTATTAACTTTTAAAGCCTTTAGAGCAGAAGCTTTAAGATCATTATCCAAAGTATCTATGTTAGTCCCTCCTAATATATCTTTCGGGCCTGGAACAGGATAGGCAGCAACTGGTGTTCCACAATTTAAAGACTCTAGCACAACAATACCAAAAGTATCTGTTTTGCTAGGAAAAACAAAAACGTCAGAAGAAGCAAAATGAGATGCTAATTCTCCATTTGTTTTTTCTCCTAAAAAAATATCTTTTGTAAACTTTTTTTTTAAATTATTTAAATCTGGTCCTTTACCAATTATAACTTTTGTGCCTTCTAATTCTAAATCTAAAAAGGCCTTAATATTTTTTTCAACAGCCACTCTTCCAACGTAAATCCATATAGGTCTTTTATATGGTAAATCTCTTTTAACTGGATTTTTAAAAGCTCCATGATTACCACCCCTTGTCCAAGTTACCATTTTATTATTATCAACCCCTAATGCTATTAGTTCCTCTCGCATCGACTCTGTTGTTACTAAAATTCTTTCAGCTTTATTATGAAAATTACATAAAAACTTCTCTGACCATTTTGCAGGAATGATTGGCATGTAAAGTTTCATATATTTGTCAAATCTAGTGTGAAAGCTAGTAGTAAATTTTAAACCATTTTTAATACAGTGTCTTCTTGCCATAAAACCTAAAGGACCTTCGGTTGCGATGTGTATTGCATCAGGTTTTATTGCATTGATTAAATTACTTACTCTTGGCCAAACATTTAATGATAATCTAATCTCATTATATTTTGGCATAGGAACAGTAAGAAATTGTTGGGGTGTGATAAACTCTATGTTGTGACCTTGAGATTTTAATATTTCTCCAGTTTCATGCAAAGTTCTAACTACACCATTCACTTGTGGATAGTATGCATCTGTTACGATTAGAATTTTCACGCTTAAGAAGCTCGCTTTAAATCTTCTACGTTATCTTTTTTATCTATTTCTTTTTTCTCTTCGTCCTCTGTTACGAATTCTTTCCTAGCATTATCCCAATATATAATTTCAAATGTTCCATCATATTTCTCTGCTAAAGCAGTGCAGGACTCTACCCAGTCCCCACAGTTCAAATAATTAATTCCATCAAAATTTTGATCCTCAGCATGATGAATATGTCCACAAATTATACCATCATAGTTTTTTCTTTTTGCATAATCTGATACTGTTCTTTCATATTCACCTATATATTTAACTGCATTTTTAACTTTATATTTTAAAAATTTTGCGAGAGACCAGTAACTTTTTCCTCTTAATTTTCTGAAAAAATTAATAACAATATTTAATCTAAGTAATAGTCCATATGCGATTGATCCTAACTTAGATAACCATTTAGCATATTTCATTACACCGTCCCAAGCATCACCGTGGACTACAAGATATTTTTTTCCAAGCGGTGTCTCATGAATAACTCTGTTAACTATATTGATATCCCCAAAATGCATTGGTATAAATTTTCTAAAAACCTCGTCATGGTTTCCAATTATATAAAATACTTTTGTACCATGCCTTGCTTTTCTTAAAATTTTTTGGATTACGTCATTATGTTGTTGGGGCCAGTAAAAAGTTTTCTGCATAGCCCATACATCAATTATATCTCCTACTAGATATAAATTCTCTGACCTTGAATATTTAAAAAATTCTAATAATTTATCTGCCTGACACCCTTTAGTTCCTAGATGCACATCAGAAATAAATAAGCTTTTGTATGTAATTAAAGATTTTTTTGTTTTCATATTTTCTTGTTATAATTAGTGATTCTATTATAAGTAGAATCTTTAACTCAATACTACATTTTTATGTTACAGTTTTATTAAATATGAAATTTTGTCTTATATATAATAAGAAATCAGCAGGTGGAAGAAAGTCAAAATTTATCAAAAAAATACTTGAAGAAATATCGAATCACCACAAAGTTGATTTATTTGAAACATCGAGTGAGTCTGAAGCCTCTGAAGTAATAAAAAACTTTGAAATAAATAACTACGATAGATTGTTAGTTGCTGGAGGAGATGGTTCTGTTTCTTTTGCAATTAATGAATTAATAAAAAATAATTTCAAACTCCCTGAAAACTTTGCAATTGGATATATTCCAGCTGGTACGGCTAATATTTTGCAAGCAGAATTAGGTATGACTAAAAATGTAAAACATATAGCTAATACACTTACTTCAGATAATTATGATAAAACATTTTTGGTTAAAATTAATAACAAACATTTTATTTTAATGGCAGGTATTGGATGGGACGCTCAAATTGTTAATTCTATTGACTCTTATCTAAAGAAAATTCTAGGTAAAGTTATTTTTGGTATCAAAGGTTTCCAAAAATTTTTATCGATGAATAATAAAAAAATTAAAGTATCGATAGATAAAGAAGATATATTTGCTGATTGGGTGCTATGCTCAAATAGTAAATACTATGCTGGACACCATAAAATTACAGATACACATATATTTGATAAAAAATTTACTACCTATATTTTTAAGGATTTAAAAAGATATAAATTGCTTTATTATATTTATTTAATAGCTGTATATGGAAATTTGGATAAATCTAAATCTGTGATTACTATACATGTAAATGAAATTAAATTTGATGGTTTGGGAAATAATATACCTGTACAAATTGATGGTGATAATTTCGGTGAGCACAAAAAAATAGTTGTTTCGTCTTCGGAAAGAAAATTTAATATCTTAAAAGCAGCTTAATCTATTTTACACGTCCATAAAAATCCTGGTATCTAACTATATCTGTTTCTTTAAGTATTGATCCTATTTGAGCTTCCATGATTTTTACAGGTTTTTTTCCAGGGTTTTGAATTCTATGTATTGATTGTAATGGTATAAATATATGCTCATTTGGTTTTTTTATAAAACTATCTTTATTTAAAGTGATCTTGGGATTTCCTTGTGTAACTAGCCAATGTTCAGCTCTATGATGATGTCTCTGTAAACTTAATATTCCTTTTGGTTTAACAAATAATTCTTTAATCAAGAACTCTTTACCATTGAATAAATTTGTATATTTCCCCCAGGGACGATAGAAAATATTTTTTTTCTTAGCTAATTTGTTTTTATTTTTGTCATACATCTTTAATATTTCTTTCCAGCTGCCAAGATCTGACCAAGGTATATCTAATTTAATTGCATTGATTTGTTTTGTTTTTTCCAAAATTGCATAATCAAAAGATTTAGCAGTGGCTTTTATAAATGAAGCTTTATTTAAATAGTAAGTATTGGCTTTATATTTTGCTTTATTAACTGAATTTAAACAACTTCTGTAAATACTTGGATTATATTTTTTAAAGTTATTAATTATTGAATCTTTTCGAAGATAAAACATTCCTGAGTTCCAATAACCTTTTTGTTTAATTACTTGTTTTGCTCTACTTTCTTTAGGTTTTTCTATGAATTTTGTTACTTTATTGATATTTCCTTTGATTTTTTTGGTTACAAAATATCCATATTCACTTGATGGTGAAGTTGGTTTAATTCCAAATATGAAAATATTTTGATCAGTTAAATTTGTCTGATTTTTGTTAATGGCTTTATTAAAAACGCTCATCTTTTCTATCAAATGGTCTGCTGTAAAAAACATTAACGGCTGATTGTTAGGAATATCTTTTATTAAAGCAGTGCTTAAAATAGCAGGAGCTGTATTTCTTTTTGCAGGTTCTAAAACAATTTTATATTTTTTAATCTTATTTTTTTTAAGGTGTTTTTTTACCTCTTTTAAATATTTCTTATTAGTGCTGATAATTGGTTCATCAAATATAGATGCTTTTGTTCTCTCCAAAGTTTTGCCAAGTAATGTCCAATTACCAAAATCAATAAACTGCTTTGCTTGATGATTTTTAGAATTTGGCCAAAGTCGAGTTCCAGCACCTCCACATAAAATGACTGGACGAATTTTCATTAAATCTCTGAATAATCCTTAACTTCTTTTTTCTTACCTGGGTGTGTTGGTGCGCCTAAAAACGCTGGACCAACGGTTTGCGCATATTTCCATAAAGTACCAGATCCAAAATCAGATTTTCTAGCTCTCCATTTTCTTTTTCTAGAAGCTAATTCTTTTTTAGAAAGTCTGACATTGATAGTTCCTTTTTTGGCATCGATATCAATGATATCTCCATTACGTAAAAGACCTATAGGACCTCCTAGGGCAGCCTCAGGGCCCACATGACCCACACAGAAGCCTCTCGTAGCTCCAGAGAACCTTCCATCAGTTATAAGAGCTACTTTCTCCCCTTTTCCCTGTCCATAAATTGCACCTGTTGTAGATAACATTTCTCTCATACCAGGACCCCCTACTGGTCCTTCGTATCTAATTATAATTACATCACCATCATTATATTTTTTGCTTTGAACTGCTTTCATTGCACTTTCTTCATTATCAAAACATCTTGCTTTTCCAGTAAATTGTAATTTAGCTAATCCAGCAACTTTTACTATCGCTCCATCTGGAGCTAAGTTACCTTTTAAACCAACAACCCCTCCAGTAGGTGATAATGGATCTTTATAAGATCTCATTACTTTTTGTTTAGGATTAAATTTAATATTTTTTAAATTTTCTTTCATTGTTTTCCCTGTGACAGTCATACAATCACCGTGGATGTATCCACCTTCATATAAAGTTTTTAATAACATTGGTACACCACCTGCTAACCACATATCTTTTGCAACATATTTTCCACCTGGTTTTAAATCAGCAAGATAAGGAGTTCTTTTAAAAATTTTAGCAACATCCATTAAATCAAATTTTATTCCTGCTTCGTTTGCAATTGCAGGTAAATGTAATCCAGCATTAGTAGAGCCACCTGTTGCAGCAACTATTGTTGCAGCATTTTCTAAAGCTTTTCTTGTTACAATATCTCTTGGCTTAATTTGTTTTTTTAAAAGTTGCATAACCATTTTGCCACTTTCTTTTGCATACTTATCTCTCTCTTCGTATGGAGCTGGAGTACCTGCTGAATATGGTAGTGCTAATCCAATAGCCTCAGATACACAGGCCATAGTATTTGCAGTAAATTGACCTCCACAAGCACCAGCGCTTGGACAAGCAACTAACTCTAATTTTCTAAGTTCTGCTGCTGACATTTTACCCGATGAATGTTTTCCAACAGCTTCAAATACATCAACAACCGTTACGTCTTTACCTTTATATCTTCCTGGAAGAATTGATCCTCCATAAATAAATACACTTGGAACGTTTAATCTGACCATAGACATCATTAGACCTGGTAAAGATTTATCACATCCTGCAATACCAACTAATGCATCATAACAATGTCCTCTTACAGTAAGCTCCGCAGAGTCTGCGATAACTTCTCTTGAAATTAAAGAAGATTTCATACCTTCATGACCCATAGCAATTCCATCAGTAACAGTAATAGTACAAAATTCTCTAGGAGTACCTCCATTTGATCTAACTCCCTTTTTGACAGATTGAGCTTGTCTCATTAAAGCAATGTTACATGGAGCTGCTTCATTCCATGTTGAAACAACACCAATAAAAGGTTTTGATACATCTTTTTCTGTTTCTCCCATTGCATAATAAAATGATCTATGTGGAGCTCTATCTGCTCCTAATGATGTATGTCTACTTGGAAGTTTCTTCTTGTTAAATTTTGCCATTATATACCCTTTATTGTTATTGATATCTTATCAACATCGTTCTTTAAATTATTATAATTAGTTTTTTCTTGTTCAACAATCTCTTTTGGTGCCCTATCTACAAAACTTTTATTTTCAAGTCTTTGAGATATCTTGTGCATCTCCTGTTCTAATCGTTCTTGTTTGGTAGTTAAATTTTCCTTTATTAATTTTAAATCAACATCTTTATCAAAATATATCTTAAATAAATCACCTGAAACAACCATTGTTGCAGCTGGTTTGTCTAAATCATCACTAAGGATATTGTTTATTCGACCTAATTTTTTAAGAATTATTTCATTTGAACTAATAAATTGCTTTTGATCTTTGTTTATATTGTTAATTGAGATGTCTATAAATGAACCAGGGCTAACATTTAGCTCATTTTTAAAGGATCTTAGCTCAGATATAATATTAATTATATTTTCTACCTGATCTGTGTGTGAATCTTTAATTGATTTTGCAGATATCCAATTTTTTTGCATTAAATAATCATTGCCCTTATTATCAAATTTATTTTTGAGCCATATTTCTTCAGTAACAAAGGGGATAAATGGATGTAGTAAAACAAGTATTTGCTTAAATACATAAGCTGAAACTTTTTTAACTTCCTCTTTAGCGCTTTGATCATCTGAAAAAAGAATAGTTTTAGAAAGTTCTAGATACCAGTCACAATAAGAATGCCAAGTAAATTGATAAGCATTTTTTGCAGCTTCATCAAATCGATAATCTTCTAAGTTTTTAACTATTTTGTTAGTAGTTTCTGCTAACTCAGAATATATCCATTTATTAATATTAACTTTTAACTCTGGAATTTGATCTGTATTTTTAAAATCACATTGATTGGTAATTAAAAAATTATTAGCATTCCATAGTTTATTTAAGAAATTTCTATAACCTTTAACTCTATCTTCAGAAAGTTTAACATCAGTTCCTGGTGACGCCATAGAAAGTAAAGTAAATCTTAAAGCATCTGCACTATATTTTTCAATTAGATCTAAGGGATCAATAACATTCCCTTTTGATTTAGACATTTTTTGTCCTTTTTCATCTCTAACTAAAGCATGAACATAAATATCTTTAAAAGGTTCTTTGTTTAAAAATTCTGTTCCAAACATAATCATTCTTGCAACCCAAAAGAAAATAATATCAAAACCTGTTACTAATACTGAAGTTGGATAAAACTTATCAACAAACTTTTTATCATTAGGCCACCCAAGTGTTGCAAATGGCCAAAGACCAGACGAAAACCAAGTATCTAAAACATCAGGATCTCTGTTTAATTCAACATCTTTACCATAATGTTTGTTAGCTAATTGTTTTGCTTCATCTTCATTGTAAGCAACAAAAATTTTATTATCAGGACCATACCAAGCAGGTATTTGATGACCCCACCACAACTGTCTTGAAATACACCAAGGTTCAATATTATTCATCCATTGAAAATAAGTTTTGGACCAATTTTCTGGAAAGAAATTAGTTTTTTTAGAATTAACTACCTCTTTTGCTTTTACTGATAATTTTCTAGCATCTGCAAACCATTGCTCTGTTAAAAAAGGTTCAATGATTGAATTAGATCTATCTCCATAAGGAACTTTATTTTTAATATTTTCTTCCTTATCAAAAAACTCTTTATCTTTTAATTCCTTTAAAATTCTTTTTCTTGCTTCAAACCTATCAAGACCAATATATTCTTTAGGAGCATTATCATTAATTTTGCCTGCTTCAGTAAAAATATTTATAATTTCAAGATTATTCCTTTGACCTACATCATAATCATTAAAGTCATGTGCTGGAGTTATTTTTAAAGCACCGGTTCCTTGTTCAGGATCTGCGTAATCATCTTCGATAATTTTTATTTTTCTACCAACAATTGGAATGGTGACAGTTTTTCCAACATAAGATTTAAAACGATCATCTTTTGGATTTACAGCTATTGCAGTGTCACCCAACATTGTTTCAGGTCTTGTAGTGGCAATTGTTATAAATTCATCCGTTCCATCAATTGGATATTTAATATAATAAATTTTTGAATTTACCTCTCTTTGATCAACTTCTAAATCTGAAATGGCCGTTTTTAAAACTGTGTCCCAATTTACTAGTTTTTTATCCTTATAAATTAAACCTTTATTATATAGATCAACAAATACCCTTATTACCGATTTTGATAGATTTTCATCCATCGTAAAAGCATTTCTGGACCAATCACAAGAACATCCAAGTTTCTTTAATTGATTAATAATGATGTCACCGTATTGCTCTTTCCATTCCCAAACTTTTTCAATGAATTTTTCTCGACCAATTTCATTTTTATCAATTTTTTCTGCACTAAGTTTTTTTTCAACAAGAGCTTGAGTAGCAATTCCTGCGTGATCGGTTCCTGGTTGCCATAAAGTTTCATAGTTATTCATTCGATGATAACGAACTAATAAATCTTGAATAGAATTATTCAAAGCATGACCCATATGAAGACTACCAGTCACATTGGGTGGAGGTATTACTATTGAAAATTTTTTTGAATTTTCTTTAGGTTTAAATAGTCCATTTTCTTCCCAATAAGAATAAATTCTATCCTCAACATCAGAATGTATATATTTATCGTTACTCATGGATCTTAAAGTTTATAATTTAATAATCTAAATTAACAATAATCAATTTAGATCGTTATTTAATAGACTAATGAAAAATATTTAATATAAAAAGGCATCTGTAGCTATAAGTCAAAAAACAAGACGGCAACGTGGCGGAATGGTTACGCAGAGGATTGCAAATCCTTGTATCCCGGTTCGATTCCGGGCGTTGCCTCCAAAATAAATCTTGTTTTAGTTTTAAAAAAAAGTAAGTTGCTTTTTTACATTCCTCGGTAGCTCAGTTGGTAGAGCAGTTGACTGTTAATCAATTGGTCGCAGGTTCGAGTCCTGCCCGAGGAGCCAAAAAAATCTTTCACTAAAAAAATAAATAAAAAATTATAAAATTAATTTAAGGGTCTTAATAAAATTTTAATTTAGCCAGTTTTTGAAATTCCAACTGAAGAAATTTGTAAAGATTTATTAAATTTTAATTTTTGATCAGCTGTTAATTCTGAATATAATTTTGTTAAAAAATTATAATTCACATTCATATGACCTTCTTGTGATTTTTCTAAATTAATTAGATACTCTGAAAAATCTTCGAAGAAATAATTAATTGGAACCTTTAAATAATTTGAAAGTTGCAATAGTCTTATTGAACTTACCCCGTTAGTACCTTTTTCGTATTTTTGAATTTGTTGAAATGTTACGTTAATAGCTTTTGCTACTTTAGTTTGTGTCAAACCTAAGGCTAATCTTCTTAGCTTAAGTTTGTTACCTAAGTGTTTGTTGAAATTATCTTCCATTAAGACCCCTCTTAATTAAATTTTAAAATCTCATTCAATAGAAAATTTAAATTCCCTGCAATAGAAAAATTTTTATATTTTATTAGGTTTTTAGATAATTTTAAAACCTGTCAAGCATAAGTTAGCATTAAAAACTCAGAATAAGCTTACTGAAATTGACCCTTATCTGACCTAAAAGTAAAAATTTGTTATAAGATTTGACTTAAAAATAGCTTAGTTCTCTCACTCTTTGGATTAGCAAAAAATTCTTTAGTATCAGCCTTTTCTACTATCTTTCCTTCATCCATAAAAATCATACTATCTGCCACTTCTTTAGCAAATCCCATTTCATGTGTAACAACAATCATTGTCATACCTTGATTAGCCAAATTTACCATAACATCTAGTACTTCTTTAATCATTTCTGGGTCAAGTGCTGAGGTTGGCTCATCAAATAACATTATTTTTGGCTCCATACATAAAGCTCTTGCAATAGCTACACGTTGTTGTTGTCCTCCTGATAGTTGACCTGGGAATTTTTGAGCTTGATCTAATATTTGTACTCTCTCTAGATGTTTTAAGGCTAATTCTTCTGCTTCTTTTTTTGGCAATTTTTTAACCCATATAGGTGCAAGCGTACAATTGTCTAATATAGATAAATGTGGAAATAAATTGAATTGCTGAAATACCATACCAACTTCAGCTCTAACCTGCTCAATATTCTTAGTATCTTCTGAAATTTCTGTACCATCAACAATTATATTACCTTCTTGATGTTCCTCTAATCGGTTGATGCATCTTATCAAAGTAGATTTTCCTGAACCAGAAGGCCCACATACCACTATTTTTTCTTTCGGCATCACCTCAAGATTTATTCCACTTAAAACTTGAAAGTCTCCAAACCACTTGTTTACATCTTTGATTTGAATAATTGCTTCAGACATCTACTACCTATCAGTTTTATATTTGAGTTCTAAATTATAGCTATATTTACTCATAGCATAACAAATAATCCAGAAAATTATCGCTGCGAAAACATAGCCCTCCATTGCATAACCTAACCATTTTGGATTTGTTTTAGCCATTTGCAACATTCCAGCAAGTTCTGCCAAACCTACTACGAAAATCAAAGGAGTGTCTTTAACTAAAGCTAAAAATGTATTTGCCATTCCTGGTATTACTAATTTTAGTGCTTGAGGTAATATTACAAATATATGCATTTTCCAGTATCCCATACCTAAAGACTTTGCTGCATCGTATTGGCCTCTTGGAAGAGCTTGAAGACCACCTCTAATAACTTCTGCAACATAAGCAGCCTCAAATAAAGAAATAGCAATTATCACTCTCACAAGTTTATCCATAAAAAAATCTTCAGGTAAAAACATTGGAAACATTACAGAAGACATAAATAAAACTGTAATTAGAGGGACTCCTCTCCAAAATTCTATAAAACCAACTGACACATATTTTATGATTGGTAATTCAGTTCTTCTTCCCAAAGCAAGAGCCATTCCTAATGGAAAGCAAAAAATTAAGCTAAAAAAAGAAACTATAAATGTTAACGATAGTCCTCCCCATGCGCCTGTTTCAACCCACTCTAAACCAAATTCACCCCCAGATATTAAGTAATAAATTAATATAAATGCAATGATTGGATAAATGACTACGTAATATAAAGTCAGAAGGTTTCTGTATTTTTGTGGAGTTATAAAACCAACAAAAGCTAAAACAACTAAAAAGATAAATGCTAAGTTTACTCTCCAAATTTGTTCATTCGGATACATTCCATACATAAATCTTTTAAACCAAACTTTTATGTAAGTCCAACAAGCGCCCGATCCTGTACATGCATCTTTCGTGTCACCTGAAATATTGGCATCTAAAATCATCCAACTCATTACAGGTGGTATTGCTTTAATAATTAAAAAAATAATTAGTAAAGTTAAAGCTGCATTAAAATTATTTGTATTAATATTTTTATTTAACCTATCTAGATTTTTTATTCCTGAAAATTCAATCCTCATTAAATGAAGACCAAACATTCCTAATAGAAAAGGTAAAAGTAAACTTATAATTGACGGTAAAAAAGAAGTAATATTTAACTTTAAAAATGAGTTAAGAAATACATCCAATAAAGAAATTCCAACCAAAAAAGATCCTAAATACAAATTACTTTGTAGATTATCTTTTGAGGGATTTAATAAATTTAATGTGCTCATTATTTTTCTACAATTGCAATTTTGGCGTTATACCAATTCATAAAAAATGAAATTGACAAACTTAAAGTTAAATATGTAAGCATTGTAATTGAGACAATTTCAATTGCTTTTCCGGTTTGCATTAATGCTGTACCAGCAAAAACCAAAACTAAATCAGGATATGCTATAGCAGCAGCTAATGATGAGTTTTTTGTTAAGTTTAAATATTGATTAGTTGTTGGTGGAATTATTATCCTTAGTGCTTGAGGCATAATAATTAAATTTAAAACTTGTTTTCTATTTAAACCAATAGATGCGGCTGCTTCTCTTTGCCCTTTCCCAACACCCTGAATACCCGCTCTTACGCATTCAGCAACAAATGTTGCTGTATAAAGTGATAAAGCTATAACTAATGACAAAAGTTCAGGTGGTATGCTTAAACCACCTTCAAACTTAAATGATGTTTTTGCCAACTGTTTAAGTTCTGGTGTTTCATACCCTACATTAACTCCACCAAACAAAAATGTTAGAAGTGGTAATACAAAAAGAATAGCTATTGAAATATTTAAAACAGGTAAGTGTTTACCTTGGTTTTCTCTAAGTTTTTTAGCATGAATTCTTACAAATACTATTGCAACTATTGCAGCAATAACTGAATAAATAAAAATTTCTAAATTTTCCCAATTTAAAGATGGGGTGTAAAAACCTTTAATTGTCAAATATGATGCACCAAAAATGGCTTCCGCATCTTGAGGTAATGGTAATGCTCTCAATGCTGCATAATACCAAAAGAAAATTTGTAAAAGTAGAGGTATGTTTCTAAAAAATTCAACATACCAGGCTGCTGTAGTTCTAATCAAGTAATTTGGTGAAAGTCTTGCAATACCAATTATAACTCCAATAATAGTACATATAATAATTCCTAAAACTGAAACTAAAAGAGTATTTAAAAGACCTACTAGATATGCTCTCCCATAACTGTCTGAACCACTGTAATCGATTAATGAAAACTGAACGTCAAATGAAGACTCCTGCGTAAGAAATCCATATCCAAAGTCTATCCCTCTATTTTCCATATTAAGCTGAGCATTCATGGTAAAAAAACCAAAGATAAGAACCACAACAAATAAGGTTGCTAATTGAGGGAGAATTTTTTTAAGCTTCATTAAAAGCGAATATATTTAATATTAAAAAAAGGGCTAGATAAATCTAGCCCTTTTTAAAATTGTTTTAATTTACAATTATCTTGCAGGTGGAACGTATAAAATTCCGCCTTTAGTCCATAACTCGTTTGGACCTCTGTCTGGTAAAATTCCAGTATCAGCTATATTTCTTTTATAACTTTCACCGTAATTACCAACCTGAGTGATAATTCTGTAACTCCAGTCATTATCTAGACCGAATGCAGCACCTAACTCACCTTCAGAACCGACTAATCTTTTGATTGCTGGGTTGTCTGAAGTTTTCATCATGTCAGCATTACCAGAAGTAATTCCATACTCCTCAGCTTCGATCATAGTATTCAAAGACCATCTTACGATATCTTCCCATACTGAATCACCTTGTCTAACAACAGGGCCTAATGGCTCTTTTGAAATAGTTTCAGGCAATACGATATGCTCATCTGGATTAGACATTTTAGTTCTTTGTGCAGCTAAACCTGATTTGTCTGTAGTGTAAGTATCACATCTACCAGCATCATAAGCAGCTACGACTTCATCAGCTTTTTCAAAAGCTACTGGCTCATAAGAAATTCCTCTAGAATTAAAGAAGTCTCTCATGTTTAACTCAGTTGTTGTACCAATATTTGTACAAGCTGAGATACCATTTTTGAATTGGCTTGTTGAAGTAATACCAGAACTTTTTCTAACCATGAAACCTTGACCATCGTAGAAGTTTACTCCAACGAAAGTAAGTCCGATATCAGCATCTCTAGAAAGAGTCCAAGTTGTGTTTCTTGATAAGATATCAATCTCACCAGAAGTTAAAGCTGTAAATCTTTCTTTAGCACTTAGTGGTGTGTATTTTACTTTACTTGCATCACCTAGTACTGCAGCAGCTACCGCTCTACATACATCAACGTCAACACCAGTCCAATTTCCTGCAGCGTCAGCATTAGAAAATCCTGGAAGACCTTGAGATACTCCACATCTTACAAAACCCTTTTTTTGAGTGTTTTTAAGTGTCTTAGATTTTTTAGCAGCCATAGTTTCGGTTGTAAAAGTAAACAACACTGCAACCATAGCGACTAAAGAAGTTAATTGTTTTAAGTATTTAAACATTATTCTTCCTTTTGTTTTTTATTTGTTAACAAATAATTCAAAATCACTTTTGAATATTCATAATTTAAGCACGTTAAATATTTACCATCAAGATAAATTATTGGATAATTATGACCTAAAATGAACAAGATGGCGCGCCCTGGAGGATTCGAACCTCCGACCCTCGGTTTAGAAAACCGATGCTCTATCCAGCTGAGCTAAGGGCGCACAAATATTATGATACTGTTATAATACTAAATTAATATTTAAAAAGAAATTTTTTAGCTATCAATAACAAAGATAACAATTCAACCCTTCCTATAATCATAAAAAAAATAAGAAAATATTTAGTTAAAAAATGTAAGTTTTGAAAGTCGAAATCACTAATTCCATAAGCAGAAGAATTGACCGTATTCATTAAGGTTAATACCGCCAATTTAAATGCATTTTCAAACTCAATATTACTCAATGATAATAAAATTGTTAATGAAAAAAGAGAAATAATAAATATTAAAACAGTTAAGAAATATTTATTAATATCAGCTGTGTCAAAATTAATTTTAGAAAAAATAAGCTTATTCATAAATACTTTATTAGGTTTACTGAAAGAAAGAATTTGATTGATTGAATATTTAGAAAGCGAATAAATTTTTAAAAACCTTAATCCTGAACTTGTTGAGAAGAAGGAACCTCCAACTATTACTAATATTAAATAGATTAAGTTTAAGTTTTTTTGTTCTACTTCTAAAGAAATGCCAATATTTGAAATACTACTAACTAAATTTAAGAAGTTAAATGAGAAGTTTTTATCATAACTAAAAAAAATAAAAAAAATACTTACCAATATTAAAAAATACAAAAATAAATGAATATCTTCATAAAAAAAATTAAGATTTTTTTTTCGTAAAAAAATTAAGTTATAAGTAAAAAAAATACTAAAGAAAGAGATCATCATTAAAAGTGAGAAAACAATTATTTGAGTGTTTGTCAATAATATCGTTGAAAGCTCATTATCGGGTAAAAAACCTCCAGAGGAAATAGCTGTCATTGCAAGATTAAGAGAGTTAAATATTCTGATACCAAATATATTTAAAACAATAAAAATAAAAATAGTTAAGCTGGAATATAAAAGAAAAATTTTAATAGTTTGTTTTAAAATCTCAGAGCTACTGAAAGATAAAAAATTTGTTAATGATTTTTTTAAACTTTCATCATAAATATCGATAAGAAAAATTATCGAGAATAAAAAGTATAATCCTCCAATCCATTGAATTGAAGATCTCCATAATATTAAGCCTTGGTCGATATGTTTTATATTTTCAAAAACAGAAAAACCAGTTGAAGTAAATCCTGATACCGCCTCAAAAATAGCGTTTAAAAAAGTTAAATTATAAATACTTAAATAAAACGGAATACATAATACTAAAGGTAATAATATATAACCAAGTAATACAGTTAAAATCTTCTCAAAAATTGATGGTTTTTTTAAACTGGATTTTAAGTAATAAAAAAGAATTCCTATTAGTCCTGAAATTATTAAACTTACGTAATAAGTATTTAAATTAAGATATAAGTTAAAATAATAAGAATAAATTATATTAAAAAAAGAAAATATAGAGACAAGTATAAAAAAAAAACTTAAATATTTAACTCTGAATAATGACATTTAATTAGATTGAACTAATTCTAAAGATATTTTCTACAACTGAAATAGAGTCTTTATTTGCCAAAAAAACAACTTTATCTTCTTTTAAAAAAACAAAATCAGATCTAGGAATTATTATCTTATCTCCTCTTAAAACTGCACCAATTCTAACCTCATCTGGTAAATTTGAGTTCTTCAATTCTTTATTAATTAACTCTGATGTCTCAATAATTTCAGCTTCAATTACTTCATATTCTCCATTCATAATTGTGTAAGCTGTTTCTATGGTACCTTTATGGACATGTTTTAATATACTAGAAACAGTATTCATTCTTGGATCTATTAAATCATCAATTTTAAGAGAGTCTTGTAATAGAGAATAATTAGGTTTGTTCACTAATGCCATCGTTCTTTTATCCTCAATTTCTTTTTCATCTTTAGCAAATTTTTCAACAAGAACACTAACCATCAAGTTATCCTCATCATCATTGGTTAAAGCAAGGACAGTTTCAGCTTCCTCTAAATTTGCTTCAGCTAACACTGCTTCATCTAAACCGTTGCCATTAATCACTATTGTATTGTTTAATTCTGATGCAAGGAATTCTGCTCGCTCTTTGTCTTTTTCAACAATTTTAACTCTTGCAGCATCTAACGTTTCCTCAATATTCTTTGCAAGATTAAAACCAATGTTACCACCACCAACAATAAGAATTTTTTTAGATACTTTTTCTGTATGACCAAAAGCTTCTAAAGTTTCAGCTGTTTGGGAAGAATTAATAATTACGTAAATTTTATCATTTTTTCTAATTTCATCTTCTTTTTTTGGAATTAAAAACTTATCATCTCTAATAATTCCAATTACATTTGCATCTAAATTAGGGTATTTTTTTGTTAGATCATTAAGCTTTATGTTAATCAAATTACAACCATCATTAATTAGAATTTCTAATAATCGTATTTTATTATCTGCAAAAGGAACACTGTCTAATGCTCCTGGAGCCTCTAACTTTCTTTGAATTGATTTTGCAATTTCAAGTTCTGGTGAAATGATTACATCAATTGGTAAATTTTCTTTATTATAAACTGTAGTAAACTTAGGATTTAAATAATCCTGTGACCTTATTCTTGCAATTTTCTTTGGAATATTAAATATGGAAAAAGCGATTTGACATATAACCATATTAATTTCATCGTTTCTGGTAACAGCGATGATCATATCTGTTTCAGCTGCATTCGCCTTTTCAAGTATAGTTGGATAAGTTGCCTTACCAACAATTGCTTTTACATCTAAAGCATCATCTATTTTTTGGATATCTTCACTAGATGTATCAATTACAGTTATCGAATGACCTTGTTCACTTAATTGTTTAGCAATAGTGAACCCCACCCGTCCAGCACCACAAATAATAATGTTCATTAATTAAATTCTTTTATTCCTAAGCCTTTAAGTTTTCTATGTAAGGCGCTTCGTTCCATGCCAACAAAGATTGCTGTTTTTGAAATATTTCCATTAAATTTTTTTAATTGGATAGTTAAATACTCCTTTTCAAACTTTTCTCTAGCCTCTTTTAATGGCACTGATAGGCTATTTTCAGCAATTTGATCATCAAAATTATTATTTTTTAAAGACTCTTTAATAATATTGGAAATTTTATCTTTTGTATCTGGTTGCAATATAGCAATCCTTTCAATTAAATTTCTTAACTCTCTAACATTACCCTGCCAATTATGATTTAAAATATAACTGTTGTTCTCATCAATATTTAATTCTTTAATATTATAATTTTCAGATATCTTTTTTGAAAAATAATTTATTAAAAGAGGAATATCAGAAATTCTTTGACTTAATGGCTCAACATTTATTTCAAATACATTTATTCGATGAAAAAGATCTTCTCTAAAATTACCAATTTCAATTTCTTTTTTTAAATCCTTACTTGATGAACACATTAATCTTACATCTACTGTAACATCACTACTGCCATTGACACGTTTAAATTTTTGGTCGGTCAAAACTCTAAGTATTTTTGATTGTATATCTAAAGGAATTTCGGAAACTTGATCAACTAAAAGTGTACCGCCATTAGCTTTTTCTAAAGCACCATATGAAATTGATCCATTTTCTTTTTCTTCACCAAATAACTCAAGCTCATATTTATTAGAGTCTAATAAGGCTCCATTTAATATTACAAAAGGATTTTTGTTTCTTTTTGAATTTTTGTGAATTTTTCTAGCAATCAACTCCTTACCTGATCCAGAAGGACCGTTTATAAATACTCTACTTTCAGTAATGGATATTTTTTTGATCTGGTCTTTGATATTAGTTATATTCTTGCTGTTCCCTATAATATCATAAGATGAGAAAAGCTTGCTTTCGTATTCTTTATTTTCTTTTTTAAGATTATAATTTTCAACAGCTCTTTTAACAAAATTTAGTAACCTTTCACGATCAAATGGTTTTTCAATAAATTCAAAAGCACCATTATGTAAAGATTTTACTGCCATTTCAATATTAGCATGACCAGAGATTATAATTACAGGAACATCTTTATTTTTTGACTTTATGTGAGAAAGAAGCTCTATACCGTCATTATCTCCTTTATCTAACTTAACGTCTAAAATTGCAACATCAGGTAATTTTTTATCAATCTCCGATAAGGCTTGATTGTAATTTGCGGCTAGTCTAGTTTTATAACCAGCGTCCAGAATAAGTTCATTAATAATATTTCTTATATCTGCATTATCATCTACAATTAATATTTCACTACTCATATTATTTTATAAAATTTATTTTAATTTCGGCGCCATCATTTCTTGGAATAAATTCAATTTTACCATTATGATCGTTAATAATTTTATTTACTATTGATAATCCTAAACCAGTACCATTTTTTTTTGTTGTAAAATATGGATTTAAAATATCTTTAATATTTTCTGAAAATTTTCCAAATCCAATTCCATTATCCACAATTATCAGTTTTATGTGACCATCATTCTCCGTAAGTTCAATAGTGATTTTTTTGTTGAAATTACTGTCATTTTCTACTTTTTGCTGAATACTTTCAATTGAATTTTTGATTAAATTTAAAAAAACTCTACTTATTTGCTCTTTATCACTATTTAAAATTATTTTTTCTGAATTACTGGATAAATCTATAACAATCGAATTATCTAATTCCTTTAGTAATTTTATATTTTCTTTAAGTAAATGGAC
Organism: Pelagibacteraceae bacterium AG-430-E20; assembly: GCA_003209915.1. Lineage (GTDB taxonomy): Bacteria > Pseudomonadota > Alphaproteobacteria > Pelagibacterales > Pelagibacteraceae > Pelagibacter. The sequence goes on along the minus strand of QCOF01000004.1, from coordinate 21,376 downwards.
AAGGTTGTTTTCTCTTAAAGTTGGTTTTGGCATTCTTGCAAAATCAGAAAATTCATTAACTAAATTACCAATTTGCTTAATCTGGTTATTAATTATTTTTAAATTATCTTTAAAATTTTCTGAGTCTTTTTCCTTTAATAAATTAGAATATTTTTCTCTTAACCTATCAATTGTTAATTGAATGGGTGTAAGAGGATTTTTAATTTCATGCGCTAATTTTCTAGCTAAACTACCCCACGCTTCATGTCTCTCATTAATAATTAGCTTTTCTTGTTGGGTTTTTAATCGATCGATCATTAAATTAAAATTTTTATTTAATATTTCTAAATCCTTGTCAGTTTTTACCTCTGGAACTTTTGCATCAAAATTTCCTTCACCAATAGAACTTGAGGCATAAATTAAATTATTAATAGATCTAAAAAATCTTGATGAAAATCTGATAGCGATTGATATAGATACAAATAATAAAACACTAACAACAATAATATAAATAATTGCAAAAGATATTTTTATTCCGGTACTTTTTTCTTCGACAGTATAATAGAAATTAATTGCTTCTTGAGATTCAGTTAAGTATTTTGAAATTTCTTTATCTAGATATTTTACAACATAAAGAAATCTGTCATCAAAGTTTTGAAGTCGCATAATTGCTGCAGAAATATTTTCAGGAGCATTAATTATTTTTAAGGGTCTGTCATCTTCTAAAACTAAATTAAGTGCCTTATCTACTGGCGGAACAAAAAACTGACTATCATTAATTGTTGTAAATAATAACTTTTTATCGACATCGATTATATGAATCTCATCTACATCTCTTATTATTTTTTGTGTGTTTAAAAAACGTTTATATTCATCAGCATTATCATTTAAAAATTTTTTACTTTTATTAGTATCAAAAGCAATCAATACAATATCTGATTGAATTTTATTTCTTATTTCTTCAACATAGCTTCTTGCTAACTCATAAGAATTATTAACTACTGTTGTAACCTTTTTGTCAAAATACTTTTCTAATGCAAATGAAAATAAAAATAATGAAAAAATTGAGATTAGAACGGATGGTATAAGGGTGAATAATGCAAAATAAGTAATATATTTTTTATTTGATTTTAATCCATCCTTATCAATATCACTTTTAATTGCTTTTTGAATTTCAGAAAAAATAAACAGGAAAAGAGAAACTAACAAAATAATATTAAGTATTAGTAAATACTGCAAATTCTGATCATTTAATTCAATAAAGCCTTTATCGATAAAAGTTAAAAAGGTTAAAAAACCTATCGATAATGTGATAATAAATAATATTATTAGATATATGTTTTTTTTAATAAAATCTGACATTTGAGTAAAAAATCACCACTATAAATGAACAACTATTTTATAATACTAGCATCGGGACAAAGCAAAAGATTTAATTCAAACAAACTTAAGCAATATATTATCTATAAAAATAAGCCCCTTTTCGAACACTCAATTGAAAAAGCCTTAACATCTAAATTATTTAAAAAAATCATCCTTGTTGTTAACAACAAAAAACAAATCAATAAAAAATTTTCTAAAAATGTAGTTATAATTAAAGGAGGGAAAGAAAGATCAGACTCCTCTTTAATTGGGCTTAAATATATAAAAAAATTTAAACCATCAAATGTGTTAATCCATGATGCGGCAAGACCAGATTTTTCATTACAGCTTTTAAAAAATTTAGTTAAATCACTTAAGAAAAATAAGGCCGTGATCCCAACTGTAAATACAAAAGACTCTATTAAGTATAAAGTTAAAAAACAGTTATTTAATCTAAATCGTGATCATTCTTTTTCAACTCAAACACCACAAGCTTTTAGATTTAATGATCTTTACAATTTATCAATAAAACAAAAAATTAAAATTCAAGATGAAGCAACATTATTTATTGAAAATAATTTAAAAGTAAAATTTATAAAAGGTGAAAATTCTAATAATAAAATTACTTATAAAGAAGATATCAATACTAATAAAACATTTATTGGAATAGGTTTCGATATTCATCGATTAATTAAAAGTAAAAAACTTTATTTGGGTGGTTTAAAAATACCATTTCATTCAGGGTTAAAAGGTCATTCAGATGGAGATGTTATAATTCATTCTATTATCGATGCTCTTTTGGGAGCAATGAGAAAAAAAGACATAGGGACTTTATTTCCTGATAATAAAAAAAAATTTAAAAATATACGATCTCCTAAAATGTTAAAACCAGTAATTCAGATAATGGATAAAAATGATTTCTATATCAACAATGTTGATATAAATTTAATATGTGAACAACCTAAAGTTTCAAAATACAGGGATAAAATAATTAAGTCCTTATCTAAATTATTAAACATTGATAGTTCATTAATAAATCTAAAAGGTAAAACTGTTGAAAAATTAGGATTAATAGGAAAGGAAAAAGCAGTCGCTTGTGAGGTAATAGTATCTATAATAAAATATGATTAAAACATTTAATTCTCTTTTTGTTACGATGTTGGGGCTAGGAAAAATTAAATTTATTCCCGGAACTTTTGGATCATTAGCAACAACTATTATACTTTATATATTATTTCACATATTTAATGTATCTTCACATTTTATATTAATAGGCCTAGTTATAATTTTTATTTATTCTTTCCCTGCCGTTACAAGCTATATAAAGGACAATGAAAATAAAGATCCTGGTGAAATAATAATTGATGAATTAATTGGTCAATCAATTCCAATTTTTGCATATGAGATTTCTCATGGCACTGAAAAATCTCCTGATGAGGCTTTTATATTTTATTCTATTTGTTTCGTTTTATTTAGATTTTTTGATATTATAAAACCGTTCCCAGTTAGTTTTTTTGACAAAAATTTTAAAAATAGTTTTGGAGTAATTATGGATGACGTGTGTGCCGGATTATATGTTATTTTATCATTAATCTGTTTTATGGTTCTAAGTAGCTACTTAATTTGATGAATTCTATAGTCAAAAAACTAAATAAAAAAAGACTTAAGATATCTTTTGCAGAATCTTGTACAGGTGGATTATTAGCTTCTGAAATAACATCTGTAAGTGGGGCATCAAAAGTATTTGGATTAGGTCTTGTTACCTATTCAAATCAAGCAAAGATAAGTGTTTTAAAAGTGAATAAAAATATTATTAAGAAATATGGTGCAGTAAGTCCTGAGTGTTGTGAGGCTATGGTTAAAAATTTAGCAAAAATCTCAAAAGCTCAAATAAATGTTTCAATTACAGGTATTGCTGGCCCAAATGGCGGCACTAAAACGAAACCAGTTGGATTAGTTTATATAGGTGTAAAAAATAAAAATAAAATTCTAATTACTAAAAATATATTTAAACAGAAAAGTAGAAAAGCTATTCAAAATTCTACTGTTAAAAGAACTTTAGAAATTATCAGATCTACGATTTAAATTTTTTTATTTAATTTTACTAAAGACTTTCAGCCTTTTTTTGAAAAGCATCCGCTATTTTGTTTAAACCAAATTGGAAAGATTTTTCCATAATTAAATTTAAAAACTTATTTTTAATTTCAAAATCAACATCAAATTGAACCTCAGTATAATTTTCTTTTTGAGTAAATTTCCAGTTATTTTGTAGATGTTTCAAAGGACCACCGATGTTAGTAACATGAATGGAGTCATTTTTTTTATCATATCGAACATCACTTTTATAAGTATCTACAAAAGGTTTTCTACCGATAGTAAGATCTGCAATGATTGCTATCTCATCTTCTTTATCTTCTTTTTCATAAACTTTAGAGTCAATACAAAAAGGAATAAATTCTGGGTATTTTTCAATGTCCAAAACAAAATCTATTAACTTTTGTTTTTCTCTTTCTATGTGCCTTGTTACTGAGGCTTTGGGCATTAATTATTTTTTAATCTGTTTTGTTGGAGTTTAGCAAAATCTTCATCTGCATGATAAGACGATCTTGTAAGCGGGGATGATGACACTAATAAAAATCCTTTTGATTTTGCAATATTTTCTAACTCTTTAAATTCGTCTGGATGATAGTACCTACTTAATGGATGATGTTTTGGAGAAGGTTGTAAATATTGACCTATAGTAATGAAATCTACATCAGCAGATCTTAAGTCATCCATCACTTGGATTAATTCATCTTTATCTTCACCAAGTCCAACCATTAAACCAGATTTAGTAAAAACTTTTTTATTAATTTTTTTTACATTTTTTAAAAGTTCTAAAGATCCAAAATATCTTGCACCTGGTCGAACTTTTAAATAAAGACGTGGAACTGTTTCAATATTGTGATTAAATACATCTAAGTCTGCGTCTAAAATTTTTTTATAAGCATCCCCTTTTCTTAAGAAATCTGGTGTTAAAACTTCTATTGAAGTTTTAGGATTTTTTTTACGGGTTGCATTTATTACTTCGTAAAAATGATTTGAACCACCATCATCTAAATCATCTCTATCAACTGAAGTAATGACAACATGTTTTAAATCTAATTTACTTACAGCACTTGAAATTTTGTAAGGTTCAAATGGATCTAATTTTTCTGGCTTACCTGTTTTTACATCGCAAAATGCACAAGCTCTTGTACAAGTGTCGCCCATTATCATAAATGTTGCATGTCTTTTACTCCAACATTCAGTGATATTTGGACAATTAGCTTCCTGACAAACAGTGACTAGATTATTTTGGTTAACAATTGTTTTTGTTAAAAAAAATTCTTTACTGTTGGATAGCTTAGATCTGATCCAATGAGGTTTTTTTTTGATTGGATTAATAGGCTTATTTACTTTTTCAGGATGTCTAATTTTTGTTTTCATCATTTTTAATTATATAGATCGTCTCACCTTCTTTGCCAAATAGAAATCGTTCTCTAATTAAAGTCTCAATATAGTCTAAATCTAAATTAGTACTTAATAGTGAATTTTTATGATCCATATCTTCTATTTTACTAATTAAGGTTAATTCCTCATTTTTCAAGTTGGACAAAAGCTCTTTTTTTTTAATGTACGAAAAAAGACCTCTTTCACCAGAAACAAGATTAAAACCAAAGTAAAGAATCAAAAACAATGATATTAATAAAAAATAATTTCTTTTTATTAACCTCAACATTAATTGATTTTATTCATTCTCACTTTTTTTCCAAGTTCTTCTTCAATACGAATTAATTGATTATATTTAGCTACTCTTTCAGATCTTGCTAAAGATCCAGTTTTAATTTGATTAGAGTTGGTTCCAACTGCAAGATCTGCAATAAAAGTATCTTCACTATCACCAGATCGGTGAGAAATTATTGTTTTATAACCAATGGTTTGGGCAAATTTGATTACATCTAACGTTTCAGAAACTGTTCCAATTTGGTTTAATTTAATCAAAATTGAATTTGAGGAAATGTTTAAAAACCCTTTCTTGAGTCTTTCTAAATTTGTCACATAAAGATCATCCCCCACTATTTGAACTTTATTAATTGACCTCATCAATTTATTCCAAGCTAGCCAATCATTCTCAGCAAAAGGGTCTTCGATAGATTTGATTTTATATTTATTGATAATTTTTTGATATTCTTTGATAGATTTTTCAACAGATATGTAAGACTTAGAATGAATTGAATATTTATTTTTTTTAAATAATTCATTTGCAGCTACATCCAAACAAATTGAAACATCTCTGCCATTAATAAATCCTGATTTTTTTATCGCTGTCACAACTAAATCAAGAGCTTGGTTATTGCTACTTATCATGGGTGCAAAACCACCTTCATCTCCAACAGAAGTAGATAATCCTTTGGCTTTTATTAATTTTGATAAATTTTTAATCACTATAAAGCATATTCTCATTGCCTCAGAAAAACTCTTAGCACGATCAGGTCTGATCATAAATTCTTGAATTCTAAGACCATTGTTTGCATGAGCTCCACCATTAATAATATTCATTAAAGGATAAGGTAATTGGAAATTTTTCTTTATAAAAAAAGTTTTATACAATGGTAATTTTTTAACTTTAGCCGAAAGTTTTTTGACAGCCATTGAAACTGCAAGCATAGCGTTTGCACCAAGATTTGTTTTTTGTCTTGTTCCATCTAAGTTTATTAATAAAGTATCAATACGTTCTTGATTGTGAACACTTTGACCTTTTAATTTATTTGAAATTTTTGTGTTTACTAAATTAACAGCGTTTAAAACACTCTTACCTAAATAACGTTTATTATTTTTATCTCTTTTCTCAAAAGCTTCATACGTTCCAGTTGATGCTCCAGATGGACAAATTGCAGTTGCACTATTATTTTTTGTATAAACCTCAGCCTCTATGGTTGGATTTCCTCTACTGTCAAATACTTGACGGGCCTTTACTTTTAAAATTTTACTCACTATTTTTTTATTAATTTATCTATATCTGATAATTGATGTAACAGATTTTCTAACTTATCCAATGGGACCATGTTAGGACCATCTGATGGTGCATTATCTGGATCTTGATGAGTTTCAATAAAAACTCCAGCAACACCCACTGCAACAGCAGCTCTAGCTAAATACTCGACAAACTCTCTTTGACCTCCTGATGACTCTCCTTGACCTCCAGGTTGTTGTACTGAATGGGTTGCATCAAAAATCACTGGATAACCATTCTTAGCCATTATTGGTAAAGACCTCATGTCAGAAACTAAAGTATTGTAACCAAAACTTGCACCTCTTTCGGTGACTAAAATATTTGTATTTCCAGAATCTGAAATTTTTTTAGTAACATTAACCATATCCCATGGTGCTAAGAATTGACCTTTTTTAACATTAATAATTTTATTTGTTTTTGCGGCAGCTATCAAAAGATCAGTCTGTCTGCATAAGAAAGCAGGAATTTGTAATATGTCAACATGATCAGCTACTTCTGAACATTGATCAATACTATGAATGTCTGTTAAAATAGGAATATTAAATTCTTTTTTTATTTTGTCAAAAACAGGTAAGGATGCTTCAAGTCCAGCTCCCCTTTTTCCTTTGAGGCTAGTTCGGTTAGCTTTATCAAAAGAGGTTTTATAAATAAAGCCAAGTCCAAATTTTTTTGTAATTTCTTGAATTTTGCCAGCCATATCCATTGCATGCTGTTCAGTTTCGAGCTGACAAGGTCCGGCAATGATGCAAATTTTATTATTATTTGAGATTTCTATATTTCCACAATTTACATTTATACTATTCATTTATGATTTTTTGCTGCCTTGATAAATGAAGAGAATAAAGGATGGGGAGATAAAGGTCTAGATTTAAATTCTGGGTGGAACTGAACACCAATAAACCAAGGGTGATTTTTAAGCTCAATAATTTCAGGTAATTGATTATCAGGTGATAAACCCGAAAAAATCATACCTTTTTTTTCAAATTTTTCTCTATAAGCAATATTCACCTCATATCTATGTCGATGTCGTTCTTTAATTAACTTTGACTTATAAATTTTTCTTATCTTTGAATTGTTTTGTAATTTAGCATCATATGATCCCAGTCTCATCGTCCCGCCAAGATCCTTATCGGTACCCTTAATAGTTTTACCGTCTTTAGACCATTCGTTTAGCAAACCAATAATTGGAAGACCTTTTTTATCAAATTCACTTGAGGTAGCATTTTTTAAATTAAGTTGGTTTCTGGCAAATTCAATAATTGCCATTTGCATTCCATAACATATTCCAAGGAAAGGAATTTTGTTCATTCTTGCATGTTTTATGGCTTCTATTTTTCCATCAGTACCTCTTTTACCAAATCCACCAGGTATCAATATTCCAGAGATATTTTTTAGTTTTTTCTTTATTTCTGAAATTTTCAATTTCTCAGAGTCAATCCTGACTAAATTAACTTTAATTTTATTATCTATTCCACCATGTGTTAAGGCTTCATCCAAAGACTTATAAGCATCTTGAAGCTCAACATATTTTCCAATAATAGCAATATTCACTTGTCTCTTATTTTGTAAAATAATTTTAGTTATTTTTTTCCAAGGATTTAAATTTGCAGGCTTCTTAGTTTTTAATTTAAAATAATTTAAAACTTGAACATCTAATTTTTCTCTAAAAAAACTTATTGGTGCCTCATAAATAGTTTTGACATCAACAGTTTCAATTACACTTTTAATATCCACATTACAAAACAAAGAAATCTTCTTTCTATGCTCTAATGGGATGGGTCTTTCAGATCTACAAATGATAATATCTGGCTGAATACCTATGCTTCTCAACTCTTTTACAGAGTGTTGAGTTGGTTTTGTTTTTATCTCATCTGATGCTTTTAAGTAAGGAACTAGAGTTAAATGAATAAATAAAGCATTTTTCTTACCGACATCGTTTGCAAATTGTCTTATCGCTTCAACAAATGGAAGACTTTCTATATCTCCAACTATCCCTCCGATTTCACAAATTACAAAGTCCTCTTTGGATGAATCGTGTTTAATAAATTGTTTTATGCGATCTGTAATATGTGGAATTACTTGAACAGTTTTTCCGAGATACTCTCCTTTACGTTCTTTTTTTAATACATCATTATATATTTTGCCTGTAGTGATGTTGTCTGATTTTTTTGCTGATACTCCTGAAAATCGTTCATAATGACCAAGGTCTAAATCTGTTTCAGCACCATCGTCAGTCACATAAACTTCACCATGCTGAAATGGACTCATTGTTCCTGGGTCTACATTTAAATATGGATCAAGTTTTCTGATCCTTACTTTAAAGCCTCTTGATTGAAGTAAGTATGCTAGTGAAGCTGAGGATAAACCTTTACCTAATGATGAAACCACGCCGCCCGTGACAAATATATATCGCGCCATGGAATTATCTTATAGCGAATAAAAAAGAGATTGAAAAGTATTAATTAATTATTTTCAGGGATTGAGGGAGTATCTTCTGTTTTTTCCTCAACCGTATCTAAAACTGAGCTAGTTGGTGTAAGTTCTGCTCTTGAGATAATTGTAAGCGCTAAGCTGCAAATAATAAATAATGTTGCAACAATTGCCGTAGCTTTAGTCATGAAACTTCCCGCTGATCTTGATAACATGAAGTTTTCTTGCGAAACACCAATTCCTAATGCGCCACCTTCAGATTTCTGTACTAAAACTAGTAATACCAAAATAACTGCAAGTATGATGTTAATTACTAATAATATAGTTTCCATGGCGATCTAATTAATGGTTTTTTTAATTATATCAATAAATTTTTTTGGATCTTGAGAGGCCCCACCTACCAAAAAACCATCAATGGTATTAATATTTTTCAATTGATTGATGTTGTCACTATTTACAGAGCCCCCATACAAAATTTTAGAAGATTTTTTACCTAATTTTTTTTTAATAAATGAAATTGATTTTATCAAGTCTTTTGGCTTTGGAATTAATCCGGTACCAATCGACCAGACTGGTTCGTAAGCGATTATTATATTTGATTTGTTTCGAATTAATTTTAAACCCATTTTAATTTGCTTACTTAAAACTTGATTAGTTTTTTTGTTTCTTTTCTCTTTTAATGTTTCACCAATGCAATAAATAATTTTTAAACCAGATTTTAATGCACTTTTAATTTTAGAGTTAATTTTTTGATTATCTTCACCTGTCTGTCTATTCTCAGAGTGGCCCAGTATAACATAACGCGCTCCAACATTTTTTAACATTTTGGAATTTATTTGACCAGTGTATGCACCGTAATGATCGCTCTCATGCGAATTTTGAGCACCAACCTCAATTTTTGTATTTTTAAGTTTATTGGATAAAGAATTAATAAGAGTGCTGGGTGGACAATAAATTAACTTTAATTTTTTATGTTTTATACTTTTTGAAAAATTTATAACTTTATCTAACGAATTAAGTGCTTTTAAATCACCATACATTTTCCAATTAGCTACAAAATACAGATATTTATTTGTCATAATTGAATTTTTAATCTATAGATTTGTTTTTTACAGATCAATATATTATTGGCTTTATGTTAGAAACTTTAAAAAATTTTGGTGGAAAAAAATTAGGTGGGTTAATCCTAATCATAGTAATTATTATTGCATTTGGTTTTGGTGGATTTGGTGGCGGCTTCAGTACAAATAATCAAAACAATATAGCAAAAATAAATAAAACGAATGTAACCACTCAAGATTTTATGGACTATGTGAACCAAAGTGGCATATCACTTGATGCTATAAGGACCAATTTGGATAATAATATAATTGAGGAATTATTGTCAGGTTTAATTTCAACTACATTAATTGATTTAGAAGTAAAAGACTTCGCACTTTCAATCAGTGAGAGAACAATACTTAAAACAATTAAAGACAACAAAAATTTCCAAGATGAAAATGGTATTTTTCAAAGAGTAAAATACGAAAAATTTTTACTATCAAGCAATTTATCGGCACCAATGTTTGAATTAAAATTAAAAAATAGAGAATTACAAAAACACCTATTCGACATTATTGGCGCTGGAACAATAACACCTAATTTTTTGATTGAGAAAAAATATGAGGAAAACAATAAAACTTTAAGTCTTGAATACTTTAATATGGAAGGACTTTATAAAGATAAAAATGAATATACAGAGGAAGATCTGTTAATATTTATTAAAGAGAACGAAGATCAACTAAAAAGAGAATATATAGATTTTAAATACGTTGTTTTAAATCCAAAAAATCTAATTGGAGTTGAAGAATTTAATCAAGAATTTTTTGATGAAATTGATAAAATTGAAAATCAAATTTCAGAGGGTGCTGATTTTGGTACTATTTTAGAGACTATAAAGGTCAAGGTTAACGAAATAATTGAATACGCTCCAAACTCAAAAGCCCAAACAAGTGAAAGTTTAATTTATCAAAACAAATCATCAAAACTTAACTTACTTGAAAATGGGGACAATTTCTTATTATACAACATCAATAAAGAATACAGTAAAAGTCCAAATTTAAATGATGACAAAACTAAAAGTGAATTAACGGAATTAATTTATCAAAAAGATAAATTTGATTTTAATAGAAAAATCCTAGAAGAAATTCAAAGTAAAAAATTCAATAACAGTAGATTCAAAGATTTGGGAAATAATAGCTTATTAAATGTAGAAATTAAAACAATGAATGATGATGCAACGTTTGACATTAATTCAATTAAAATGCTCTATACTTTGCCAGTAAATTCATTCACATTGGTTAATGATAAAGATAATAACATTTTTTTAGTGAAAATTTCAGATTCTAAGAAAAATTTCTTTAACAAATCTGATGAGGATTATGTTCAATTTGTAAAAAATCAAAATACTAATAATCGAAAAAGTATTTTGCAATCCTATGATCAATTATTAAACAATAAATACGAAGTTAAAGTTAATCAAAAATCTGTTGATAGAGTAAAAAATTATTTCAAATGATCATTAATCGAAGCTTCAAGGACTTCAAGTTTCGACATAGAAGCAAAAAAAATCAAATTATATACACGTCAAAAAAAGTAAAAAATGACGATGAGATATTAAATTTGATTGATAATTTTTTAGAAGAAAAAAATAGTTTCATATTTGAATCTGTTGAAAAAGGTAAAATCAAAGGAAGATATACAATATTTGGGAAAAACCCTGATAAAATTTGGGAATTTAACAATCAAAGCTCTTATCTAATAAAAAACAACAAAAAAATAAAACTTAAGGATAAACCGGATCAATTAATAGAAAAAATAATTGAGGAGTTTAAATTTGAAACACCAAAGAATTTGCCTAAAATATGCTCATTAATTTCTGGATATTTTTCTTACGACTCTATTAGATACGTAGAAAAAATTCCAAACAGTTGCAAAAATGATTTAAATATACCAGACGTAAGACTTCTTCGTCCTAGAACATTAGTTATTCATGATAATTTAAAAAAAGAAATATTTTATATAAGTAATATTTTTGAAGACGAAAGAATTAAGAACTATCAAAGTAAATTTAATGAGATTAAATCTGATCTTTTTAAATTATTAATTCAATCTTCTATTAAAAATCTCAATAAATCACTAAAAGTAAATACAAAAGATATAAAAGTTAAATCCAACACTTCTAAAAGTAAATTTTTAAAAATGGTCAATAAGGCCAAAAAATACATTAAACTTGGTGATATTTTTCAAGTGGTATTAAGTCAAAGATTTGAGGCTAAATTATCAAAAAAGCCAATAGATATTTATAAAAAGTTAAGAGTAACTAATCCTTCCCCTTTCATGTTCTTTTTTAATTTTAATGATTTTCAAATAATAGGTGCTAGTCCTGAAATATTAGTAAGGTTAAGAGATAATAAAATTACTGTAAGACCAATTGCAGGAACAAGGCCGAGAGGTAAAACATTCAAAGAAGACCTTTATTACGAAAAAGATTTATTAAAAGATAAAAAAGAACTCTCTGAACATTTAATGCTTTTAGATTTAGGTAGAAATGATGCTGGTAAGGTGTCTAAGATAAATTCTGTTAAAGTGACAGAAAGCTTCATTATAGAAAGGTATTCACATGTTATGCATATTGTATCTAATGTAATTGGTGATTATAATAAAAAGTTCTCAAAGTTTAAATCTTTGCTAGCTGGTTTTCCTGCTGGAACGGTCTCCGGTGCCCCAAAAATAAGAGCCATGGAAATCATTGATGAGCTAGAAACAACAAGAAGAAAAGTTTATGCGGGTGGTATAGGTTATTTTTCTGCAAACGGTGAATTTGATACTTGTATTGCCTTGAGAACAGCTGTCGCCAAAAATAAAAAATTCTATGTTCAAGCGGGTGCAGGAATTGTTGCTGATAGCAAACCTATAAACGAATATGAGGAGACGGTTAATAAAGCTAAAGCTTTAATTAATGCATTAAGATAATGAAAATATTATTAATCGATAATTATGATAGTTTTACCTTTAATTTGTATCATTACATATCTTCACTAGGCATTAAAGTAGATGTTGTTAGAAATGACAAAATCACAGCAAATGATATTAAAAAAAATAAGTATAATAGAATTGTCATATCTCCAGGACCAGGTAATCCAAATCAATCAGGAAATTGTATAAATATTTTAAAATCTTTACATAAAGAAATACCTTTTTTAGGAGTATGTCTGGGTCATCAAATTATTGGACAAGTATTTGGATCAAAGATAATTCAAGCTAAAAAACTTATGCACGGAAAAATAAGTAAAATTAAATCAAAAAAAATTGGTATTTTAAAAAATCTCCCAAAAACTTTTGAGGCAACTCGATATCACAGTCTTATAATTGAAAAGAAATCTTTGTCTGAAAATTTAAAAATTACAGCAGAGACTGAAGAAGGCTTAATTATGGGTGTGCAACATAAAGTATATAATATTCATGGTGTACAATTTCACCCAGAAAGTATTAAAACTAAATTAGGAATGAAAATATTAAAAAATTTTGTAAATTATTAATCAAATGGAACAAATTTTAGAAAAATTAAGAAACAAAACTGATCTTTCTTTTGAGGAAAGTAAATCTGCCTTTGAATTACTTATGACTGGTCAGGCAAATGAAGACCAAATTTATGACTTTTTAACCTTATTATCAGATAAAGGTGAAGTGTCAGACGAAATTGCTGGAGGTGTTTATGTGCTAAGAGAAAAGTCAAAAAGGGTAAAAGTCACAGACTGTGTTGATACCTGCGGAACAGGAGGCGATGGCATGAATACTCTAAACATTTCAACCGCCTCTGCTTTACTTTTAGCTAGTATGGGAACTAAGGTTGCTAAACACGGTAATAAAGCAGTTTCTTCTAAATGTGGTTCAGGAGATGTTCTTGAGGCTCTTAATATCAAAATAGATCTTGAACCAAGTGACATAGAGAAAGAAATTAACGATAATAACTTTGGTTTTATGTTTGCTCCAAACTACCATAGTGCAATGAGATTTGTTGGACCAGTAAGAAAAAAAATAGGCAAAAGAACAATATTTAATATGATCGGCCCATTAAGCAGCCCTGCTTTAGTTGAAAGACAAGTAGTTGGAGTATTTGATAAAAAATTACTCAAAATTTTTGCTGAAGGAATTAAAAATTTAAATATTAAATTTGCATGGATTGTAAATAGTGATGACGGTTTGGATGAAATATCACCTTATGCTAAAACGAACGTAATACAATTAAAGAATGGAGAGATATCAGAGATTACAATTGATCCTCAATTATTAAATATTAATGCTGAGAAATTCGATAATTTAGTTGGTAATGATGCAAAGTATAATGCAAGTAAAATGATCGAAATTTTTAAAGGAAAAGACAATGATTATTCAAAAGCAGTTTGTTTAAATGCCGCTGCAGGTTTAATTGTAAATGAAAAATATTCAGAATTTTCTAAAGCTTATAATTCTGCTAGAGAATTTATTTTGTCAGGAAAACCATACTTTCATTTAGAAAAAATACAAAATGCCTAATAATATTCTTGAGGAAATAATAAAAAAAAAAATTGAAAAAATAGATATTTTAAAAAAATCAACTACCCTAAATTCCTTAACTGATATTATCGACAAAAATAATTCTTTCATTGATTTTAAAGAAAAAATCCAATCTAATTTATCAAATAATAAAACTTCAATTATTGCCGAAATTAAAAAAGCTAGCCCTTCAGCAGGTATAATTATTGAAAATTACAACCCAGTAGAAATTGCTGATATATATAATTCTAATAATGTAACCTGTTTGTCTGTTCTTACTGAAGAGGATTATTTTTTAGGAAACTTAATTCATATCAGTAAAATAAGAGAAAAAGTAAACTTACCAATTTTATGTAAAGATTTCTTTGTAGATAAATTTCAAATACCCTTAGCTAAAAGTTATGGAGCGGATGCAATTTTAATTATTTTAGCTGGTGTGTCAGATAATTTAGCCAACGATTTATATGAAGAGGCTTTAAAATATAAAATGTCTGTAATCGTAGAGGTTCACACTGTTGATGAGGCTAAAAAAGCACTAAACTTCAAAGAGGCTCTGATTGGAATAAACAATAGGAATTTAAAAACCCTTAAAACAGACATTAATACAACCTATGATATTCATAATGTGTTAATTAATCATAATGGCCCTTTAATTTCAGAAAGTGGAATTAAAACTAAAGAGGAACTTTTAGATTTAAAAAACAAAACATCTATTAATACTTTTTTAATTGGTGAATCACTTTTGAAAAATTTAGAAAAAAATTCAATTTTTTCAGTTTTATAGTCAATTAAACCTCTATTTTGTTGGTTTTTTTAATGTTGTTTAATCAGAAGAACTTTTATAGAACATTATTTGTACGATATTTGTTCTTATGCTTACAAAAAAACAAAAAAATTTACTTTTATTTATCAACAAGAAGTTGAGAAGCTCAGGTGTATCTCCTTCATATGAAGAGATGAAACAATCTCTCAATTTAAAATCTAAGTCAGGAATTCACAGATTGATAAGTGCCTTGGAAGAACGAGGTTTCATAAAGAGACTGGCTCATAAAGCTAGAGCCTTAGAGGTCATAAAACTTCCTGAAACAGCCTCTGCAAACGATATTTATAATAATTTTTCACCTAGTGTTATAAAAGGTGGTTTAGATGAAGAGCAAGTTGATTCTGATGAGGTAGAAGTACCAGTTCTTGGTAAAATTGCAGCTGGTACTCCAGTTGAGGCAATACAAAATGAAGTTGCAAGAATACCTTTGCCAAACAATCTAGAAAAGAATGGGGATTACTTCGGTTTGAAGGTTCAAGGTGACTCTATGATTGAAGCTGGTATTCATGAAGGAGATACTGTTATTATAAGAAGAACAGATACTGCAGATAATGGAAAAATTGTCGTCGCTCTAATTGATGAGCATGAGGCAATGCTTAAAAGAATTCGAAAAAAAGGTAAAGTAGTCGCTTTAGAAAGTGCAAACAGAAACTACGAAACTAAGATTTTTGGTCCTGACAGAGTTAAAGTCCAAGGTGTTTTAGTATCTTTATATAGAAACTTCTAGAAAAATAGTCTAAAAATCTTTGATGTCAAAAGTAGCAACTCGTTTTGCTCCCTCACCCACAGGGGCACTTCATATTGGTGGTGTAAGAACAGCTTTATTTAATTGGTTATATTCTAAAAACCATAATGGTAAATTCTTTTTAAGAATAGAGGATACGGATAAAGAAAGATCTAAAGATGAATATAAAAATCAAATAATACAGTCTCTTAAATGGATTGGAATTAATTATGATGGAGAAGAGTATATACAATCCAAAAAAATTGAAGATCATATAAGAGTAGCAAATCAATTACTCAAAAATGGTTTTGCATACAAATGTTATTGTTCAAGTGAGGAAATAGAGGAACAAAAAAAAAGAGCAAGGCAAAAAAAAATCCCTTATATTTATAATAGAAAGTGGAGAGACAAAAAAGAAAGCGATATATCTCAGAATATTGAACCAGTTATAAGATTTAAAAGTAAAATAGATGGCAAATCAATATTAAAAGATTTGGTTCAAGGTGATGTTGAAATTGATAATAACACGATAGAAGATTTTATCATCTTAAGAAATGATGGAACGCCTACCTACAACTTGTCAGCATCAGTTGATGATCATCAAATGAATATGACTCATATAATTAGGGGTGATGATCATAAAATTAATACTTTTAAACAAATGCAAATTTATCAAGCTATGAAATGGGAAATGCCTTCATTTGCTCATATACCTTTAATACACACAATCGATGGAAAAAAGCTTTCGAAACGTGATAAAGCATCAACTTTAGACGACTATTCAAAGATTGGTATTATGCCAGATGCATTAAGAAACTATCTTTTAAGATTAGGATGGTCTTTTAAAGATAAAGAAATATTTACCCTAGATGAAAGCATTAAATATTTTAACTTAGAGGGCATAGGAAAGTCACCATCTAAACTAGATATAAGCAGAATATATTCAATGAATGAGCACTATATTAAGAATATTGATGAAAATGATTTATTTACTCAATTAGCAGAGTACTGCAAATTATTTAAAAATGAAATTAAGTCAGATAAAAAAGATAAAATCAAAAAATCTTTAACTTTTTTAAAAAATAAAGCAAAAACATTAGAGGATATATTTAACAATGCTCAATATATACTGACAGATGAAGTTAATTTTAATCAAGAGGATTTAAAACTAATTGACGTTAAAGCAAAAAAAATTATTTCTGTTTTTAATGAGAATTTGAATAAAGTTGATGTATTAAGCAAAGAAACATTAGAACCAATTGTAAATGAACTTATTCAATCAAATGATACAAATTTTAAAGGGGTTGGACAGCCTCTGAGAGTAGCTTTAACTGGCTCAAAATTTGGACCTGGAATATACGATATAATTATTTCACTTGGAAAAGAAGAAGTAAAAAAAAGATTAGCTAATAAGAAACTTAGTTAAAACAGATGAAGCTTCATTAGAAGAAGAGGTTTTAGATCTGATTTTGGTTAAAGTTTCTTCACAATCATTTATTTGTTTTTTCATTAATTCTGGATTATTCAAAAAATAAACAACTGAATTATATATCTCTTTGGAATTGCACTCTTTCTGTATGAGTTCAGGGATTACTTCTTTGTTGTTAATAATATTGATGATGTTAGCAAATTTAATTTTTACCAGCATTTTTATGATTAAAAAATTTAAAAAATTCATTTTATAGATTATTATTGAAGGTACTTTAGCATTACAAATTTCGAGAGAAACTGTTCCAGATTTAGAAACTGCAAATATAGAATTATTTAGTATTTGTTTTTTAATATTATCTTCAGAAATAACCTCAGTATTTTCTAAATTAATATGCTTAATCTTTTTACTAATTAAATCCTTATTTTCATATGTGGCGTGGAAAACAAAAATAAAATTATCATATTTCTTATTCATTTTATTTATAAAATCAATCAAGATAGGTAAAAGCAAATTTACTTCAGATAATCTACTCCCACAAAATATGGAGATAATTTTTTTATCATTTGGTATTATGTTGGATATGTTTATTTTTTTATTGGCCTCTTCTTCTAATAATGGATGGCCCACAAAAGTGTTTGGAATATTTTCTTTATCGAAATATTTTTTTTCAAAATCAAATAATAATAAAATATGATCTAAAAACTTTTTAAATTTTTTAATTCTTCCCTCTCTCCATACCCAAACTTGGGGAGCCACATAGTGAATAGTCCTAATTTTGTTATTCAATTTTTTTACTTTTTCAGCAACCCTTAATGTAAAATCAGGACTATCTACAGTAAATAAAATATCTGGATTAAATTTTATTACCTCTTCTACTGTTTTACTTATTTTTCTTTTAATCTTAAAAATATTAAACAAAACACTTGTAAAACCAATATATGTAATTTCTTTAAGTTCAAAAATAGATTTTATCCCTAATGAGTATAAATGTGTTCCACCCACACATGAATATTGGATGTTAGGATTATCTTTTTGGAGTTTGGATATCACTTTGGAAGCAAGTTTATCTCCAGAGGGTTCACCAGTTATTATAAAAATTTTTTTCATATTACTGTGATAAACATCTTATTTTTATTAGCATATTCAATACATTTCCTTTTATCTAAAAAAACATGTTGTCTGCTCTTAATAACAATGCCCTTTAATCCAGCTTTTTTACTTTGTTTAATTGTTTTCAATCCTATGGTTGGTAGATCTATCCTCAAGTCCTGTTTCTTTTTTGGAAACTTTACTAAAACTCCACGATTTCTAAATTTTTTGCTTATGCTTTTTTCTAGCATTTTTTTAGTTCCATCTTTTCCTTCTATGGAAACTATTTTGTTATTTCTAACTACTATACCTTGACTAAAATTATACTGTCTTAAATTATTTAATTTTATTACTGCTTTTTTAATATCTAATAGATCTTCTTTGTTTGGTTTAAATTTCGAATAATTACCTTTGTTCAATGAATACTCGGGATTAAATAAAAGTGAATTTTCAGTTTTGATCTTATTTTGAGCTAATATTTTAATTATTTCTTTTAGTATTGCTGCATCTCCAAGCTTTGCTGCTTTAACTATTCTAGGGATATAAAAAATTCCTTTTAAATCTAATTTCAATTTAGAAAAATTTGGTCTATTTACTTTTCCAGCAAATAAGACACGTTTACATTTATTTTTTTTAAGAATATTTATGATTTTACCAAATTGACCTAAGGAGACTGCGTAAGATTTTTTATCTTTTTTAAACTTTTTTGATTTTGATAAATCTATTATCAAATAGTTTATCTTCTTTTTTTTTATGGTTTTTAAAATTTCTTTTGGAAAGTCAGTATCACCAAATATTAATCCAATCATCTTATGAAAACGGTGTGCAAATAGATCTTTTTTTATCTTTTGTTATAAAATTAATTACATTTGTGACTAATGGATTTTCTTTTAAAGAAACTGTTAATTTACTTATATTTTCATAAATATTTTTTGTAGCAAAGATCTCTTTATAAGCTTCACTTAACCCTATTATATTCTTGTTTTCAAACTTGGCTCTTCTTAAACCTATTAAGTTCAACCCTATTAATGAATTTCTGTTTCCTGTAGACAATCCATAAGGGATTACATCATGCAAAACACCTGTCATACCCCCTATCATTGCCATTTTCCCAATTCTAGTGAATTGCTGAACAGCAGAATTGCCACCAATAACAACATTGTCCTCAATTATTGCATGTCCTCCTAAAGGCACATTGTTTGCAATTATTACATTATTTCCAACTAGGCAATCATGAGCAATGTGTGATGAAATCATAAATAAACAGTTATTTCCAATAACTGTTTTGCCACCCCCACCAGCTGTTCCAGGATTTATTGTTACATATTCTCTAATTTTATTATTGTCTCCAATTATTAAATTTGAAGGCTCTCCATTGTATTTGAGGTCCTGTGGATGATTAATCGAAACAAAAGGATAAATTTTATTTCCCTTTCCAATTTTAGCATTTACGGTAATATTAACATGAGATTGAATAATAGTTTTCTCACCAATTTCCACGTCAGGACCAATTACACAATATGGACCAATCTCAACATCTGAAAATATTTTTGCTTTTGGATCAATTATTGCAGTTTTGTGTATCATTTGTTTTCCTTAATAAATCTTTTTAATTCTTTAGCCGGATAACCCATTACTTTAGAATTATTAGGAATATCTTTAATTACTCCTGAACCTCCACCTATCTGAACATTGTTTCCAATTTTTAAATGTCCAGATACCCCTGCTTGACCACCAATCATTACATTATTACCTAGTGTTGAGCTTCCTGCAAATCCAACTTGACCTGCAATAATACAATTTTCACCAATTTTATTATTATGAGCGATATGTACTTGGTTGTCTAAAAAGGTATTTTTACCAATGATAGTGTTAGACAATGACCCTCTGTCAATAGTTGAACCACACCCAATTTCGCAATTATCCTCAATTATAACGATACCAATATGCGGATAACGAATATTATTTGCTTTATTAGGAAAAAATCCAAATCCTTTTTTTCCAATTACACAACTGTCTAAAATTGAAACATTATTTTTTATGAAAGTGTTTCTAATAATAACATTAGAACCAATAGAACAATTGTCTCCAATAACAACATTGCTTTCAACGATTGTATTATGACCTATTGAACAATTTGATCCTATTTTAACATTATTACCAATTAATATATTTTTGCCATGCTTAACAGTTTCATGAAAAGATGTTTTTTCAATATTTGTTGTTTCAGAGTCAAAATCATCTGAAATTGCATCAGGGTAAAACATTTCGGTTATCATTGATGTAGATACAAGAACATTGTCAACTTCGATTGGTATACAATTCTTTGGAAGAATATTGGATAACTGTTTAGTGGTTAAACAATAGCCTGCTTTAGTAGTTGAGGCTGCTATTTCATATTTTTTTGAATGAAAGAAAGAAATATCCTTATCTGACGCGGTATGTAAATCTTTTACGTCATAAATTTCTTTTTGTAAATTTTCAGAGTCAATTTCAACCTTGATAAAATTTAAAACTTTCTCTAGTTTAAAAGGACCTTTATTATGAAAAAATGGATTAATCATTCAAGGTTTTGTATCAAAACATTGACTTAATACTTATCAATAAATATTACTGATTATTTTCTATCTACAATAGTAGCAGACCATTGAGCATCTGCCATTTTTTTTTCATCAACAAAAGCTTCGCCTTTATATTTCCAAACACGTCCATGTGATCTGATGGCTTCTATATTTAATTCCAATTTACAATCTGGGATAACTGGGTTTCTGAAACGAGCTTTATCAACACCCATTAAAAAAACTAATTTGTTTTCATAAGTAGATTTATCTAATCCGTGTGCTGTTAAAGCAGCTGCAGCTTGTCCAAATGCTTCTACAATTAAAACACCAGGCATGACAGGGTTTTCTGGAAAATGGCCCTGCA
>QCOF01000003.1:5000-224724 GCA_003209915.1 Pelagibacteraceae bacterium AG-430-E20 | reverse complement strand
GGAATTCTGGGTCAATTTTAAAGTTTGGGGAATGTTGCCAATAACAATAATCTTTACTGCCTTTCAAATTCCTTTGATAAACAAACACAAAATTGATGCGCAGTAATCTAAAGTTAGTAATCAATAATCCACAAAATAAAATAGAGCAAAAACAATTTTTTGAAAAAGATGAACTCAAAATTATTTTAGATCTATATGCAAAGATGGTTTCTGAAGGATCATGGAAGGACTACGGACTAAATATTTCTACCAAGCAAGTTAGTTTTAGTGTTTTTAAGAACGCTACAGAAAATGCCCTGTATAAAATTTGTAAAAATTTCAAACCCAAAAATAAAAATCTTAAGTATCTGATTACTGATACAAATGGTAAAATCTTAAAAAATTCTTTTGAACTTAAAACTTTATTGAAAAATACGAATTGGAAAAAACTCTGAAAAAACTATCGTCTTTGACCAAAAAGTCTTAACAACATTATAAATAAATTTATAAAGTCTAAGTAAAGAGTTAATGCACCCATTACTGCTTTTTTGCCCATGATTTCACCCGTATCACTAGCGGCATACATATTTTTAATTTTTTGTGTATCGTAGGCAGTAAGACCAACAAAAATTAAAACTCCCAATATTGAAATTACAAAATACATCATTGATGATTTCATAAATATATTAACTATCGAAGCTATAATTATTCCAATTAAACCCATCATTAAGAATGAACCTAATTTAGTTAAATCTCTTTTAGTCGTATAACCATAAATACTCATCGCTCCAAAAGTTGCTGAGCAAATGAAGAAAACTCTTGTTACACTCATACCTGTGTAAACTAATAAGATTGAAGATAAAGATAAGCCCATCAACCCTGCAAAAACCCAAAAAGTTGTCTGAGCTTTTGATGCACTCATTTTATTAATTCCAAAACTCATATAAAAAACAATTCCTAATGGCGCAAGCATCACAAGCCATTTTAAACCTGACATATAAATTGCATTACCCATTTGAGTTAGACCCACAATAGATCCAGCATCGTTAGTAACGACTGACATTTTAAATGTTAACAGCGCAACTATTCCTGTTAATAAAATTCCTGTTGCCATATAGTTGTAAACTTTTAGCATGTAGGTTCTTAAGCCTTCATCCATTACAACAGTTGATTGTTGAGCTGCCTTAGCTCTATTTAGTATTCCGTTTTTATCAAATTCCATATGGACACTATATAATAGCCTTTTACTAATTATTCAAGATACCTTAAAAGGTTAATAAAACATTAACATAATTTTCAGATGAATTACAAAAATCTAGGTAACACGGACTTAAAAGTAAGCACAATTTGTCTCGGTACCATGACTTGGGGTGAACAAAATACTCAAAATGAAGCATTTGAACAAATGGATTTTGCTTTAGATCAGGGAGTAAATTTTTGGGACACTGCAGAATTATATGCTGTTCCTCCACGAAAAGAAACTTACGGGGACACTGAAGAGATTATTGGAAACTGGTTTGAGAAAACCAAAAAAAGAGATGAGGTAATTCTTGCAACCAAAGTTGCTGGACCTGCTAGAGATTATTTGAGAAATGGAGAAAATAGTTTTGTTGGTACAAACTTAGAGACTGCATTAAATAATAGTCTCAAGAGACTTAAAACAGATTATGTAGATTTGTATCAACTTCATTGGCCAGAAAGAAAAGTAAATAATTTTGGTAGATTGGGTTATGTTCATCAAGAAAATGACTGGAACCAATTTGAAGATGTATTGGGAGAATTAAATAAATACATAGATCAGGGTAAAATTAGGCATATTGGTTTATCGAACGAAACCCCTTGGGGAACAATGAGTTTTCTTAAACTTTCAAAGGACAAAAATTTACCTAGAATGATGTCAATCCAGAATCCATATAGTTTATTGAATCGATCCTATGAAGTTGGATTAGCTGAGGTATCCATAAGAGAGGAAATTGGTTGTTTGTCATACTCTCCCCTTGCAAGTGGTTATTTAAGTGGAAAATACAGAAATAAAAAATTTCCAAAAGGATCTAGAATGGAAAGAGATTTTGATTTTTGGACAAGATACAGAAAGCCAAATACTGAAGAAGCAGTAGAGCTTTATTACAATATAAGCAAAAAACATAATCTTGATATGAGTCAAATGTCTATCAAATTTTGTGAAATACAGGACTTTATGACAAGTGTAATTATTGGTGCAACAACAATGGAGCAGTTGAAAACCAACATAGAAAGTGTAAATGTTAATCTATCAGATGATGTCATTAAAGAAATTAACCACGTTCAAAAAATTTACCCAAATCCATGTCCTTAATTAAAAAAATTATAACATTTTTTACTGTTTTGTTTTTAACAAGCTTTGGTCAACTTCATGCTCAAGAAGTAAAAAAAATAGGTAAGTACAAAGATTGGGAGGCAATGGTAGTTTCTGAAGCAAGTGGAAAAGTTTGTTTTGCACAATCCTCACCTATCTTGCAAGCACCAAAATCAAACAAGAGAGATGCAAAATTATTTGTAGCCTTTAGACCAAACGAAAGTATTACTAATGAAGTAAGTGTTACTCCAGGCTATGAATTTAACAAAAGCAACTCTGTTACTGCAGCTTCAGGAAAAAATAAGTTTAAATTTGATATTAAAGAACAAGGCTTTGCTTGGATTGCCGATAATAAAATTGAATTAAGAATGATTAAGCAAATGAGAAAAGGATCTAGATTAATGGTTACTGGATATAATCAAAAAGGCTCTCAAACAATTGATCATTATTCATTACTAGGATTTACAAAGGCTTATAACGCATCTCGAAAAGCTTGCAGTTAATTTAATGAAATCAAAAAAAAAAATTGTCCTAGCATACTCTGGAGGGCTTGATACCTCTATTATTTTAAAGTGGCTCCAAGAAAATTATGATGCAGAAGTAATTTGTTACACTGCAGATGTGGGGCAAGAGATTGATAGAAAAAAAATAATCTCTAATGCAAAGAAATTTGGTGTAACAAAAATAATTATTAAAGATTTAAAAGATGTCTTTGTAAAAGATTATGTTTATCCAATGATCAGAGGTCATGCTATTTATGAAGGTATCTACTTGTTAGGTACGTCTATTGCAAGACCACTTATAGCTAAAGATCAAATCAGAGTTGCTAAGAAATTTAAAGCATACGCAGTCTCTCATGGAGCAACTGGTAAAGGAAACGACCAAGTAAGATTTGAGCTAGGGTATCATTACTTTGGACCAAAAATAAAAATCATAGCACCGTGGAGAATATGGAATTTAAAATCTAGAACTGATCTAATTAATTATGCAAAAAAACACAACATAGCTATTCCAAAGGATAAAAAAGGTGCTCCACCTTTTTCAGTTGATGATAATTTATTTCACACCTCTACTGAAGGTAAGCTTTTAGAAAATCCAAAAAACTCTGCTCCAGAATTTATTTTTCAAAGATCAGTTTCACCTGAAAAGGCACCAAATAAAGCTTCTTTTGTTACTATCAATTTTAAAAACGGAGATCCATTTGCTGTTAATGGAAAAAAACTTTCTCCAGCAAAATTATTAGAAAAATTAAACAAACTCGCAGGTAAAAATGGAATTGGGAGAGTTGATTTAGTGGAAAATAGATTCATTGGTATAAAGTCGCGAGGGGTTTACGAAACTCCTGGAGGTACTCTATTGCTTCATGCACATAGAGCCATAGAGTCTGTAACCTTAGATAAAGACACCATGCATAAAAAAGATCAAATCATGCCTAGATATGCCGAACTTATTTATAATGGTTACTGGTTTTCCAAAGAAAGATTTAAACTACAAAAAATTGTAGATCTAAAAAAAAATAAGGTAAACGGTTCTGTGAAACTAAAACTTTATAAAGGAAATGTTACAATTAATTCTAGACAAACTAAGAGCACAGCTTACTCAATGAAAAAAGTTTCGTTCGAGGAAAATAAAACGTTTAACAAGTCAAATGTTGAAAAATTTATTAATTATCACAAGAAAAAACTGCGTTCTTAATTAATCTTAGGTCAATTTATCGTTTGTCAAATTAGTTTAAAGCTATATCTTAAAATTATGGAATCATTAAAAAATTGGATGAGAGATACTGCTAATATTTTATTTGATGACAGCAAAAATGATCTTCGTGCCCTTCCTAAAACAGTTAGATTACAAATTCTTTTGGTCCTAAGTTTTATTTGGACTACTGTTTTTAGTTTGTATGTATTTTCATATACAACTTTTGCATTTGGCTGGGCTGGACTTTTTTTAGCTCACATTGGTTTAATATTTGCTGTATATATGACATTCAAACAATTCCACAGGGCAGAGGAAAGATCTGCTAGTGTTTTTCGAACAAAAAATTTTGATCCATTTAAAATAATGGTCATTGTTTTTGTAATTGTATTTATTTTTGTTTTTTCAAAAGGAATTGAAGTTTTAACAAGTCCAAACCCAAATTCTTACTCTATTCCTTATGATGGGCCTTCAAAATCAGTGTTTGAAAAATGGCTCCCATTTAGTAAAGATAAGTAATGGATAAGATAGCGAAAAACTTACAGTTAGGATTAATGTGCATTATTTTAATCAGCACTATTATTGCTGTTGGTATTGAAATTTCAAATATGTTTGCAAATCAACTAGTTACATTAGCTGATTTGCTTTTAATGTTTCTATATTTAGAGGTACTAGCGATGGTGAGAGTTTTTTGGAATCAACAATCTATAAGTATTACCTTACCACTTCTTATTGCAATAACAGCTCTTGCTAGGTTTATTATTCTACAAGGCAAAGAAATGGATCCTACCGCTCTTGTCTATGAGGCAGTGGCTATACTGTTAATTGCTGGAGCAATTGTTGTTCTTAGATTAAGGCATAGTGACAAACTGGGTCTGAAGAAAAAAAAATCAAGGTAGTTTAATATGTTGTTTGAGGCTTCAAGGGCGAAAGCCATTGAAAAATTAAATCATTTTGTGGAAAATAATCTTTCTGAATATTCTAAGTTAAGAAATTTTGATTTTGGGTCAGAGAATAGATCTAATGTATCCTGTCTATCCCCTTACATCACACACGGGATAATAAGCGAAAAAGAAGTCATAAATAAATCTCTTAATAAATTTTCTTTTGCAAAAAATGAAAAGTTTATCCAAGAGGTTTTGTGGCGTACTTATTGGAAAGGTTGGCTTGAACTAAGACCTAATGTTTGGGATGATTATTTAATAGAGTTAAAAAAAATAAAAGAAGAATTAAAGGATAATAAAGAATATTTAAATGCCATCGAAGGTAAAACAAATATTGAGTGTTTTAATGTATGGGTAAATGAGCTCAAAGAAAATAATTATCTTCATAACCATACCAGAATGTGGTTTGCAAGTATTTGGATTTTTACTCTAGAGTTACCATGGCAGCTAGGTGCTGAATTTTTTATGCAACATCTGTATGACGGAGATGCTGCATCGAACACCCTAGGATGGAGGTGGGTCGCTGGAATTCAAACACAAGGTAAGCATTATTTAGCAAGCGAGTGGAATATTAAAAAATTTACCAATAATAGATTTCAAAATATAAAATTAAATGAAAACGCTCCTCCAAAAAACTCTGAAAGATCTTACTCGGTTATAAATCAAGAATTTAGCAACCCTCAAGACATTAAGAAAAAAAATCTTATAATTTTTGAAAATAATCTCTCATTTGAAATCACTGACTTTAACAAAAATTTTTTTAAAAAAATTTATATAGTTTCTAATAAAAATGAAAATAGATCTATCAAGCTCAGTGAAAGATTAGTGAAATTTAAGTCTCTTTTAGTGGAAGACCAAAAGCAAAGGCTAAAAGATAAAAAAATTGATTCTGAGGTAATTAATATCAATGAAATTAACAATATTGAAAATTGCTACGGATTATATCCAGCTGTTGGAGAAAATTTAGATTATCTAAATTCTAATAATTTAAAGATAGAATTTTTATACAGAGATCTTGATCGAATTTCTTGGCAATACTGTAATAAAGGGTTCTTTAATTTTAAAAATTATATTCCAAAAATAATTTCAACTTTCAGCTAATACCATCTAATCATTCCAATGATTCCTGCAGTTGCATAGAAAAATTGTAAAAATAAAATACCTTTGTGACCTCCTCTATAAGCCCAAATTCCAATTAAAATTGCTGATAAAAGCAACAAGCAAAAACCAAAGAACTCTATTCCAATATTTGATGCAACAAATAAAGAATACAATATTGCAGTTATGACCCCTGCCCATTCAAAAAATTTGTTGTTCATAAAAGTTTTTTAAAATTATCACAAAGTGTTTTAGAATAATAATTTATATCTTTGATATAATTTGGGTCTTCAATTTTTACGTTCATTACTTAACCAATCAAATAGAAGACAATAAGGTATCTACTTACTTTTCCAATTGCTACTAAAATAATAAAATCTAAAAATTTAACTCTCAATAAACCTGCAATTAAAGTTAATGGATCACCTAAAACAGGGACCCAAGCAAATAATAAAGACCATTTGCCAAACTTTCTAAACCATTTTGATGATTTTTCTATTTGTGTTTCTTTAAATGGAAACCATTTTTTTGAACTAAGATTTCTTGAGTAAAATCCTAAAGCCCAATTAACAACAGATCCTAAAACATTTCCAAAGCTTGCAACGATTAACAATAACAAATTGTCATAATTTGATGTTACAATTAACCCTGCCAATGTAAGTTCGGAAGAAAATGGTAAAATAGTTGCTGCTAAAAAAGATATTACGAATAACGATAAGTAGATCACTTAGAGCACTTTTTTGAACAATACTTTACCTTATGCCAATTAAGCCTCCATTTTTTTCGCCATGTAAAAGGTCTTTTGCAAACAGGACAGGTTTTAGACGGCAAATTTTCTTTTTTCATTAAATAGTATTTTGTCTAATAAATTTATCAGCCTCTGAAAGAATTAGTTTTTTTCTTTCATCTTTCATTTTATCAAAGATACGAACCATCATTGATAAACGAGGATTTTTCAAAAAAAATTTTCTATTTCTATCTATAAATCTCCAATAAAGTCCGTCCATAGTATTACACCACTCTCCTTTTTTAAAATCCATCATTTTCATAAAATATGCGGATCCACATATATAAGGTTTGGTTGCAAAAATACCTCCATCGCTAAACAGTCCCATTCCATAAACGTTTGGAACCATCACCCAGTCAGATGAATCGACAAACATTTCCATAAACCATTTATAAACAATGGTAGGCTTAATCTCACACAAGTTCATAATATTAGATAAGATCATTAATCTTTCGATATGATGTGACCAACCATAATCGACTGCATTCTTAATTGCATAGTCTAATGGTGGAAGGCCAGTATTTCCTTCGTACCAAGAGTTTTTCATTTTTCTATTTTGTTTAAAGAAATTTCTAGTTTCCATTTCTTTAGAATAACCCTGATAAATACCTCTCATAAACTCCCTCCAACCAATTACCTGACGGATATAGCCTTCCAAAGAATTCATTCTTATTTTATTTTTTTTATGAAAATCTAAAACTTTGTGAATTATTAATTCAGGTGTTATTAGCCCAAGGTTAATATATGGGCTTAAAGCACTATGAAAAAGAATGTTATCTTTTTGATCTACAGCATCCTCATAGTCACCAAATAGGTTTGATTTTTCTTTAATAAAAAAATTTAAAAGTTTGACTACATCATCATATTCTGTTGCAAACCAAAAATGATCTGTGCTACCTGGATGGTCTTTAAACAATTTTTCAATAATAGGTTTCAATTTTTTTGTGTAACTTGTTTCATTAATTTTGGGAAATTTTGGTATAGAAATATCTTTAGGTAATTTATTTCTATTATCTTCATCAAAGCTCCACTTACCACCAATTGGATTACCATCTGATCCCATTAGTATTCCTGATTTTTTTCTTACCTCTTTGTAAAAAGTTGCCATAAATGGTTTTTTTGAGTTTCCTAGATATTTTTTAAATTCTTCACGAGAATTAAGAAACATTGGTGTTTGAATAATATTCCATTCAATCTTCTCTTTTTTAAAAAATAAAGAAATCTTTTGTTCAAAAGGTTTATCTTCTATCTCGAAGCTAGATACTTCCTTGATTTTTTTTTGGGCAATGATTTTTTTTAATTTTTTTAAATAATCTTCACTAAATTCTTTGTCTTCAATTTTTGAATATTCTAATTTAAATTTATTTTTCTTAAGACTATCTGCGTAGGATCGCATAGAAGATAAGAACAAAAGAATTTTTTGCTTATGGTGTTTTTCATAGGTACATAAACCTTTATCTTCTGCCATAAAGAAAGTATGGTCTTTTTTGAAGCGGTCGATGTATTTTGTTGGAAATAATTGATTACCAAGTATAAAAAATAACTTCATGGTTAAATATAACTAATAAAATTTTTTATGTCAGAAAAATATCTTATTTTTGGTGCGACAGGATCTATTGGCTCTAGTCTTGCTGAACAATTAAAAAGCTCTGGTTATGATATTCATTTAGTTGCCAGGAACGAAAGTGAAGTAAGCGCTTTAGCTGATAAGCTAGGATGTCCATTCACACTTGCAGATGTTTTAGAGGAAGGATTTATAGAAAAAGTTAAAACCGATGTACCAGAAATAAAAGGTATTGCTTATTGTGTTGGTTCTATTGATTTAAAACCATTACGAATGGTGAAAGAGGAAGATTTCAATAAATGTATGAAGCTAAATTTATATTCAGCAGTTGAGGCTATCCAGGGTTATCAAGAGAGTTTGAAAAAAAATAAAGGCTCAATTGTTTTATTTTCAACTGTTGCTGCACAGAGGGGTTTTACTAACCACGCAATCATCGCATCTGCAAAGGCAGCTGTTGAAGGTTTAACTGTTTCTCTTGCTGCTGAATTTGCTCCAAATATCAGAGTAAATTGTGTTGCTCCAAGTCTTACCAAATCTAAAATTGCAGAACCAATGCTAAAAAATACAGCTATTGCAGAAGGAATAGCAAAGGCTCACCCTCTTAAAAGATTAGGAGAAGGAAAAGACTCTGCATCACTTGCAAAATTTTTAATTACAGAAGATAGTTCCTGGGTTACCGGTCAGATAATTGCAGTTGATGGTGGTAGATCTAAACTTTCATAAAGTGATTAGATATTTTTTATATATAATTTTTTTTACTTTTATTAGTTCAAATAGTTTTTCGAATGATTTTAATTTTAAAAAAATTGCAGATCTCGATGATCCTTGGGGGTCATCTTTTATAAATAAAGATGAGCTATTAGTTACTGAAAAAAGTGGAAAAATTAAAATTATAAACATTCTTTCAAAAGAAATTTTCGAGGTTAAACATAATTTAGATTTTTTAGTAGTTGGTCAAGGTGGATTGCTAGATATTATTTATCAAGACAATACGGTTTGGATTTCATACTCGGAAAATAGATCAAACTGGAAAACAAGTACTTCAATTGCAAAGGCAATGTTTGATAAAAGAGAGTTAAAATTTGAAAATATCTTTCAGGCGAATCCTCCAATTGACTCGGGTTATCATTTTGGATCAAGACTGGCTATTAAAGACAATTATTTATTTGCATCTGCTGGTGAAAGAGGACAAGGTATGATTGCACAAGATCCATCTCAACATCCTGGAAGTATTATTAGAATTCATCTAGATGGAAGTATTCCAAAAGATAATCCTAAGTTTGAAGGAAAATCAGATTGGCTCCCAGAAATATATCAAATAGGTATTAGAAACCCTCAAGGTTTAGCCCTATCTCCTTTTGATGGAAAAATTTATATGAGTAATCACGGCGCTAAAGGAGGCGACTGGTTTGGTGAGGCAAAAAAAGGTGAAAACTATGGATGGAAGATTTTAGGTTGGGGTGGAACAAATTATTCAGGCAGCAAAATTGGACCAAAATGGAAGCCTGGGTTTACAAAAGCTATTAAATACTGGGTTCCTTCAATTGCAACTAGTGCCATCACAATTTACAAAGGTTCAGAATTTAAAGAATGGAATGGTCTCGCTTTGGTAACTTCTTTGAAAGATAAATCCCTTAGAGCTCTTGATTTTAGTGACCTATCAAATGTTAAAGAAAGTCTAATTTTTAAAAATAAAATTGGAAGGCTAAGAGATATCCAGGTTCATCCTGAAAATGGTAAAATTTATTTTTTAGCGAATGATAGTTTGTGGTTAATGGAAAAAAATTAAAGAATTGTTATTCTGTGCATAATTCTATTACCTTTAAAGGGTGTTGCTTGATGCAACATGGATCTGTTATCCCAAATAGCTAATTGATTTTTTTCCCATTCCAGTGAATGTTGAAATTTTTTTTTAATTTGGTGTTTGAATAATTTTTTTTTTAAATCAACTTCATTTTTAATTTTTGGCTGAAATCCAACTAAATGACCTGGGCTAGAATAGATCGCATAATTTGAACTTATTTTTCTTATAATTTTATGAGTAGATTTTAATTCTTTTATTTTTTTCCCTTTCTCTTTTACTCTCTCTTTTGTGGTAATTGAAATTGGACCCTCAGAGGAATAAACTCCCTTTAAACTTGATAATTTTCGTTTCATAGGTTCAGTTAGATTTTTAAAAGCATGATATTGTGAACAAAACTCTGTATTTGCTTTTCCTTTTTTGGGAACTAATTTTGATAGCAACATAGTAAATCTTGGTGGTTTTTTTGTATAAATAGAATCTGTGTGAAACTGTTCACCAAAACTGGGTCCTTTATCGCTTTCTTTTCTTTGAACAACAGTTATCTGAGGATATTTTTTGTTTAATCCTTTTAATCTTGGATAATCTGCAAGTTTTCCAAAATTTTTAGCAAACTCAACATAATGTTTAGAGGAAAGATTTTGTCTTTTAAAAAAAATCATTCCATATTTATTTAGAGCATTAATAATGATTTTGAAATTTTCTTTTGAAAGTTTTTGAAGATCAGTGTCAATCTCAGCCCCAATATTATTTTTATTGGGAATAATTCTTATCATCTTAAGAATTTAGTAATTTGTTTTTTGCTTTCTCAAACTCTTCTTGGGTTAGCACTCCACTTTCACGCAAACTATTTAATTTTGCTAACTCATCACTTAAAGAACTATTGTCGGTTGAAATGGTTGATTTAGTCTCCGCTTCGATCTCTTCTTTTTCTGCTCTATTGGCTTCTTTAGCATTAAATCCGTTCATTATTGCCATACCACCTAAATATAGTACATAAGCCATAATTGGTATTACTAAGCCAAAAAAAATTATTTTTTCCATAAACTAATCTTCGTCTTCCTCTCTCCATTTTTTTTCGTACAATAAGTAAGCTGCATAAACTACTGAAACTGTACCTACAATCATTCCATAATCAAAACCTGTTTGCTGGTCGTGAAGGTACCAACCCAGTTGAGTAGCTCCAATTGTTGGAAAAGTTAGTAAAAGAAAAATTATGGCAATCCTGTATGGATACTTTGGTTTTTTCATATCTTAGATTAACAGAATAAATTGTGAGATTTAATTGCTAAATTTGCGTTCTTTTGAAACACTCTATGGTATTTTTCAATAAACAAGCGATTGTCATTGGGCCTACACCACCTGGAACCGGCGTTAAAGCTTTTGCATTTTTAGAAACTTCATCAAAATCCACATCTCCAACAATTCCTTTGTCAGTTTTATTAATACCAACATCAATAACAATAGTATCTTTTTTAACCCAATCACCTTTAACAAGTTCTGGAATTCCAACTGCTGCAACTATTATATCTGCTTCTAAACATTCAGCTTTTAAATCTTTAGTTTTTGAATGAGTAATTGTTACTGTGCAATTTTCTTTTAAGAGAAGTTGGGTCATTGGCTTTCCATTTAAATTTGATCTTCCAACTATTACTGCTTTTTTTCCATTTAAATTAGGTTCAACTTTTTTGATCAATAAATAGCAACCCAAAGGAGTACATGGTACTGAACTTTCATATCCAGAAGAAAGATTTCCAACATTCATTGGATGAAAACCATCAACATCTTTTGAGGGTAAAATTGTTTCAATTACTTTTTGTTTATTAATATGTTTTGGAAGTGGCAGTTGAACTAGAATTCCTGAAACTGTCTCATCCGTATTTAATTCTTTAATTTTTTCTAATACTGTTTTTTCCTCGACTGAATCTGGATATTTAATAACTTCAGATTTTAAACCTACTTCATTAGCTGATTTTTCTTTGTTACGTACATAAATTTGGCTCGGAGTTAAATCACCTATAAGAATGACTGTTAAGCCAGGTACTTTATTGTATTTTGCTTTTAATCCTGTGACTTCATGCTTAAGCTCTTGTCTTAATTCTGCAGCAGCTTTCTTCCCATCTATTAAAATCATTTTATCTTTCTAAAAAATCATTGGCGCGATGTAGAGCTTCATACACATTTCAATAAACCAAATCAATAGTAGAAGAATTACCGGAGATATGTCTAAAGATCCTAAATTAGGTATAAAACGTCTGATTTTGTTTAAAATTGGATCTGTAAGTCTGTAGGTTAATTCTAAAAGAGAATAAACAAATCTGTTTTGGGTATTTAAAACGTTAAAGGCAATTAACCAACTTACAACTACATTTGCTATTACAACATATGAGTAAAGTTTTAGAATTTGTAAAACTAAATAAAAAATTGCTATCATTTTTTTTCGACATAAATCGACTGACTTGGGAAAGCAAAAGAAGCACCATTTTTCTCAACTATCTGTTTAATTTCAATTGCTAATCTCTCTTTCACTTCTAGAGAATTACTCCAACTATTAGAGTTCGTAAAACACCTCACCAGCAAATCAATAGAACTATCTGAAAATTTTTCTATTCTAACAGCAACTCCTGTTGCTTGGTTAAAATCCTCACTTTTATTTATATATTCTTCTATCTCGTCTCTTACTTTTTTTAATTGCTCAATGGTAGAGTCATACTGAAGAGTAATAATCCACCTCACTCTCCAATTTGAAGTTTCACTTACATTTATGACTGCATTTTCTGCGAACTGAAAGTTTGGAATAATTGCTAGAGACTTATCAAACTTTCTAATTGTTGTTGACCTAAAGCCAATTTTTTCAACTATCCCTTCTATTATTCCATCAACTGCTATCCAATCTCCAATTTTAAATCTTTTTTCAACTAATACTAAAATTCCTGAAATTAAATTTTTAAATAAATCTTGTGCACCTAGAGCCACTGCAACACCAAACAAACCAAGACCTGCAATAATTGGGCCAATTTTAATTCCCCATAACTCAAGAACTGCAGCTAAACCAAGTATAAAAATTAATACTTTTAAGGACTTTATTATCCATCCAATAAGTTCTCTTGTTAAAAGTTTATCTAGTCCACTTAATATATAAGATACAGGTTCGATTATTTGATGAATAACCCAAAATATTAAAATAGTTATCAATGTTCTATTAATAGTATCTACTACATCTCTACCCTCTGCAGAAAAAGTCATGTAATAGCTTGCAATAAAAAAACCTAAAACGATTGGTAAAAATCTTGCCGGGCCTTCTAAAGCGCGAACAAAAGTATCGTCCAATTTGTTTGTGGTTCTTTTAGAAATAATTTCTAATTTTTTAATAACTAATTTACTGATCAGGCCTCTAAAAATTAGAAAAACTAAAAAAATAGCAATACCAATTACGATTTGAAAAATATCAACTCCAAGAATGCCCTTATTCCAAACTGATAAAAATATATCAGAAAAATTATTTATTATGTCCATGGCTAAATTTTATATAACAAAAACTCCTCTTCTCCAGGATTAAAAAGAAATATCTTTTTCCATTTAATTTCGTTCAGTATTGATGAGGTTTTTTCACCTATACACATTAAATTCGTATCCATCCAAAGACTTTCTAATTGATGAATTTTGATAAAGTTTAAAAAGCTTGATCCGCTGTTTTGAGAGTAAACATAGACCATATCAGGCATATTTTGTTTTAATTCTCTAATAAAGTCCTCATTAAAATTCTGATTATAGTTGACCCTATAATTTATAATCCTCTTGATACTATAACCTTCTTTTAATAACTGCAGGTCAAGATCAACTGATATCGTTTCTCCACTTACATAAAGTAACTGTCCGTCAGAAGGGCCATGATTTTGTAAAATTAATTCTTTCAAATTTGAAACATTACCTTCAGCTGCAATTGTATTTTGAAAACCAAAACTTCTTGCTTTTTTTTCAGTTGCCTCTCCAACACAAAAACATTTAATTGTCTTATTAATTTCATCATGATTTAAAAATTTTACAGCATTAGCACTAGTGAAGATAACTCCATTTAAGTCTGCAAAATTTATTTTGTCGTAAAGTACTTCCTCAACACTTAATAAAGGAAGGTGAGAAACTTTATGACCTAAGGATTTGAATTTGACAATCATTTCAGAGCAGTCTTCTAAAGGTCTTGTTAGTAAAATATGCATATTATCTTTTATAAGAATTATTAGATTTTGTTTTTAAAATTTGACCTACTTCTTCACCAATTTGGCTGAAGTCTTCAACTTTGCCAGTTTTTTTTTCATAATATCTTTTTGAGCCATCTAAAGAGAATAGTTCTGCTTCAACAATAACTTTGTCATCTTTTATTATAGAGTGGGCTCCGACTGCGGTTTCACAATCTCCTTCCAAAACTTTTAAAATATTTCTCTCAACATGTGCTCTCATAAATGTTTCGTTATGATTTATTCTTTTTAAAACTGAGATTATTTCCTTATCGTCCTCTCTACACTGAAGTGCAATTATACCTTGTCCAGCACTTGGAATTATTTTTTCAGGAGAAAATATTTCTGAAATTTCACTGTCAAAATTCAAAAATTTAATTCCTGCATAAGATAAGATTATTGCGTCATAGGTTCCATCTTTAAGTTTTTTAATTCGTGTATCAACATTCCCTCTAATAAGTTTACATTCAAGATCTGATCTGATTTTTTTAATTTGATATTCTCTTCTAAAAGATGAGGTTCCAATTATAGAGTTTTTTTTTAATTCATTTAATTTTTGTTTATCCTTTGTGATAAGAATTTCTCTTGGATCGTTTCTTTCTAAGAATACATCTGTTTTAAGACCTTGAGTTTCAAAAGCTGGCATATCTTTGAGTGCATGAACTGCAATATCAATATTTTTATCTTGAAGTTCTTTTTCAATATTGATTGAAAATAATCCTTTCCCACCAACTTCTGACAATCTTACATCCTGAATCTCATCTCCTTTTGTAGTAATTTTTTTTATTACAACATCTTCATCGCTTAAATCACTACTTTTGACAATTTGATCTTTGGCTTTTTGAGCATAAAGCATAGCCAACTTGCTACCTCTAGATCCAATGAAAATTTTTCTATTCATAAATATATTTATTTCTTACTTGTATTGAGATTGTACAATTATTAAAAACTATTTGAATGAGCAAAAAACCCTTAATTCTCGGAATAGAAACGAGCTGTGATGAGACAGCTGCATCAATTATATCTCAAAATGAGCTAGGGAGTCCGGTGGTTTTATCAAATGTTGTTTCAAGCCAAGTTGAAGTACATAAGGAATTTGGAGGAGTTGTTCCAGAATTAGCTGCACGAGCACATATTGATAAAATTGATTGGATTGTTCAAAAAGCTATTGATGACAGTGGAAAAAAAATTAATGAAATTGATGCTGTAGCATCCACTGCAGGACCTGGTTTGATTGTTTGTTTGTCTGTTGGTTTAAGTTTTGGAAAAGCTTTTGCAGCTTCAATAAATAAACCCTTTATAGCAGTTAACCACTTAGAGGGTCATGCATTAAGTCCTAAGTTGAATTCAAATTTAAACTATCCCTATTTACTTTTGTTGATCTCAGGTGGACATTCACAATTTTTAAATGTTCAAGGATTAGGAAAATATAAAAGATTAGGAACAACCATCGACGATGCTTTGGGAGAAGCATTTGATAAAACTGCAAAACTTTTAGGTATTGAATTTCCAGGTGGTCCACAAATTGAAATTTTAGCAAAAAAAGGTGATCCTAATAAATATGATTTACCAAAACCTATTTTTAGTAAAGGTGGTTGTAATTTGTCTTTTGCTGGTCTTAAAACGGCAGTATTAAGAATAACCAAAAATATTAAAACAGATCAGGAAAAATTTGATCTAGCTGCATCTTTTCAAAAAACTATAGAGGAAATTTTATATAAAAAAACTAAAATTGCTTTTAAAGAATTTGAAAAACAAAATGGTCTAACCAAAAAAAATTTTGTAGTTGCTGGAGGAGTAGCTGCTAATCAAAATATTAGAAATATGCTAATCAATTTATGTGAGGAAGAAAATTATCAAAGTATTTTTCCACCAATAGAACTTTGTGGAGATAATGCTGCTATGATAGCAATGGTTGGTTTGGAGAAATTTAAATTAAAAGAGTTTAGTCAATTAGATCACCCAGCAAAACCTAGATGGCCCCTTGATGAAAATGCTGCTTTTTTGAAAGGTGCTGGAGTTCAATTATAATGCAATATTGGTTAATGAAATCTGAACCAGATGTATGGTCTATTGATCAACAGATAAAGTCAGGTGCCAAAGGGGCACCGTGGGATGGGGTAAGAAATTATCAGGCTGCAAAAAATTTAAAGACAATGAAAAAAGGTGACCTTTGTTTTTTTTATCATTCAAATATTGGTAAAGAAATTGTAGGTATTGTTGAAGTCATTAAAGAACACTACTTAGACAAAACTGATAAAAGTGGGCGCTTTGTTGCTGTTACGGTTAAGTTTAAAAAGAAACTAGCAAAACCAGTTGCCTTAGAAGACATAAAAAAACATAAGGAATTAGGCGATTTAGCGTTGATTAAACAGAGCAGACTATCTGTAATGCCAATCGATTATAAAAGCTGGAAAATCATAAATAACATGAGTAGAATTTAAAAAAAAAATTTTCACATGCCTAAAAAAAAGAAAAAAAAATCTAAAATAAAAAAAAAATCTTCTAAAAAAGTTAAGAAAAAAACTAAAGTAAAAAAGGTTTCAAAAAAAATCAAAAAAAAAGCAAAAAGCAAAAAAGAAAATGGCTCTTCTCCTCCCGAAATAGTTATAAAAACTAAACCAGAATGGGTAAAAGCAAGTTTAGCAAATAAAAGTAAGTACCAACAAAAATATTCACAATCTATCAAAAGTAACGATGATTTTTGGAGAAAAGAAGGAAAAAGAATTACTTGGATAAAACCTTATAGGAAAATCAAAGACGTTAAGTACAGCACTAAAGAAGTAAAAATTAAATGGTATGAAGATGGAACTTTGAATGCTTCAGCTAACTGTATTGATAGACATTTAAAAGATAAAAAAGATAAAACTGCAATTATTTGGGTTGGCGATGATCCAAAAGATAGTCAAAAAATTACTTATAAACAATTACACCAAAAAGTTTCCAAAGCTGCAAATGGTTTAAAAAAACTTGGAATTAAAAAGGGTGATCGAGTTACAATTTATTTAACCATGATCCCTGAGCTTGCAATTTTAATGCTAGCATGTGTTAGAATTGGAGCGGTTCACTCAATAATATTTGGTGGTTTTTCTGCAGAATCGATTTCTGGAAGAGTAAATGATTGTGAGTCTGAATATATAATAACTGCTGATGAAGGAGTTAGAGGCGGAAAAACTATTCCATTAAAATATACAACTGATGAGGCTCTAACAAGTTGTCCAAATGTAAAAAAATGTATTGTTGTTAAACGAACAGGAAATTACATTAATTGGAATGAGGAAAGAGATGTTTGGTATCATGATTTAATTAAAGATGTTTCAAGTCATTGTGAGCCTGAAGAAATGAATGCTGAGGATCCTTTATTTATTTTGTATACCTCAGGATCAACTGGTAAACCAAAAGGAGTTCTTCATACTACGGGTGGGTATATGGTCTATGCATCTATGACCCATCAATATATTTTTAACTATAAGCCAAAAGATATCTATTGGTGTACTGCTGATATTGGATGGGTAACAGGACATAGTTATATAATTTATGGACCTCTTGCTAATGGTGCTACAACAATAATGTTTGAGGGAATTCCTAATTATCCTGACACTTCAAGATGGTGGCAGATCGTTGATAAATATAAAGTTAATATTTTCTACACTGCACCCACAGCAATTAGAGCTTTAATGCGTGAGGGTGATAAGCCAGTTAAAAAAACCTCTAGAAAGTCTCTTAAATTGCTTGGCACTGTTGGTGAACCGATTAATCCAGAGGCTTGGATGTGGTATTACAAAACAGTTGGGAACTCAAAGTCACCGATTGTAGATACTTGGTGGCAAACGGAAACAGGTGGAATACTAATAGCCCCTCAAACTGGAGCTATTCCATTAAAACCTGGTTCAGCTACAAAACCGTTCTATGGAATTAAGCCTGTTATCGTTGATAAAAACGGCAAAGAGATAAAAGGCGCTGGCGAAGGAAGGCTTTGTATTGCTCAATCATGGCCAGGTCAAATGAGAACTGTTTATGGAGACCATCAAAGATTTATCGACACTTATTTTTCTCAGTTTAATGGTAAATATTTTACCGGTGATGGCTGTAGAAGAGATAAAGATGGATATTACTGGATCACAGGACGAGTTGATGATGTAATTATTGTATCTGGTCATAATTTGGGAACAGCTGAGATTGAAAGTGCATTTGTTGCTCATCCAAAAGTTGCTGAAGCAGCTGTAGTTGGTTATCCACACGATATTAAAGGAAATGGTTTGTATTGTTATGTCACTTTAAATGCAGGAGAAACTGAAAATGGAGATCTTGAAAGAGATTTAAAACTTTGGGTCAGAAAACAAATTGGGCCTCTAGCAACTCCCGACTTAATACACTTTACTCCGGGTCTTCCAAAAACTAGATCAGGTAAAATAATGAGAAGGATTTTGAGAAAGATTGCTGCAAACGAACATGGACAATTAGGTGACACCACTACTTTAGCTGATCCAAGTGTTGTCGATAGCTTGGTCGATAATAGAAAAAATATTTAAAACTGAACTAAGTTCTGAAATTCTTGTTTAATCACATCCCACTTTAATATCATAGAGTTTAGGACGATTTTACGATCTAAGGTTTTTAACTCTTCAGCAATTGGTGCCCATTTATATAATGAGAGTGCACTTGGATTAAATGGTAAATCTGTATAATAGGTATCCCAGTTAATATTTTGAAATCTATCTTCAAAATCAATTCTAGCCTGGTCAACAACGTCTAATGGCATTTTATTTGAAATTTCATCATCTAAAATTTTATTAAAAATCTCTTTTGCTTTATCGGTGTCTTGAAAATTGAAATTAACCCTCAAATAAGAGAAAGTAAAAAGAGATAAATCTTGAAGTGCTACAGAATAAATATTCCATTTCGCAAGATTAACTGAGCCCATAAACTTATCATTCTCAAAATGAAGAACATACCGAGTTCCCATTCGAGTTTTTAAATAATTATACAAAGTTACTTGTGTGACCCATGCGGATTTAGTTTGAATAAAGGTTTCAAGTTCATCTAAATTTTTAATTTTTTTTTTAGGAATGAACGCTTTAAACATTGCGAGCAAATATGTCTTAAAATCAGTTGCTGTTAAATCTTTCCAGGTTAGCTTGTATTTTGACATAATCTGAGCCGTATGTGGCATTTATACCCTAAAAAAGTCAGTAAATAAGTACCTATTATGGTTAAATTTAGGTCTTTTCAAAACCCTCATAATGGTTATGGTTTTGCCAGTTATAACTAAATAGAGAGGTAAATATGTCAAATCAAGAAAAACATTGGGAGAAATCCAGAGGTTTGCTGATGATAACATTAGCAATCTGGTTTGTATTCTCAATTGGCATCTTCCTTTTTGGAGCTGAAATGAACGAGGTCACAGGACCTTTCGGTTATCCGTGGACATATTGGTTTACATGTCAGGGATCACTTGGCGCATTCGTAATTCTAATTTTCTGGTTTGCGAATAGACAAGAAAAAATCGATGAGGAATTTGGCTTCAGCGAAAGAGAGGATGAATAATGAAAAGTACTAATTTCATTGATAACTTGCCTAAAGTTTATGGAATCTATACCGGAGGGTTTATAGGCTTTATAATTTTAATGGCAATTGCAGAACAGATGGGTATGACTGCGAAGGCGATCGGTATCGCTTTTGTAGCATTTACTGTATTCATCTATGCATTAATCGGTTGGCTATCAAGAACAGCCCAAGCGGATGCATATTACGTAGCTGGAAGACAAGTACCAACAGTATTTAACGGAATGGCCACGGCAGCAGACTGGATGTCTGGTGCTTCTTTCGTTGCAATGGCTGGAGGTATTTACTTTAAAGGTTACGGTTATATGGCTCTACTAGTAGGTTGGACTGGTGGTTACGTGTTAGTTGCATCTTTATTAGCACCATACTTAAGAAAATTTGGCTGTTATACAGTTCCAGATTTTATAGGTACAAGATATGGTGGTAATTTAGCTAGGTTTAGTGCAGTAGTGGTTTTAACTGTTGCTTCATTTACTTATGTAACAGCGCAAATTAACGCTACAGGTACTATTGCATCTGTTGCACTAGATATCCCATTCCAATACGCAGTTTATATTGGACTAATAAGTATTTTATTATGTTCAATGTTAGGTGGTATGAGAGGGGTAACTTGGACACAGGTTGCACAATATATCGTACTAATTATAGCTTACTTGCTTCCAGTATTCTGGATCAGTAACAAAATGGGTGCAGGTTTCTTCCCGCACTTTATGTTAGCTGATGAAGTAGCTAGAATTGGTGAGTTAGAATCTCAGTTTGGGTTTGTTAAAAACTCTGCTGCTGATTTAGCAACTGTACCTAAAGGCTTAGCAGGAATAACTAAAGCTCACTCTGCAGTTAACGCAACACCTTGGGCATTTATTTCATTAGCATTGGCGATGATGATGGGAACAGCATCATTACCTCACGTGATGATGAGATACTTTACTACTCCAAGTGTAAAAGCAGCTAGAAAATCAGTAGGTTGGTCACTATTCTTTATCTTCCTACTTTATTCTTCTGCTCCAATGTTAGCTACACTATCTAAGTTGTCATTGATTGATCCGAATTTATCAACTGGTATTATCGGTAAATCAATTGCAGAAGTTCAAGCGATAGATTGGTATCAAAACTGGAACCAAGCAAACTTAATGTTTATCAGCGACTTTAACGGAAATGGAACTGTTGAATTAAACGAGTTCTTCATGGGTGGTAAAGCCGTTGTAT
Organism: Pelagibacteraceae bacterium AG-430-E20; assembly: GCA_003209915.1. Classification (GTDB taxonomy): domain Bacteria; phylum Pseudomonadota; class Alphaproteobacteria; order Pelagibacterales; family Pelagibacteraceae; genus Pelagibacter. The sequence goes on along the minus strand of QCOF01000003.1, from coordinate 203,518 downwards.
TAGCAACACCAGAGATAGCTGGATTACCTTACGTAATTTCAGGTCTGGTTGCCGCTGGAGGTATGGCAGCTGCCATGTCAACAGCCGATGGTTTGATTCTAGCAATTGCAAACGCTATATCACATGATGTTTACTATAAGATCATTGATCCAAAAGCGGAAACTGCAAAACGACTAGTTGTTGCAAGGGTATTACTTGTAGTAATTGGTTTTGCTGGAGCAACTATTGCGGCAATGGAGATCCAAGGTATCTTAGGTTCAGTTATCTGGGCATTTGACTTTGCGATGTCTGGATTGTTCTTCCCACTTGTACTTGGCGTATGGTGGAAGAGAGCTAACAGACAAGGTGCTATTGCTGGTATGTTAGGAGGTCTAGCTGCTGGTACTTGGTACTTAGTTTGGGTACGAACTGGTGGAAGTGGATTCCTAGGAATTACTCAATTAACATTTGGTATCTTCGGATCAGCTGTTAGTTTGGTTGCGATGGTGGTTGTGAGTTTAATGACTCAAGAGCCAGACAAAGCAACTCAAAAAATGGTTGATGAAGTACGTGTACCAAGTGGTAAAACAATTCTTGGAAAACAGTAAATAAACTTTATAAGGGGCGATTAATTTCGCCCCTTTTCTTTCTTTTCATTTTCAAATATAAATCTTAAATGTCAGCAAACTTTCATCCGTTTATATATTTTATTGATTATTTCTTTGGGATAATCATGTGGACATTAATTGGTAGAGTTGCAATGAACATATTTCAAAGAGAAGACTCTCAATTCTTTTTTATGAGGGTATTTGTTAAATATACAAATCCTTTAATCAGACTATTTAAACCAATTACTCCATCATTTATTATAGGTCCTTTAGTGCCCTTATATGTAGCTTGGTTTTTTTACATGATTAGATTTTATTTAATGCCTTGGATCTTGGGCTATTCTGTTATGGGTATGCTGTCATTTCCTCTCGAAAGTGAAATATCGAGACAAATTTATCAATTTTTTAATTCAATTAAATTTTAAAAATTGATACTAGTAAACCTAGCTATCAATGAAAAATATACAAATTTCACCGTCAATTTTATCTGCTGATTTTAGTCAATTAGGTACTGAAATTAAAAGACTAGAGGAAGGTGGAGCAGACATGATTCATGTGGATGTCATGGATGGTCATTTTGTTCCAAATTTAACTATCGGTCCTCCGGTTATTAAAGCTCTTAGAAAGCACTGCTCTTTAAAATTTGATGTACACTTGATGATTTCACCAGTGCATAAATACATAAAAGCATATGCAGACGCGGGAGCAGATATCATTACAATTCACCCAGAAGCCACTCAAAACTTAGAAGAATCGATTAAAATGATTAAAGATTTAAAAAAAAAAGTCGGAGTTTCACTTAATCCAGGGTCGAAAATTGAATTGATTACTGAATATTTAGATAAAATAGATTTAGTTTTAATCATGAGTGTTAATCCAGGTTTTGGAGGCCAAAAATTTATGCCAGAAGTCCTAGATAAAATTAAACAACTTAAAAAAATTCAACAAGAAAAAAATTTTACTTTTGATATTGAAATAGATGGTGGAATAAATTTTGAAAATTCTAAAATTGCCATTGAGGCTGGAGCAAATATTCTTGTTTCAGGAACAACTGTATTCAAAAGTAATGATGGAGATATAAAAAAGAATATTGATTTATTAAAACTAAAATAAGTTAATGATTAATGCAAATTCCTTAGGCTTTTTTGGCCAATTTTATTTTGGTTTAAAAGATAATTTTAAAAAAATTTATCAAAATTCTAATTTTTACGAAAAAAAAATTTCGAAAACTTTTGATAACAATTTACAATATAAGCCAAGTCCCTACCTTCTCTCATCAATTATAAAATATCAAAATAAAAAATACCGAATTGAAGATTTTGCTGTTGAGTCTATATGGCAAAACAAAATGAGCACAAAAGACTATGAAAAATTAAATAATTTTTTTTGGTTTTTCAGTCTTGATTTAAAATCCTCAAAAGAAACTACACAGTCAGTCATTAAAAATTGGGTAAATAAGAATGATAAATATAACAAAGATAGTTGGGAATTTGATTTAACTGCTAAACGAATAATTGCATGGCTATCCAATCACCAACTCTCATATCAAGATAGTGATAAAGAATATCGCTTAATGTTCGATCACATGATTCAAAAACAAGCTAATCATTTACTAAGTGAAATTAGATCTTCAAATACATTGGAAAATAAATTAATTGGTTGTTCTGCAATAATTTTAACTGGCTTAGCTTATAAAAATGAAAAAAACTATCTTGAAAGCGGATTGGGTATTTTAAAAAATATAATTAAATCCTCAATTGACAACCAGGGCTTTACAAAATCGAGAAATATTAAACAATTAATTTTTTATCTAAAATATTTTATTATTATAAGAGAGTGGTTCAAAGAATCTCAAAATGTCATTCCAGAATATATAGATGAAACAATATTTTATTTAGGGTCAAGCTATGCATTTATCTGGAAAAACATCGGAACCGACATTTTCTTTAATGGTAATTATCATTCAGAAAATAAGAATTTTGATCAATACTTAAAAAGATTTAGTTATACTTTTAAAAATGAAGTGAACGAACTTGCTGGATACGCCATTCTGAAAAATAAAAAAATTATTTTAGCAATGGATGTTGGTTCAAGTCCAAACAAAAATTTTTCTATGGATTATCAATACGGCGCCCTATCTTTTGAAATATTTTCAAATCAAAAAAGATTAATAACCAATGCAGGATATTTCTTGAACAAAAATAATAAACTAAATAAATTGTCTAAAAGCACTGCCCTTCATAGCACATTGATCGTCGAAGATTTTTCTTCATGCTCTTCCCAAAAAATGAATGATAATATTTTAGTAGAAAAAGGACTTAAGGTTTCAAAAAAGAATATTGTAAATGAAAAAAATTATTGGAAAATTTCTGGCTCACATGATGGATATTTACAAAAATTTGGAACAATTCATGAAAGAGAAATTGAATTTTTTCCAGAACAAAATAAATTTATTGGATCTGATAAAATATTAAGAAAAAATCCTAATAAAGAAATAAAATTTGATATTAGATTTCATCTTGATCCAAATTCTAAAGTGATGAAAACTCAAGATAATAAATCTATACTCATTGAATTAGGAGATGAAGGTTGGAGATTCAGTTGTGATAATTTTGATATAAGTATTGATAATAGCCTATATTTCGGTCATAAAAATTCATACAAAGATAATCAAAATATTTTTATTTCTGGAATGAACAAGGAAAATGAGCAAATTATAAAATGGGAAATAATTAAATTATAATGAAAATAAAAACAGCTCTGATTTCTGTTTCAGATAAAAGAAACCTAAAACCTCTTTTAAATGTACTAAAAAAAAATAAAGTAAAAATTATAAGTTCCGGTGGTACCTATAAAGAAATTAAAAAATTAAAATTTAGTTGTATTGAAGTCTCAAACTTTACCAATTCGCCAGAAATTTTAGAAGGTAGAGTTAAAACTCTTCACCCTAAAATTCACGCGGGAATTTTAAATAAAAGAGATAGTAAATTACACTTAAAAGACTTAAGAGTGAATAATTTTGAAAATATAGATTTGGTTATCGTAAATTTTTATCCGTTCGAGAACACGTTAAAAAATACTAACAATCATAGTAAAATAGTTGAAAAAATTGATGTTGGGGGCCCTACCATGGTCAGATCTGCTGCAAAAAATTACAAGGATGTAACAGTAGTTACTTCGTCAGAACAGTACGCTGAATTAATAGATGAACTAAATAAATTTAAAGGATCTACATCTTTAGAATTTAGAGAGAAACTATCAAGAATTGCTTTTGCTGAAACAGCTTATTACGATTCTGTAATTTCAGATTATTTTAATAAAATAACTAATACAAACTTTCCAAAAAAAAGAGTTTTGCATGGAAATTTAATTAATACACTCAGGTATGGTGAAAATCCTCATCAAGAAAGTGGAATTTATTCAAGAAAATCAGAGATGGATATCAAACAAATCCACGGAAAGCAGCTTAGTTATAATAATTATAATGATATTTTTGCAGCATTAACAATTTCAAAATCACTTCCAAAAAATTCTGGAACAGTAATTGTTAAGCATGCAAATCCGTGTGGAGTTTCAATTAAAAAAAACCACCTTGAAAGTTATAAATCTGCATTTACTTGTGACCCTGTCAGTGCTTTTGGAGGAATAGTTTCTTGTAATTTTAAAATAACAAAACTTTTAGCTCTTGAATTAAGTAAGCTATTTCTTGAAGTAATTGTGGCTAATAACTTTGACGCTAATGCTTTAAAAATATTAAAGAAAAAGAAAAATTTAAGATTAATAGATGCTTCAAATTACAAGGTAAATGATGGTTTAAAACATTTATCGGTTAATAACGAAATATTAATACAATCAGAAGATCTAAAAAAATTCACTACTAAAGATTTAAAAATTGTATCAAAACGAAAACCAACTTCAAAAGAAATGAAAAATCTAATTTTTGCATTTAATGTTTGCCGGTATGTAAAATCTAATGCAATTGTTCTTGCTGCAAATGAGACAACCGTTGGTATTGGCTCTGGACAACCAAGCAGATTAGATAGCTGCAAAATAGCAATAGATAAAATGAAAAAATTTACAGATACAAAGGAAAATTTGGTTGCAGCTTCTGATGCGTTTTTTCCATTTGTTGATGGTATAGAAAAGCTAGTACAATCAGGAGTTCGAGCTGTGATTCAACCATCAGGATCAATCAGGGATAAAGAAATAATTAAATTTGCAAATGAAACTGATACAGTTTTAGTTTTTTCAAAAACTAGACACTTTAGGCATTAGTAATTTTATCTATTTTTGCAGCTAAAATAAAATCATTTTCAGAAAGACCCTTTATAGCATGAGTAGTAACTTTAATCTCGGCATAACCCCAACCAAAAGAGATATCTGGATGATGTCCTTCATTTTCAGATATTTTACCAACTTCATTTATGAAATCTTGGCTTTTCAAAAAATTTTCAAATTTAAATTTTTTTGACAAAAAAAATATTTCATCATCACCTTTTGTAATGTCCCATCCATCCACTTTTTTTTGGTATTTATGAATTTCAGATACATCAAAAGGCAAAACTCCACCTTCGCAGGGCATACATTTTTTGTTTAATAAATCACTCATAATTCAAATTTGGAGCGGGCAAAGGGGGTCGAACCCTCGACCTTCTCGTTGGCAACGAGACGCTCTACCACTGAGCTATGCCCGCTTGTTAAAAAACTATTATAGATAGCGGTTTTTAGAAATGCAAGTATTAGTTAAATTAGTAAAATTTATCACCAACTGTGTCGTGAGTATGTCGAAATTTTTTCAAAACTTTATATGAAAGTTTATGGTGGGGGCTACCGCCCCCACAAGCTAAATTTAGTTATTAATCTAAGCTATAAATTGTAACTGATTTCTCTAAGTCCTTTTCGTTAGCACTTATAAATAAGTTACGCTGTGGAATAGCAACTAAACCTTCTGGTCCAATCCCTGTTGGTAATATAGTAACTAATTCTGGGTTTGTTAAATCATTTGCTTTATAAACACCGATAGCATTTGCTCTTTCAGCACCAACAAAGATATAACGTGTATCACCATACATTGCTACTTCAACTGACTCTGGTTCTACACCTTTTTTCTCTGCACGTTTTTCTGGCCAGTAACCTGCTGAAGCGAGTGCTCTTTCATATGACGAACCTGACTCGTATACCACCGAACCATTTTTATTAAAGATTGTCCATCCACGACTACCACCACGTTTTGCTTGACCCGGTGCTTCATGTTTATAGTCACCTTCATTTGCAGTTGCAAAATGATCATTGTCAATCCACTTAACTGCGTCTGGTTCTCTACGAACATTCTCAATGGTATCAACCATCTTTAGTTCACCATCTTTTTTATTGTCAACACCTTCTAATGTTACTAGTCCTGCATCAAACTCTGAAAATACTTTTCCACTTCGATCAATAACTGCCATCCAGTTATTCTCTTGGATAGTAACAACTATTTCACCTAAATTATTGATATCAACAAACTCAGGCTCTGGATCGTTAGGAGCAATAGTTGAAAAACCAACTAAGTCCACTTTAGTAACACTGTTATCTGCTAAATTAACAATTGCCACAAAACCCCCAGGAAGTTGTGGAATTTTTTCATCGTTGATATCTTCGTTACGTTCATTTTCAATAGCTATTGCTACAAAAGTTCCATCTGGACTAACTGCAACCGAGTCTGGTTGTCCACCTAGTTCTACTTTTGTAACTTCTTTTCCTGAGTCAAGATCAACAATTAATAAGTGACCACTTGGCTTTACATAGTTTGGAGAAGTATTAATACCTACAAATGCTTGTCCATTTTTGATTGCAACACTAGTTGGTTCACCACCTAAATGCATGTGGCCTAATGGTTTCGGATTTGCTGGATCAGTAATATCAATCATGCCTAATGCGTTTGCAGGGCTATCGCTATATACCAGTTTCATGCCATCTGCTGTTGCCGCAATTATTTCTGCTGATGTTTCTTCTGCACTAGGGTTATTTGCTGGTGTTCCAAATTTCCCAATTTCTTTAAAGTCTGCATTTACTGTGCTAACAAATGCGGTTGAAGCCAGAAGGCCTGCTAAGATAATTTTTATCATTATATATTCCTTTTTGATTTTCTAAAACTTATCAAAATAAGATGAAAAATTTGTAACAGTTTAATTACAATTATATTTTTTGCCACTCACCATAGTTTTTCTTTTCTGTGTCAAAGTGTGTCGTGAGTGTGTCAAGATTTACTAGACGTTGAGAAAGACTAAGATTAGCAAGGATAAAAAACCAAGGACTACCTCATTGGCAACGAGACGCTCTACCACTGAGCTATGCCCACTTAAATTTAAACTAGACGTTTTTTTTCATTCAATTAATACAAAATCATATTAAATGTGTTAAGATGTAATATTAAATGAAAAAAGTAGATCTTCCTGCACAGATACCTGTATTTCCACTAAGTAACTTTATAATCTTTCCAAAAGCAACGGTGCCATTAAACATTTTTGAACCACGTTACATTGATATGATTAATGACAGTATGAAATCAAGTAAAACTGTTGGTATGATACAGCCAAAAAGTTCAACAAGTGGAAATAATGTTCCCGAATTACACGAAGTCGGATGTTTAGGAAAAATAACAAGTTTTAAAGAAACTGAAGATGGACGTTATTTAATTGAATTAAAGGGCTTAATAAGATTTGAAAATATAAAGGAACTAAAAACTGAAAAAAAATACAGAATTTTAAATGTCAATTATGAAAACTTTATCCAAGATTTAAAAAGTGAAAAAGAGGATCTTAAATTTTCTGACCTTGAATTAATTTTTAAAGATTTGAAGTCATTATTTGAAAAAAGAGGTTTTATAATTAATTGGAAAGCATTAGAAAAACAAAGCCTTGATGAAACAATAAATGCACTAGCCATGGCATCTCCTTTCTCACTAGAAGAAAAACAAGTATTATTAGAGGCTAAAAATTTAGATATGAGAAAAAATAAAATCGCTGAAATTTTAAGTACATATACTTATGATATATACGATAATACAACTATCCAATAGACTAGAGTAAAGTTCCCCTATCAGCAATTTTTGTAAAGAATTTATTAATTTTATGATTCTTATTTAATAGTTGAACAGATTTACTCAAGAAACTGCTATTCGTTTTTCTCTCAAAATTAAAAAATTCATGAACCAGATCAATGCCATTAGAAAATATAAAATTTTTATGTTTTAATTTGCTTTCAAAATCATAATTTACAGAGCTATCTATGTTTAAACCTAAGCTCTGTTTACTTATAATAATTTCTATAAGAATTTTAACATCACGGATAGTCATATTAAAACCTTGGCCAGCAAGAGGGTGAATTCTATGTAATAGATCACCAAAAGCCAATATATGGTCGTGGTAGTATGATCTTAAGCTCAAAGATTTTAGTTCAAAAGAATTAATTTTTTCAATTTTTAGAATTTTGTATTTTTGATTATACTTTTCAATCAAGTTATTAATATTTTCGTTTTTTTTATTGTAAAAAGAATAAACTACAGATGTTTCTTTTTCAGAAATAGGTAAAAAAGCCAAGGGTCCCAATTTAGTGAAAATCTGAACTGCAATATCATTATCAATTTTTTCATGTTTTAAAATTGTTGTGTAAGCGAAACTGTTATATTTTTTTAAAATTTTTTTACTGAAATATTTTTTTGTAATTGGGCTAGTAAAATCTGTGTTAATAACAAGATTATAATTATCTAAAAAATCATAATTTTTTAAGGAATTAATTTTTTTAAAATATTTATCTTTAGATAGGCTTTTTTCTAAAACATCGAAAAGATTTTCATTTTTAATTATAGAAAAAAGCACATTTTTATTATTTTCGAAATTAATTAGTTTTTCTTTTCTTAAGTTATCTGAAAAAATTTCTATTTTTTTTAATTTCCAAGCTATTTTGTCTACATTAATTATTGCGTCATTGAAAAATTCAATGTTACTCTTAGAAATACCAATGGTTCTTGACTTATTTAATGAATTTATTTTTTTTTGTGCATAAAGATCCACATATATATTTTGGTTAACTAAAGCTTTTGCTAAAGTTAAACTTGATAAGCCAGCGCCTAGAATACAAACCTTCATATTATTTTTAATTTTAACAACAAAAATTAGATGATACAAAGTGATTAAATTGATTCATATATGGATATTAAAAAAACAGCCAATTTATTGCTTAATTTTGCTATAAAACGTCTAGCAGAAATTTTTGGTCTATTTATTTTTTTGTCAGGCACTTTGCTACTAATAGCTTTAATTACATATTCGCCTGAAGACCCTAACTTTATATTTCCTGATAACACAGAGATTAAAAATTTATTAGGCTTTCAGGGTAGCTTTATTTCAGATCTATTCTTTCAGTCAGTAGGCTTGATCTCTTATTTAATTTCTTTCACTCTTATTTTAACCGGTATTAACATAGTAAGACTTAAAGAGTTTTTTCTAGTTATTGAAAATATTTTTTTTACAATCATTTATTGTGTATTTGGAACGCTTTTCTTTAGTTTCTTTTATTCTGATGCTTTTACACTTTATATAAATGGAAATGGTGGCTTTGTTGGGAATTATTTTAATCAAACATTTTTAAATTCTTTAGTTCAAATTCATGAAGCAAGCTCATTTTATGTTCTAATTTTTTTCACTTTTTTGTTATTTTTAATTAGTATCAATTTTAATCCATTTAAATTTTATAAATCGATTTTAAAAATTTATAATTTCTTTTTTAGAAAAAAAGAAAAAAACTATACTGACAAAAGTGAAGTTATAAGTGAATATATTCCTCAAGATGAAATAAAAAATCTTATTCAAGAAGACCTTCCATTTATAAAGGCTGAAAATAAAATTAATGAAAAAATAAAATTTAAACTTCCTAGTTTTGATTTATTAAAAGTCCCAACGAAAAAAGAGAGAGAAAACTCAAATCAAAATGAAACCCACAACTCAGAATTTCTAGAAAAAATTTTATTAGATTTTGGAGTTAACGGGAATATAAAAAAAGTAAGTCATGGTCCAGTAGTAACTCTTAATGAATTTGAGCCTGCTGCAGGTGTTAAAGTCTCTAAAATTATAAATTTATCAGATGATATAGCAAGGAACACAAGCTCAGAGTCTGCAAGAATTGCGACTATACCAGGAAGTAACACCATTGGAATAGAACTACCAAATAATGCAAGAGAGAACGTTTATCTAAGCGAAATATTGAACACAACTGATTTTAAGAAAAGAGAAATAAAATTACCAATTGCTCTTGGGAAAAGTATATCGGGTAAGCCTATTGTTGGAGATTTATTTTCTATGCCTCACCTACTGATTGCTGGAACTACTGGATCTGGAAAATCAGTTTGTATTAATACAATTATTTTATCTCTTCTTTATCGACACACGCCAGATAAATGTAAATTTATTTTAATTGACCCAAAAATGCTTGAACTTTCTACTTACGAAGGGATACCTCATTTATTATGTCCAGTAATAACAGAAGCCAAAAAAGCTGCATCTGTACTTGGTTGGGTGGTTAAAGAAATGGAAAGCAGATACAGGCTTATGACTAAAGAAGGTGTAAGAAATATAGATGGCTATAACGCTAAACATAAACTTCCAATGCCTTATATAGTTGTAGTAGTAGACGAAATGTCTGACTTAATGCTGGTAGCTGGTAAAGAAATTGAAAATTATATTCAAAAACTCTCTCAGATGGCAAGGGCGGCTGGTATTCATATTATTATGGCAACCCAAAGACCAAGTGTTGATGTAATTACAGGAACTATAAAAGCAAATTTTCCAACAAGAATATCTTTTCAAGTTACATCAAAAATTGATAGTAGAACAATTCTTGGAGAACAAGGAGCAGAACAATTGCTGGGTAAAGGAGACATGCTTTATATGTCTTCTGCTAATCGAATAGTCAGAATTCATGCACCTTTTGTTTCAGATAATGAGATAGAAAAAATTAACAATTTTTTAAGATCTCAAGCAGAACCGGATTATGTAGACGAAATATTAAATTTTGCAGATGAAAAGGAAATTGGGGACAGTGCTAATCAAGGTGATAAAGATGAACTTTACCAGCAAGCTTTGGAAATAATTAGATCAGAAGGTAAAGCCTCCACCTCGTTTTTACAGAGAAAACTTCAAATAGGGTACAATAGAGCTGCAAGAATTATTGATATGATGGAAGCAGATGGGATAGTTAGTAAGGCAAATCATGTTGGTAAAAGAGATGTTCTTTAATGATAAAATATATTATTACGTTTTTTTTTTTATTTTTCATTACAAATGGTAATACAAGTAATAAAGAAAAAATTATTGAAAATTTAAAGAATACCCAAAATTTTGATTTTAATTTTGAGCAGAATATAAATGGAAAAATTGAAAATGGAAATTGTACTATTCAATATCCAAAAAAAATATTTTGTGAATACGCTAAAAGCAATAACAAAATTTTAGTATCAAATGGTAAATCGTTAGTTATTAAAACTATTACGAGTTATTATCGATATCCACTCAATAAAACTCCTCTTAACTTTATTCTAGATAAAGATTTCTTAATTAATAAAATTAATGTTTTAGAAGAAAGAATTGTTGATGGATCTTTGATCAATTATACAATCAAAGAAAAAGATAGTGAAATTAATGTTTTTTTTAACAAAGAAACTTACGATTTGATTGGATGGCAAAATACAGATGTATATCAAAATTTTAATATTACTTTTTTATCCTCAATTCGAAAAAACAGAATAATCCCAAAAAATATATTTAAACTCCCAATTCAAAATTAAATATTAATGATTTCAGTTTTAAATACTTTCATGCCTCTCATCATATAATTATTTAAAGCATTCTTGTGATCTAAAGTACAAGTGTGAACCCAAACTCTACCGATTTTATTTTTAAAAGATATCTTAATTGCTTCTGATAATAAATATGATCCAAGTTTTTTATTATGATACTCCTCTAAAATACCTAAATAAGCTATTTCAACTTCTTTTTTTTCCTGATGATAAATTAACTCAAAGAAACCAACTAAATCATCTTTACATTTTAAAACATAAGTATTAACATTTTCACTTGAAACATAATTTATCCACTGTTCTTCATTCCAAATTAACCTATCAACCCACTTATGTTTATTACCAATGTTTTTATAGAAAAATTTATTGAGCTGAAAGTTAATTGGATCTAACAATTTTAAAGAATAGTCTTTAGAAGGCTTAGATCCCTGATTTAGATCTTTAAGAGAAGTTATTTCTAAGTAATTTCTTTTTACTTCTTGTGTCACTCAACCATTTTTCCAACTGTTTCACCTCCAAAAAGATGAAAATGTAAGTGTGGAACCTCTTGACCCCCGTGTTCATTGATATTGGCTAAAGCTCTATAACCTTTGCCTACTTCTGTTGATATACCCAACTTTTTTGCAACAATATTTATACCTTTAAGCAAACCTACCATCTCTTCAGGTGATGCATTTAAACTAAAATCATCTAGATCAATATATTTTCCCTTGGGGATTACCAAAGCGTGAATTTTTTTTTGTGGATTAATGTCATGGAATGATAAAACAAAATCGTCCTCATAAATTTTTTTACAAGGTATCTCCCCTCTTAAAATTTTAGCAAAGATATTACTGTCATCGTAGGCCATTTTTTATTTTCTTCTATTACTCAATTCCTTCATAACGTCTTCAATTTTTATTCCATTTCTTTCAAGATACATAATTAAGTGATAAAGAACATCTGCAGCTTCGTGAATTTTATTTGTATCTTGTTCTACAGCTTCAATTAACTCATTAATTTCTTCTAAAACTTTTTCTTTTGCTAAAGATTTATCCTCAAGAAGTTTATTGGTATATGAGCCAACAACAGGACTACTTTTTCGTTCTCTAGCAAGGGTTACGAGATCTTCTAAAATTTTAAACATACTAAATCCTAACAGGTATGTCTTTTGAAGCCAAATATTGCTTAGCTTGATTAACTGAATAGGTGCCATAGTGAAATATAGATGCTGCTAATACGGCACTAGCCCCTGATTTTATTCCATCTACGAGGTGATCTAAAGTTCCAACTCCACCAGATGCAATAACTGGAATATTTACCATAGAGGATATCTTTTGCGTTAGCTCAATATCATAACCAGACTGGGTTCCGTCTTTATCCATAGAGGTAACTAATAGCTCTCCGGCTCCACATTTTTCCATCTTAGAAGCAAATTCCAGAGCATTTATGCCTGTTGAATTTCTTCCTCCATGAGTAAAAATTTCCCATCCACCATCTTTTCTCTTTGCATCAATTGCAACCACAATACATTGAGAACCAAACTTCCTAGAACTGTCTTCAACAACTTTTGCATTTTGAACTGCTGCAGTGTTAATTGATACTTTATCTGCTCCACAATTAAGTAATTTATTAATATCCTCAACACTCCTAACACCACCTCCGACAGTTAAAGGCACAAAACATTTCTTAGAAGTTCTATCTACTACATCATAGATTGTATCTCTATTTTCATTTGAAGCAGTGATATCTAAAAAACATATTTCATCTGCACCACCATCAGAATAAATTTTTGCTTGCTCAACAGGGTCTCCAGCGTCCTTTAGATCGATAAAGTTAATTCCTTTTACAACTCTGCCATTTTTAACATCTAAACAAGGTATTATTCTATTTTTAAGCATCTAATTCCCTAGCTAATTCATCTAAGTTAATATCACCATCGTATATGGCTTTACCTACTATAATACCTTCAATATTTTTATTATTTAATTCTTTAGCTTTTTTAATATCATCAATAGAAGAGACGCCGCCAGATATTACAACTGGACAACTAGAAGTACCAGCAACTTTGGAAGTTTCTTCAAAATTTGGTCCTTGTTTCATTCCATCCTGATTAATATCTGTATAAATTAATCTACTGGCACCAAAATCATTTATCTCTTTCAAAAAATCCAAAGTTAATTTATTTGAATTTTCTTTCCAGCCAGACACAGATAAATATCCATCTTTAGCATCTAAACCTAAAGCAATTTGATTTGGAAATTTTTGACAAGCTTCTTTCAAAAAATTTTTATCTTTAATGGCTGCACTTCCTAAAATTACTTTTTCAACTCCAATATCAGTATATTTTTTAATACTTTCAATGCTTCTAACTCCACCCCCCACTTCAATTTTTAAGTCAAAATTCTTAACTATTATTTGGATAATATCTAAATTTACTGTATCACCAGTCAAGGCGCCGTCCAGGTCTACTATATGTAAATTTTTAAATCCATGATCTTTATATTTTCTTGCCTGTTCCACTGGAGACATCTCGTATTCAGTTTTATTATCAAAGTTTCCTTTAACTAGCCTTACACATTTTTTATCTTTTATGTCTATTGCAGGGAATATCTTCATTTATAAATTTATAAAGTTATCAATTATTTTAAGTCCAGCTTTGTCACTTTTCTCTGGGTGAAATTGAGTTCCAAAAATATTTTCTTTTTCAATAGAACAAACAATATTTGACGAGTAGTCGGTAATTGCTGACACTACATTTTTATCATTTGGAATAAGTTCATAGCTGTGCACAAAGTACATGTGAGAATTATTTTCTATACCTTTAAAAATTTTGCTATCCTTAACGATATTTAATTCGTTCCAACCAATATGAGGAAGTTTGTACTTTCCATTTTGGTTATCAATTTTAGATACCTTGCCCGATATCCACCCTAGACCCTTGGTTTCTATTTCTTCATAGCCAACATCAGCAAACATCTGTAACCCAACACAAATTCCAAGCAGAGGTTTTTTGTTATCTATAGCAAACTCGTTTAAGGTATCCACCAAACCACTGATATTATTGAGTGCATCAACACAACTTTTAAACGAACCTTGTCCTGGCAAAACAACTTTGTCACTAGATTTTATTTTATTTAAATCTGATGTTACCTCAATATTTACCTTGTCTTTGGCAACTTCCTTGAAGGAATTAATGACCGAGCTTATATTGCCTGAATTATAATCAACAATTGTGACATTCATTAAACTTATAATGAGCCTTTAGTTGATGGAATGCTTTTTTTACTTCTAGGGTCCATTTCTAAAGCATCTCTTAAAGATCTTGCTAAACCTTTGTAACAAGATTCAATAATGTGGTGGCTATTGTCACCATAAATATTTTCAACGTGTAATGTAATTCCAGCAGATTGAGAAAAGGCTTGAAACCATTCTTTAAATAGTTCGGTATCCATCTCCCCAAGTTTTTCTACTTTTAATTTTACTTTCCAAATCAAATAAGGTCTGTTTGAAACATCAATTGCAACTCTAGTTAATGTTTCATCCATAGGAATAAGTCTGTGAGCATAACGTTTAATCCCAACAAATTTTTTAGCAGCTTTTTTTAAAGCTTCACCAATTGCAATACCTGTATCTTCGGTTGTGTGGTGAAGATCTATGTGTGTATCTCCTTTAGCTTTTACTTTTAGATCTATTAATGAATGCTTTGATAATTGCTCAAGCATATGGTCCAAAAAACCTATTCCAGTATCAATTTGGTATTTTCCTTTACCATCAATATTTACCTCAACACTGATACTGGTTTCTTTAGTTTTTCGAGATATTTTTCCTTTTCTAGCCATATGTTTTTAAAGGTATATATACATAATCACCGTATATCAATATCCCTCTCTCTACTTGAAGTATCAAAATTAGTTACCATTTATTAATGATGACAACAATTGTATTAGTAAGAAAAAATAATGAAGTTGTAGTTGCTGGTGACGGGCAAGTTAGTATGGGAAATACTGTTGTTAAAAGCACTGCTTCGAAAGTTAGAAAAATTGAAAAAAGAGATGTTGTTGCTGGATTTGCAGGATCAACTGCTGACGCCCTAACTTTGTTTGAAAGATTAGAGGCCAAAATAGAAAAGCACGCAGGAAACTTATCAAGAGCCGCTGTTGAGTTAGCAAAAGATTGGCGGACTGATAAATATTTAAGAAGATTAGAGGCGCTAATGGCTATTGGAGATAAAGAAAATAGTTATATAATTTCTGGAACAGGAGATGTTTTAGAACCCGAAGGAGATGTTATTGGCATAGGTTCTGGAGGAAATTATGCTTTAGCTGCTGGAAAAGTTTTAATGGATACAGACATGTCCGCAGAAGAAGTTGCAAAAAAAGCCATTAAGGTTGCATCAGAAATTTGTGTATTCACAAATGATAATATCAAGGTTCATAAAATATAATGGAAAATTCAAACGTAACACCTCTCGTTCCAAAGGATAAAAAAGAAAAAGAACAAGCTTCTTTGGTAAGTTCCCTGTCCCCAAGAGAAATAGTTTCAGAATTGGATCGATTTGTAGTCGGTCAAAACAAAGCAAAAAAAGCTGTAGCAGTTGCTTTAAGAAATCGATGGCGAAGACAAGCCCTTAAAGGTGAAATGAAAAATGAAGTTTTGCCAAAAAATATATTAATGATCGGACCAACAGGTGTTGGTAAAACTGAAATTTCAAGAAGACTTTCAAAACTAGCTGAAGCACCTTTTGTCAAGGTGGAGGCAACTAGATTTACTGAAGTTGGTTATGTAGGTAGAGATGTAGAGCAAATAGTAAGAGATTTAATTGAAATTGCTATCGCAATGGAGAAAGTTAAAAAACGAAAAGAAGTTTTTGCTCAAGCTCAAAAAGCAGCAGAGGAAAAAGTCTTAGACGCATTAGTAGGTAAAAAAGCAAGCCTTGCAACAAGAGAAAGTTTTAGGAAAAGATTAAGAAACGGTGATTTGGACGATAATGAAATAGAAATTTCTGTTAGTGATAGTGGATCTGGAGCATCATTTGAAATTCCTGGTATGCCAGGTGCTAATGTTGGAATGATCAATATTGGTGAAATGATTGGTAAATCAATGGGAAACAAAGAAAAGAAAAAGAAAATGAGTGTAAAAGAGTCTCATGAAATTTTAATCAATGATGAATCTGATAAACTAATCGAACAAGATAAAATTGTAAAAGCAGCAAAACTTTCAACTGAAAATAACGGTATTGTCTTTTTAGATGAAATAGACAAAATTTCAGCAAGAACTGATAGGGTCGGTGGTGATGTGTCTCGTGAAGGAGTTCAAAGAGATTTATTGCCTTTGATTGAGGGAACAACAGTAAACACCAAACACGGTCCAATTAAAACAGACCATATTTTATTTATTGCATCAGGTGCTTTTCAATTAGCTAAGCCATCAGATCTTCTACCTGAACTTCAAGGAAGACTGCCTATTAGAGTTGAGTTGGAAGCATTAACTAGTGAAGATTTTAAAAGAATTTTAAGAGAGCCTGATTTTAGTTTAATAAAGCAATACGTTGCCTTGTTAAAGACTGAGAATGTTGATCTTGAGTTTTCGGATGATGGGATCGATACAATTGCAAATATTGCTTCAGAAGTAAATGCGACTGTAGAAAATATAGGCGCAAGACGATTACATACAATAATTGAAAAAATTTTGGATGAGATAAGTTTTACTGCAACTGATCGTGCTGGTGAAAAAATTGTTATTAATAAGGATTATATTAATAAGAACTTGGATAATTTAGTTAAAGATACTGATCTTTCAAAATTTATTCTATAGATCTATTTTTTTTTAAAAAGATATAAAAAGCGCCACTTCCACCATCTTCAATACTTGCATCTTTGATCTCATTGATAATGCTCATTAAACTCTTGTTACTTTCAATAAATTCGGGAACTGAATATTTCAATATGCTTAAATTTTTAGACACATAAGGATCCTTTTCGTTTTGTGAATGAAGTCCTTTACCAGTAACCACAATCAACTTATTTATTTTTTCACTAAAAGATTGATATATAAATTCTTCGATAGTTTTGTTCGCTTCCTCAAGCGTATACCCATGAAGATCAATTGATTTTACTTTAAAAAGTTTTTCCTTTGATAACTTTAAATCTTTGTTTGGGAGTTGTTCATCACTAGAAATAAAGTTTTCCCAGTCTTTTTTATCTTTTTCTGAAATATCGTTACTCAATTAGGTTAAAGTATTTACCAGCTGCCAGTTAGGATTTACAGAAGTTGTATCCCTTGAAAACACCCAGGTATCATAAATTTTTTTTATTTTTTCTGGGTCTCCAGAAACAATTTTTTTTTCTTTATCTCTAATACAAGTTATTACTTCAGCAATAAAATCAACTGTAACATTTAAAATGTTACCAATTTTTTTATGTTCTTTGATTTCTGCTGAGTTAATACCTATAAAAGTAATCTCAGCAAAATGACCTCTTGAACTTCTTTCCTTAAGGGCGTCATTAAATTGGGAATATATCTGTCCATTTAACAAAGATCTACTTGTTGTAATTTTATTATCGTTATCACTAAAGTCAGTAATTATTGTTTCATATGCAATTTTAGCACCTTTTAAAAATTCTTCTTGAGCAGCAGTGTCGAAAATTTCATTTGATTTTCTTGGTTGATCAACATTAATATTTTTTAGCACCTCTTTAAATTGGGCTGGAGTTTTTCCGTCAAAACCTGTTCTTTTACCAAGAATTCCTCTTAGTCTTAGAAAAATAAATCCCGCTATCATTGCTAGCAGAATGATGTCGATGTACTCGAAACTATAATTCATCTGATGATAGTAATTACTCTATTGATTAATTTCAACCAGCAATTTAGATTAAGGACAAATGAACCCAATATTATTAACAATAATCCTAGTACCAGTCATCGAAATCTATCTTTTGATAAAAATTGGTTCACAGGTCGGAGCGATTACAACCATTTTTCTCATTTTTACTACTGCAATCATAGGCGTGTATTACGCAAAGTATGAAGGGTTAAATACATTAAAATCTGGATTTGCTCAATTAAGTAAAAATGAAACACCTGCATACGAAGTAATTTCAGGCGCAGCTATCGCATTTGCAGCTTTGCTCTTAATAATACCTGGATTTGCAACTGACATTTTAGGTTTCCTGTTAATATTTCCTTTAAGTAGAAAATTAATTTTTAATAAATTTTCTAAAAAATTTGCCTCAAAACAAAAGAAAAAAAATAATTTTATAGAGGGAGATTTTGAAGATATAGAAGATGATAATGACAGAAAAATTTAAAATATTAGGAAAATTTATTAAAGACCTGTCAAGTGAAACTCCTGATGTGGAGACATATTTGTTTGTAAGAGATCGAATTGCAAAATATCAACTAGGTATTGATATTAATTCAAAACCTTTAAAAAATAAAATGATTGAGATTAATACATCGTTCAAGTTTGAAGATAAGGAACAGAGTAAAAAAAAATCTCATTTTGAAATAATGTATTCAACTGTAATCAAAGTTAATGAAGAGGTTAAAGAGAAAAAAGAATTAGAAAAAATTATACTTTGCGATGTTCAAATAAAAATTTATCCTGCCTTAGAAAAAGCATTGTTGGATCTTTTGCATAATTCTGGATATCCAGGGATAAAATTTGAAAAAAAGGTCGATTTTGAAGCTTTATATAAACAGAGATTTAATTAAAAATAATTCTTTTTTAAATGTTGTTTTAAATATTCTTTGTGATTTTTAATTTCTTCTGGGGAGGGTTTCACAATCTTTTTATAATACTCAACATTTAAATTACTATCGGGATTTTTTTCCTGGCTGGTATTTTTAAAATTTAATGTTGGCTCTTTTTGGTCAATAAGATTTATGTAAACTTTTGCTAATAAATCACAGTCTATTAGAGCTGTGTGCTGAGTTCTTTTAGAATTATCAATCCTGAAACGTTTACAAAGAGCATCCAAACTTACTGGTGCACCTGGGAACTTGTCCCTTGCCAAAATAAGTGTATCTACAATTTCGTTATCAATATTTTTCTTGCCAAATAGACTTAGTTCATTGTTTAAGTGAGTAAGGTCAAATTCAGCGTTGTGTATTATAAGTTTTTTGTCTTTTATAAATTTTAAAAATTCTTCTCCAACCTCATTAAATTTTTTTTGTTTAGACAGAAATTGATCATTATATCCATGAACTGCTAGTGCTTTTTCAGAAACTTTTCTTTCAGGGTTTAAATAACAATGAAATTTGTTTTTTGTTGGGATTAAATTTTCTAATTCTACACATCCAATCTCAACAATTCTGTGTCCATCTTTGACTGATAGGCCAGTTGTTTCAGTATCGAGAACTACTTCTTTCATCTTTAATAGTTTTTAAAATTTTTTTTACTCCATCTTTAACAGATTTTTTAGTAAATTTATTTTTAATTATAAATCTAGAATTTCTTTTTTTATAAGCAAGTGGAAGTTGAATTTTTTTAAATTTGTTTAATATTTTGACGTTAAAATTTTTTCTCTTCTTTAAATTTCTTAATATATCAATTTTGTCAGACTCAACATAGACCAAAATATCTTTTTTTTTGTTTATTTTATTTTCCAAAAGCAAAGGTATATCTAAAATAACAAATCTTTTTCTTTTATTTTTAATTAAAAAAGATTGCAATTTATTCCTTATTTCTTTGTGTACTATCTTAATTATTTTTTTTAAATTTGAATTATTTGCAAGAATTGCTTTAGAAAGTTGTATTTTATCTATTGGAAATTCATATATGTATTCTGGTAATATTTTTTTAAATTTTTGGTAAACATTTTTATTTTTCTCATACAATTTTGAAACTTCATAATCAGCGTTAAAAACTGGGTACCCAAAATTTTTAGCAACAAAACTTTTGCCTGATCCGATATCACCTAAAATCCCAATTCTTATCATCGATCTAAAATCTTGATTGTCTCTTCATTTATCAAGGGCTCTATACCATGCCACAACTTAAATGATGAAAATGCTTGATAAATAAACATTAATTTGCCATTTTCACATTTGTTGCCCAATTTTTTTCCTAAGTTCAAAAAATTTGTTTCGCTGGGATTGTAAATTACATCATAAAATAATTTATTTTTACCCACCTTGGTAAAATCTAAATTTATCTTATCATCCTGATTTAATCCTAAGCTTGTCGCATTTATTACAACATCAAAACCCGGTATTTCTCCCCATTTAACTAATTTAATGTTGTTAAAAATATTTTTAATCTCTATTGCCTTTCTTTCGGTTCTGTTACTTATCATAATTTCAGATGACCCCATTTTTACTGAAGCATAAATAATCGATGGGACAACTCCGCCTGCCCCTAAAATAAAAATTTTTTTTTTTTTAAAGTCAAAGTTTATATTTTGAATTGCAGTTTCAAAACCGGTAATGTCAGTGTTGTGTCCAACTACTTTTTTGTTTTTTAAATGAATTGTGTTAACTGAGTGTGTTTTTTTAGCTTCAGTACTCAAATCATCTAAAAAAGGTATTATAGTATTTTTAAAAGGTACTGTAACATTTACACCTTTTATTTTTCCCTTTTTGATATCTAAAATTAAATTTTCTAAATCGTTATTATTTAATTTTCTTTTTTCATAAATTGCATCAAGACCATTTTGTTTAATCCAATGATTGTGCAATTCAGGAGACAAAGAGTGATTTATCGGATTCCCTATTACTAAGTATTTTTTCATTTAATTTGTTTTAAGTATTCTTTTATTTGCTGAATGGGGAGACCCATTATAGTATTTTCGTCTCCTGTTATCTCTGAAAACAATTTCCTTCCTTCACCTTCTATTTGATAAACATTGTATGCAAATAGTGCACTGTCAGAAATTTTTGCAAGATAGTCTTCCAGTTCTTTTTCACTAAAATCTTTCATTCTAAGTTTTGCTTTATCTGTATAATTCCAAATCATTGATCCATTTTTAGATATACAAACAGAACTAATTAAATGATGTTCTTTACCATTAAGTTTTTTTAATATTAATAGTGCTTCTTTTCTATGCTGTGGCTTTGAAATTAATTCTCCATCTAAATCAATAACGCTGTCTGCTCCTAACACGATTTTTTCATGATTGTTTGAACTAACTTTATTGGCTTTTAGTTCAGCTAGATTCTTTGAAATAATTTCAGGTGAAGCTTTTTCATTTAACAAGCTTTCTTTAACCATGTCCTCATCTACGTTTGAGGGCTTAACCTCACAAGTTATATTGTTTTTTTCTAAAATATCTTTTCTAACTTTGCTCTTAGACGCTAAAATTATGTTATTTGGCATTGTTAGAATATATTTCGTGTATTTTAATAATAGATGCAGCTGTTTCTTCTACCGATTTTCTTGTAACATCAATTACAGGCCACTTGTATTTTTGAAAAGTTTTTTTTGCCTTTAAAACCTCGTCCTTAATATTATCTAAATTAGTGTATTCTGTGTTCTCTTTCTCTTTTAGAGAATTCATTCTGTTTTTTCTTAAATCAGCTAATCTTTCGGCTTCAGTGCTTAAACCAACAACACAAGTAAAATGAGGATCTTTTTTTAATTTCTCTGGTAATGAATTTTCATTTACTAACGGTATATTTGAAGTTCTAAAGCCTTTATTTGCAAGATAAATAGAAGTTGGAGTTTTGCTTGTTCTACTAACCCCCACTAAAATTATATCTGATTTATCAATATCGTTTAATAAATTGCCGTCATCATGATTCATGGTAAATTGAATAGCTTCTATTCTGTCATAATACTCTTCGTTTAAAATATGTTGCCCACTTGGTTCATGAGAAGCTTTTTGGTTTAGAATTTTCGAGAAATTTAAAATAAGATTTCCCAAAACACCAAAACAAGGAATTTTTTTATCGCCGCTAGTGTTTGCTAAATACTTTGCAAGATTATTATCAACAATTGTATATAAAATTATAGAGTTGTTGTTTGTTTGTGCGTCCTCTAAAATTTTTAAAATTTGATTTTCTGTTCTTGTGAAAGAATAAGAGTGAATTTTATATTCAATATTTTTAAACTGTGCCTTCAAGGCTAAAAATATTCTCTCTAAAGTCTCGCCAGTTGAATCCGAAATTAAATATATTTGATATGTATTGACCATGTATAAATTGTTAATAAATTTGTATTATTTTAATAAAATTACTCAATTTAATTTTTGTTCGTTTTCTCTTGTAAAATAAGGATTTTATTAACATTAATAATAAATTCAGTCTAACTATACATAAATGTTAATAAAGATCAAAAACTGTTGATTTTTGTAAGTTTAATTTGATTATAGATGTGGTTAAAACGTTAATATAATGTTTAAAATAAACAATCATCATAATCCACAAGACATAATACTAATACTATAATTATATATATAAT
Organism: Pelagibacteraceae bacterium AG-430-E20; assembly: GCA_003209915.1. Lineage (GTDB taxonomy): Bacteria > Pseudomonadota > Alphaproteobacteria > Pelagibacterales > Pelagibacteraceae > Pelagibacter. The sequence continues at coordinate 180,717 of QCOF01000003.1, read as the reverse complement.
TTAAATATGACACCATTACATGAAGTAATAATAAATAAAAAAACAACTATTAATCCTGTCTGGATAATGAGACAAGCTGGAAGATATCTGCCAGAATTTAAAGAGATAAGAAAAAAAAATCCAAATTTTATCGAGTTGTGTCTAAATCACAAATTATCTTCAGAAATAACACTCCAACCTATTAAAAGATTTGATCTTGATGCTGCAATAATATTTTCAGATATTTTGATGATACCATATGGATTAAATCAAAAAGTTGATTTTAAAAAAAACTTTGGGCCAGTTCTTGGTGATTTAGATATAGGCACAATGTCTAAAATAGATGAAATAGATTTTGTTGAAAAAATTTATCCAGTTTACAAAGCTATCGAATCTGTAAGTTTAGAAATGACCTCTAAAAATAAAAATACAATTGGTTTTGTTGGAGCACCCTGGACACTCCTGGTTTATATGATTAATCAACAATCCCCCAAAAAAAATGTTAAGAAAGATTTTTTTGAAGATGACTTTTTAATAAACAGAATCTTATTGTTAATCGAAAAATTTCTTAAAATTCATATCAAAAATCAAATTGAAAATGGTGCCGATGTTATACAAATCTTTGATAGTTGGGCTGGATTGTTGGAGGAAAGAGATTATCCAAATTATATTTATACACCAACTTTAAACCTAGTTGATTACGTAAAATCACTAAATGTACCCGTCATATGTTTCCCAAGGGAAATTAGAAATTATAAAGAGTTTGCAGAGATAGTTAAACCTGATGCAATAAATATTGATTATAATGTTGATCCCTTGATGATTAGCAAAAATATTAAAATTCCGGTACAGGGCGGTTTAGATCCAAAAATTTTGTTAACAGATAAAGAAAATTTAAAAAAAGAGACTCTAAAGTATCTAGATATATTCAAAGATCATCCGTATATCTTTAATCTTGGTCACGGGATACTACCAGAGACTAATCCAGATATGGTTGAATTTTTAATAAAGACAGTAAAAGATTATTAAATGGAACTTGATAATAGTCACCCTCCTATTAAATTTGGAAAAACAGGTGTTCTTATAGTTAATTTAGGCACTCCAGACTCAACAGATTGGCTTGATATTAGAAAATATTTAAAGGAGTTTTTGTCGGACAAAAGAGTTATCGAAGTAAATCCCATAATTTGGCAGTTCATTTTAAACGTATTTATTTTGACTTTCAGGCCATCCAAGACAGCAAAAGCTTATAAGGAAATTTGGATGAAAGATGAAAACATGTCTCCACTTTTATATTATACTCAAAAGCAAAGTGAAAAAATCTCCAGCTTAATATCAAAAGAGAATTTATTAATAGATTTTGCTATGAGATATGGAAATCCAAGTATCAAAAGTAAAATTTATAAACTTCAGCAACAAGGTTGTGAAAATTTAGTTATACTTCCACTTTATCCACAATATGCAGCAGCAACAACTGCAACAGTATGTGATGAAGTTTATAGAACTTTAATGAAAATGAGATGGCAACCTTCATTAAAAATTATTCCACATTATGAGTCTGACTCGCTCTATATAGATGCTTTGGTTAAATCTATTAATAAAAAAATAAATGAAATAAATTGGAAACCAGATGTAATAATTGCCTCATATCACGGCATACCCAAAAAATATTTTGATAAAGGTGACCCCTATCACTGTTACTGTCACAAAACGACAAGACTAATTTCTGAAAAATTTAATTCTATAGAAATCAAAACAACCTTCCAATCCAGATTTGGACCACAAGAGTGGTTGCAGCCTTACACAGATAAAACTTTAGAAAGTCTACCAAAAGAAGGAAAAAAAAATATCCTTACAATTTGCCCTGGTTTTGCGTCTGACTGTGTAGAAACTTTAGAGGAAATTTTAATTCAAGGTAAAGAAAGTTTTTTAAATTCTGGGGGTGAAAACTTTGATATGATCCCATGTTTAAATGATAACGATGATCATATAACCTTATTGAAATCTTTAATTGAAAAAAATCTTTAAAAGATGAATTCTTATCTACTGTTTAAATCTCTGCACTTGATTGCAGTTATCTCGTGGATGGCTGGTCTATTGTACCTTCCAAGAATTTTCGTTTATCACACAGAAAATAATTCTGACGAAAAAGTTTCAGAAATTTTTAAAGTGATGGAGAAGAAACTATATTTTTACATAATGACGCCTGCAATGACACTATCCTGGTTGTTTGGACTCCTACTTATTCATAGCATCGGGTTTCAACAGCTCGGTCAAACTTGGATGTTGTTAAAACTTTTATTTGTAGTAGTTCTTACTCTTTATCACTTTTATCTTGGCAAATTACTTAGCCAATTTAAAGCTGATAATAACCGACATTCACATAAGTTTTATCGTTATATAAATGAAATACCTACAATATTGCTGATTTTGATTATACTTGTTGTAATTTTTAAACCAATCTAGGGTTGAAAAAAAAATAAGAGCATATATATTCATAATACTTGATAAGTCCTTATCAAAATTAAATCATGAACATTCAAGAATTAAAACTAAAATCGTCTGAACAACTTATTACTCAAGCAGAACAGCTTGGTATTGAGAATGCAAGTACCTTGAGAAAACAAGAAATTCTTTTTGCTATTTTAAAAAAAGTTGCTGAAAAAGAAGAAATTACTGGAGTTGGTGTTTTACAATTATTACAAGATGGATTTGGTTTTTTAAGAGCAATGGAATCAAATTATTTACCAGGTCCAGATGACATCTACGTTAGCCCAAGCCAAATTAGAAAGTTTGGATTAAGAACGGGAGACACGGTTGAGGGCCCTGTTAGAGCACCAAAAGAGGGCGAAAGATATTTTGCGTTACTTCAAGTTAGTAAAATAAATTTTGAAGAACCAGAAAAAGCAAAACATAAAATTGCATTTGAAAATCTAACACCATTATATCCTGACGAACAGATGGTCATGGAGGTAGAGACAACAAAGATTGAAAAAAAACCAGATTTAACACCCAGATTAATTGATCTTGTAAGTCCAATTGGAAAAGGTCAGAGATCAATAATTATTTCTCCACCAAAAGCTGGTAAAACTATGATTTTGCAAAGTATAGCAAACTCAATTGCAAAAAATTATCCGAAAAGCTACTTGATGGTTTTATTGATTGATGAAAGACCAGAAGAAGTAACAGATATGCAAAGATCTGTAAAAGGAGAAGTTATTAGTTCTACATTTGATGAACCAGCACAAAGACACGTTGCTGTAGCTGAGATGGTTATTGAAAAAGCAAAAAGATTAACAGAAAATAAAAAGGACGTAGTTATATTACTGGATTCGATAACAAGATTGGGAAGAGCTTATAATGCTGTTATTCCAAGCTCTGGAAAAGTTTTAACAGGCGGTGTTGATGCTAATGCACTTCAAAGACCGAAAAGATTTTTTGGCGCAGCTAGAAATATTGAAGAAGGAGGTTCTTTAACAATTATCTCAACTGCTTTGATCGATACTGGAAGTAGAATGGACGAAGTAATTTTTGAGGAATTTAAAGGTACTGGTAATAGCGAAACTGTTCTTGATAGAAAAATTGCAGATAAAAGAATTTATCCTGCAATCGATATCACAAAGTCAGGAACGAGAAGAGAAGAATTGTTATTTGATAAAAGTGATCTCCAAAAAATGAATGTTCTAAGAAGAATTATAGCCCCGATGGGAACTATGGATGCTATAGAGTTTATTAATTCAAAATTAAAAGATACAAAAAATAATTCAGAGTTTTTTAATTCTATGAATAAACCTGCCCAATAATTAAGAGCTAATTAAAGTTTTACAGTTATACAAATTTGAAGTTATAATCTTCAAATGACAATTTATGCTTTATCAAGTGGACCAGGAATTTCAGGTATAGCCGTTGTAAGAATTTCAGGCCAAGATACCTCCAAAGCGATTGAGCTAATGACCGGTAAGGGCGTACCCAAGCCAAGGGTGGCTACACTTCGAAAAATCAATAAAATCAACACTTCTGAACTCATAGATGAGGGTTTAATATTATGGTTTCCTGGCCCTGAGAGCTACACAGGTGAGGATATGGCTGAAATACAGGTGCATGGAAGCAAAGCGGTAGTAGATGCTTTACATGCTAACATATCTAAAATTGAAAATTGTCGTTTAGCTGAACCCGGAGAATTTACTAGGCTTGCTTTCCAAAATGGAAAAATAAATTTACTTAAAGCCGAAAGTATTGCTGATTTGATTTCCTCAGAAACAGAAATTCAAAGACAACAAGCAATTAAAATTATGAATGGAAAATCAGCAGACCAATTTAATTTTTTAAGAGAAAAACTTTTGAAAATTTTATCGCATGTTGAAGCTAAAATAGATTTTCCAGATGAGGATTTACCAAATAATATTTTAGATGAAATCAAAAATAGTTCAGATGAAGTAATAAATAAAATTAAAAAAATATTAAATGATCAAAAAGTTGGAGAAAGAATTAGAGAAGGTTTTAAGATTGCAATAGTTGGCCCCACTAATGCTGGAAAATCTAGTTTGATGAATTATTTATCTAATCGTGATGTTGCAATTGTTTCTGAAATAGCTGGAACTACTAGAGATGTAATTGAAACTCATCTTAATATAAATGGTTATCCTGTCATCATCTCCGATACGGCTGGAATAAGGGATTCAAAAGATGAGATCGAAAAAAAAGGTATTAAATTAGCGCTTCAAAAAGCGGAGGAGTCAGACCTAAAAATAGTAGTTTTACACCCAGAAAATCTAGATTTTAAGCCATTTTTAGTGGACTCTAACTCTGAAAATACAATAGTAGTACTGAATAAATCAGATATTAAATTAGGCAAACCTCCCGGTATAGGAAATTATTTTAGGTTTAATCATTTAGGAAAAAATCTTAAAGATATAAATATTATTCATACGTCTATTAAAGAAGAAGAAAATTTAGTTGATCTAATAAATGCAATCAAAGAAAAATTAAAAAACAAGTTTATATCTAGCGATGATATCTTAATTACAAGAGAGAGACACAGACAACATTTGCAACAGTGTTTGGATTATCTAAATAACTTTAATCAAAAAAAAGAAATCGAAGATTACGATAAAGCTGCAGAAGATTTAAGATTAGCTACAAGACATTTAGGTATGATAGTCGGAAAAGTTGATGTAGAGGAGATATTAGGTAGTATTTTCAACGATTTTTGTATCGGCAAGTAATACCCTATTTTGCTGATTTTTCGCACTTTTTTTATCAAAAAACGTTGATAAATATGGCTTATTTACAAAAAATTAAGCCTATCTTGTAAATTATATAATCACATATAGATTTGGATTATGAAAAATGATTTGTCATTTGATGTTGTTGTAATTGGAGGTGGTCATGCTGGATGTGAAGCTGCAACAGCTTCTGCACGTTTAGGAGTTAACACTGCTTTATTTACCCATAAGATTGAAACGATTGGTGAGATGTCGTGTAATCCCGCTATTGGTGGATTAGGTAAAGGTCATTTAGTAAGAGAGATAGATGCTCTTGATGGTGTTATGGGAGAGATTGCTGATAAGTCAGGAATTCAATTTAGGTTGCTAAACAGAAGTAGAGGTCCTGCTGTTCGCGGACCAAGAACACAGTCAGATAGATCTTTATATCGAAAATATATGCAAGAAAAACTTGCAAACTATTGTAATTTAAGCATTTTTTCTGATACTGTTATTAAGTTTATTTTTAATAAAAACATTATAAGTGGTTTTGAAACTAAAAAAGGTAAAAAAGTTACATGTAGTAAGTTAATACTAACAACAGGCACTTTTTTAAACGGTTTGATACATATAGGTGATGAAAAAACACCAGCTGGAAGATATGATGAGATACCTTCTGTAGGTTTAAGTGAACAATTAAAAAAATACGAATTTAAAATTGGAAGATTAAAAACTGGAACCCCTCCTCGACTAGATTCAAGAACTATAGATTATAAAAATTTAGAAGAACAGTTTGCAGATGATGATCCCTATTTTTTTTCTTTTCTAACTAAAAAAAATTTAAACAAACAAGTATCATGTAGGATGACATACACCAATCAAAAGGTGCACAAGATAATAGAAAAAAATTTATCGATGAGTGCGATGTACTCTGGTAGCATAAAAGGTGTTGGACCAAGATACTGTCCATCTATAGAGGATAAAATAGTAAAATTCACTGATAAAGCGCGACATCAGATATTTTTGGAGCCAGAAGGGTTAAATGACCATACTATTTATCCAAACGGCATCTCTACGTCACTTCCGAGTGAAGTGCAGCAAGAAATATGTAATAATATCAATGGTTTAGAAAATGTAAAAATTATTAGACCTGGATATGCTATAGAATATGATTATGTAGACCCTAGGGAGCTTTTTCTTACGCTTGAGACTAAAAAAATTAATAATCTTTATCTAGCTGGTCAAATAAATGGAACAACTGGTTATGAGGAAGCTGCATCACAAGGGCTTATTGCTGGAATAAATGCAGCATTATCTATTAAAGGACAAGAACCATTTATATTAAATAGATCTGATGCATATATAGGTGTAATGATTGATGATCTAGTAACTAAAGGTGTTGCTGAACCCTATAGAATGTTTACTTCTAGAGCAGAATATAGATTAAGCTTGAGAGCTGATAATGCTGATCAAAGATTGACTAATAAAGGCATTGAAATTGGATTAATTGGAGGTCAAAGAAAGCAGATATATTTAGATAAATCTCAAAAATTAAAGAACATTTCTAATAAAATGTTTAAATCTCATATTTCACCAAATAAAGCTGAAAGTTATGGTATAAAGATAGCTAAAGACGGGATACTTAGGTCTTCGAATGAAATTTTAACCCAAAAAGGTGTTGATATGCTTAAAATAAGAGAAATTTGGAGTGATATACCCTATTATGACAATGAAATTGATGAGCAGATAGAAATAAATGCACATTATAGAGGTTATTTACATAAGCAAAAAGCTGACATTCTTGCATTTAAAAGAGATGAAAACCTAATAATTCCAGAAAAAATTGATTATGATAAGCTCTCAGGCCTCTCAAATGAGGTAAAGGCAAAATTTAAAGAAATAAAGCCCAAAACTATGGGTCAAGCCCTAAGAATTGATGGAATTACTCCTGCAGCTGTATATATTTTGTTGTCACATGTAAAAAGAAAGTCTATTAAGCATATAGCTTAATGGATCAAGAAATTAAAAATTCTTACTCAAAACTTTCAGGGTTAAATGTTTCACGTGAAACATTTTTAGACTTTGAAAGCTATATATCAATGATCTTTGAAAAAAATGAAAAAATCAATTTAATGAGCAATAAATTCAATGAAAAAAATGACATAATTAAGCGTCATATTATAGATTCCGCGCAAATTATTGATATTGTTGACTTTAATCATAATACAATAACAGATATAGGTTCAGGTAATGGCATGCCAGGCATAATCATAGCTATTTTACTTAAAAGCCTAAAAAAGGATATCAAGGTTAAGCTCTATGAAAAAAGCTATCATAAAAGCCATTTTCTTAGAGACGTCTCTACAAAATTAAATTTAAAAACAGAAATAATACAAAAAAATATTTTTGAAGAAAGAAAATTAGAAACAGGAACAATAATGTCTAGAGCATTTAAACCAATGCCGGTAGTTTTAGATTTAGTGAATGAAAGTTTTTCTAATTTTTCAAATATAATTTTTTTTATGGGAAAGAGTGGAAGAAAAATTTTTCAAAATACTTTAAAGGATTGGGATTTAGATTATTCTGAAAAAAAAAGTCTAACTAATGATGAGTCATTTTTAATTAATGTGAAAAAAATTAAAAAAAAAATTAAAAAAAACTAAATGCAAATTATTTCAGTCATAAATCAAAAGGGTGGGGTAGGTAAAACAACTTCAGCAATTAACTTAGCGGCTGGTTTATCTCAACGGAACAAGAAAATTCTAGTTTTAGACTTAGACCCTCAGGGAAATGCAACTACTGGCCTTGGATTATCCAACATGGAAAATTCTTCAGAGACAATTTACGGAGTTCTTAATGGTACTAAGGAAATAATTGATGTGATTAAAAAAACTCAGTTTGAAAATCTTGACATAATAACCTCTAACGTAGATTTATCTGGCCTCGAGGTGGAGACGGCTGATGATAGTAATAGAGCTTTCTTGTTAAAATTAAAATTAACCGCGTATTTAAACAATTCTGGAGGTATATATGATTATATATTGATAGATTGCCCACCATCTCTAAGCTTACTGACTGTAATGGCACTGGTAAGCTCAAACTCACTTTTAGTACCCCTGCAAACAGAATTTTTTGCTTTAGAGGGCTTAACTCAGCTAATGAAAACAATCGAAAGAATAAAAGTTAATCTTAACCCTGAGTTGAGCATAAGAGGTATACTGTTAACAATGTATGATAAAAGAAATAAACTTTCCTCTCAAGTTGAGAAGGAAGCAAGAGATTATTTTAATGAAAAAGTTTATTCAACAGTAATTCCTAGGAACGTGAGATTGTCAGAGGCACCCTCACACGGTATGCCCGTTTTGATATATGACAAAACCTGCCCAGGTAGTAAAGCATATTTTAATTTTACAGATGAATTTTTAAATCAAGAAACAACTATTGGGAGTGCTGCTTAATGGATACTAATAAAATAAAAAAAGGACTTGGTAGAGGTCTATCTTCATTAATAGGTGAAACTAAAGTTGAGATACAAAAAAATAGGCTAAGTGTTAGTGATCTTGAACCTAATAAATATCAACCAAGAAAAAATTTTGATGATGAAAATTTAAACGAACTTGCAAATTCGATTAGAGAAAGAGGAATTTTACAGCCAATCATTGTTCGCAAATCAAATAAAGATCAATCAAAATTTGAAATAATTGCTGGAGAGAGAAGGTGGCTTGCGGCACAAAAGGTGGGGCTTCATGATGTTCCGGTAGTTGTAGCCGAGGCAGATGATTTAAAATCGTTAGAATTTGCAATTGTTGAAAATGTACAAAGGCATGATTTAAACCCCTTAGAAGAAGCACAAGGATATAAAAAATTAATAGACGAATTCTCTTATGACCAAGAAAAAGTTTCAAAATTTATAGGCAAAAGTCGTAGCTATATTGCCAACGCACTTAGACTTTTATCTCTTCCTGGTGAGGTAATTAAACTTATAGAAAACCAAAAATTGTCAGCTGGCCATGCGAAAATTTTAGTTGGCTTAGAAAATGCTAGTTTTGTAGCTAATAAAATAATTGAAAATAAGCTCTCAGTTAGACAAGCCGAAAATTTTGTAAAATTATTTAAAAATAAAAGACAAAAGCCAAGTAATTCAAAGGATGCAAATATTATGCACTTAGAAATGTCAATAGTAAATAAGGTTGGTTTAAATGTTGAGATTAAAAATAAAAAAAATAATAAAGGTAAGATAACATTTGAATACAAAGACTTAGATCAACTAAATAAAATCATAAATATAATTAAGCTGAATTATTAATTCTGTCAGAGGTTTGTTCTAGTATAAAGTCAGTAATTAAATTTATTGGATTATTAATATTTTGCTTAATTAACAGTTCAAGTTCATTTACTTTATAAATTAAAAATTTTGTATCACCAGGAGGTAATTTAAAAACCTGTTGTTTTGTAATTTCTTTATCTTTCCAAAAAATTGGTGGTTTGGCAGATGATATAGTTAAATCTATATTTTTGTTATTTTGGAAATTTTCTGAAAGTACTAATATCTTTTTTAATTTAGCTAAAAATATTCGTGTTATTAATATACAGTCTTCAGAAGCAAAATTATTCTCATTTAAAATATTAAGTGTTTTCCTCTTATTTTTAGCTAAGCAATTATCCACGAGTTCAGATATACTTTGATTTTCTGATAAATTAGTCAATTTAGCTATGTCGTTTGAATTGATTTTTTTTCCTGTTGCACAAAATAATTCAATTTTATGTAACTCATTTAATAAGTTCTCTCGATCTCCAGCAGATCTACCAACAATTAAATTAATATCTGTTGGCGCTAATGAAATTTTTTTTTCTCTAAAGAAATTAGAAGCTAATTTTAAGAGTGTTTGATCGTTGTCTGGATAAAAAGGAATACAAATAAGTGATTTATTTTTTTCAAATTCTGATCTTAATTTAGATTTTTTTTCTAAATTATCTGCAACAATAAAAATAGTTACGTCATCTATTATTTGAGAGTCAATATTTTCTAGGATTTTAAGTAATTTATCAGTTGCTCTTTTTATAATAACTATTTTTTTTTCTTCAAAAAGAGATTTAGAGGTTATTTGGCTTAAAAATATTTTAGGATTTTCTAGAATCTCTTTTTCTTCATAGCTAAAAATATCACCTTTGTCTTTTTTTAAATTTTCAAGAACTTCTTTTTTAAGACCTTCATTTTTCCCGTATAATAAAATTATTTTATTTAAATTAAAATTTATTTTCTGAGTTTCAAAATGTTTATAAATCATTAAATTTATATAATTGTAACATTAGTTTTTGATAATTAATGTTTGCAACATTTCTTCTTATTTTTTTTTCATAATTTCTTTCCTCAAAATCATCATCGAAATTTTTAATTGTATATTCTTCACTAAAACTGAAATTTTTTTCATTTTTATTCCGAATAACTATAAAACTAGTTGTGGTTTCGATTTTATAATCTTCAACTTTACCAGTAAGATTTTTTGATAAATCTTTTTTTTTGTAAGATGAATTAATACTTATCTTAATTAGCTCTTCATTTTCATTCCTATGAAATTTAAATTTAGACCTTAAAACTTGATTGATTTCCTTATCCCCTTCATGACTTACGACTTCAATATTTAATATCTTGTTGTCCATTGTTGATAGCATGGGAGAATATCCACAGCTGGTTAGCAAAAATATAAAAATTATTTTTAAGAAATTTTTTTTTATCATTTAAAATTTAGACTAATATATTTATTAACTTATTGGGAACAAATATTTTCTTAATAATTTTCTTATCCCTAAAATGTTTACTAATTTTTTCTTCCTTTAAAATTTTTTCAAACAGTTCAATTTGGTTTAGATCTCTTTTAGACTCTATTAAACCCTTTTTTTTACCATTAATCTGGATGACATATGGAATTATATCCTCAACTATTAGTTTCTCATCATACTCAGGCCATTCTACCACGTCACAGTTAATTCTTTTTAAACATTCGCTAGAGAGATGAGGAATAATAGGAACCATGGTTATCAGTATTTTACTAAAATTATCTATTAAGGTTTTTTTAGTATAATTTTCATCCAGCTCCTTAGAGAAAAAATTTTGCATTTCATGTAAATTTGCAATTAAAATATTATAACTAAAGTTATTAAGACTATCTGTCATTTTTTTTATAAATTTATTTGTAAATTTAGCTATATTCACACCTGCATCATTTTGATGGTTGCGGTCAATTTCATGAACAACTTTTTCATTTAATGACCATAGTTTTTGAACAAATTTATAAGATGAGGCAATTCCCTCATCAGACCATTGCACATCTTTTTCTGGGGGACTATCTGATAAAATAAATAATCTTGCAGAATCAGCTCCATACATTTCAATTATTTTTTCTGGATCAACTGTATTTTTTTTAGATTTTGACATGGACTCTGATGGACCAATTTTTACTTCTTCAGATAAGTTATTTTTTAAGACTTTTTTTCCATTTTTATTCTCAATATCGTCTGGACTTATCCAATTGTTATTTTTATCTTTATAGGTTTCGTGACAAACCATGCCTTGGGTAAATAGTCCATCAAATGGCTCAAGGATATTAAAATTAGAATTTTGATACGATATGGCTTGCATAAAAAATCTTGAATAAAGTAGATGCAAAATTGCATGTTCAACACCTCCAATATATTGATCAACTGGCATCCAATAATCGATTTCATCTTTATCAAATCCATAATCATTATTATTTGGAGAGCAAAATCTTAGATAATACCAAGACGAACAAACAAAAGTATCTAACGTATCAGTTTCTCTGACAAATTTTTCCCCATCGATCTCTACTTCTCTCCAGTTCTTTTGGTGATCTAAGGGATTACCTTTTACATTTAAGTTAATGTTTTCTGGAAGTTTTACAGGCAGATTTTCTTTTGGGACAGGATGTGCATTTCCTTTTTCATCATATAAAACTGGTATTGGACAGCCCCAGTATCTTTGCCTTGATACTCCCCAGTCTTTTAATCTAAAATTTATTTTTTTTTTACCCATACCTTTTTTTTCTAAGACTTTGATTGTCTCTAGAACAGAATTATCAGGGGCACTAAGTCCATTTAAAAAATCAGAATTAATAATAATACCTGGACCTGGATAAGCTTCATGTTTTATTTTAAAAGTTTCATCTTGATCATTGGGTCTAACAACAGTTTTTATTTCAAGATTATATTTTTTTGCAAAATCATAATCTCTTTGATCATGTGCTGGACATCCAAATACAGCACCGAATCCGTAGTCCATTAAAACGAAATTTGCAAAATAAACTGGAACTTTTTGTTTAGGATTTAATGGATTTATAGCCACAAGATCAGTTTTGAAACCAATTTTTTCTCCAACAGCAATTGCTTCTTCCGTGGTTCCAGTTTTGGAACACTCATCTTTGAATTTTATAAAATCTTTATCATCTTTATAGAAATTAGAAATTTCATGATCAATTGATAAGGCTAAGAAAGAAAAACCAAACAGAGTATCGGGTCTTGTAGTAAAACATTTTATTTTTTCTACTGGTAAACTTCCTTCTGTTTTAAAGTCTATTTCACATCCAAAGGATTTTCCAATCCAGTTTTTTTGCATTGTTTTAACTTTGTTTGGCCACTTTTCTAGATTGTCTAATCCGTCTAATAAGTTTTGCGAAAATTTAGAAATATTAAAAAACCATTGACTTAATTTTTTTCTTTCGACTGCAGCTCCCGATCTCCAGCCCTTGCCATCAATTACTTGTTCATTAGCAAGTACAGTTTCATCAACCGGATCCCAGTTAACATAATTCTCTTTTCTATAAACTAATTTTTTTTCTAGTAATTCTAAAAAAAACAGCTGTTGATGTTTATAATATTCCTCAGAGGCGGTAGAAATTTCTCTGTCCCAGTCAATGGATAACCCAAGTTTTTTGAGCTGGGCTTTCATATTTTCTATATTACTTTCAGTCCATGATTTTGGATCTAGATTATTTTGTCGAGCAGCATTTTCAGCTGGCATTCCAAATGAGTCCCAACCCATTGGATGCAAAACGTTATATCCTTGAAGAGATTTATATCTAGCTAAGACATCGCCAATTGTATAATTTCGCACGTGACCCATATGAATTTTTCCAGATGGATATGGAAACATTTCTAGGCAATAAAATTTTTTTTTACTTTTATCTACTTTGGTTGAAAATACTTTTTTTTCTTCCCAATATTTTTGCCATTTATTTTCAACAGATTTAAAATTATATCTTTCCACAAATCTATTTATTACTTTAAATTAATTTATTGTGCCATTTTACCAGAGAGCTCGTACGGTCTTTTATTTTTTTCCTTTATATCTTTTTCATACACAGCCGCTTTTTTTAAGATTTCTCTTTTAAGTTCGGTCACTAAATTTTGACTTTTTTCTGAAATTACACATTTGTTTTGCAGATCACACTCTTTTGTAAAAACTTTTATATCTAATGCATCGGATCTAATTTCATTAGTTAGAAATCTAATTGAAATTTTTATAACTTCATTTGAACTTCCATCACTCGAATACCAATCAGTAATAATTACGCCACCACTATAGTTAACGGATGCTAATGGAATAAAATCAATCGTATCTAAAGACGCCCTCCATAATTCATTTGAACTAGCAAATTCAAAATTACCACCCCCTTTATTTCCACCACCTAAATCCATTATTCTAAATCCTTTACCTTCTTCAAGATTTTTCTTCACTCGTTCTCGTGGATCAGGTGGGTTTTCTCTAGCATCTCCACCAAATTTTGAGAGCTGACAAGAGGCTAACATTAATGAAAATGTTAAGATAATAATTGTTTTTAAAAGGCTCATATTTATAGATATTATTTAAATAGTGCTCCTTATATATTATTTCTCTAAAATATCGAAAAATTCTTGTTTTATTGAGCTAATATCAATGTGATAAAAATACAACACCTGAATGATTATTTTTATAATTTGAGTGAAAATCGTCAAACCCATATCTAATTTGATAAAAGGTTCATGTTTATTATTAATAATTAACATTAAATAAAAGGAGTAATTAATATGAACAAATTAACTAAAATCGGAGTATCGGCTTTAGCTGGTTCTCTAGTTGCAGTTTCTGCACACGCTGGTTCATTATCAGCTTCAGGATCTGCTTCTATATCATTTGCTGACGGTGACGTTGATGAAGTGGTAGATGTCACGACTACTGGAGTAACTCCAGAGGGTAATCAATGGTCAATGGGTGACTCAATCACTATGACTGGTTCAGGTGATATGGATAATGGTATGTCTGTTTCTGTTTCATTTGAAATTGATAATGACGATACAGGTGGTGGAGATGTTTACGATTCACACAGCATTACATTAGACACTAATGGAATGGGAACACTTACGTTCGCAGGTCATGGTGGTGATGGTGCAGTAAGTGCAATGGATGACAAAACTCCAAACGCTTACGAAGAGTCTTGGGATGGTGTAACAGACGCTGATGAGGAAACTGTTCCAAATGGTCTTTCAGCAGACAACATGTTCACTTACAAGTCAGCAGACTTAGGTGGAACTACAATTACAATTGGATACGTTCCATCAGGTATTGCTGGAAAAACACCTAAAGATGGTTACATGGACTTTTCAGTTGTAAACTCAAATGGATTGGTCGATGGTTTAACTGTTGGTCTTGCTATGGGTGAGTCTGAAGAAGCTGTTGGTACAACAATTGATAACACTATCTTGTATGGTACATACACGACTGGTGGTTTAACTCTTGGTGTTCAAAAGTCTGAAGCTGATGGTTCAACTTCTGCTACTACAGTTGACTTCCAAGCAGTTGGTGTAGCTTATGCTATAACTGATGATTTTACTATCGCTTATAACCAATCTGTTTCTGATAATGGAAATCAAACAGTTGACCAAGAAGCATCAGGTATTTCTGCTTCTTACACTTCAGGTGGAGTTACTGTTGCTGGTATGATCAACGATGTTGAAAATGTTGGTTTTGACGACGCTGACGACACTGAAGGTTACGAGTTCAATATCTCATTTGCATTCTAATTAACTTTAGAAACAAATTATTTAAAAGGGCCCCTTTAAGGGGCCTTTTTTTTATTTTAAATTTAACTGATTTATATCCGAGAATACTTTGTGCTGATTTTTTGCCCAATTTTCTAAAACTTTTTTAGCATCAACAGTAACTTTATAATATTTTTCTCTTTTATCTTTTTCATTTAATTGTTTTTCAAAAAAACCAATTGCAACCCCAATTTTTAAAATACTTTGAACAGTTGATCTGCTGATAATTTTAGAAGAAATGTTGTAACAAACATCTTCAAGTGTTGATTTCTGATCTATTTGTGATGCTATGTAAAATGAAATAAGAAGATGAGCTTTCGAATTAAATAAAAAATTTTTAAGAGGATCAGTTTTTATTAAGGCTGTTCCGTGTAAATCTTTATAAAGCTCAGAAAAAATTTTTTCCATAATTAGTATTAAAATTTAATACTTGAGTTTAGTAATATAAATTAAACATTGCAGACATGTGACAATTAAAAAAAAAAACTCATTTTAGGTTTTATTTTTTTGTGTTGAATTTGTATTTGTTGCAATTAAGCTACACTTTAAAATTATAAAGCATACATATTTTTAATATTAAAAATTATATTTAAAATTTAAATATTTTTATCTTTGTTAAATATAAGTTTTTTTAAATTTATTGTTATAAATTTATGTAAGTAATATTTACTAGTAAGTTTTAAACTTTTTATCATACATAATCTTAATAGAACCAGATCGTTAATGTTAATTATTAGTAATAAACAATAAAGAAAGGTTAGATTAATATGAACAAAATAACAAAAATTGGATTATCAGCTTTAGCTGGTTCTCTTGTTACGTTGTCAGCGCATGCTGGTTCATTATCAGCATCTGGTTCTGCATCTATTTCATTTTCAGACGGTGACGTTGATGAAGTAGTAGCTACTTCTGGATTAACTCCAGAAGGTAACCAATGGACAATGGCTGACTCAATCAAAATGACTGGTTCAGGAGATATGGACAATGGTATGTCTGTTTCTGTATCATTTGAGATTGATAACGATGAAACTGATGCTGGTGATGTATTAGATACTCACGGTATTACATTAGACACTAATGGAATGGGAACACTTATGTTTTATGGCCACGGTGGTGATGGTGCATTAAGTGCAATCGATGATAAATCTCCAAACGCTTACGAAGAGTCTTGGGATGGTGTAACAGACGCTGATGAAGAGACTGTTCCAGATGGTCTTTCAGCAGACAACATGTTCACTTACAAGTCACCAAGCTTTGATGGAACTACAGTAACAATTGGATACGTTCCATCAGGGGTTTCTGGGGTAACACCTAAGGATAGTTACATGGACTTTTCAGTTGTAAACTCAGGCGGAATAATCGATGGTTTAACTGTTGGTTTTGGTATGGGTGAAACAGAGGCATCTGTTGGTACAACAATTGATGATACAATTATGTATGCTACATACTCGACTGGTGCTTTAACTGTTGGTGCTGTAAAGTCTGAAGAAGATGGTCCAACGACTGCTACTTCACTTGACTTTCAAGCGGTTGGTATAACTTACGCAATAACTGATGATTTCTCAGTTGGTTACAACGTATCAACTTCTGATCTAGGTGGTGCAACTGTTGATCAAGAAGCAACAGGTATTTCTGCTTCTTACACTTCAGGCGGTGTCTCTATAGGTGGTATGATTAACGAAGTCGATAACGTAAGTCATATTGATGCTGATGACACTGAAGGTTACGAGTTCAATATCTCATTTGCATTCTAATTAATTTTAGAAACAAATTATTAAAAAGGGCCCCTCTAAGGGGCCTTTTTTTTTACTTAAAATACGATATACCTGCAAATCCACTACAATTAGTGAGTTTTAATTTTTTTTTATTTATTTTATTTATTCCCCCTAAAGCAACAATATCTGTTTTGGTGAGGCTAGTTAGTTTTTTAAATTTATTTATTCCAAGATAATTCTTATTTTTTTTGAATATAGAGGATATGAAAATTAATTGTACTTTTTGTAATTCTTTTATTTTAATTTCTTTTAAATTATGTGCAGATCCAAAAATTAAAAATTTTTCTTTCAATGTATATGATAGATGAGACGTACTTTTATTAAACGAGGGTAAGTAAACACCATCTAAATTTAATTTGATTGCTAACTTAAAGTTATTTGCTAGAAAAAAATTAACTCCCTTTTTTTTGCAAAAATTTTTAATTTTTAAAATGACGTTAAGGTCTTTTTTTTCAGTATAGTTTCTATAGATTATAGTTGTATTTTTATCCTGTTTGTTAATAGAGTTTGAATCAAAATTACTTATAAAGTAATACTTTAATAGAGGTTTATTATGCATGATACAATCAAACGTTATAAAGAAATAATTAGTGCAATTGAACAAAGATTAAAAGGCCAAAATATAGACAATAGATCAAAAGTAATTGCTGTTTCAAAAACCTTTAAATTAGAAAAAATATTACCACTAATAGATTATGGTCATTTAGACTTTGGTGAAAACAAAGTACAGGAGGCTATAGAAAAATGGTCAGAAATTAAGACCAAAAAAAAAGATATCCAACTTCATTTAATTGGAAAACTTCAATCTAATAAAGCAAAGTTTGCGGTAAAAATTTTTGATTATATTCATTCTTTAGACAGCGAAAAACTAGCTAAGAAAATTTCTGAAGAACAGAGTAAACAAAATAAAAATATTAAGTTATTTATTCAAGTAAATATTGGAAACGAAGATCAAAAATCTGGAATATCAATTAATCAAATAAATGATTTTTACCAATTTTGTAATCAATTAAATTTAAACATTATTGGTTTGATGTGTATACCTCCATTTGATCAAAATCCTGAGGGTTATTTTAAAGAAATGCAATCTCTAAAAGAAAAGTTGAATTTGAAAGAATTAAGTATGGGGATGTCGTCTGATTATTTGCAAGCAGTAGATTATTCATCAACTTATTTAAGAATAGGCTCAAGCATTTTTGGAAAAAGAGATCAGTAAATTTTTATTTTTGTATTTTTATTTATTAATTTTAACATAATTAAAAAATCTTTTTTACTTAATGCAATACATCCAGCGGTAGGTTTGTAATTTTTAGTAAGGTGAATAAAAATACAGCTTCCTTTCTGTGGAATGGGATTTGAATAGTTATACTTAATTGGTATCAATAAATCGTATTTGTAATCTTTTCGGTAAAGTTTTTCATGGGACAGGTTATAATTCTTATTAACTAATTTATTATATCTCTTAGGGTCACGACTATCATCACACCATTTCATATTTTTATTAATTGCTTGACATTTAAGTTTTGTGGATGGTTTTTCCACTCTGTCTTTCCTAAAGAACAAATGACTTATTTCGAAGTTTCCTGAAGGAGTTTTTTTATCTCCTTCAAGCTTTCTTTTGGTAATTCCTCTTTTTCCAATACAACACTTAAAATAAAACTCACCTACTTTAAGAGTATGTTTGTTTTTTAAGAAAATTGTCATATTTTAATTATATATGGATAATCAAAATTTAATAATATTCAAATTTGAAGCCTTTTATAAAATATTCAAAGAACTAGAACAAAATACTACTTTTAAAAGTTTTGAAGTATCAGATTATAAAATGCTTCAAGAAAAGAAAAAGATACTTAAAAATTATATAATCATCACTAAAAAAGAAATTAAAGATAACCCAAGACAAGTTATATTAGATCAACTGCCAATAAAATTTTTTAATTTTATCGAAAAATTAAATATTGAATTTCTTAAACTTCATTATAATGAAAAATCAGAATTTAAAGTTGGAAAATACAAAATAAACTTAAATTCTAGGGAGCTTATAGGTGAAGACAAAGTGATAAAATTAACTGAAAAAGAAATAAAAATTATAACCCATCTTTCAAAGTTAAATAAACCTGTAAGTATAAACGAACTTCAGTCAGAAGTTTGGGAATATAACTCAAAACTTGAAACTCATACTGTAGAAACTCATGTCTATAGATTAAGAGAAAAAATTTCTAAAAATTTTAACAACAAAAATTTCATAGAGAGTAAAAAAAGTGGGTATAAAATTAATTTAGACTAATATAATTAATTTACTTAAAATTGTTAATATTTACATTAAAACTTATAACAATTCGATCTTCTTTAGAATTATTTTCTGATACTTTGTGAGGTAAGTATGCAGGAAAAATTAGTAATTCTCCTTCTTCAATTTTTAATCCGGCAGTCTTAAGATTAAATTCTGTTTTTTTTTCCTCTGCTGGATATGAATGCGTTGCAACATTGAGTGGATTGTCAATAACAAACCTTCCCCCATCCTCCGGTGCTTTTACATAATAAGCTGCGCTAAGGTATGAATTAGGGTGCGTGTGTATTACATTAAAATCATTTGGTTTGTTAATAATCGCCCACATCTCGGTGACTATTGTTCTAGAAGGAATTAATTTCCATCCATAATTTTTTATAGTGTCAAATA
This sequence comes from Pelagibacteraceae bacterium AG-430-E20, assembly GCA_003209915.1. Taxonomy (GTDB): domain Bacteria; phylum Pseudomonadota; class Alphaproteobacteria; order Pelagibacterales; family Pelagibacteraceae; genus Pelagibacter. The sequence continues at coordinate 160,987 of QCOF01000003.1, read as the reverse complement.
CATACTTAGTTGTTTCTAACAAAAATTTATGTTGTATTGAATTTTTATCTTTTAAATCAAATGGTTTTGAATGCCAACCACCTTTATTTGATCTTATAATTCCCTCTTTATCTTCTTCATTCAATTTATAAATATATTCTGATAAGCCTTTATTAAAGTAAGCAAAGTTATCAACTTTATATTTAAATATTGGTTGAGGAAAATATTTTAATATTTCTCTGTTAGATATCATTTTAAAAATATATAATAAGACATTTGATGGTTAGTAAGACTTAATATTAACTTAATAATGAAGAAATTAAATAAAAAAAATCCAATAATTAAAGACCTATATTCAAAAAAATATAAACCTAAAATAGTTAAACCTAAAAAAGGCAAAGGAAGCTTTAAAAGGATAAAAAAGTCCTAAATTCTTGCTCCAATTTTTTGGATAATTTTTGATGACAACTCAGTACCTTGTTTTAAACTTGCAAGTGGTGACAGATTGTTAACAACACCATGTAAATAACCAGCAGCAAATAAGTCTCCGGCACCAGTTAGGTCGGCTATATTAAGATCTTTTTTTGCAGGACATTCTACAACTTCTCCACTATTTATAGCCATTGCACCCTTTTCACCACGCGTAATAATAATACTTTTGTTTAATTTTTTACTAAATTCTATTGCATCATCAAATGACTTACTGTCAATTAGTGACAATATTTCTTGTTCGTTAGCAAAAATTATATCAAGTTTATTTTTGACTAGTTCTAAAAAATGAGGTTTGTGTCTCTCAACACAAAATAGATCTGAGAGAGACATAGCAACTTTGTTTGAGTTTTTAATCGCTTTATCAAAAGCTTTTTTAGGTTCTCCCTCGTCCCACAAATAACCTTCCAAAAAAGTTATCTCTGCTTTATTAGTTAAATCTGCATCAACATCCTGATCACTTATTTTTCCTGCGGTACCAAGAAATGTACACATTGTCCTTTCAGAGTCTGGAGTTATCAAAATTAAACAAGTTCCTGTTGGCATAGGCTCATTTTTTTTTGAGTATAAAAAATTTACATTTTCTTTTTTTAATCCGTCTTCATATTTTTGACCTAAATTATCATTGTTGATCTTTCCTATAAATCCAACTTTATTACCCAATTGTGACAACCCTACGATAGAATTTGCAACTGATCCTCCAGAGATAGTGTCTTCAATTGAAAGATCTGACAGTAAATTTTTAAATTCAACCTCATCTATTAACTTCATAGTGCTTTTAGTTAGAGAATTTATATTTAAAAACTCTTCATCCACTTTGCAAAGTACATCAACAATTGCATTACCAATTCCTAAAATTTTCATTTTTATGCTTTTTTTGTAATTACGGATTTTTTTCTATTAGGATAACAAGTAGTACATATTTTACAAGTTAATCCATAGCATTCTCGTGCTTTACAATATTCTCTTCCGTAAAATATTATTTGAAGATGTAGTTTAGACCATGTTTTTTTAGGAAAAATTCTTTTTAAATCATTTTCTGTTTGAACAACATTTTTTCCATTTGTAAGGCCCCATCTTTGTGCAAGTCTGTGGATATGAGTATCAACTGCAAAAGCTGGATACCCAAAGCCTTGAGACATCACTACACTAGCTGTTTTATGGCCCACACCTGGGAGTTTTTCTAGTTCTTCAAAGGATTTAGGAACTTTTCCATTGTGTTTTTCTAATATTTGTTTCGACATTAAATAGATACTCTTTGCTTTAATTCTGAAAATTCCAATACTTTTGATTAATTTTTCAATTTTTTTTCTGCCTAATTTTACAAAATGTTCAGGCTTATTATATTTAGGATATATGTTTTTTGTCACATTATTCACATTAACATCTGTACATTGAGCCGACAAAAGAACTGATACCAAAAGTGTAAAAGTATTTTTGTATTTTAGAGGAACAGGGGCTGTAGGATAAATCTTATTTAGTATGTTTATTATTTTTTTTGCTTTTTCTTTTTCATTCATTATGAAAAATTAAGCAAATCTCTCATTGAATACAAACCTGGTTTCTTTTTCATAAGCCATTTTGCTGCCGTTAAGGCTCCATCGGAGTACAATGCTCTGTCAAAAGCTTCATGGTTTAAAGTAATAATTTCTTTACCACTCGAGAACTTGACCTCATGTTCTCCTATAATTTCACCTTTTCTTAAGGAATTAAAATTAATTTTTTTTCCATATGGAAAAGACTTTTTATTTAAAAACTTTTTACCAATCAAATTATAAAGATCTTTACCTTTACCATCTGCAATACCTTTCCCTAACATTAAAGCTGTTCCTGAAGGGTAATCTTTTTTATGTTTGTGGTGTACTTCAAATATTTTACTTAGATAATTATCGTTCAAAGATTTGGACGTAATTTCTGTTAAATACATTAATAAATTTACCCCTAAACTCATGTTACCTGCTTTAAGTATTGGAATTTTTTTTGAAAATTTTTTGATTAAACTTTCTTCTTTTTGGGTAAATCCTGTTGTTCCAATAACTACTCTTTTTTTTAACTTAGATGCAATTTTTAGAATTTCAAAAGTGCATTTGGGGATAGTAAAATCAATAATTAAATCAATATTTCTAAATGATTTTTCATTATTTAAACTTACTTTTATTCCTGAAATTTTTTTTTTAACTAATTTACTTTCTGTAAGCGTTGTTAATTTGATATTTTTGTCAGCCTTAGATGATTTAATCAATTGCTGGCCCATTCTACCCATACAACCGGTTATTGCTAAATTTACTTTGCTCACTAAATTATTTTAATATAATTTTGTTATAAAAGAAAACATTATAAAAAACTTTTAAGACTTTTTAAAACACTTTCAGGCTCTTCTTCTTGCAAGTAATGTCCACAGTCAATTCCTTTACCTGCAACTTTTGTTTCACAGTATTGTTGCCAAACATTCAAGACATCTCCCCAGACTTTTCCAGTATCACTCCTCTCCCCCCAAAGGATTAATACTGGGCATTTAATTTTATTATTTTTTTCAAAATCTTCGTTATCTAGATCTAGATCACAACTTGGAGAAGCTCGGTAATCTTCACATGAAGCTCGAATAGTTTTATAATTAAAACATTTTACATATTCATCAAAAGTTTCTTTGCAAAAGTCTAGACTTGCACCTCTTTTAGATAGTTTTTTTTTCATATAATATTCAGCAGGCACAGATGATAATAATTTTTCAGGCAAATCGTATGGTTGCATCATCAATAACCAATGCCATTTAGACATGGCCCAATTTTTTTTTTGAACTCTCCAAATATGTCTATTTGGCATTATATCGAAGATAGCAACCTTCTTGATTTGTGTTGGAAAATCAAGGCACATTCGATGAACAGTCCTAGCACCCCTGTTATGACCAACAACTGTGAATTCCTTAAAGCCTAGTTTAGCCATAAGTCTTATTTGATCGTCTGCCATCGCCCTGAATGAATAGTTTATATGATTTTGTCCCCCTTCTTCTGGTCCAATACTTTCACCATAACCTCTAAGGTCAGATGTAACTACATAAAATTTTTCTTTTAATTCGTCTACAATTTTATGCCAGGTTACGTGAGACATGGGGTTGCCATGTAACAATAATAAAGGTTCACCTTTTCCTCCGTGTCTAAAGGTTATGTCTACTTCACCAAAGCCATTATTTTCTAATTTAATTTTTTCTTTTTTAAAACCTAAAAACCATGAACTCAAAGATAACCACCATTTCTGTTGATGTTACTATAATTGTTATTGAATTTAATTAAAGGTTAGTTTTTCCAAAAATCTTTGGCTTTTTGAAAGAATTTTTTAATACTTGGATTTGATTTTTCGTTCTCAATTTCTCTGAATTGTTCTAATAATTCTTTTTGTTTTTTATTTAAGTAAACAGGGACTTCCGTTTTAACCTGAACGTATAAATCTCCATAATCACCCCTTCGCATAAATGGCATTCCTTTTCCCTTCAATCTAAATTGTTTTCCATTTTGAGTGCCATCAGGTATTTTAATTTTTGCTTTGCCTCCATCAATTGTTGGAATTTCAATCGTTGTTCCAAGAGCAGCATCAGCAAGGGATAAAGGAAATTCAAAAAATAAATTTTCATCTGACCTCTTAAATAAATCGTGTGAATGAACGTTAATAAACAAATAAAGATCTCCTGTTGATCCTCCTCTGCTTCCAGCTTCTCCTTTTCCAGCCAGTCTAATTCTCGTACCATCATCAACCCCTCTTGGAATAGTTACAGATATTTTTTTTGAGGCTTGAGTTTTGCCTTGGCCATTGCAATCAGTGCAAGGGTTTGTGATTTCTTCTCCAGCGCCATTACATTGAGGACAGGTTTGTTGAACAGTAAAAAAACCCTGGTTTGATCGTATTTTACCGTTACCACCACAATATGAACATGTATCAGGAGAAGAACCAGGTCTTGAACCATTTCCTTTACATGTTCCACATTTTTCAGTGGTTGAAAATTTTATATCTTGTTTTTTTCCATGGTAGGCTTCTTCAAGAGAAATAGATAAATCATATCTTAAATCTGAGCCTCTGTTATTAGTTTTCCTGCTTCTGGATCTCCCACCACCACCAAAATCTCCAAAGAAGTCCTCAAAAATATCTGAAAAATCTGCACCACTAAAACCACTAAAGCCTCCACCAGGTCTTCCACCTCCATTCTCAAAAGCAGCATGACCAAAGTTATCGTAATTTTGCTTTTTTTCTTTATCAGAAAGTATTCCGTATGCTTCACTAGCTTCTTTAAATTTATCCTCAGCTTTAGTGTCGCCAGGATTTTTATCTGGATGATATTTAACTGCTAATTTTCTGTAGGCTGATTTTAAATCTTCGGGACTTGCGTTTTTACTAACGCCCAGGACATCATAATAGTCTCTTTTAGCCATTTAATTACCCCAGACATTTAATGTCAGTTTATGCGCTTTTTTCTTTATTCTCGTCTTTTACTTCTTCGAAATCAGCATCAACAACATTTTCGTCTTTTTTACCTGCATCATCACCATCATCATCTTTACCAGACTCTGGTTTAGTACTCTGTTGTGATTTATAAATTGCTTCTCCAAGTTTCATAGAGGCTTGAACTAAAGCTTCTGTTTTTTTCTTGATATCTTCAATATCCTCACCTTTTAAAGCTTCCTTTACAGCTGATGATGCATCTTCAATTGCTTTCTTTTCTGCATCAGAAACCTTTGCTCCATGTTCTTTTAAGTTTTTTTCCGTAGAGTGAATTAAAGTATCTGCTTGATTTCTAACATCAACCGACTCTCTTTTTTTCTTGTCAGCTTCTTTGTTAGCTTCAGCGTCCTTAACCATTTTTTCAATTTCTTCATCACTCAATCCGCCAGAAGCCTGAATTTGAATTTTTTGCTCTTTACCAGTTCCTTTGTCTTTTGCAGAAACATTTACAATACCATTTGCATCAATATCAAAAGTTACTTCAATTTGAGGAACTCCTCTAGGTGCAGGTGCAATACCCACAAGTTCAAAATTACCTAAAGCTTTATTGTCACTAGCCATTTCTCTTTCACCCTGTAATACTCTTATGGACACAGCTGGTTGATTGTCCTCTGCAGTTGAAAATACTTGGCTTTTTTTAGTTGGTATTGTTGTATTTTTATCTATTAGTTTTGTAGAAACGCCACCAAGTGTTTCAATGCCAAGTGATAAAGGAGTAACATCTAATAAAAGAACATCCTTAACATCACCCTGTAATACACCAGCTTGAATTGCAGCTCCCATTGCAACTACTTCATCTGGGTTCACACTTTTATTCGGATCCTTACCAAAAAAGTTTTTAACTTCTTCTAAAACTTTAGGCATTCTAGTCATACCACCAACCATAACCACTTCGTCAATTTCACTGGCACTTATTCCAGCATCTTTCAAAGCAGTTTTGCATGGTGGAATTGTTCTTGCGATTAAATCCTCAACTAAAGCTTCAAGTTTAGCTCTAGTCATTTTCAAATTAATATGTTTAGGACCTGTTTTGTCTGCAGTGATAAATGGTAAATTAATATCTGTTTGTTCAGCAGATGATAATTCAATTTTTGCCTTTTCCGCAGCTTCTTTTAATCTCTGTAAAGCCAGTTTATCAGATTTAAGATCAATGCCGTTGTCCTTTTTAAATTCAGATACTAAATAATCAACAACTGCATTATCAAAATCTTCACCACCTAAAAATGTATCACCGTTAGTAGATTTAACTTCAAATACACCGTCACCTAATTCTAAAATAGAAACATCAAATGTTCCTCCACCTAAATCGTAAACAGCAATTTTTTTATTTTGTTTTTTATCTAAACCATAAGCTAGGGATGCAGCTGTTGGCTCATTTATAATTCTTAAAACTTCTAGTCCAGCAATTTTTCCCGCATCCTTTGTCGCCTGTCTTTGGGCATCATTAAAATATGCTGGAACAGTAATTACCGCTTTAGTAACTGCTTGTCCTAGATATTTTTCAGCTGTTTCTTTCATTTTTTGTAAAATAAAAGCAGATATTTGAGAAGGAGAATATTTTTCACCTTTAGCTTCAATCCAGGCGTCACCTTTTTCAGAATTTACTATTTTAAAAGGTGCTGCTTCTACATCTTTCTTAACTGTTGGATCGTCAAAGTTTCTTCCTATTAATCTTTTAACTGCAAAGATGGTATTTTCTGGATTTGTTACAGCTTGTCTTTTTGCAGGCTGTCCAATTAATTTTTCGCTTTCATCAGTAAAAGCTACAACAGAAGGAGTGGTTCTTGCACCTTCTGCGTTCTCTAATACTTTAGCTTGCGTTCCTTCCATAATTGCAACGCATGAATTTGTTGTACCTAAGTCTATTCCAATAATTTTACTCATAATGTTTTATCCTTTTCGTCATATAAGGTTTAAATTCTGATCTACAAGCTTATCTAAGAATTATTTATCCTCTATATTTTCTTTATTTTCCTCAGTTTTTTCTTCTTTTTTAGAAACTTTCTTAGAAACACCAACTAGAGAAGGTCTAAGAAGTCTATCTTTGATGGTAAATCCTTTTTGAATTTCTTGAATAATTGTTCCAGGTTCTTTTGTATCATCCTCTATTTCCATCATTGCTTGATGAAAGTTAGGGTCTAATTTTTTATTTAAACTTTCAATTGGTTTAATATTATTTTTTTCAAAAATCGAAATGGTATCTTTTTTAATAATATCTAAATGTTCCAAGGATTTTTTAAGAGCCTCTGAATCTTTTAACTTCTCATCAGTTTCTAGAACTTGTTTTGAACGTTCTAAATTATCAATTAAATTTAATGCCTCCTTAGCAAAACTATAACCTCCATACTCAAATGCTTCTTCTTTTTCTTTTTCAAATCTTCTTCTTTGATTTTCCATTTCAGCAAAAGTTCTTGCTACTTTGTCTTCGAGTTCAGCAATTTTTTCTTCTGGAGTAGGCTCTTTAATTTCTTCCTTAGCCTCTTGAGCTGTCTCTTCTTTTTCATTTTCATTATCTATATTTTCCTCAGGCTTAGCTGTATCTTTTTCTGGCTTCTGAGGATTTTTTGCTGATGTATTTTGGTTTTCTTCTTTTTCCATATAGGCTTATATGGTAAGAATTTTGATAATTTCTAGATGCCTACACAAAAAATAAACAAATTACTTATTGGAACAAACAATAGAGGTAAATTAAGAGAAATTAAGAGTTTACTGCCAAAAAACATTGAAATTCACTCCGCATCTGAATTTAATCTTAAAAGTCCCCTAGAAAATGGAAAAACTTTTAAAGAAAACTCTTTAATAAAATCTAAATATTTTTCAAAAAAAACAGGCCTTATATGTTTAGCCGATGACTCTGGTTTAGAAATAGACCTTTTAGATAAAAATCCTGGAATTTATTCTGCAAGATGGGGTGGAAGACGTGGAGATTTCAATAAGGCTATTAAAAGAGTTTATAGGGAGCTAAATAAAAAAGCCAAAAATTGGCAACATAAAAAAATTAGAGCAAGGTTTGTATGTGCTTTATCTATTTCATATTTAGATAAAAAAATTGCCTGTGTTCAAAGTAAAATTGAAGGCTCTATTTCAACTCAATCCAAGGGAACAAATGGATTTGGTTATGATCCTATCTTTGTTCCTGAAGGAAAAAAAAAAACATTTGGAGAAATGCAGCCTGCAAAAAAATATAAAATAGATCATAGATATTTTGCTTTTAAAAAACTTAGAAAATTTTTGTGAGTTCTTTGTTTTCAACTTTATAAAAGTTTAATCTATGATTAATCTTATTATTTTTTACATCAAATATTCCTATTTTTCCTTTAAATGAGTTTTGCTTTTTAAATAATCTACTTAAATTGGTAAGATCTGAATTTAATGATAAATAATAGATGAGACCTACTAAATCATAACTTAATAAAGACAAATGTGAGGGATCTTCATTAAAAGCATTAAAATATTTGATTTTATAGTCGTCAAAATTCTCTTTATTAATCGAAGGATAATATATAGGCTGGACATCTGTTTCTTTTAATAAACTTTCATCAAACCATTGATTGAGAGTTATAAAATATTTATTCTCTGGTTTAACATCGGTGTATAAAAGTGATGTAGTTACACTCTTTAAGCTTTCATCAAAATCAGAGATAACAACTGCATCAAAATTTAAATTTCCAATAGTGTATTTTTTTTCCAATCTTTTAATTTTCTTTTCTTTGTTAGGTTCGTTTGAATTTTTAATTCTTGTAATCTCATCTTCTAGATTTTGTTTTCGTATTTTATATTTTGTGATTTCTTCTATTTGTTTGGTAAGTTTCGTTGGATCAGTGTTATAATCATACTCTTTATAAGTTTCTATTTTTGAGTCTTTCATTCCTTTTTTAATTTCAAACTCATATTCACGGATTGGTGTTAAAAAAATAGTTCTTTCAACATTATTTTTTTCTAAAAATTTTTTAATAGTATTGAATTGAGACGTAGAATTTATACCTGCTGAAATAACATTTTTTGGAAGATCTAAGATTTTGTTTGTTAAAGATAAAAACGTTAAATCTTTCATTTCATCTAGATAAGTTAAACTTTCATAAAAGACCGGTCCTATAACCACCTTTATACCCATCTGTTTTAACTCAAATGCTGATTTTAAAGTTTGATTGGGTCTAGAAGCTGTATCTTTTGGGTAAATTTCAATTAAATTATTATCAATATCTTTTACAGCTAAACTTACAGCCTTAATAATTGATTGACCAATCTCTTTATTCGATCCAGTCATTGGTACTAACAAACCAATTTTAATTTTTTCCTTTGCACTGGCTGCTTGAAAAAATAATAAAAATAGTCCGCATTTAAGGATAAAAAGAATTTTAAATAATTTAAACATTTTAATGTTATTATAATATTTTTTTAGCTAAATTATGATCATTAAACCACAATCTAAAACAAAAGATAATGAAAATGGTCTTTATATAGTTTCAACACCAATAGGGAATTTAAAGGATATTACTATAAGAGCAGTAGAAATATTAAATCAATCAGATTTTATTTTATGTGAGGACACTCGGACTTCAAAAAATTTATTAAATAAATACGAAATAAAATCGAAATTGATTTCAAATCATAAATTTAATGAAAAAAAAAATACTTTAAAAATAATTGAATATTTAAAATCTGGAAAATTAATTTCTCTAATTTCTGATGCTGGGACCCCTGCTATTTCTGATCCAGGCTCAGTTTTAATTAATGAGTGTGTTAAAAATAATATTAAGATTGTACCAATACCTGGTCCATCAGCAGTGGCAACTGCCATATCTATTAGTGGATTTTCTGATCAATTTTTCTTTTATGGTTTTTTACCAGATAAAAAACAGCAAATAACAAATGAGCTTAAAAAAATATCTGAATTTAACTCAACTTTAGTTTTTTTTGTCTCTCCTAAAAAAATTAATAAAATTATACCCGAATTAAAAAAACACTTTAGTAAGAGAAAAATTGTGATTTGTAGAGAAATTACTAAATTTTACGAAGAGTTTTTAAGAGCAAACGTAAATGAATTGGAACAATTTCAGAGAGAACCAAAAGGTGAATTAACAATTGTTATTTCAGATGGAAAGACTGAGGAAAATAACTCAAAAAATTTGAATGAATCTGATATTAATATAATTAACAAAATGATTAATAAACTTACAATAAAAGAAATTACTGACTTAATTTGTAAAAATAGTAAAGTTTCAAAAAAGTTAGTATACAATTATTGTTTAAAGTTAAAAAATGAAAATTAGGTTTTTATTAATAATATTTTTTGGATTTATTTTGTCAGGATGTGTAGGTGTCAGCTCCAAAGGATTATTTGGGACAGGTGTTTCAGTTGCATTAGATCCTAGAACATTAGGAACACAGATAGACGACTCCATTATGCAGAAGAGTTTAACTGCTAGAATTTTAGCTAAAGATAAAAAGTATTTTTTATCGGTAAAATCTAAAGTGCTTGATGGAAGAATTTTTTTAACAGGAAAAGTTGATAGACCTGAGGAGAAATTACAAATAACAAAAATTGCATGGGAGACAAAAGGTACCAGGTCAGTTCGTAACGATATAAAAATAAAAGAAGAATTTAATTTTAAACAATCTGCTAAAGATATTTTAATTACTACACAGTTAAGAACCGCTTTAATAGTAAACAAAAATATTAAAGCTACAAATTATCAAATAGATACATATAAAAAAAAAATATATGTATATGGAATTGCCCAAACATCTGAAGAAAAAGATTTAGTGATTAGTGAGGCAAAAGAAATTTTAGATGTTGAAAATGTAATAGCAAGTATAATACTTGTTGAGGATCTAAGAATTCAAAAAGATTAATTATTTTTTATAATCTATAACTTCAGAAGAGTAGGCAGCTATAGACGCTAAATTAATTATTTCAGAAGTCGAAGATCTTAGGGGTGCAATCTCAATTGGAAGGCCAAGGCCAATAAGCAAAGGTCCAATGACTTTTGTGTCTCCAAATGTTTTCATTAGTTTGTATGATATTGCTGCACTGTGCTGACCAGGCATAATTAGAATATTTGCTTTACCAACAATTTTTGCAAAAGGATACAATTCTTCGTATTCTGAGTTTAAGGCAACATCGGGTTGCATGTCTCCATCAAATTCAAAATCAACTTTTTTTTCTTTTAAAATTTCAACCGCATCTCTTATGTGCTTTGTCCGACTTGTTAAAGGCTGGCCGAAAGTTGAATGTGAAACAAATGCAACTTTTGGGTCAAATCCAAATAGTCGAACAACTCTTGCAGTCGACAGTGCAATTTCTGCCATTTGTTCTGATGTTGGGTATTCGTGAACACTAGTATCACCTATAAATATAGTTTTTCCTTTATGAACCACCATGTTTAGGCCAAACATTATCTCACCTTTTCTAACATCTACAACTTGCTTAATTTTTTCCAAAGAAGCACCAAAACGTCTTGTATTCCCAGTTACAGCACCGTCAGCGTCTCCACACGCAACCATGCTTGTAGCCCATATAACCCTGTCATTCCTTACTAATCTATCACAATCTCGTTCGAGTAAACCCTGTTCTCTTTGTAATTTTTTAAATAGATGTTTGACGTATTTGTTTCTTTTTTCTTCATCTTTAGAATTTATTATTTCGATATCAAAGTTTTCACTGTATCCAATATTTTTAATTTGTTCCTTAATTTTACTTTCTTTGCCTACTAAAATAGGTATTCCTAATTTTGAATTTTTAAATGCAATTGCTGCCTTTAATGTATTTTCATCTTCTCCATCAGCAAACACAATTCTTTTTTGATTATTTTTTATAAATGAGTTTATACCTTGCATTATAGTTACGGTTGGATCTAATCTTTGCTTAAGTTGTTCTTTATAAATTTCAAAATCTTCAATATTTTTTCTAGCTACTCCACTTTTCATTGCAGCTTTCGCTACAGCAGCTGGAATTACACTTATTAATCTTGGATCAAATGTAGATGGAATAATATAATCTTTTCCATAATGTGGTCTTTCACCACCCATTGCAGCCACCACTTCATCTGGAACATCTTCTCTTGCAAGTTTAGCAATTGCTTGTGATGCGGCAACTTTCATTTCTTCATTAATAGTTTTAGACCGTACATCCAAAGCTCCTCTAAAAATATAAGGGAAACCAATTAAATTGTTAACTTGATTTGGATAGTCTGATCTTCCAGTTGCTATAATTGCATCATTTCTGACTTCATTTATATCCTCTGGTAAAATTTCAGGGTCTGGATTAGCGCAAGCAAAAATTATTGGATTTTTAGCCATACTCTTAACCATCTCTTTTTTGAGAACTCCTTTTGCTGACAACCCTAAAAAAACATCTGCACCTTTCATTGCGTCTTCAAGGGTTCTTAGTTTAGTCTCAACTGCATATTTTGATTTCCATTGATCTATACCCTCTGTTCTTCCCTTATAAATTACACCTTTTCTATCAAGCATGATCACATTTTCTGAAGGCACTCCTGAATTTTTAAATAATTCAGTGCAAGCTTGGGCAGATGCTCCAGCACCATTAACAACAACTTTAATTTCTTTTATTGATTTACCACTTATATCTAGAGCATTTATTAGTGCTGCTGTTGTAATTATTGCAGTACCATGCTGATCATCATGAAAAACTGGAATATCCAAATTTTCTTTTAATTTTTGTTCAATTATAAAGCAATCTGGAGCTGCTATATCCTCTAAATTAATTCCACCAAAGCTTGGAGCAAAATTCTTAATTGAATTAATAATTTCCTCACTGTCTTTTGAATCTATTTCAAGATCTATAGAGTCTATGTCAGCAAATCTTTTAAATAACACTGCTTTACCCTCCATTACTGGTTTAGATGCTAACGCCCCTAAATTACCCATTCCCAAAATAGCTGAACCATTACTGATAACTGCAACTAAATTTCCTTTACTTGTATAATCATAAGCTGCCTCTGGATTTTCACTGATTTCTTTTACTGGGGCCGCAACCCCTGGAGAATATGCAAGGGCAAGATCCCTTTTAGTAATCATATTTTTTGAAGAAATGATCTCAATCTTGCCAGGTTTTTTCTCTCTATGAAAATCTAAAGCTTCTTTATCAGTGTAATGATCAATCTTTGTTTTTTTCATTTGTTATAAATTGTGTACAATTAGGATAAATTTAGGACTAATATGATTTATGAACTTACTTAAGTCAACAGGCACATTCGGTTTTTATACGATCATAAGCAGATTACTTGGATATTTAAGAGATATTTTAATTGCAATATTTTTAGGAACAGGTTTGTTAGCCGATGCTTTTTTTGTGGCATTTAGAATTCCAAACACATTTAGAAGATTATTTTCAGAGGGAACTTTTAATGCCGCTTTCGTTCCAAGCTATGCAGCAGAAATGGTTAAGGGAAAAAAGCAATCCAACAAATTTGCAAATAATATCTTTAATCTTTTGTTTTTAAGTTTGTTGTTAATAACATTGTTTGTTCAATTATTTATGCCTGTATTTGTATCTCTTATTGCGCCTGGTTTTGTAGAGGACATTAAAAAAATGGAAATAGCAATAAATCTGACCCGTATCACTTTTCCATTCCTATTATTTATTTGTTTAGCATCTTTTTTTGCAGCAATTTTAAATTCACATAATAAATTTGCAGCTGCATCAGGGGCACCAATAATATTAAATATCGTTCTAGTTTTAGTTCTATTATTCTCAAACTCCATAGGTGACAGCATGGTATATTATTTATCTTATGGTGTTTCTTTAGCTGGATTTTTACAATTGTTATTTTTGTATAAATTTGTAAGAAAACACTACTCACTTAAAATTAGTTTTGAAATTAAAATATCTAAAAAAGTTAAGATTTTTTTTAAAAAATTATTACCAAGTATTTTTTCTTCAGGTGTTACCCAAATAAATATATTAGTTGGAACCATTATCGCTTCATTTCAAACAAGTGCAGTTTCTTACCTATATTATGCAGATAGAATATATCAAATTAATTTAGCAATAGCTGGAATTGCAATTGGAATAGTAGTTCTCCCTCAATTATCAAAACACGTTCAATCTAAAAAAAAGGATAAGATTTTGTTAATTCAAAACAAAGCGTTGGAGCTAAGTTTATTTTTGAGTTTACCAGCATCTATTGCATTAATCCTTGGTTCTGAACAAATAATCTCAGCACTTTTTGGTTATGGATCATTTGATAAAAATTCAGTTTTAAACTCAAGTCTAGCTTTATATTATTTCGCATTAGGTTTACCTGCATTTGCTTTAATCAAAGTGTTTTCTAGCTTCTTTTTTGCTAACCATAATACCAAAACACCTTTTTATATCTCTCTAATATCTGTAATTTTGAATATCCTAATAAGTGTTTATTATTTTAATGAAATTGGATTTATAATAATCCCTATTGCAACAACAATATCATCTTGGTTCAATGGTATATTGTTATTTATCTTTTTGAAAAATGGAAATTTTTTTTCATTCAATCAAATATTTATAATAAAGTTTTTTAAAATACTTATTGCTTCAATTTTAATGGGTTTTATTTTTCAATTTTTATTAAACCTATTTCAAGACCAACTTGCATTTGAGAAAACATATAAATCTCTATATTTAATATTATCAGCATTATTGGGCCTAGCTTCTTACCTTATTATTTCATATTTCATCAAAGCTTTTAAAATAAGTGATATTCAACTAAAGTATTAATTTCATGGGTAAAAAAATATTTTCTGGTGTGCAACCTACAGGCAATCTTCATCTTGGCAATTATTTAGGAGCAATAAAGAATTTTGTTGAATTAAATAATGACAAAGCAAATGAATGTATTTTTTGTGTGGTAGATTTACATGCTATAACAGTCAAACAAGATCCAAAAGAATTAAAAAAAAATATTAGAGAAACTGTAGCAACATTTATTGCAAGTGGAATTGACACAAAAAAAAGTATAATTTTTAATCAATCAGGTGTTGCAGCTCATTCTGAGGGTGCTTGGATTTTAAGTTGTGTGGCTCGTATGGGCTGGTTAAATAGAATGACGCAATTTAAAGAAAAAGCTGGAAAGGATAAGGAAAAAGCTAGCATTGGATTATATTCTTATCCTGTTCTTATGGCAGCTGATATCTTATTATATGATGCTACCCATGTTCCTGTGGGAGAAGATCAAAAGCAACATCTTGAGTTGTGCAGAGATATAGCTCAAAAATTTAATAATGATTTTGGTATAGAGGATTTTTTAAAAGTTCCTGAGCCTTTAATTCAAAAAGAATTTTCTAGGATTATGAGTTTAAAGGATGGATCAAAAAAAATGAGTAAATCCGAGTTATCGGATTTAAGCAGAATAAACTTAACAGATGATAAAGATCAAATAATCAATAAAATTAAAAAAGCTAAAACAGATACCTTACCAATGCCAAAAGATATTAAAGAGCTTGAGGGGAGGCTAGAGGCTCAAAATCTTTTAGGAATTTTTGCTAGCTTGAGTAATTCAACTTTAGAAACTTCCATAGAAAAATTTGCTGGCAAGAATTTTTCTGAGTTTAAACAAGAGCTATCTGAATTATTAGTTAATAAAATTATGCCAATATCTGAGGAGATAAAAAAATTACTTCAAGACCAATCATACCTTGATTCTATCCTTCTAGATGGAGTTGAAAAGGCTAATAAAATTGCGTCAAAAAAGATTAAAAATATAAAAGAAACTGTAGGTTTTTAACAAATAATTAATATCAAGTTTTAATTTCCAAAATATAAACTATATGTAATTTATGTTTGTACAGACTGAAGTAACGCCAAATCCAAATTCATTGAAATTTCTTCCTGGGAAGAATGTTTCAAACAGTGGTCCCTATGAAATAACTAATAAAGATCAAATTAATAATGAATTAGTTAAAAACATTTTATCTGTAAATGGAGTTGAGGGTGTTTTTTTGGGAAAAGACTTTATATCAGTCAATAAAAGTGAACAAATTAAATGGGATGAAATAAAACATATTGTGACCTCTTTTATTAATGACTTTTATTCTGATGGAAAAGAATTTGTTATTGATGAAAATATAAAAGAAGAAGATTCTGACCTTGATGAAATCGAGCAAAAAATAGTAAAAATCTTAGATCAAAAAATAAGACCAGCTGTTGCTAGAGACGGTGGAGATATTAAGTTTAAAGAATACAAAGATGGTATTGTTAAAGTACAATTACAAGGTAGTTGCTCAGGGTGCCCTAGTTCTACAATGACTTTGAAACAGGGAGTTCAAAATCTATTGTGTCATTATTTACCCGAAGTTAAAGAGGTAATTGCTATTTAAATCATGAATACGAAGATAAAAATAAGCCACAAAAGAGTAAAAAATAAAATCTTGAATACCTTCACAAGATTTTCTCTAAGTGCTTTAGCGGTTACATCGTTTTTTTATACTGCTCCAATTTTAATAAATTTTGCAGATAAAAATTTTGATAATAAAGAATTCACTAATAATTCTAAAAATATTTTAAATAAAACCTTGAACAAGGGTAAAACATTTGAAGAAAACGATACATGGATGCAGAGTGATGAAATAGATCTTCTCTATGACATTTTAGAAGAAAATAATTCAGAAATAAATCTTGTAAGATACACCACCTCAGAGATTAATGCTCTATTTAAGGAAGTAAAATATGACTTGCAAGAAGTAAGAGATACAAAGTTAGTTAAACCCATTGATATTGGTTTACTTCCTAATGAAATTAAAAGCATAGGCAATATAAAAAAAAGAAAAGAAATGTTTATTAAAATTGTTTTACCTTTAGTTGTTAAAGAAAATAATAAAATCAGAATAGATAGAAAAAGACTTTTTAATATTTTAGGTAAAAATAGTAATACAGATATTGAAAAGAAGTGGTTAGAAAAAAAATATAAACAATATGGCGTAAGAGAAAATGATCTTTCAACTTTAAAAATTAGGATGGATGAAATTCCAGTTTCATTAGCAATAGCACAAGCAGCCAAAGAAACAGGATGGGGAACTTCAAGATTTGCTTTAAAAGGCAATGCTTTATTTGGACAGTGGACATGGTCTGGTGAAGGATTGAAGCCTAAAAATGCCGAAAAAGGTGAAGAGCATAAAGTGATGAAATTTCACAGTTTACAGCTTTCAGTTAGGGCTTATTTAAGAAATCTTAATACTCACTCATCTTATAAGAACTTAAGGAAAGCACGAACAAAGCTAAGAAATAGAAATAAACCATTGGATAGTTTTATTTTATCAAATCATCTTGATAAGTATGCAGAAACAGGAACTGAATACATAGAGGTACTTCAGAAAATAATAAAACAGAATAATTTAAAAGATTTTGATGAAGCACGATTGCTACCATCTAGTAAGGATTTAGAAAGTTTAATTTAATTTGTTTTAATTGGAAATTGAACTCCAAACCATCTCCACTTGCCGTTATCATTAAGAGAACAATTTACCCTTCCTCTTCTAGGTTCAAATGGTGCTCTAAATTCAATTGACAATACAGTACCTGAAAGGATGGTATTTGATTTTTCCCATTTGTTTGCCTCATTTGAATAACAATTAATGTTATTTAAATGTTTTTGTTCTTCAAAAAACTCGACCATAAACTTAGGGGGATTTGTAGATTTTGTTAATTGTTTTTCTAGAGGTAATAATTTTTTATATTCCAATGGAAAATAATTTACGATTGAACTAAATCTTTTTAATTCACCATATTTTTCATTAATTGGAAATCTAGGCAATTCAAATTTATCTTTGTTTAGATCAATAACCCCAGAGTGTTGACCAAAAGCAAATTCAAAATTTTTAGAAATATAATCTCTCATCAATTTAGAATATTCACCAAATGGATAAGAAAATAAATCTGGAACATAGCCAAGTTCTCTTAAAAAAAATCTTATTTGCCTTTTCAATATCTAATATAAATTTATCATTGGTTTCATCAATGAGATAATCATGACTATGTGAGTGGTGTCCAATTAAAGCAAAAGACTCTTTTTCAATTTCTCTAATTTGATCCCAGGTCATATATCCATTTTTACCCACTGGTTCAGTTGACACAAATAAGATAAAAGGAATTTTATTTTTTTTAAGGTATGGCCATGCTTCAGAGTAAAAGGACTGAAATCCATCATCAATAGTAATGAGTATTTCTTTTTTTAATCTTATAGTGCTAAATTGTTCTTTAAACTTATTGGGATTGTGAAAGTTAAAGTTTGATTTTTTAATTATCTGAATATGTTCTTTGAAAATATCCATTTGAATATTTGTTGATGGATATTCAGACTCATTAAATCGATGATACATAATCGACAGAATTCCTTCATCCTTAGAATAGTATTTGATATTATTTTGATCTGCTTTAGAACTGATATTAGAAAACAGAACAATTATGAATAAGCTGATAATGGATATTGCAAATGAAAAAATATTTTTAATGATCATCACTAAAGATGATATTTATAATATTACTAAAGAGAATACTAAAATTAATTACGAGAAATTAACTTTAATACTCAAAGATTTTTTAAATTCGATTAATCTGAAATTAGAGGATATTCAAAAAATTTATGTTAACAGGGGCCCAGGTAGCTTTGCGGGCATAAGAAATTCCTTATCAATAGTAAAAGCAATTAATATTGCAAGAAATGTAGATTATTATTGCTATAGTCTTGAAGATTTCAAAGACCAAAAAGATGTAAAGTACGAAGATATACCTAATTTGTGTGACAAATTTAAAATTAAAAAAAATTTGATTAAACCTATTTATTTAAGTTAGAATTGGACTATGTCAGAAACAATTGAACAAAAATGTTTTTCTAAAGGGGTTAAATTAACCGATCAAAGAAGAATAATTGCTCAAGTGATGTCTGAATCTTCAGATCATCCAGATGTTGATGAATTATATAATAGAGTTTCTAAAATAGACTCAAAAATTAGCATCGCAACAGTTTATAGAACAGTGAAATTATTTGAGGAGTCTGGAATTTTAACAAAGCACGAGTTTAAAGGTGGAAAAGCAAGATATGAAGAGTTAAATGAGGGACATCACGATCATTTAATCGATGTAAAGTCTGGAGAGATTATAGAGTTTGTGGATGAAGAAATTGAGAAACTTCAAAAAAAAGTTGCAGAAAAATATGGATATACCTTAGTAGACCATAAATTAGAACTTTATGGGATAAAGAAGAAATCCTAGTAAAATGTCACAAAAAATATTTATTAAAACATTTGGGTGTCAAATGAATGAGTACGACTCTAATAGAATATTTGACTCAGTTAAAAAAATTGGTTTCGAAAAAACAGACAATTATGCGGATGCAAATTGTTATCTTCTTAACACTTGTCACATAAGAGATAAAGCTAAAGAAAAAGTTTACCATGAAATAGGTAGAGTTAAAAAAATTTTCCGATCGAAACAAAAACCATTAGTAATTATAGCAGGATGTGTTGCACAAGCTGAAAATCAAGAAATGTTAAAACGTGAGCCTTATATTGATTTAGTAATTGGCCCTCAATCTTATCACAAAATTAATGATACCATATTGAGTTACATTCAAAAAAAGAAAAAAATGGAAGAAACAGAATTCGATGCTATTTCTAAATTTAAATATTTCAGTAAAATAAAAAATGAGGCTGGAAAAATATCTTCATTCTTAACTATTCAAGAAGGCTGCGATAAATTTTGTCATTTCTGTGTAGTGCCATACACAAGAGGACCTGAGTACTCAAGACCTTTTCAACAGATTATAGATGAGGCCAAATACTTATCTGAAAAAGGGACTAAAGAGATAGTGCTCCTTGGTCAAAATGTTAATGCATATAATGACGGTAAAAATAGATTGTCCAACTTGATTATGGAAATAGAAAAAATAGAAGATATTAAAAGAATTAGATATACCACCTCTCATCCAAAAGATATGACAGAAGATTTGATAGATATTTATAAAAATTCTCAAAAATTAATGCCGCTTGTTCATCTTCCAGTACAAAGCGGATCTGATAAAATTTTAGAGCTTATGAATAGAAAGCACACTATTAAAGACTATCTGCACATTTTTGAAAAATTAAAAAACATTAATAGCAAAATAGAATTTTCAAGTGATTTCATCATTGGTTATCCAGGAGAAAAAGAGGAAGATTTTGAAAATACATTAAGTTTAATTGAAACAGTTAATTTTATTAATTCATACTCTTTTATTTTTAGTGCCAGACCAGGAACAGTCGCTTTTGATTTAGAACTTACTGACAAAAAAACTTCAATACAAAGATTAGAAACGATCCAGAATAAATTGTATGAAAATCAAATGAATAGAAATAAACTATTTAAAAACAAAATAATCGACGTTTTGGTTGAAAATTTAACTGATGACAAAACCAAAACTTTTGGTAGATCTGAGTATATGACATCAGTAGTTTTCAATGGTAGTAAAAAAC
Organism: Pelagibacteraceae bacterium AG-430-E20; assembly: GCA_003209915.1. Lineage (GTDB taxonomy): Bacteria > Pseudomonadota > Alphaproteobacteria > Pelagibacterales > Pelagibacteraceae > Pelagibacter. The sequence continues at coordinate 140,581 of QCOF01000003.1, read as the reverse complement.
ATATTGGAAAAATTGTTCCAGTAAAAATTAATAAATTTAATAGAACCACCTTATTTGGTGAAATTATTGAGGATTTGGATAAAAAGGTAGCATAATAATTGAGCAGCATAACAAATAAAAATATCGATCCATCTTTGAAGTTTGTATACTCAGACAACAATTCCTTAAGTGTCATATTTCATGATAATGATTTATTGATGGGTGTTGTAGGTGAATTTAATAAAAATTTACAGGAGTTAGAGAAAGTAACAAACTGCAGTTTGTACTCCAGAGGAAACTCAATATTGATTAAATCAAATCCAGAAAAAAACGAATTATTAAAAAATGCTATTCAGTTTTTAGCTAATCAGTTCATTAACAATGGAAGCATCGAGAGCAAAGATATAGTTTCTTCAGTGGATAAGTTTATGATTAATGAAAAAGTTAAAAACAACAATGTTACTGATATAATTAAAACTCCAAAAAAATCTATAATTCCAAGATCTGAAAAACAAAAGGATTATGTAAGAGCACTGAGACAGAGTGATATTGTAATTTCCGCTGGCCCTGCAGGGACAGGAAAAACCTTTTTAGCAGTTGCTGTAGGATTGACAATGTTATTAGAGAAAAAAATTGAGAGAATTATTTTATCAAGACCAGCGGTTGAAGCAGGTGAGCGTTTGGGATTTTTACCTGGAGATATGAAAGAGAAAGTAGATCCATATTTGAGGCCCTTATATGACTCTCTTTATGATCTTTTTGATTTTGAAAAAATTCAAAGGATGATTGAAATAGGGGATATAGAAATTGCTCCATTGGCTTTTATGAGAGGACGAACACTGAAAAATTCATTTGCAATTTTGGATGAAGCCCAGAATGCTACTGATACACAAATCAAAATGTTTTTGACACGTATTGGAGAAAATTCTAAAATTGTAGTTAATGGTGATCCTACCCAAATAGATTTGCCAAACAAAGGTATGTCAGGATTAGTGCGTTCAAAACAATTATTAGGACACTTGAATGAGATATCGGTTGTTGATTTTGATCACTCTGATGTTGTAAGGCATCCACTGGTTTCTAAAATTGTAAAAGCTTACTCAAAGAATGATTAATATAAATGTCTTCTCAGAAGAGAAGGCTTGGTCAAAAAGGCTTAGAAATAAAGATCTTTTTTTTCAAAAAATCTGTAATGCTTTTCCAAAAAAATATAAGTTTTTAAATAAAAAAGTAAGTTTTACTTTATTGCTCTCTAATAATAAGAATATTCAAAAGTTAAATAAACTTTTTAGAAAAAAAAATAAGCCCACAGATATTTTATCATTCCCATTTACTAAAAAAGTTAGAATTTCTAAACAAACTTATTTGGGAGATATAATAATTAGTTATAACTTTATAAACAAACCTAAATCATTAAATACGAAACTTTTTAAGGAGAAAGTGATCAAAATATTTATTCATGGCTTCCTTCATCTATTAGGTTTTGATCACAAAAAAAATAAAGATTATATAAAAATGTTAAAAGAAGAGGGGCAAATATATAAGTCCGTAATTTCTAAACCAAAATAAATTGACTAAAAAATCATATATTGAATTTATATTTTTAATATTTTTGGGGGCCTTAACATCCCTAAGCCTACCACCTTTTAACTATATAATTATTAACTTTGTTACCCTGAGTTTATTATTTGCTTTTTTAATAAAGAGGTCAAAAGAAACCAAAAACAAAAAAATATTCTTCTTTTATGGATGGCTTTTTGGTTTTGGTTATTTTATCACAAATCTTTATTGGATATCAATTTCATTAACTTTTGATGAAAATTTTAAGTTTTTGATCCCAGTAACATTAATTCTTATTCCAGCTTTTTTAGCCTTATTTTATGGACTTGTTTCTTTTTTATTTTTTATTTTTAAAACTAAAAAAATAATTTCATCTTTCTTTCTGTTTTCTCTTATTTTTGGTTTAATAGAATATGTTAGAGGTTCTATCTTAACGGGATTTCCATGGAATTTAATTGCCTACAGTTTCTCAAATCATTTAGAAATTTTAAATATTACTTCTATTATTGGCACCTATGGATTTAATTTATTTTGCATTTCTCTATTTATAAGTCCAGCAGTATTCATTTTAAGAGACAAAAAAGCTGACATATGGGTATGTATATTTTTTCTTTTACTTACAATTACTTTTTATCTTTATGGATCACAGTCCAAAAAGGTTTTTACTGAAGCCAAAATAAATTCTTTAGATCATAAGGTTAGAGTTATTGGTTCCAACATTAAATTAGACAGATTTTATTCCAATATTGATCCAATAACAGCTATTGAGGATTTAATTGAGCTAAGTGAACCTGATAAAAATGAAAAAATTATCTTTGTATGGCCAGAGGGAATACTGCCAGGTATATCTCAAGAAAAAATAGTTGATTACAAATGGTTATTTGAAAGTCATTTTAATGAAAATCATATACTAGTCATTGGTATAAATAGCAAATCTATTGATAAAGGTGTTGTTAAATATTTTAATTCTCTATCAGTATATGATCATAGTTTAAATTTATTAAATTCATATGATAAAATTAACCTTGTGCCATTTGGAGAGTTTTTACCACTAGAAAATATACTTAAAAATATTGGTTTAAAAACCTTAGCTAACAATTATCAGTCTTATTCAAAGGGTAATGAGAGAAACATTATAAAAATAAGTAACAACAATTCGTTATTAAAATTTTTACCTCTAATCTGCTACGAAATAATTTATTCTGGAAACATTTTTAAAAATTCAGATTTTGATTTTATAATAAACATTTCAGAGGATGGATGGTTTGGTCAATCTGTTGGACCCAAACAACATTTTATCCACAGTATATATAGAGCCATTGAAAGTGGTAAATACGTATTACGTTCGGCAAATAATGGAATATCAGCAATAATAAACCCATTAGGCGATATTGAGCAAGAAGTTAGCTTTAATGAAACAGGTTATATTGATTTAAGTCAATTTAAAAAAACTCAACCAACAGTATTTTCTAAATATGGAAATAAAGTTTTTGGATTAATAATTTTATTGTATATTTTTTTATTTTTTTCATTTAATAGAATTAACAATGAGTAACCTAAAAAATTTTCTTTTTACGAGTGAGTCTGTATCAGAAGGACATCCAGATAAAGTTTCAGATAGAATTTCAGATATGGTGGTTGATAGTTATCTTTCTGGAGATCCTTTTTCAAGGGTTGCATGTGAAACATTAACAACAACCAACAGGGTTGTCTTAGCAGGTGAAGTAAGAGGTCCTGAAATTGAAAAAGATGAATTAATTGAAAAAGTAAGAGTTTGTATTAAAGATATTGGTTATGATCAAGAGGGGTTTACTTGGAGAGAAGCTACTAAAATAGAAAGTCATCTTCATTCTCAATCAGCTGATATAGCTATGGGTGTAGATTCATCAGGTAATAAAGATGAGGGAGCAGGCGATCAAGGTCTAATGTTTGGCTATGCTTGCAATGAAACAGAAGAACTTATGCCAGCACCTTTACACTACTCACATAAAATTTTAAGACTCATGGCAGAAGATAGAAAATCTGGAATATTAAAAAATATAGAACCTGATAATAAAAGCCAAATTACTTTTGAATACATAAATGGAAAACCTACTAAAGTTAAGTCTGTTGTAATTTCTTCACAACATTCACCTGATATTAGTCAATCTCAAGTAAGAGATTTATTAAGACCTTATATGATTAAATCTATTCCAAAAAAATTCCTTGAGAATTTTGATGATAGTGAGCTTTATGTTAACCCAACTGGTAATTTTGTCATTGGCGGACCAGATGGTGATACAGGATTAACTGGAAGAAAAATTATAGTAGATACCTATGGTGGAGCAGCGCCTCATGGTGGTGGAGCTTTTTCAGGAAAAGATCCTACAAAAGTAGACAGATCAGCAGCCTATGCAGCAAGATATATTGCAAAAAATGTAGTTGCGTCGAAAATTTCAGAAAAATGCTTGATTCAAATAGCTTATGCAATAGGTGTATCAAAACCTCTATCAATCTATGTTGATTTATTTGATAACGACATTGAAAAAAACAAATTTGTTGTAGAAAAAATTAATCAGAATTTTGATTTAAGTCCAAGAGGAATTAGAGAAATGTTAAATTTAAATAAACCTATATATGAAAAAACAGCAGCGTATGGACATTTTGGAAGAAGCCCAGAAGAAAATGGCTCTTTTTCATGGGAAAAAACAGATAAAATAAATGCTTTTTTAAAATAGTTTCTGTTGAATTAAAAAAAAACTTTACTATATTGCCTTTACATTATTGAAGTTACAAAATGGGCTTTAGCCCATTTTTTTTTGGAATAAATAAATAAATGTTAAATAAAAGAGCAGATAAACTAGAATTACTGAGAATTGCAGAAGCTGTAGCCTTAGAGAAATCAATTGATAAAGAGCTAATTATTAGTTCAATGGAAACTGGTATTGCAAAAGCAGCTAAATCTAAATTTGGTCAAGAAAATGAAATTAAAGTTTCAATCAATAGAGACAGTGGAGATATTGAACTTTTTAGAAAATTAATAATTGCTGAAAATCCAGAAAATTCAAACACAGAAATAAAATTAGAGGATGCAATTAATTTAAATGAAACTAATAAAGACAAGACTATTGGTGATGAGGTTCTTCAGCCTTTACCCTCTTTTGATTTTGGAAGAATAGCCGCGCAGACTGCAAAACAAGTTATCAGCTTCAATGTTAGAGAGGCTGAAAGAGAAAGACAATTTAATGATTTTATAGATAAAAAAGATTCAATTTTAAGTGGAATTGTAAAACGATTAGAATTTGGCAATGTAATTGCTGATTTAGGAAGAACTGAAGCAATTATTCAAAAAAATGAATTAATCCCAAGAGAGAATATCAAGGCTGGAGATCGTATTAAAGCTTATTGTTATGATGTAAGAAGAGAGCCAAGAGGACAACAAATCTTTTTATCAAGAGCTCATCCTAAATTTATGGAAAAACTTTTTGTCCAAGAAGTGCCAGAAATTTATGATGGATTAATAGAAATTAAATCTTCTTCAAGAGATCCAGGAAGCAGAGCAAAAATATGTGTCAAAGCTGTCGATACCTCTTTGGATCCAGTTGGAGCCTGTGTGGGTATGAGAGGATCAAGAGTTCAGGCAGTTGTGAATGAATTACAAGGTGAAAAAATTGATATTGTAAATTGGTCGGAGGATCCAGCTATTTTAGTTTCAAACGCCTTATCTCCAGCTGAAGTTCAAAGAGTAAATGTCGATGCAGAAAGAAAAAAACTTGATGTAATACTTACAGAAGAAAACTTAAGTAAAGCCATCGGTAGAAGAGGTCAAAACGTAAGACTTGCAACGAAGTTATTAAATTATGAAATTAATATTATGACGGATGCTGAGGACTCTGAGAGAAGACAGTTGGAATTTAAAGAAAAAACAGAAAACTTTGTAAAAAATTTAGAATTAGATGAGACGCTTGGTCAATTATTGGTAGCAGAAGGCTTTTCAACAATTGATGACATCAAAGATAGTTCAGCAGAAAATTTAATGAAGATAGAAGGTATCGAAGAGGATACTGCAAAAGCACTTATAGAAAGAGCTCAAGAATTTCATCAAAAAGATCAAGAAGATATATCGACAAGAATTAAAGAATTAGGTCTTGAGGAAACTTTAATCAATTTAAAAGGGCTTACTCCAGGAATGTTGGTTACCTTAGGAGAACAAAAAATTTTAACATTAGAAGATTTTGCAGATCTAGCATCAGATGAGTTAACTGGCGGTTTTGATGTGGTAAAAGGTGAGAGAGTAAAAATTCAGGGATACCTGGAAGATTTTGCTTTATCAAAAGAAGAGGCAGATGAACTAATTATGTCTGCTAGAAACATTGTTTACAAAGATTGAGTGATGAGCTATGAAAAAGAAAACAAAATTAACAATATCTGGCTCAGCCAAAAAATCGATCAAAAATATTGAGATTGCTAAAGCCCAAAGCAAAAATGCAGTTGTCATAGAAAAGCAAACTGGGAAATTTCCAAATAGAGGAGGATCTTTTAGACCTAACTCAGGTAAACCAAAACCAACCTCTTCTTTTAGTAGGGGTACTGGGATTAAACCATCTTTTGCAGCAAAATCACCCCCTATAACAAATGATTTTGAAAGACGTAAGCTCGCAGAGCAAAGAGCCACAAAGAGACTTAAAGGTGACGGAAAAGATAAAAAAACTTTAAAGTCTGGAACAAAAAAAAGAGAATTAAAATTAACAGTTTCAAGGGCTCTAAGTGATGAAATAGAGGCAAGAGAAAGAAGTTTAGCTTCAGTTAAAAGAGCAAGATTAAAAGAGAATAAAAATTTATCTAAAGACCAAAATCAAGAAAGTCTCAAACCAGTTAAAAGAGATATCAATATTCCAGAAGCTATCACTGTTAGAGAATTAGCTAATAGAATGGCTGAGCAATCCAGCAATGTGATTAAATATTTATTTGGTATGGGAGTTACAGTTACAATCAATCAAACTCTTGCAGCAGATACAGCTGAGTTTTTAGTTAAGGAATTTGGACACAATCCTATTAGAGAAGAAAAAGCAGAAGAAATAATTCAAAAAATAAAAGCAAAGAGAGTAGAAAATTTAAAAAATAGACCCCCAATTGTTACAGTGATGGGACATGTTGATCATGGTAAAACATCAGTTCTTGATGTTTTGAGAAGTGCAAATGTTGTATCAGGAGAATTTGGTGGAATAACTCAACACATAGGGGCCTATCAAATTGAAAGCCAAGATAACAAACTAACTTTTATTGATACCCCAGGTCATGCAGCTTTTACAGAAATGAGAGCAAGAGGGTCAAAATTAACAGATGTGGTTGTATTAGTAGTTGCTGCAGATGATGGTGTGAAGCCACAAACAATTGAATCAATTAAACATGCAAAAGCAGCAAATGTTCCAATTGTTGTTGCAATTAATAAATGCGATCTTCCAGATGCAGATCCGCAAAAAGTTAAAAATCAATTATTAGAACACGAGTTGGTTGCTGAAGATCTATCAGGCGATACTTTAATGGTACAGATTTCAGCAAAGACAAAGTTAAATTTAGATAAACTAGTTGAATCTATAATTCTTCAAGCTGAAATTTTAGATTTGAAAACTGATTATGAGTCTAAAGCTACAGGAATAGTGTTAGAGTCTAAAATAGATGTAGGTCGAGGACCCGTTGCAACAATTATTGTAACCACAGGAACTCTTAAAAAAGGAGATTTTTTTGTAAGTGGATTGAAGTGGGGGAAAGTTAGAGCAATAATCAATGATAAAGGTAAAAATATTGATGAAGCCTCACCATCTACTCCAGTTGAAATTTTAGGTATTAATGGTGCAGCAAAAGCAGGAGATGATTTCATTGTTCTTGAGAGTGAAAAGGAGGCTAAAACATTAAGTGAAAACAGAGCAGAAGAGACAAAGGATGGAAAAAACCCTTTAACATTCGCTACACAAGAATCTGCATTTTCAGATAAATCTTCAGAGGAATTAAATTTAATTATTAAATCTGATGTACATGGATCTTCTGAAGCAATTAAAAATGCGATTAGTCAAATTAAACATGATGAAGTTAAACCTAAAATTATTTTAGCAGACATTGGAATGGTTACAGAAACTGATGTTACTTTAGCAAAAGCATCGAATGCTGTATTAATTGCTTTTAATGTTAAGCCAAGTAAAGAAGCAAAAAAACTTGCTGAAAATGAAAAAATAAAAATTTCTTCATACAATATTATCTATGAAGTACTAGATTATATTAAACAAAAAATGTCGGGACTATTAACCCCAGATTTGCAAGAAACTATAACTGGATCAGCGCAAATTTTAGAAATTTTTAAAGTCTCTGGAGCGGGTAAAGTTGCAGGTTCAAAAATTACTGAAGGAGAAATTACTAGTACCTCAGATGTTAGAATTATTAGAGATGGAGCTATCATTTATACTGGAAAAGTTGGAACTATTTTTAGAGAAAAAAACCAAGTAAAACAGGTTAGTGACGGACAAGAATGTGGAATAACAGTTAAAGATTATATGGATTTCCAAAAAAATGACACAATAGAAGCTTTTAGTGTTACATCTACAGAGAGGTCAATTTAATGGCAGATAGAATAGGAAAACCAATTTCACAAAGACAGCTTCGAGTTGGAGAAATGATCAAACAGTCTTTAAGCATGATTTTTATAAGAAATGAGGCTAAAGTCCCCAATTTAGAAACAAACAAGATAACGGTTACTGAGGTTAGAATGAGTTCAGATTTAAAAATCGCTAAGGCATATGTACTTCCATTAGGAGGAAAAGATGCTGAGGAGACAATAAATACATTAAAAGAGTACTCATTTTTAATAAGAAAAATTTTATCACAGAAAGTGGTTATGAAATTTTTACCAAAATTACTTTTTAGAAAAGATGAGTCTTTTGAGTATGCGGAAAAAATAGAAAACTTAATAAAACAAACAAATAAATAGGAAAAACGAGGCATGAACAAAAAGGCACAAGAATTAGCAATGCATGATAAAGATACTGGATCATCTGAGATACAGATTGCTTTGTTAACAGAGAAAATTGAGACTCTCTCTAAACATATTAAGCAATTCAAAAAAGACAAACATTCGTCTGTTGGATTATTGAGAGCGGTCAATAGAAGAAAGAAATTGTTAGAATACTTAAAGAAAACAAAAATGGATTCTTACAAAAATGTACTGTCGAAATTGAATTTAAGAAAATAGAAGTCAAGATAGATAGAATGGAACGAAACGAACGAAACGAAATGGAAATGAAATGTTTAAAGTACACAAGAAGGAAATAGAAGTAGCAGGAAAGAAAATAAGTTTAGAAACAGGTAAAGTAGCAAGACAAGCAGACGGAGCAATCATCGCAACATGTGGTGAAACAGTTATTCTAGCAACAGTCGTTGGAGCAAAGAAAGTAAATCCAGATATGGATTATTTCCCTTTATCAGTCAACTACCAAGAAAAATATTATGCAGGTGGAAAGATCCCTGGTGGATATTTTAAAAGAGAAGCAAGACCAACTGAAAGTGAAACATTAATCTCTAGATTAATTGATAGACCAATCAGACCTTTGTTTCCTGATGAATTTAAAAATGAAGTACAGTTGTTGCCAACAGTAATTTCTTACGACAAAGAAAACCAACCAGATATTCTAGCAATCACTGCTTCATCAGCAGCATTAGCTATTTCAGGAATGCCATTTATGGGTCCTGTAGGTGCCTCTAGAGTGGGCTATATTGACGGTAAGTATATTCTTAACCCATCAATAGAAGAGTTGGAAAATTCAAGTTTAGATCTAGTTGTAGCAGGTACTAAAGATGCAGTGCTTATGGTTGAGTCTGAAACATCAGGTTTATCTGAAGAAGTAATGTTAGCAGCAGTTAAATTTGGTCACGAAGGATTTGTTCCAGTAATCGAAATGATTGAGGAACTTGCAAAAGAATGTAGAAAACCTGAGTGGACTGTTGAGAAGAAAGATTTATCTGAAGTTAAACAAAAACTTGAGGAAACTTTTACAGAAGATTTAACAAAAGCTTTTGCAACCAGGGACAAACAAGATAGATCAAATCAGATTTCAGAAATCACTGATAAAGCTAAAAAGCTATTTGAAGAAAATGAAAATTATTCTGATCTTGATGTTAACTCACAGCTTAAAAATCTAGAGAAGAAAATTGTTAGAACTGATATTCTTAAAAATAAAAACAGAATTGATGGTCGAGGATTATCTGATGTAAGACCTATCGAATGTGAAGTTGGTGTTTTACCAAGAACTCACGGTTCTGCTTTGTTTACTAGAGGAGAAACACAAGCAATTGTTGTAACCACTTTAGGTACATCTGATGATGAACAAAGGATTGAAAGTTTAGATGGTCTTCAAAGAGAACGATTTATGCTTCACTATAATTTTCCTCCTTTTTCAGTCGGTGAAACTGGAAGAATTGGAACTGGTAGACGTGAAATTGGTCACGGCAAACTTGCTTGGAGAGCAATCAATTCTTCATTACCTTCAAAAGAGGCTTTTCCATATACTTTTAGAATAGTATCAGAGATTACAGAATCTAATGGTTCTTCTTCAATGGCTACTGTTTGTGGAGCATCTTTAGCATTAATGGATGCAGGTGTTCCGATAAAAGAACCAGTTGCAGGTATTGCAATGGGTTTAATTAAAGAAGGAGATGATTTTAGTGTCTTATCAGATATTTTAGGTGATGAAGATCACTTAGGGGATATGGACTTTAAAGTTGCTGGAACTAAAGATGGAATTACTTCACTTCAAATGGATATCAAAATTACCGGGATCACTTTTGAAATCATGGAGCAGGCTTTAAAGCAGGCTAAAGATGGAAGAATTCATATTTTAGGTGAGATGAATAAAGCCTTAGGCGAATCTAGATCTGATGTTGGAAAGCACACTCCAAAAATGGAACAAGTAACTGTTGATAAAAAAGACATTGCTGCTGTAATTGGAAAAGGCGGAGCAACTATTAGAGAGATCGTTGAAAAATCAGGTGCAAAAGTAGATGTAAATGATGAAGGAGTTGTAACGGTTGCTGCTCCTGATGAAGATTCTAGAAACATCGCTATGCAAATGATCAAAGATATTACTGCAAAAGCTGAAATGAATAAAATTTATTCAGGAAAAGTTATGAAAATCATGGAGTTTGGTGCATTTGTTAATTTCTTAGGAAAACAAGATGGACTTGTTCATATTTCAGAACTAGCAGATAAAAGAGTTGCAAAAGTTACTGACGTTGTCAAAGAAGGTGACGAAGTAAAAGTTAAAGTAATTGGTTTTGATAGAGGTAAAGTTAAACTTTCTGTGAAACAAGCTGCTGAATAATATTTTAAAATAAAGTCTTTAATCCTTAGGGTAAAAATTCTAGGGATTATCTTTTTCCACCTACCATATTTTGTGGGGGAAATGCACCATTTTCTTTTTTATACTGATCAAGATGATAACTTTCATACTTGGACATTGACTCATTATCTTTAATTACTGAGTATTCAACTTTTGAAATGCCCCATCCTTTATTATCATGCTCTTTTACTCTGCTTTTAATATTTCCTTTTCCAATATACAAAATATGTTTGTCTTTATCTAAACATCTATAAATTCCAGTAATATCATCTGGAATATCATCTGGTTTTTTTGAAATTTCAAAGCATGGAATAACTTTAAAAATATAACAATTACTATTTTTTTCAAATTTAAGACCAAACCTTTGCTTGTAGCCAGTTTTAACTAATTCTTTAAATATAGGAGTGCTGTTAAAAAAAGCAGTAGCAGTTGTGCTTCTCGCCATTGACTTTTCTTTATATTTTCCTCTTAAGGTATTTATGATTGCAAATGAACCTTCTAACTTATCTTTTGAGAAAGAAACACCGAATTTATATTCTTCATCCGAAGAAGTAAAAAACTGACAATAGTTATTTTGTGTAAGCTTGTTTTTTTCCATAAAATCTGCAGAGAAAAAAAAACCACTCTTTGATATTGTAATGTATTCATCTAATTCTGAATAAGATGGTGACACATAAAGTTTCATTGACATAAAATTAGTAAATTTTGTTTTAAGAAAAGTGTCAAGTTAAATTTTTGGTAATTAATTATTTTTAACTTAGGTGATATGCTTAGGATCTGGCATCCCAACCTTGTTATATCCAGCATCTACATAGTGAATTTCACCAGTGACACCGTTTGCAAGATCACTTAGTAGATATAGTGCTGAATTTCCAACATCATGAATATCTACATTTCTTTTAAGGAAAGAATGGTCTTCATTCCATTTATATAAGAATTTGGCATCTCCAATAGCAGAAGCCGCTAATGTTTTAATTGGTCCTGCACTTATGGCGTTTACTCTCATACCTTTAGCACCTAAATCTCTTGCCAAATACTTAACACTAGATTCTAAAGCTGCCTTACACACACCCATTACATTATAATTTGGAATAGCTTTATTCGCTTCATAACTTAAAGTGATTAAGCTACCACCTTCTTTCATTACTTTAGACGCCTCTTTTGCAACTTCTGTGAATGAAAGTTCTGGGGGTTTTTTTTATGGGGCATTCGGTAACAGAACGCCTCTGTGACAATCATTTATAAGTTTAATTTTTCAGAGAGTGCTAATCATAATTACAACAAAAGGAAAAATATGAAAAAATTTTTAATTTTATCAATGTTAATACTTTTTTCTAACTCAGCATATGCTGGTTCATGTCCAATGATGGTCAAAAATTTGGATAGCAAAATCGAAGAAATTCAAAAAATGCGAGATGCGGGAATGAAGGCTCATGAAGCTGGAGATCATGCAAAATCTGAAGAATTATTGAATAAAGCTTTAGAGTTAATTAAAAGTTAATAAAAAAGAATTAAGGGGCACCTGGCATCAGAACGCCCCTAATATTTTTAACTAAATTTAACTATATTTTAGCTAATATTCTTAGGATCTGGCATCCCAACCTTGTTATATCCAGCATCTACATAGTGAATTTCACCAGTGACACCGTTTGCAAGATCACTTAGTAGATATAGTGCTGAATTTCCAACATCATGAATATCTACATTTCTTTTAAGGAAAGAATGGTCTTCATTCCATTTATATAAGAATTTTGCATCTCCAATGGCTGAAGCTGCTAAAGTTTTAATAGGTCCTGCACTTATTGCATTAACTCTCATGCCTTTAGCACCTAAATCTCTTGCTAAATACTTAACACTAGATTCTAGTGCAGCTTTGCAAACACCCATTACATTATAATTTGGAATAGCTTTATTCGCCTCATAACTTAATGTGATTAAGCTTCCACCCTCCTTCATTACTTTAGTTGCCTCTTTTGCAACTTCCGTAAATGAAAAACATGAAATTAACATACTTCTTAAAAAGTTTTCTCTAGTCGTATTTAAATATTCACCAGACAATTCTGATTTATCAGAAAATGCAATTGCATGAACTACAAAATCAATTTCCCCCCATTGCGATTTAATATCTTCAAATAACTTTGTTACATCTTCTTTTCTTTCTACATCACAGCTAAATGTAACTTTTGAATTTAATTTTTCAGCTAGTGGAATTACTCTTTTTTTTAGAGCATCACCTAAATAAGTAAATGCAAGCTCTGCACCAGCTTCTGCTAGTTTTTGTGAAATACCCCAAGCAATAGATCTTTCATTGGCAACTCCCATCACCAATCCTTTTTTTCCTTTCATCAAACTCATGATTATACTTTCTCAAAAATTAGAGCAGCATTAGTTCCACCGAAACCAAAACTATTAGACATCACTGTATTTAAAGTTGCTCCTGTCTCATTTTTAGCAACTATAGGAAACTTTTTAGCCTCTTCATCCATTTCACTAATGTTAGCAGAACCTGCTATGAAATTATTTTTCATCATAATCAAACAATAGATCGCTTCATGAACTGATGCAGCTCCTAAAGGATGTCCTGATAGTGATTTGGTTGAACTAATTTTTGGAATATCATCTCCAAAAGTATTTTTAATTGCATTTAGCTCTGTGATATCTCCAACTGGAGTAGAAGTTCCATGAGTATTAATATAATCAATTTTATTTTTAGAAGTTGCCATAGCCATCTTCATACATCTGACCGCCCCTTCTCCTGATGGAGCTACCATATCGTATCCATCTGAAGTTGCTCCATAACCACTTAATTCCGCATATATTTTAGCCCCTCTTGCTTTAGCATGTTCGTATTCTTCAAGCACTAACACCCCACCACCACCTGCAATTACAAAACCATCTCTAGTTTTGTCATAAGCTCTTGATGCGGTCTCTGGGGTATCATTATATTTTGATGTTAAAGCAGTCATGGCATCAAACATTGCAGTCATTGCCCAGTGAACCTCTTCACTACCACCTGCAAAAACAATATCTTGCTTACCCATTTGAATTAGTTCCATCGAGTTTCCAATACAGTGTCCACTTGTTGAACAAGCCGAACTCATTGTGTAATTAGTACCTTTAATTTTAAACGGAACGGCAAGAGTAGCTGAAGCTGTACTGGCCATTGTTCTTGGAACAATAAACGGTCCCATTAATTTTGGAGTTTTGGCTCTAGTTTTATCAGCTGCTAAGATAACGTTTTCAATTGAGGGTCCACCAGAACCCATCACTATCCCAGTTTTAAAATTACTTACTTCACTTTCTTCCAATCCAGAGTCTTTTATTGCCTCTTTCATTGCTATATAGTTATAAGCTGAGCCTGAACCCATAAACCTAATTGTTTTTCGATCAATATGATCTTCAAGTTTTATATTTGGTTTTCCGTGAACATGGCATTTAAGATTATGTTCTTTATATTCTTTTGCATAAGAAATTCCTGATTTCGAATTTACTAAAGATTGATGTACTTCTTCTTGATTATTACCTAAACACGAAACAACTCCTAAACCTGTAATAACTACTCTTCTCATTATTTAAATAATCCTACTTTTAAGCTATCTGCTGAATATATTTTTTTATCATCTGCGAAAACGAAACCATTTGCAAGTCCTACAGTTGTTCCCCCTGGTGACATAATTTTCTTCATATCAATCTTATACGTTACTAAATTAACATTTTTCAACACTTCGCCTGTGAATTTTACAGTTCCAACTCCTAGTGCTCTACCCTTGCCAGGGTTACCAAGCCAACCCAGGTAAAAACCGACCAACTGCCACATGGCGTCTAACCCCAAACAACCAGGCATAACAGGATCTGATTTAAAGTGACAATCAAAGAACCAAAGATTGTCTTTAATATCTAATTCAGCTTTTAAGGATCCCTTATTAAAAGTCCCATTATTGTCGTTAATCTCAGTTATTCTATCAAACATTAACATTGGAGGAAGGGGTAATTTAGCATTACCAGGTCCAAAAAGTTCACCATTTCCACAAGTAATTAGGTCATCGTAGCTATAGGAGTTTTTTTTCATAAAAATTGAATTCCCTTATTACTTGATTTAATGATAATATAATATAATAAAACAGTATATATTGTTCTTAGTTTAGAATTGTTATAAAAAGCTATGTTAAAAACCATGAATTTAATTGAAAAACTGCGAGAAACTGGGCTTAGGCCTACAAAGCAAAGAGTTAAAATCTGTGAGATTTTGTTTAATAGAGAAAAAACATTTCATTTTACAATTAATGATCTTGCAAAAAAAATATCTGAAGAGTTAAACGAAAAAATATCTCTTGCAACAGTTTATAACACTGTTCATGCGTTACGAAAAAAGGGATATTTGAAAGAAATATCAATCAACTCTGATAAAAGTTATTTTGATACAAATACTTCTGTGCATCACCATTTTTACGATGAAGATACTCACCAATTAATTGACTGCGATGAAAACGAGATAGAAACAGTCAATGTTAAAAAAAATATAACTGGAAAAAAAATTAATTCAGTGGAAGTTCTGGTTAGAGTTGCGAGTGATAATCAAAATCAAAATTAATTTAATATTATCAATAACTTAAATTATATATTATAATTATTCTAAACTGTTGACAATCAATTTAAAACCATTATATGGTTAGCAATCATTAAATTAAGGAGAACATAATGTCATTAAAAGGAAGTAAAACAGAAGAAAACCTAAAAGAAGCATTTGCTGGTGAAAGTCAAGCAAACAGAAGATATCTTTACTTCGCACAAAAGGCTGACATCGAAGGATACAATGATGTAGCTACAGTTTTTAGATCAACTGCCGAAGGTGAGACAGGTCACGCACATGGTCATCTAGAGTATTTAGAGGAAGTTGGAGATCCTGGAACTGGTATGCCGATTGGTGAAACTAAAGCAAATTTAGCATCAGCTGTTCAAGGTGAAACACATGAGTACACTGATATGTACCCAGGTATGGCCAAAACAGCTAGAGAAGAAGGTTTTGAAGAAATTGCTGACTGGTTTGAAACTTTAGCGAAAGCTGAAAAATCTCATGCTGGTAAATTTCAAAAAACTTTAGAATCGATCAGCTAATACATTTTTTTTTAGTGGGCATTAAATTGCCCACTAAAACATCCAATAAAATTTCAAATTTATATGAGTAAAGAAGGCAGTCTAGACGCCCCAACAAGGCACCCAATTGATTTTGAGCACCCTGATTTTTTAAATCCTGAAAAATTAGACTCAGAAATGAGAAGAGTATTCGATATTTGTCATGGTTGCAGAAGATGTTTTAATCTTTGTGACTCATTTCCAAAATTATTCGATATGATTGATGAGTCTAAAAATGAGGATGTTGAAAGTTTATCCAGTGATCAATTTGCTCCTGTGGTAGATGCTTGTACTTTATGTGATATGTGTTTTATGACCAAATGTCCGTATGTACCTCCTCATGATTTTGACCTAGATTTCCCTCACTTGATGTTGAGATATAGAACAGCACAAAAAAAGTTAGGAAAATTACCAGGTGTACCAACACAATTAGCAAAGATTGACCGAAACGCTAAAATTGGTGTGATGTTTTCTAAATTTATAAATTGGGCATCAAATATAAAAAATAAATTTATAAGAAAAATTTTAGAATTTATATCTGGAATAGATAAAAGGGTTCAGCTACCAAAATACAATTCAGAGACGTTTTCTAATTTTTTTAAAAATAATAACGATAAAATTAAATACGACACGATCACAAAAGATAGAAAAGTTGTTATTTATTCTACTTGTTTTGTGAACTTTAATAAAAAAAATACAGGTGTAGCAGCTTTAAAAGTTTTAAAAAAAAATGGTGTTGAAGTTCAAGAGGCTTATCCAGGCTGTTGTGGTATGCCATTCTTAGAACAAGCAGATCTTCCAAAAGTCGTAGAACAAGCCAAAAAAGTATCAAGTGACTTGATTAAGTGGATTGATAAAGGTTATAAAGTTATAACCTTAACAGCTAGTTGTGGACTAATGTTAAAATTTGAATGGCCATTATTATTACCTGCAGATGAAAATATAAAAAAATTATCTTCAAACGTTATGGATATTGATGAGTATGTTGTTGACATAGCTAATAACGAAGGTTTAGCCGAAGGTCTAGAAGAAATAGATGGTGGAGTAACTGTTCACCATGCTTGTCATGCAAGAGCTCAGAACATGGGAATAAAAGCTAGAGACATGCTAAAACACATTCCAAAAGTTAAAATTGATGTTGTCGAAAGATGTGCAGGACATGGTGGAACCTTCGGAGTGATGAAGGAAACACATGATCTAGCAAATAAAGTTGGGAGACCAACCGCAAGGCAAATAAAAAATAAAAATAATAAATACATGGCATCTGATTGTCCTTTAGCTGGAAAGCATTTAAAACAATTAGAAGTAGATACAAATATTTCTAATGATGAGGCACTACACCCTATAGAACTTATGGCAAAAAGTTATAAGTTATGATCATGCCTAAAGAAAAAAGAGAGATACAAAAATCTGATATAATGCCATTAGAGACTTATATTAAAAACAGAAAAGAGTTAAGAAAAAGTATTGTAAGTTTTAAAAAAGATAGAAGAATTGCACTAGGACCTTACGCAACATTCTATTTTGAAAGTTACGAAACTATGCTAGCTCAAGTTCAAGAAATGCTTTACATCGAAAAAGGTGGAGATGAACAATTAAAAGATGAACTAGTAGCATACAACCCGCTAATTCCAAATGGAAAAGAATTAACTGCAACTTTAATGTTTGAAATAGACAATCCGGTATCTAGAGCAGCATTTTTAAGTAAAGTTGGTGGAATTGAACAAATGGTTTTTATGAAATTAAATGGTGAAACAATTAAAGCTGTGCCAGAGGAAGATGTTGATAGAACATCTACTGAAGGTAAAGCTTCTTCAGTTCAATTTGTGCATTTTAATTTTACGGACGAACAAATCCAGAAATTTAAATCAAACGCGATTGACGTTGAATTGGGAATGGATCATAAAGAATATTCACATACTACAAAACTAAGTAAAGAAAATATAGCTTCCTTATCGGCAGATTTTAGTTAATAGAGCCCCAAAGATTTCCAGTTTTTATCCATCCACTTAGATTATCAGTTTCTATTTCACACCATTGTTTTTCACATTTTTGAACAATGAGTAATCTACCTTTTTTAATTAATGCAATAGGTTGAGCAAATGATGTTGGTTTTTTAAATAAAACTTTATCTTCAATAGCAATTACTGAATTACTTTTTTTTAACTGTGAAACATGTATCCATCCACTATTATTTTTTAGATCAATTATTCGTCTAAAGTTCTCTTTTTTATCTATTTGTTTTATTGGAAGATTTATTTTTTTATAAACATACTTGATATCAGATTCGAAACTTGGACCATAACGAACATTAACTTTATTTTTTTTCAAAGAGACAAAAATTTCATTCGCAGAACTTATTGTGCAAAAAAATAATAAATAAAACAATATAAAAATTTCTTTAATTTTTATTTTGAAAAGCACTATTTTCTTTTTTTTAATTTTATTTTTCTTATATTTAAATTTAATAAATTTAGAATTAAAATAAATCCATTTAAATTTTCGCCAATATTAAGAATTTTTTTTAGAATTTCGTTTGCTTGTATTGTACCAACAATTCCTGCTACCGTTCCTAAAATACCATCATACTCACAATTTAAAACCTCATCAGTAACAACCTCTTCTTGGTAAAAGTCTCTCAAACTAGGACTATTTTTATTTTTAAAATCAAAGCTAAAAATGTGACCATCAAATTTACTTATAGCACCAACTACAAGAAATTTTTTATAATCTAAACTAATATCATTAATTAAAAATTTACTCTCAAAGTTGTCTGTACCATCAATGATGTAATCATAATTTTTAATGATTTTATTAAATTTGATTTTATTTAATTTATAGTTAAAAATATTTATTTTGGTTTTTGGATTAATTTCATTCAATTTTTTCTTTGCAATTTTAACTTTTGATTTATTAACATTTTTCTCGGTATACAAAGTTTGTCTGTGGATATTTGACAAACTAACCTTATCGTGATCTACAATACCTAATGTTCCAATTCCTGAGCGTGTTAAAAATTCAGCAGCAGGGCACCCTAAACCACCCATTCCAATAATTAGAACTTTTGCTTCTCGTATTTTTCTTTGTCCTAGTGCACCGATATTTTTTAAAATAATTTGACGAGAAAACTTTTCTATTTCTCTTTTATTTAATTTTGTGCTCATTTTCCTGTTGAGCCAAATCCACCCTCTCCTCGAATTGTTTCTGGCAAAGTTTCTGTTTCTTCTAATTCCATTTTAACAACTGGTGTCAAAATCATTTGTGCTATTCTATCATTATTATTGATTATAAATTCTTTATTTCCATGGTTAAAGAGAATAACTTTTATTTCACCCCTATAATCACTATCAATTGTGCCAGGCGTATTTAATACATTAATATTATTTTTAGCTGCCAAACCAGATCTTGGTCTTATTTGTATTTCGAATTCCTCTGAAAATGCAACAGAAATACCAGTTGGTATTAAACAAGAAGATTGAGGTTTAAGAATTATTGGTTCAGAAATAAAAGCCATCAAATCCATGCCTGAAGCTCCACTAGTTTTATAAGTAGGTAATTGAACAGATGAAGCTAACTTTTTGATTAGAACTTTTGCCATTAATTTAATTGATCAATAATTCTATCAACTATTTCATCAGATATTTCAGACTTTTTTTTATAAAAGAGTTTTTCGTTATTTATTTTTTTATTTTTGTAGTGAATAGTTACTTCATTAAAATCAGAATTAAATCCTATATTTTTATTTGCAATATCGTTTGAAATTATCCAGTCACAATTTTTTTTATTTAACTTTTCTTCTGCATTTTTTTCGTGGTTATCAGTTTCAGCTGCAAAACCAATAACAAGATTTGGCCTCATTGAATTATGATTAGAGACATAATTTAAGATATCGATGTTTTTTTCAAGATTTAAATTTAATGTCTCTTGTTTTTTAATTTTATTTGTATATTTTTTCTGTAACTTAAAATCAGCTACAGCTGCTGCAAAAATTGCAACATCAGTTGGTAAACTTTTTTGAGTTGCAAGAAACATTTCTTCTGCAGTTTCAACCTTAACTAGATTAATATCATCATCAATTTCTAAGTTGGTGGGACCAGAAATGAGCGTTGTATCAAAACCTTTTTTAGAGAGAGATTTTGCAATCTCATAACCTTGTTTGCCACTAGACTTATTAGTTATAAACCTTACAGGATCAATATATTCATTAGTAGGTCCTGCTGTAACCAAAGCTTTTAAATTTTTATTTTTTTTCTTATTTAAAAAAAATTGATCAATTTCTTCAGCAATTTTTCTTGGATCAGACATTTTACCCTCACCATATTCTCCACAAGCCATATCCCCAATTTCAGGACCAATGAATTTATAACCACAATCTCTCAATTTTTTTAAATTTGCTTTGGTAGTTTGATGTTCCCACATCCTCACGTTCATTGCTGGAGCTAAATAAATACTTTTATCTGAAGCGAGAACAACTGTCGATGCTAGATCATCTGTAGTGCCCTGAGCCAGCTTTGAAATAGTATTTGCTGTTGCAGGAGCAATAACAACAACATCAGCCCATCTTGAAAGTGAAATATGATCCATTTCATTTTCATTTTCAACACTGAACAATTCACTGTAAACTTTACCTTGCGATAGTGCAGTAATTGAGAGAGGTGTTACAAATTCCTTAGCGCTAGAGGTCAGTATAGTTTTAATTTCGACGCCACTTTTTTTGAAAAGTCTGATTGTTTCAAGACTTTTATATGCAGATATTCCACCACATATAATGAACAAAACTTTTTTATTTAACAGATTTTTCATTTGCAGAATTAAAATACTATAAGTCCAAAAATTACAAGAAGTAATAAACTAATAATAGATTGGTTTTTAAAAGTGTTCATTTCTGCTTTTTTATCATTTAAAGCTGTATAGGAGTTTGAATTCTGAGGAATTTGTCCACTAGCTAAAAAAGTTAAAGCTTGATTTGCTTTGTCCATAATTTCAGGAAATTCTGGCAGTCGTTTAATTACTTCAGAAGTACTTTTTAAAGTTTCATTTAAATTGGTTATTGGATCTTTTGTTTCTCTTAACCAACCTTCTAGCACCGGCTTAGATGTGGTCCATATATTTGTATTTGGATTTAATTTTCTTGCAACCCCCTCAACAACCACCATTGTTTTTTGTAACATTAATAACTGTGGTTGGGTTTGCATATTGAATTTTTCTGTAACATCAAAGAGTTGTTTTAATAATCTTCCACCTGAGATGTCTTTTACTTCTTGACCAAAAATTGGTTCTCCTATTGATCTTAAAGCTTGAGCTAAGTCATCTATTGGAACATCTTTTGGAACTAACCCAGCCGTTAAGTGTACTTCAGCAACCTTACGGTAATCCCTTTGAATAAAACCAAATAAAATTTCTGCCAGAAATCTCTTACTTACTTTATCTAGTCTACCCATTATACCAAAATCGATAGGTGCGATTTGACCACTATTATCAATGAAAATATTACCTTGATGCATATCTGCATGAAAAAAACCGTCTCTTACAGCATGTCTTAAAAAATGCTGAATAATATCCTCTGCTAATTTACGAGTGTCTAAATTTCTCCTTTTTAATTCTTCAGTTTCTCTTATTGAAACACCATCGATCCAATCTAGAGTCATTACATTTTCACTGGTAAAATTCCAATAAATTTCAGGAACTTTAAATCCGGCATCATTCTTTGTATTCTCTGCATATTCATTAGCAGCTGCAGCCTCAAACCTTAAATCCATCTCAAGATTTGTTATTTCTTTTAATAAAAAAACAACTTCTATCAGTTTTAATCGTTTTGTTTTTTTTACGAATGACTCAACAATGAATGCAAATAACATCATTGCATCAATTTCTTCATTAAATATTTTTTTTATATCTGGTCTTAAAATCTTTATGGCAACATCTTTAATTGTTCCGTTGTCATTAATTTTTGCTTTATGTACTTGAGCGATTGATGCTGCTGCAACTGGCTCACTTAAATCTATTATAGAATTAAAAGTTTCTTCTCCAAGATCACTTTTAATAATTTTTTTTGCTTCATTTATAGAAAATGGTGGTAAACGATCTTGAAGATTCTCAAGTTTTTGTGATAGCTCTTCACCAATAATATCAGGTCTAGTGGCTAGAAATTGTCCTAGTTTTATAAAAGTAGTACCCATTGTCTCTAGGGATCTAGAGAGTCTTTGTCCTTCATCTTTATCCAAATCACGCCCCTCTTTTTTTTGAAATGAAAAAGATAATATTTTGAATAGAATAATTAAAGCCAGAGGAGGTTTTTTAAATTTTGATGCAATTGAAAGTATGTCTGATTTTGCAATTTTTCTTCCTAATTTAAACAAGGTAATTAACTTTTTTATCATTAAACTTTCCACCCGCTATGAATTGAAACAATACCGTTAGAAAAATTCCTATAAGAGCATTTTTGAAATTTGTGTTTTTGCATCAAATCGATTAGTTCTTCTTGATTAATAAACTGTTCAATACTTTTTACTAAATATTCATAGGGCTCTTTTTCTCCTACTATAAATTGACCAATTATAGGGATTAACTTTGAGTAATTTTTGTAAATTAAATCCAGATTTGTGTTTTGGATTTTAGAGAATTCTAAGCAAAGATACCGGCCACCAGGCCTTAAAACTCTATAAGCTTCAGAAAGTGCCAGATCTAAATTTTTTGTATTTCTCAAACCAAAACTGATTGTATAGTAGTCAAAAGAGTTATCAGCTAATGGCAATTCCTCAGCTGGAGCTGTAATCCACTCAATATTTTCATATTCAGATAGTTTACTTCTCCCTTGACTAATCATTTTTTTGTTAGGATCTACAGATGTTACGTTAGATTTTTTATGAGTTTTGTCTAAAAAAAGTTTACCAATATCACCAGTGCCACAAGCAACATCCACTAATTTTTTGTTATTAGACGGGTTCATCATGTTAATCAAACTTTTTTTCCAAAGTCTATGTATGCCAAGTGACATAAAGTCATTCATCAAATCATAACGGTCATAGACTTGGTCGAATACACCCTCTACTAGTCCTTTTTTATTTTGAAGATATTGTTGCATAAAAAATTATATATTGAATATAGTGTGTAATGCCAGAATTACCAGAAGTAGAAATTGTTAGACAATCCTTAAACAAAAAAATTAATCAAAAAAGGGTGAAAAAAGTAATAATAAGAAATAGAAATTTAAGATTTTTAATACCAAATAATTTTAAAAGTTATATTAAAAATAAAAAAATAATTAAAGTAGATCGATTTTCAAAATATTTAATAATACATTTTTTAGAAGGGGATTATTGTTTAGTTCATCTAGGTATGTCAGGAACAATCCATATTGTTGATAGATTTAAAATATCAAAATTTACAAACACTAGTTTTTATCACTCACCAACACTTCCCAAAAAACATAATCATGTTGTATTTGAATTTGATAATTTTAATGTAATTTATAATGATCCAAGACGTTTTGGTTTTTTTCAATTATTTAAAAATAAAAGTGCGTTAAATGAAAGACTTAAACATTTGGGCCCAGAACCATTTGATAAAAAATTTAATTTAAATTATGTGATAGGTTTTTTTAAAGATAAAAATAAAGATATTAAAAGTTTTTTATTAGATCAAAGATTTGTTTCGGGAATAGGTAACATATATGCTAGTGAAATATTATTTTTATCCAAAATTGATCCATTTAAACAGGCAAAATTATTAACTAAAAACGAATGTAAAAAAATTGTTTTGAATTCTAAAAAAGTTTTAAATAGAGCAATAATTAAAGGAGGATCAAGTATTAGAAATTTTCAAGATATATCTGGAACATTGGGAGGGTATCAAAAAGAGTTTAAGGTTTATCAGCAAGAAGGAAACAGATGCAAAGCAATTGGATGTTTAGGTATTATAAAAAAAAAAATTGCATCAAATAGATCAACTTTTTTTTGTGATTCCTGCCAAATATAGTAAAATATTTTGTTGACCACTATAAATTCTCAAGTTATACCCCTGCGCAGATGGCAAACACAAAATCAGCAATTAAGAGAATCCGAAGAATTTCTAAGCAAACAGTAGTCAATAAGGCTAGAAAAAGTAGATTTCGTAACGCTTTAAAAAAAATGAACCTTTTAATTGATGAAAAAAAGAAAGATGAAGCTTTAAAATTTTTGCCCAAGCTCAATTCAGAGCTAATGAAGATTGCTAAGACGGGAATTATCAAGAAACAAAACGCTTCTAGAAATGTTTCTAGGATCACAAAGAAGATTTCTACAATCTAAGCGTTAAAAAAAATCTTATTTAATTAAACAACTCTTAGTAAGTACATAATCTATTTAAATATCATCTTGTTTCACTATATTTAGATTTAGTAAATTTTTACCTTATATAAATTCAATCTACATTCGATTTAATCATGGTTTGATTCAATTTAAAATTTCAATTTTTAATTGTTTGAAATAAAAATAAAATTCAACTTTAACTCTGTGACATTTAAATCCACAATCCTAGATTTTATTTTTTTTTTAAATTTTTTATTAACTTGTTGCAAATTATTTTAAATCAGTTCTAACTAGGTCTCTTCCAAACTTATGAATAAACTTACAAACAATCAAAATATAGATAATTTTAAGTCGAACAGCTTTGACTGGAGAGTGGTTCAAGCTGATATGAAAGATAAATTAGGATCTGAAGTTTATGAAAGTTGGTTAAAAAAAATTTCATTCATAGAAGAATTTAATAATTATATATTGTTATCTGTGCCAACTAGATTTATTAGAGATTGGATAACATCAAGATATTTAGATCAAATATTACAAATTATAAAAACTTATAAAAAAGATATTGTCAGAATTGAATTTAGAATAGTTGAACCAGATCATTCTGGAAAAACTAATGATGCTTTAGAAGAAGTTGATTTAAAAGAGAACGTTTCCTTTATTAAAGACTCTTATTTACAATATAATCGAATTGATCCTAATAAAAGATTTGATAATTTTATCACGGGATCAAGTAATAAGCTGGCTTATGAGGCATCACTAAAGGTTTCAGAAAATATTTCGCATTACAACCCACTTTATATTTATGGTGGTGTTGGAATGGGCAAAACACACTTGTTAAATTCGATTGGTTATGAGTTAAAAAAAAATAACAAAGTTATGTTTATTTCAGCAGAACGATTTATGTATCAATTTGTAAAATCAATCAAATCAAATGATATGGTAAAATTCAAAGAATACTTTAGAAACACTGACATATTGTTAATTGATGATATTCAATTCATAAGTGGTAAAGAGGCCATGCAAGAAGAATTTTTTCATACCTTTAATGCTCTATTGGATAAAGGTTCACAGATAATCGTCTCTGCTGATAGACCTCCTAATAAATTATCAAGAATTCAAGAAAGAATTAAATCTAGATTTTCAGGTGGACTAGTAGTTGACATTCAAAAACCAGATTTAGAATTAAGAAAAAAAATTGTTCAAAAAAAAACAGAAGAACTAAATAGTATATATTCCGACCAATTACAGATTTCAAAAGACATACAAGATTTCATAAGCTCAGAAATCAAAGGAAGTATAAGAGAGCTAGTTGGCGCAATAAATAGGGTGGTTTCTTTCTCAAGAATTTACGAAAAAGTCCCAAATTTATCTGAAACAAAAGTAGTCCTGAAGGATTTATTAAATCTATCTGAAAACAAGGTTACTATTGATTTAATTCAAACAGTGGTGTGTAAGTTTTTCAAGATAAGTAAGAATGAGATGTTGTCTTCTAGAAGATCAAGGTATCTAGTTAGGCCTAGACAAACAGCAATATATTTAACCAAAATTCTTACTTCAAAATCATTACCTGAAATTGGAAGAGAATTTTCAAATAGAGACCACACAACAATAATACATTCTGTTAAAACTATTGAAAAAATTAAAGAAAAAGATCCTGAGATGGTTGATAATATTAATAAATTAAAAAATCAAATATTATATAACAATAAAGATAATGAAATTTAACGTTAATCAACAAGACCTTCAGCAAGCACTCAACTATTGTCAGGGAGTTATAGAAAAGAGAAGTACTTTACCAATTTTATCTAACATTTTAATAGACGCGAACAATTCAAACTTAATAATAACTGCAACAGATCTGGATTTAATTTTTATACACAAAATAAATAATGTGGAGATATTAGAGGAGGGAAAAACTACAACTGTATCATCAACCATATATGATATTGTCAGAAAGTTATCTTCTGGGAAAAAAATTAATTTAACTTTGAATGAAACAAATAAACTTCATTTAGAGTCTGAGAAATCTATTTTTAACTTAAATTGTCTGAGTCCATCAGAGTTCCCTCTTACAGATGAAAACTTTAATCAAAACGAATTTATTATTAAATCTAAACAACTTTTGAAATTACTAAATAAATGTAAATTTTCAGTTTCTAATGACGAAACAAGACATTACTTGAGTGGAATTTATTTTCACCAAACAGAAGTAGAAGATAAAAATTATCTTACAGCTGTAGCAACGGACAGTCATCGGATGTCTATTTCTAAAATTAGATTAGATGAAAAAATTGATTTTGATCCAATAATATTACCAAAAAAAACAATATTTCAGTTATGTTCTCTTTTGGATAGCTATGATGGTGATGTAAAGGTTTCAAATGTCAAATCTAAAATTAAGTTTGAATTAAATAACAGTATATTAATATCAAAACTGATAGATGGTAAATTTCCTAATTATATTCAGGTAATTCCTAAAAATAATCAAAAAAAATTAGAAATAGATTTAAAATTATTTTTAAATTCTGTTGATAGGGTAGCATCAGTTTCGTTAGATAAAAAAGATGGAGTAAAATTTAGTTTATCTAAAGATACATTAGATTTATCAGTTAATAATGCTAACAGTGGTGATGGTAAAGAGACCTTGAACGCAAAATTTGATCACGACTTAGAAATTAGTTTTAACTCTAGATATTTAATAGATGTAGCTTCTCAATTAAATGGGGAAAAAATAGAGATATTTTTTAACGATACAGGTTCTCCAGCTTTAATAAAAGATCCAGGGGATTTTGATAGTATTTATGTTGTTATGCCAATGAAAGGCTAACTTAATAAGTTGAGTTCATTATAAATTTTATTTTCTAAAATCTGTAAAAAATTTTCTTTATCCATTCCAGCATTAATAGGTGTTAAAATAGAAACAGTTATTGTTTTATGACTATTTTTTTTACCCTTTTTTGGCCATACATAACCAGAATTAACAGCGACGGGTTGGCAGGCTATATTTAGTTCCTGATAAATTCTGGTTGCTCCTTTCTTAAAGGAAGGACGTTCTTCAGGTAAAACTCGTGTTCCTTGAGGAAAAATTATCAATGGTCTATCGCTATTATTTACTGTTCTTAAAATATCCTCAAAAAATCCTAAATTGTCTCTACTTACCTTGTTTCTATTTATAGAGATAGATCCAATTTTTTTTAAGTACCATCCAAAGATTGGAATTCGTAGCAACTCTTTTTTTAAAATAAATACTGGTGAATTGAAAACAGTTTGTAGGTAAAATGTTTCAAACATAGACTGGTGGGAGACAGCAATAAAAAATTTTTGGTCAGTGATAATGTTTTCTTTACCTTTAATACTAATTTTTACCGATAGAAAAACTCTTAAACAAAACCCAGCCCAATGACCCATCAATTTTCCCCCAAGCAAGGTAATTTTCCTTGGCAAAAGTAATGCAGGTAAAAACATTATTGAAATAATAATTATTCCTACAAAAAAAAATATTGAGAATAGTGCATTTCTGATCATTTTTATCAAAAGCTAAATTAAATCTGTATGCTTTTGCCTATTTTTAATAATTTTAATTTTTCTTCCTTTTATCAGTAATTCAACAGCTTTTGGCCTAAGGTTATAATTAGAGCTTAGAGACATACCGTAGGCACCAACATCACATATAGCTACCAAATCTTTTTCTTTTAGTTTTTGAAATTTTTTTAAAGTTACAAATTTATCTGTGCTCTCACAAATAGGACCTACAAATTCATAAGCATTTGTTGAAACACTGTTAGATTTATCAACGGGTAAGATTTTATGAACTGCTCCATATAAAGCCGGTCTCATAAGATCATTCATTGCAGCATCTAAAATAATAAATTTTTTAACCCCACCATCTTTAATATAAATTATTTTAGACACTAAAGTTCCTGTATTACCAATTATTGATCTACCTGGTTCAAAAATAATTTTTGTATCATGCTTTTTTAAAAAATTTTTAATTGCTAAGTTGTACTTTTTATAATTAAGCTTTTTAATTTTATCACTGTAAGAAATTCCCATTCCTCCACCTAAATCGACAAATTTAAATTTGTGTTTTGTTTTAATAATTATATTACTTACAGCTTTGAGCATTCTTTCATATGGCTTGTGGTCTAATATTTGACTACCTATATGAACACTTAAACACTGTAGATTGATATTTTTTGAGTTTTTACAGTAGTGTACAAGTTCGTAAAAAGTTTTGCTATTTACCCCAAATTTATTTTCGCTCTTACCAGTAGAAATCTGTTTAAGCGTTTTTGCATCAGTATTTGGGTTTAGTCTTATCCCAACTTGCACTATTTTTTTTTTTCGTTTTGCAATTTTATCAATTTCTCGAATTTCACTTTTCGACTCAGCATTAATAAGCAGTATTTTTTTTTCGATCGCAAAATTAATTTCCTCATTAGTTTTACCAACTCCTGAAAAAACGATTTTGTTTGGATCTACCCCTGCTTTTAAAGCCAACATAAGTTCTCCTTTTGAGACAACGTCAGCTCCTAAACCAAATCTCTTAATTTCTTTAATTATATTTACATTAGTATTTGATTTTACTGAAAAACAGACCAATGGAGAAAAAGATTTAAAATTTTTTTTAAAATTATTTATATTTTCTTTTAATTTAGAGTATGAGTAACAATAGGCTGGAGTTTGAAATTTATTAGCAATATTAAGAACACTCACTTTCTCAATAAAAAGTTTATTTTTACTATATTTCATTAATTTTTAAATATTGGGTCACATTTCTCATTATCTGAACCCGAATATTTTGGACATCCTTTTTTTCCACAGGATACTAATAAGATTGAAAATAAGACTATTATCATTAATTTTTTAATCATATTTCTTTTTTATATTTCACTATCATCTTTTTAATATTATCAAAAGATGTTCCTCCAAAAGATTTTTTTGAATTGACAGAATTGTTTAAATCAAACACTTTTAAAACATCTCCAGTAAGTTTATGTTCAATTTTTTTAAGTTGATACAAAGATAGTTCGTTTAAGTTTTTTTTTGTTTTTTCTGCTAAATTAACTATAGCGGAGGTTTTTTGATAAGCTTTTCTAAATGACATTGAATGATTTTTTACAAGATAGTCAGCTAAGTCTGTTGCAGTAATGTATCCTTTATTTGCAAGCTCAAGCATTTTTTTTTTATTAGGACTACAATTTTTTAACACCTCATCAAAAATTTTTAGACAATTTACAAGTGTATCATTTGAATTAAAAACAATCTCTTTGTCATCTTGAAGATCTTTAAAATAAGAAAGTGGTAAACCTTTTAAGATAGTAAGCATAGAAAATAGATTTCCATAGGTACTTCCAGATTTGCCTCTTAAATATTCTAGAAGATCAGGATTTTTTTTTTGAGGCATTATCGAAGATCCAGTTACAACTTTATCAGACAAGTTAATTAAATTAAATCCATCTGAATTCCATATAATTAACTCTTCTGCTATTCTTGAAATATGCATAGAGCATACTGATACGCTATAAAGAAAATCAATTACAAAATCTCTATCTGAAACTGTATCAATAGAATTGTTTGTAGGTTTTTTAAAACCAAGTTTTTTGGTTGTATAATTTCTGTCTATATTGAATGAGGTACCGGATAAAGCAGCAACACCAAGTGGATTTTCATTTAAACTTTCTAGATTATTAGAAAATCTTTTTTTATCTCGATTAAAAATTTCAACATAAGACATTAGATAATGTGCGAAAGAAATTGCTTGGGCATTTTTTAAATGAGTAAAACCAGGCATGATAGTTTGAATATTTTTTTCAGCTAATTTTATTGAAGTTTTAATGACCTTATCTAAATTGTTGTTTATCTCATTAGTTGCAGATTTTAACCATAATTTAAAATCAGTGATTACTTGGTCATTTCTTGATCTTGCTGTATGGACATACCCTGCCTCTTCACCAATAATTTGAAAAAGTCTTTTTTCAATATTCATATGAATATCTTCATATTTTTTATTAAATTCAAATTTTTTACTAGAAATTTCTCTTTCTATTTTATTCAGACCATAAATAATTTTATTTTTAATTTTGAATGAGATTATTTTTTGCTTAAAAAGCATCTCAACATGAGCAATGGATCCTTTGATATCTTCTTTATAAAGTTTTTTGTCGACATCTAAGGAATTACCAACTTTTTGAAATAAACTTGATGAATTTTTTTTAATGCGCGTGTTCCAAATTGCCTGGTTGTTTTTATTTTTTGCCATGATATTTAATTATACCTATTTAATATGAGAATTTTAATATTATTTACCTTTTTCATCACTAGTACTTTTGCAAATGAATTGCCGGATCTTAAAAATCTTGTAATTCATAAAAACCCCAAAACATACAGTAATGTTATTTTTTTAGATAATGCAGACAAAGAAATTAATATTCAAAACTTAGACAGTCAGCTAATAATGTTAAATTTTTGGGCAACTTGGTGTGCACCTTGCAGAGAGGAAATGCCTTCTCTAGATAGGCTGCAAGTAAATAAAAAGCTAAAGAATTTGAAAATATACCCAATTAATATTGGCAAAGAAAGACTAGATAAGGTTAATAGTTTTTTTGCTGAATTAGGTATAGATAATTTAGAACCGTATTTTGATCATCCTTCAACTCTAGCAAAAACTTTTTCTTTAAGAGGACTTCCAACAACTATACTTTTAAATTCCAAAGGGGAAGAGTTTGCAAGAATTATTGGTTCAATAAATTTTGATGATGAAAACTTTATTAACTGGTTAAAAAATTTTAGTTAATCTTTAAAAAAATAAGCAAAACCTACCAAAGCAATTATAGCAATAAATTGTAAAATGACTCTCATTTGCATTAACTTATTTGAATATTTTTTACTTGTTTCTCCACCCTTGAAAAGAGTACCTATGCCTAAAATTAAGACGATACCCACAGCAATTAAAAGTGCAATGGATAAAACTTTAACTATTATTCCTGATAACATGTTTATATTGTAGATTGTTTTTAGAAATAAAACACTTAATAAATTAACTATGACATTTTGCCTTAACTCTATAATTATCAGACCTGAAAATGAAAGCGAAATAAAAAATGCAATTATTTTACTGCATGGATATGGTGGTGATGGAAAAGACATTAGCATGCTCTCATTAAATTGGAAAAGACATATGCCAAATACAGTTTTTATTTGCCCGAATGGGCACGAACCATGTGCCATGAATCCGTCTGGATATCAATGGTTTGATCTGAGTAAAGATGATCCAATTTATATTTTAGAGCAATCAGTTAAGGCAGAAAATATAATTAAAAAATTTATTGAGGAGATTAAATTAGAATTTAATTTATCAAATAAACAAATATGTTTATCTGGTTTCAGTCAAGGCTGTATGATGTCTTTAAATGTTGGTCTGACATTAGAAGAGAGATTTTCTTGTATTGTTGGTTTTTCTGGAAAAATTATTGATCAAGATAATTTAAAAAATAGAATCAAAAATAAAACTGATACTTTACTTATCCACGGTGATACGGATCAAATTGTCCCATCAATCAATTTACTAGAAGCAAAAGACTTTTTAATTAGAAACGATGTAAAAGTTGATACACTTTTAATTAAAAATTGTGATCATCACATTCCTATACAAGCTTCTAGTACAGCACTTAATTATATCTTAAAGAAACTTTAATATCTCTTAATGTTGATAAAGTAGATTAACTAAGTTAAAAATAGTTAATGAATAATTTTATTGAACAAGATGTTTCATTAGAAAAATGCCCAGCATTAGTCTTAAATGCCGATTATAGACCATTAAGTTATTACCCTTTATCATTGTGGTCATGGCAAGACACAGTTAAATCTGTTTTTTTAGATAGAGTGATCATAGTAAGTAACTATGATAGAGTTATTAGAAGTCCTTCCTTTAACATGCAATTACCAAGTGTTATTGCCTTAAAAGATTATATTGTACCACTTTCAAAACCTAGCTTTACAAGATTTAATGTATTCTTAAGAGATAAATTTTCCTGCCAGTATTGTGGTAGTGCTGATGAACTAACATTTGATCATTTGTTACCTAGATCAAAAGGAGGAGAAACAAACTGGGATAATGTAGTTACCGCCTGTTCAGCATGTAATGTAAAAAAAGGTGGAAAATTATTAAAAAATTCAGGGATGAAGTTGCACCAATATCCTTATAGACCCTCAACAGAAGATCTACATAAAAACGGAAAAAATTTTCCTCCAAACTTTCTTCACAAAAGTTGGATGGACTATTTATATTGGGACGTTGAATTAGAGGCTTAGATTTTTTCGGATATATTTATTGCAATTTTAGAACCAGTTTTTATTAACTTATCTAAAATCGAGTATGGTCCTTTTTTGGTTGCACCTTTTTCATAAGCTATATCTTTATGATTTAACTCATCTTCTCTAAATTTTATAATTTTTTTCTTCAAGATTTTTTCACTATTATCAAGTTGTTTAATTTGACTTAAGTAATGTTCATCAATAACTTCTTCAACAGAAGCAGTGCAAAGCATGGCAGCTTTTTTACCTAACAAAGTAGACCCAAAGCCCAAACCTACACCTAACAAATCCCATAGAGGCAAAAATTTCGTTGGAGCTATATTTCTTTTTTTTATTTCTTTTTCAAAAAAATCACGATGTTCTTTTTCATGAACTTTCATTTCCTCAATAGTTTTCTTTAGTTTGTCATTTTTAACAAATGTATTTAAAGCAAGTAATTGGCCTTCGTAAATTTTAACAGCACCTCTTTCTCCAGCGTGATCAACCCTTATAAACTCCTCAATTCTTTTTTTATCTACTGTTTTCATATCCAAAGTAAAATCTTATTAAAGTAATAGTTAATAATATAGAAATTATTATATTGTAGCTTGTAAGCGATAATCCAAAAATTTTAAATGTTACATCTTTGCAACTTATATTTTTTTGTTGTAATTGCTTTAATATTTCGTCCTTATCAAGAATATTTGCTCCCTTTTCAAGATCGCAAAGTAAAGACTCTTGTATAAAACCTTGTTCAATTCCTAAGTGATATAAAGACAATATTGTTGCTATCAAAAAAATTATAGCCAATGAGAGAATTATATACTTTTCTTGTTTATTGTATTTATAATTTATTAATACAATTAAGATTGCCAAAAAATATGGAATCCTTTCATATAGACAAAGATTACAAGGCTGATGACCAAGAATGTATTCTATAAAATATGCTGATACTAAAGCAATAAAGCTTATTAAAAATATAACTGTAAATAAATTTTTTTTGCTGAGGTTAAACATTAAATTTATAAAATAAAAATATTATTAAGAATATAATAACAAGCAATATCCCCAAAATGGTAAACCATTTTGATCCATGCTTGTTCATAAAATCAGTAAATAAATGTCCAAATTTATAGGACAAGTAAGAAATAATAAAAAACCTTAGGCTTCTAGAGATTAGACTTACAAGAATAAATATGAATAGATTAAAACCAATTAGTCCGCTAGCAATTGTGAAAGCTTTATAAGGCAAAGGAGTAAAACCTGCTAAAAAGAGTATACTTAGCCAAGCTAGAAATCCCTCTCCAATAGATAGATTATATTTTAATTTTTCAACTTTATTTTCATATCCATAAAACTCGATCACACTAAAAGATAGATCATAAAAAAATGATCCCAAGAAGTACCCAAAAACCCCTCCTAAAACTGAAAAAATGGATGCTATCAAAAATATTTTTATGTAATTTTTTTTCTTTGCAATGACCATAGGTACAATCATTACGTCTGGAGGTATGGGAAAAAATGAACTTTCAATAAACGAAACTAATCCCAAATAAAAGTTTGAGCTCTTATGTGATGCTAAATCTAAACATTTCCTGTAAAGAGTTTGAAACATTTTTTGGTTTTAATATAATTTTAGTTCTTATACTATTTAAATATAATTTAATTCAAATTAGCGGGCGAATGGCGGAACTGGTAGACGCGCACGACTCAAAATCGTGTTTCGCAAGAAGTGAGAGTTCGATTCTCTCTTCGCCCACCAAAAGATATGGAAATAAAGAAACAAAATAATCTTTTAGAACTTTTTTATCAACAGTACTTAAAAGAAAAGCCTGATCAAATTTTTTTGAAATCATTAAAAAATTTTGAAAATGAATTCACATGGAAAGAAACGTATTTAAATATTTTAAAACTGTCTCAAGAGTTAAGTTCATTTATAGAAAATAAAGACCGTTGTTTGTTAATTTCAGAGAATAGACCTGAATGGATGATCTCTGATTTAGCAATAATGTTATCAAAAGGTATCACTGTTCCAGCTTATACGACCTATGTAGAAAGAGATTACGAATATTTAATTAATGATTGCAACCCATCAGTTGTAATTGTTTCAGATGCTATACAATATGATAAAATTAAAAAAATAATTAAATCTAAACCTTTCATAAAAAAAATATTATCTTTTGAACAGATAAAAGACGCAAATGATATTATGTGCATCAAAAATATTTTTGAAAAAAAAAAATATCAGGAAAAAAATTTTCTTAATTTAGATATTTCTAGAAAAGATATTGCTTGTATAATTTATACCTCAGGCACACAAGGAAACCCCAAAGGTGTAATGTTAAGTCATGGAGGAATATTAAGTAATTGTGAAGGAGCTTTATTTTTACTCAAAGATTTTACTTCAAAAAAAGCCAGGTTTTTAACCTGGTTACCATTGTCACACTCGTATGAGCATACTGTTCAATTTGTTCAGATAGCATTGGGGGCCAAGGTGTTTTATGCTGAAAGCATAGAAAAACTGATAAAAAATATGGTTGAATGTAATCCTGATATAATGACCGCTGTCCCAAGATTTTATCAAAATTTATATCAAAAGATAAATGCATCTTTTAATAAAACAAATGGCTTAAAAAAATATCTTATCAACAAAATGCTTTCTCTTGGAGAAAAAGCTTTCTTTAAAAATAAATTGTCTAATTTAGAAAAAGTTCAAAATTTTATTTGTGAAAAATTAGTTAGAAAAAAAATTAAAGCACAATTTGGCGGTTCTCTGAAATTATTTATTTCTGGAGGTGGTGCTTTAGATAAAGATGTGGGGGTATTTTTAAATGCAATAGGATTACCGACATTACAAGGATATGGCTTAACAGAAACCTCTCCAGTGGTTAGTTGTAATCCAAAAGATCATATAAGAATTGATACTGTTGGACCTGCTTTTGCTGCAAATGAGGTTAAAATAGCAGATGATGGTGAGATCTTGGTTAAGGGCGAAAATGTAATGTTAGGCTATTGGAATAATGAGGAAGAAACTAAAAAAGTTTTAAATGATGGATGGTTATCTACTGGTGATGTAGGTCATTTTGAAAACAAATACTTAAAAATTACAGATAGAAAAAAAGATATTCTAATTACACCTGGGGGAGAAAATATTTCACCAATAAAAATTGAAAATGATTTATTAAAAATTGATTTTGTTGAGCAAACTTTAGTGTATGGTGATAATAAACCTTATTTGGTTGCGTTATTAGTTTTTAATAAAGAAAAACCCAACATAACTGATGAGATAATTTTAAAAGAATTAGAAATAGTAAATAAAAATTTATCAAAAATAGAAAAAATAAAAAAATTTATTGTCATTAAAGATCAATTTACAATTGAAAATGGACTGGTAACTCCAACATTAAAATTAAAAAGATATAAAATTATTCAGAAATATAAAAATCATTTAGAAAATCTTTATTAATTTATTTTTATAATATGGTTTATTAACCGCATAAACATTAACTTAATTAATAGATTAAAATTTAAAAAAAAAACAAGAAATAAAAAATAATTTTTTAAATTTTAGGTTTTAATTAAAGGTTTGACATAACTTATAGAAAAAAATAAAAATATAGTAATAGCGAATCATTTTGATTCGTTTAACTAAAACAGGGAGCTAAAGATGCCTAAGAAAAGAAAAAAAGCGGCAAAGAAAACTAAGAAAAAAGCTAAGAAAAAAGCTAAGAAAAAAGCAAAAAAAAGAAGAAGATAGTAACTTAGTATTCTTTACAAAAAACGCTTCTCATTACAATTTGTGTGAGAGGCGTTTTTTTTTACTCCTCAATAGGTTCGTCTGTATCTGAAATTGGTTCGTCTACTGGTAGTTCTGTTGAAGTTGCTTTAGATGCTATAGGTGCAGTTTGTGCTTGACTACCCATGTTTCTTTTTAAGGCTTTATCTAATTTTTTTTGAGTGTCCTCTAGTGATAAATTCAAAATAATCTGAAACTCAGATAAAATTCTTTCATAAGCTTTTTCAAAGAGTTGTCTTTCACTATAAGATTGATCAACCATCAGATCATCACCTTTATTCAAATCTCTGACTACTTCTGCTAATTCATAAATTTTTCCAGAAGAAATTTTTGCCTCATATTCTTGTGCCCGTCTACTCCACATTGATCTTTTTATTTTTGGCTTACTTTTAAGAATTGAAATACATTTATTGACCTGATTAATAGTTGCTAAGGGTCTTAAATGAGACTGCTTATTAACTGGCACCATTCCATTAGCTTTATCCTTTTCAAATTTTATAACATAAGTCTCAACGTCTATTCCACCTATATTGATTTTTTTAAACTCTGTAATTTGTCCAACACCATGTTTAGGATAAACAACATAATCTTTGATTTTGAATTCTCTTTTTTCAGTTTCTTGTTTTTTAACTTTCTTTATCTCTGGTTTTACCTCATTAGTTTTAGAGATTCTTAGGTTGTCAACCTTTGTTTCTGCTGGAGTAGAAACTGTTTTTTTATTTGTTTTTGGTTTTATAGATTTTGTAGGAACTTTTTTTGAAACTTTTTTAATTTTTTTGGTAATTATTTTTTTTGTTTTTTTTTGCTTAATTTTAGCAACCTTTTTTTTAGTAACCTTTTTTTTAGTAACTTTTCTTTTCACTTTTTTTTCGGCTTTTCTGTTAAAGATTTTCTTTAAAATATTTTTCGTACTTATTTTGCTCATCCTTAAATTTTTCATGATCCAGTGGAGGATCTTTTTTTTCACTTATGTTTGGCCAGATCTCAGAATATTTGGTATTAATCTCTAGCCATCTTTCACTTCCAGGTTCGGTATCAGCTTTAATGGCGTCAACTGGACACTCTGGCTCGCAAACGCCACAATCTATACACTCATCCGGTTTAATTACAAGCATATTTTTCCCTTCATAAAAGCAATCTACCGGACATACATCAACGCAGTCAGTTAATTTACATTTAATGCAATTATCATTAACAAGATATGTCATTTCAAATTTTCATCTTTAATTTTGTTTTTAATATCTCCCATTACTTTGCTATCTATATAAAGAAGCCCAGCAAGTCGTCTCATTAAATTAGTCTCGTATAAATCAGCATCTTTATTTGAATATATTATAGCCCAGAGTGCCTCTATTATTTTTATTTTTTCATTCTCAGATAAATTTTTCACTTCTCTAGTAAATTCAAGGATTTGATTTGAATTTTCCTCAATAATTTTTGCTTCTTTAATTGTGGAAGAAATATTTTCATTTTTAACTCCCAATTCTAAGAGCGTTTTTTTAATTATTTCCTCTTCATTTTCAGTATAATTTTCATCAATTTTAGCTGTATGGATTAACAAAGCACCGACTTTAATTAGAAAGCTATCTTCAATTTTTTTATCATCTTTCTTAAAAAACATAATGACTATCTAAGGTTTAAATTTTTTAAAACTTCAAATGGATTTTCTTTTGAAACTTTTTTAACTGGAGCTTTTTTGAATTTTTTAATTGGATTGTATTTAAAATATATTTCTTTTTCTTTTTCAAATACTTTATAATTCATTTTCATTAAAAGTTTTTTAAAGTTTTCTTTACTGCATCCTAATAAATTCAACATTTCAGGAACTACTTTAATGTCGCTTTTTTTTTTTGAACTTAAATTAATGATTAACATAAATAGCC
Organism: Pelagibacteraceae bacterium AG-430-E20; assembly: GCA_003209915.1. Taxonomy (GTDB): domain Bacteria; phylum Pseudomonadota; class Alphaproteobacteria; order Pelagibacterales; family Pelagibacteraceae; genus Pelagibacter. The sequence continues at coordinate 102,282 of QCOF01000003.1, read as the reverse complement.
TTTCTAGAATATCTATCCTAACAAAGAATGCGTCAAATTTTTCAAATCCACATAAAAGCATGAAATTTTGATTTTTTAAGTCTTTATTGTCTACAAAGTTAAGACCAAATGTGGGGGGTTTTAAATTATAAAATTTTTGATGAAAATTTTTCCACAATAGAGTCCTTAAAGAAACAGCTTCAGGCTTAATTAATTGATGCAGAAACACATGATACCGTCCAAATTTTACACCTAATTCTCTAAGAATTTTTCTCTCATTTTGACCTAAATTTTTTAAATATTCAGATACCTGATCTCTCTTTAAGACACCATTATTTTCATAAAGCTGATAGGCTAAAGCTTTTATCGATGAGTTATTTTCTTTAATATTTTTTAGGTCAATAAGACTTTTTAATACCTCATTAATTTTGGTTTGAATCCACCCGTAAATATATTCATTTAATTTTTGTTTAGGACCCTGATCAATTATGTCATCTATTAATAAAGTAAAATTAGGATTTAGATAATCGATACCTGGAGAAAGTTTTGCAATGGGAAATTTGTTCCAATAAATTTTGAAATCTTCACCGAGTTGAATTAAACCTGTATCAATAATTGACTGAATTCTTCTCTCAAGTTCTGGGCCAATAGTCTGTCTTGCTGCTTTTTTTAAGGATTTGATATCTGTCTCTAGAGCACCTTTTTTCAGGTCTAATTCTAATTTTAACCCATTGATTTTTCCAATAAATTGTTCATCGATCATTACATCGTTGTTTTCCAAGATTTCTGTTTTAAATTCCATGTCTTGTTTTAATCCTCTTGCAAGAACACTTGCTCTTTTATCAATAAAGGTTTTAGTAAGTTCTTCATGAAGTCTATCTGAAAGTCTATCTTCTAAATGTTTAGTTTTCTCGATCCAATAATCTTGATTTTCTACCCAATTATTTTTATTTGAAACATATGACCAAGTCCTAACATTTGCAATTCTATTTGATAAAGAGTCAACATTTCCATCTAATTTGTCAAGTTTCAATAGCTGTAATCTCATATAATCGTTGGAAATCACTCTTTTATCACTACTTAAAAATTTAAATACACTACCAATAACCTGATAATGGTTACCATAAGTTTTTTTTACAAAATCAGGAATTTGACAGCACTCCCATAGTAGACTTAGAGTTATCTCATCAAATTTTAAATTATTAAAATTAGTATCTTTTAAAAAATATTTAAGAGCTTTTTCATCTTCACATTCATGTATCTTTCTCAACCATTCCATGTGAGGTTTTTCATCTAAACTTTTAATTAAACTAGAAGAGTTATTAAAATTTAAATTTGAATTCCTCCAAAATAAAGTTCTTATTTCCTCAAATTTATGACTCTCTAAGAGATCTACATCTTCAGCTGTTATTTCTTTACATTCTCCAGTTATACCAAAACTTCCATCATTTAAATATCTTCCAGCTCTTCCAGCTATTTGACCTATTTCAGAAAGATTAAGTCTCCTTAATTTTTTTCCATCAAATTTTTTAAGATTAGAAAAATAAACATGCTCTAAATCCATATTAATACCCATTCCAATAGCATCAGTTGCAACTAAAAAATCCACATCTCCTGACTGATATAATTCCACTTGAGCATTTCTTGTTTTAGGACTAAGCGAACCCATTACTATAGCTGCCCCACCCTTTTGTCTTCTTATTAGCTCAGCTATTGCATAAACTTCTTCTGCAGAAAATGCTATAATTGCCGTTTTTCTATTTATTCTAGAAATTTTTTTATGACCTGAATAGGTAAGTTTTGACAGTCTATCTCTATTTATAAACTCTATATCGCCATCTAACTTAGTAATAATATTCTTTATAGTATTAGATCCCATTAACATTGTAAGTTTTTCACCCCTCATATTTAAAAGTCTATCTGTAAAAATATGACCTCTTTCATGATCTGCGCACATTTGTATTTCATCTACTGCAACAAATTCTAAATATTTGTCTATTGGCATAGACTCAACTGTGCATAAGAAATATTTTGCATTTGATGGAATAATTTTTTCTTCTCCAGTGATTAAAGCAACTTTGTCAGTGCTAATTTTTTTTATTACTTTGTCATATACTTCTCTTGCTAACAATCTTAGAGGAAAACCAATCATTCCAGTTTCAAATGAGAGCATAGTTTCTATTGCGAGATGGGTTTTTCCTGTGTTTGTAGGCCCCAGAACAGCAGTAATTTTATTTTTTTTCATTTCAATGTTTGGTATAATTTTTTTTTTACCTACCAGATATTGTTGCAGTTATAGAACAAAAATAGACTAAAACATGACCGAATCGGAGCGCAAAAAGTTCTCATTTTATTTTTTTAAAATTTTCCAAATACCTGAAGCGGAGGTAATAATTTTTTTATCACAGCTGAGTTCACAAAAGAGAAAAACAAGTGTTTTAGTTCTTTTTAAAATTCTAGTGTGCCCAACTATTTCGTCACCTTCTTTTGAGGACCCAATAAACTTTATGTCTAGAGAAATTGTTACACAGGGAACATTACCAGCAGCTCGATGAGCAGCAGTTCCAGCTCCAGAGTCAATCAAAGCCGACAAATATCCACCGTGTGTTATGCTTATAGCATTTAAATGATTTTTATTTATTACAGATTTAAATTCATATTCCGTTTCAGATATTGTTCTAAACAAAACACCACCGTTATGTTTCATAAACCCAGGTTTGATACTTATTTGTTCAAATTCTTTAGTCATTTTTATAAAATGTAAGTTAAAATTAATAAAATTATCACAATAATAATAAAAAAATATACAACTGATTTTTGTAAAGAAGCTTTTATAAGCCAATCAAACATTTTAATTCCTTTTTGGTGGACCGCCCAGAACTCGAATCTGGAATCTCCCGGTTCGTAGCCGAGCGCCTTATCCAATTTGGCCAGCGGTCCTTATTAGTTATATATTTCATATATCAAAGTTTTTGATGTAATTTAACTTATAAAATAATATGTTGACAATTTAATGAGTAAAATTCCTAAAGACGTTGTTATTACCTCTGCATTAAGAACACCAATAGGTAAATACAAAGGATCTCTCAAGAACATCAGTGCAGATAAGCTTGGTGCGTTGGTTATTAAAGAGGCAATTTTCAAATCAAGCCTTAAAGGAGAAGATGTAGATGAAGTTATTATGGGACATGTTCTCACAGCAGGTCTTGGTCAAAATCCAGCAAGACAAGCTTCGATTCACGCAGGCGTTCCTGTTTCAAAACCAGCTCATATAGTAAACCAAGTATGTGGTTCTGGTTTGAGATCAATCATATCTGCCTACCAATCAATAAAGTTAGAGCAAAATGAGATTGTTGTTGCAGGTGGTCAAGAAAATATGTCTAGAGCAACACATGCGATATTCTTAAGAGATGATAAAAAATTTATTGAGGATAATTTGATAGATACGATGATTAAAGATGGACTTACGGATTCTTTTAATAATTATCATATGGGTGTTACAGCAGAAAATATTGCAGAAAAATATCATATAACCCGACGAGAGCAGGATACTTTTTCCATAAGTTCTCAAAAAAAAGCCAAAAAGGCTTATGAGGAAAAAAAGTTTAATGACGAATTAATAAAATTGCAAATTCAAAGTAATAATGAAAAATTTATTTTTGAACATGACGAATATCTAAGAAATAACATAACTTTAGATGATTTAGAAAAATTAAATACGGTGTTTAAAGAAAACGGAACTGTTACTCCTGGAAATTCATCTGGATTAAATGATGGTGCTGCTGCATTAGTTTTAATGACGAGAGAAAAAGCCGAGCTAAAATCTTTAGAAATTCTTGCAAGCATTGTGTCTTGGTCATCATCAGGAGTAGAACCTTCTCTAATGGGGCTTGGACCAATACCTTCTATTAAAGAAGCTCTTATTAAAGCTCAATGGCAAATGGAGGACATAGATTTATTTGAAATAAATGAGGCTTTTGCAGCACAAACTTTAGCAGTTATAAAAGAACTCAAAATTCCAGAGGAAAAGGTTAACGTAAATGGTGGAGCAATAGCTCTAGGTCATCCAATAGGTGCTTCAGGATCAAGAATAGTTGCAACGCTAATTCATGAACTTAAAAGACAAGGAAAAAAGAAAGGTTGTGCGGCACTCTGCATTGGTGGAGGCATGGGTATAGCTATGTGTGTGGAGAGAAATTAACATATAACATTTAGCTTTTTTCTTATTTATTTTGTTCAATATAAGCACAACATTAACAAAATACTCATTAATGTGATAAAAATAAAATTTAATAAAGTTTTTTAAAGTATATAAAGCAATTAAAATAATGAACGAAAAATTACTTGTCCCTGATATTGGTGAATTTGAGAACGTTGAAGTAATTGAAATTCTTGTAAAATCTGGTGAACAAATAAAAAAAAATGATCCTCTTATAACAATCGAAAGTGACAAATCCAGTGTTGAAATTCCCTCAACAGTAGATGGAAAAATTGAAAGTATTGAACTTAAAGTTGGCGATAAAGTTTCAAAAGGAGACTTAATATTAAATTATTTGTCTTCATCAAAAACTGCAAATTTAGAAAAAATTCCAAAGGATACTGAAAGTATAATTAAACAAGCAGAGGAAGCAATTACTTCTCAAAAGGAAGAAGAGGTAAAAAATATAATTCCTCAAAAAAAACAATCTACTATTCAAGTAAGTAATGGTGCAGATTTAGACCCTCTTGAAACAAAAGATTGGTTAGAATCTTTATCAGCAGTAATCTCAAAAGATGGAAATCAGAGAGCCCACTTCTTAATTAAAGAGCTAATAAACAAAGCTTACCGAGAGGGAGCAAATATTCCTTATACGCAAAATACACCTTATATTAATACAATCCCTCCGGAAGCAGAGGTAAAATCAAATGGCGACCAAAACATAGAGAGAAGGATAAGGTCGCTAATTCGGTGGAATTCAGCAGCCATGGTGGTAAGGGCTAACAAAAAATTTCCTGAGCTAGGAGGTCATATAGGTACATTTGCATCGGCAGCAACTTTGTATGATGTAGGAATGAATCATTTTTGGAGAGCAAAAAATAATAAATTTGGTGGAGATTTAATTTATTTCCAAGGCCACAGTGCCCCAGGAATGTATGCAAGAGCATATTTAGAGGGAAGATTAAATGAGAAGCAATTAGATAGTTTTAGACAAGAGGTCAAACCTGGAGGACTTTCCTCTTATCCACACCCATGGTTAATGCCAAAGTTTTGGCAATTTCCAACTGTGTCTATGGGCCTTGGTCCTATGTTGGCAATTTATCAAGCCAGGTATATGAAATACTTAATAAATCGAGGATTGATTAAAGATGAGGGAAGAAAAGTATGGGCTTTTCTAGGTGATGGAGAAATGGATGAACCTGAGTCAATGGGGGCAATTGGTTTAGCCGCTAGAGAAAAATTAGATAATTTAATTTTTGTTATAAATTGTAATCTTCAGAGGCTAGATGGACCTGTAAGGGGTAATGGAAAAATAATTCAAGAACTGGAAGGTAGTTTTAGAGGGTCTGGTTGGAATGTGATAAAAGTCATTTGGGGTTCTTATTGGGACTCGCTACTTGCTAATGATAAAACAGGTCATTTAGTAAAACTTATGAATGAGACAGTTGATGGAGAGTATCAGGCAGCTAAAGCAAGAGATGGTGCGTATGTAAGAGAAAAATTTTTTGGAAAATACGCTGAAACTTCAGAATTAGTATCCAGTCTTTCTGATAAAGACATTTGGAGATTGAACAGAGGAGGGCATGATCCTCATAAAGTTTATGCCGCATATGATCGAGCAACTAAGAATCAAGGAAGTCCCACAGTCATCATTGCTAAAACTATTAAAGGGTATGGTATGGGAAAATCTGGAGAAAGTGTAAATACAACTCATCAAACAAAAAAATTAGATGTTGATGACTTAATGTACTATAGAGATCGATTTGATGTGCCGTTGACTGACGAGCAGGTAAGAAACATTGAATACTTTAGACCAGATGAAAAATCTCAGGAGATTAAATATTTAAAAGAGAGAAGAATTAAATTAGGTGGATTTTTACCAGAAAGATCAACCTTTGCGAAACCTATTAAAGCACCCTCAAAGGATATTTTTGACTTTATGAAAGTATCAACTGGTGAAAAAGAAATGTCTACAACAATGGCTCTTGTCAGAATGCTGACTAGTTTAATGAGAGATAAAAATATCTCTCCAAGATTAGTGCCCATCATTCCAGATGAAGCAAGAACATTTGGTATGGAGGGTTTTTTTCAAAAAATCGGAATTTACGCGCATGAAGGTCAAAAATATGAACCAGAAGACTCTGCTCAATTAAGCTCATATAGGGAGGAAAAAAGTGGACAAGTTTTAGAGGAAGGAATTAATGAGGCAGGTGCAATGTCTTCATGGATTGCTGCTGCAACAGCATATACTAATCATGATATCGAAATGATCCCTATTTATACTTTTTATTCTATGTTTGGTTTTCAAAGAATAGGAGATCTGGCGTGGGCTGCTGGGGATAGTCAAGCTAGAGGATTTTTAATTGGTGCTACGGCAGGAAGGACAACATTAGCTGGAGAAGGTTTACAACATCAAGATGGTCATAGCCACTTAATTGCATCTACAATTCCAAATTGTGTAACTTATGACCCAACATTCCATTACGAACTAGCAGTAATTTTTAGAGAAGGTTTGAGACGAATGCACGAGAAGAAAGAAAATGTTTTTTATTATATTACAACAATGAATGAAAATTATTCTCATCCAGAAATACCTAAAGATAAAAATATAGAAGAGGGAATTCTTAAAGGAATGTACAAAATTAAGGATTTTAACAAACATAAAAAAACTAAAATTCAACTTCTTGGATCAGGCACAATACTCAGAGAAATGATCTCAGCTGCTGAAATTTTACAAAAAGAGTATCAAGTTGACAGTGAAGTTTGGAGTGTCACTAGTTTTAACGAGCTTAGAAAAGATGGAATGGAAGTAGAAAGATATAATTTATTAAATCCAGATAAAGAGGCGAAAATATCTTTTGTGGAACAATGTTTAGGTAAAACCGAAGGTCCAATCATGGCAGCATCAGATTACATGAGAATGAATTCAGATCAGATTAGACCATATACAAATAAAAGTTTTTACTCATTAGGAGCCGATGGTTTTGGAAGAAGTGATACAAGAAAAAATCTTAGAAAATTTTTTGAAGTAGATAAAGAACATTTGGTAGCTTATGGACTAAGTATTTTGGCAAAAGAGCAACTTATTGCATCAAAACATGCAAAAGAGGCGATGAAGAAGTACAATATTGATAGCGATAAGCCAATACCTACTAAATTATAAAATGAAAGAAATAGAGATTAAAGTTCCAAATATCGGTGATTTTACAGACGTTGAGGTGATTGAAGTGTTAGTCAATCAAGGGCAAATGATTGGAAAAAATGATCCATTAATAACAATTGAGAGTGATAAATCTAGCGTTGAAATACCATCAAATTTTGAGGGAAAAATTAAATCTTTAAAATTAAAAGTTGGAGACAAAGTTTCAGAAGGTGATTTAATTTTAATTTTAGAAAGTTCATCAAATAAAAATGAGATTAAAGAAGAGCCAAAAATTGAAAAACAATCTGAACCAATTATAGAAACAAAATCAGAGTTAGAACAAGTACCTGTGTACCCAAAACAAGTTACAGGAGTCTCTTCTGCAAGTCCAAAAGCTAGAAAATTTGCAAGGGAGTTAGGTGTAAATATTAATGAAGTATTAGGTAGTGAAAAAGATGGTAGAGTTGTCGAGGATGATATTAAAAAATTTGTTTCTTTAAAGTCAGTACACAATAAAGAAATTAAAGAAATTAAACCTAGCAAAATCAAGAATGAATATGAACATGCAGAATTTGGAAAAATAGAGATTAAAGATATACCACGAGTAAAGAAACTAGCCTCAACTTATTTAACCAACTCTTGGACAACCATTCCACATGTGACCAATCATGATGAAGCAGATATAACTGAAATGGAGGGCTTTAGAAGCTCTTTAACTGATATTTATACTGGAGAAAAAATTAAAATTACACCTTTGGCTTTTATCATAAAAGCGCTTGTAGCTTCTTTAAAAAAATTTCCAAGCTTTAACTCATCAATAGATGAAATTGAAACTGGAAAAATGATTGTAAAAAAATATTATCATATAGGAATTGCTGTTGACACACCCAATGGATTAATGGTTCCAAAAATCAGAAATGCAAATAATAAAAAAATTTTGTTAATTAGCAAAGAACTAAGAGAAGTTAGTGAACTTTGTAGAAATTTAAAAATAGATAAGAAGGAATTATTTGGTGGATCAATGACAATTACAAGCCTAGGAGGAATAGGTGGGTCTTTTTTTACGCCAATAATAAACTACCCTGAAGTAGCTATTTTAGGTATTGGAAGATCGGAAAAAAAACAAGTTTTCTTAAATGGTAAGTTTCAAGTCAGAACAATGTTGCCACTTTCACTATCATATGATCATAGAATTATCGATGGAGCTGAAGCTGCTAGGTTTAATAACGATTTAAAAGAAAATCTAGGAAAAAATTTTGCTTACAAGTTAGCTGTATAATTTTTTATGACAAAATCAATTTCATTACTCAGCGCTTTGCTGTGCACTTTTATTTGGGGCACAACTTTTATTGCACAAGATACTGGAATGGATAATATAGGCCCTTTTACATTTAATGCTGCAAGGTTTTTTATTGGTTTTTTAGCCATTATTCCTTTTGTATTTGTATTTGAAGTGAAAAAAATGAAGTCTGAATTTGAGTTTGATTTTAAAACTTTCGCAATTTTTTCTTTTTTAATAGGCTCCTCTCTTTTTTTGGGCTCTGGTTTGCAGCAAGTTGCGTTACTCTATACAGACGTAGCTAATGCTGCTTTTTTCACAATTTTTTATGTTCCTATGGTGCCAATTATAATTTTTTTATTTGGAAAAATTTCAATACATTGGAGCATATGGCCATCTGTTCTTCTGTGTTTAGTTGGAGGATACTTACTAACAAACTTTTATGATGCTACGATTCGACTGGGGGATGGATTAGTTATTCTAGGAGCATTATTTTGGAGTACTCATATTATCTTTGTTGGAATTATAGTAAAAAAATATAATCTTCCATTGACTATAGGAGCTGTGCAGACATTAATAGTTTCTGTATTTTCATTTTTGGTAGGATTAGTCTATGAGGAATTTGTTTTAATAAATATATTAAAAGAATTAGACTCTATTTTGTATGCAGGAATTTTGTCTGGAGGTCTAGCATTTGTCCTACAGATTTATGCGCAGAAAAATATTTCTCCTGCACCAGCAGCTATCATCTTTTCACTCGAGGGTGTGTTTGCAACAATATCAGCTTGGTTTCTTTTGAGTCAGATTTTAGATTTTAATAATATACTTGGATGTATTTTTATTTTGTGTGGAGTTTTGTTGTCTCAATTACTTCCTTTAGTAAAAAGAAGATATATTTAATAAATTAAGCTAAATAAAATTAAAGCTATTACAACCCGATAAATCACAAATGCATTCATAGAAAATTTATTAATGTAAATTAAAAAAAACTTCACCGTCAAAAAAGAAAATATAAATGATGAGATTATAGCAATTAAAACTAAGTAGTTTAGATCTAGAGGTTGATTTAAAACATCTTTTAAACCTAAAAAGCTCGCACCACTTAGTGCAGGAATAGAAAGTAAAAATGATATTTTACTTGAGTCTAATCTATTAAATTTTAAAATTCTTGCAGCAGTTATAGTGATTCCAGCCCTACTTACACCTGGAACTAAAGATAATATTTGAAAAAGTCCAATAAATAAAATTGATTGAAAGTTTAAATTAGTAGAAATTTTTTTATCAAATCTATTTTTATCTGCGATATATAAAACTATTCCAAATATAAGAGTTGTCCATGCTATAACTTTTACATCTCTCAATGCGTATATAAAATTTGTTGAATACAAAATATATCCAACAATTATTAATGGAATAGAACCAAGAATAATTAGACCTAATAATCTTTTATTATTTTTTGTGTCCAGTAATTCATTTCTAAAAAAATAAATTATTGCTAATAAGGATCCAAGATGTAGGCTTATATCTATCAATAAAGAATTGGATTTAAACTCATATAAACTTGAAACTAAAATTAAGTGTGCGGAGGAGCTAATTGGTAGAAATTCTGATATTCCTTGAATAGCTGAAAGGATTATAATTTCTATAATATTTTGAAACATTGTTTCTTCGTAGCTTATAAAATATTTATTTAAAACAATTCGATTTGATCATATTAGCTATGCATTTCTTAGAAAGTTGTTTTAATTAGCTAGAAGTTAACAAAATAAGGTCATGATGTATGACCTATTTTATCCTTTATTTAATATTTTCAAAGTATAACTTCCTTAAAAAAAAATTATTATGTCTGATAAAATGCTTAAATTCGTAAAAATAGGTCAGCAAACACCACCTAAAAGGGAGGTGGGTTCAAGAAAGCAAGACTTTAAAGAGATTTATGATGAGTATATTAACGAAAAGGCTAAGGAACAGTCTAGCAGATGCTCTCAATGTGGAGTTCCTTTTTGTCAAGTACACTGCCCACTAAGTAATAATATCCCTGATTGGCTAAAACTCACTGCCGAGGGAAGACTTAAAGAGGCCTACGAATTATCCCAAAGTACAAATAATATGCCAGAGGTTTGTGGAAGAATATGCCCTCAAGATAGATTGTGTGAGGGAAATTGTGTAATTGAACAATCTGGACATGGAACCGTAACCATTGGTTCAGTAGAAAAATATATTACTGATAATGCCTGGGAACAAGGTTGGGTCAAACCTATTAAAGTTAATCAAGAAAAAAATCAAAGCGTTGGCATTATAGGTGCAGGTCCAGCAGGTTTAGCTGCAGCTGAACAATTAAGAAAAAATGGGTACAAAATCACAGTTTACGATCGATACGACCGAGCTGGTGGCTTGTTAATTTATGGTATTCCAAATTTTAAATTAGAAAAAGAGATTGTTGAAAGAAGAACAAAACTTTTAAAAGACGGTGGTATAGAGTTTATTCAAAACTTTGAGGTTGGAAAGGATGCAACTTTAGATCAATTACGTAAAAAGCATGATGCAATGCTAATTGCAACAGGCGTTTATAAAGCAAGAGAAGTTGAACTAAAAGGAAATGACTTAGATAACATTTTTCCAGCAATGGATTTTTTAACTGCATCAAATAAAAAAGGTTTAGGCGACGAAGTAGAATTATTTGATAAAGGAATTTTAAATGCAGAAGGCAAAGATGTTGTTGTAATTGGTGGTGGTGATACAGCAATGGATTGTGTGAGAACTTCAATAAGGCAAAAAGCAAAATCAGTAAAATGTTTATATAGAAGAGACAAAGAAAATATGCCTGGATCAGCAAGAGAAGTTGCCAACGCTGAAGAGGAAGGTGTACAATTTGTTTGGCTATCAAGTCCAAAAGAATTTAAAGGTACAAATAAAATTGAAAAGCTAGTTGTTGATCAGATTAAATTAGGTGAACCTGATGAAAGTGGCAGAAGAAAACCTCAAGTTCAAGAAGGCTCAAGTTATGAAATTAACGCAGACATGGTGATCAAGGCTTTAGGTTTTGATCCTGAAGATTTACCAAAAATGTTTGATGCCAATGAGTTACAAGTAACAAAATGGGGAACCATTAAAGCTGACTTTGATACCATGGAGACTAACATAGGAGGGGTATTTGCTGCAGGAGACATAATTAGAGGTGCATCTTTAGTAGTGTGGGCAATTAAAGATGGAAGAGATGCAGCTATATCAATTAAAAATTATTTAGAAAATAAATCTTTAAAAGAGAGAAAAGTAGCATAGTGAATAAATACCTTAAGAATAAACAGCTATTGAAAAAAAATCATGTTTATTCAGAAGATATGGAACACGATGCATGTGGAGTTGGAATCATTGCTTCAACAGAAGGTAAAAAATCCCGCAAGGTTGTTGAGTATGGGATAGAAGCTTTAAAAGCAGTTTGGCATCGAGGTGCGGTAGATGCTGATGGAAAAACTGGAGATGGTGCAGGAATACATGTTGAAATACCTAAGGATTTTTTTGTAGAAAAAATTGAGGTTACTGGCCATACACATGACAATTCAGAGATAGGTGTTGGAATGATTTTCTTACCTAGAAATGATTATGAAGCACAAGAGAGTTGTAAGACAATTGTAGAGAGCGAACTTACAAAAAATGATTTTAGTATTTACGGATGGAGACAAGTTCCAATTAATCCAAATGTTTTAGGAGAAAAGGCATTACAAACAATGCCTGAAATCATCCAAGTCTTATTCAAATCACACAACCCTGAACTTACAAACAAAGATTTAGAAAGAAAAATATACGAAACCAGAAGAAAAATAGAAAATGAAGCTTTTAAAAAATCTTTAAATCATTTCTATATTTGTTCTTTAAGCTCAAAATCAATTATTTATAAAGGAATGTTCTTAGCAGAAGCAATTTCAGATTTTTATTTAGATTTAAAGGACGAGAGATTTATTTCACGATTTGCAATTTTCCATCAAAGATTCTCCACTAATACTGCTCCAAGTTGGAATTTGGCACAACCATTTAGAGCAATAGCTCACAACGGAGAAATAAATACCTTTAGAGGAAATAAAAATTGGATGAAAGTTCATGAGCAAGAAATGAATAGTAGTCTTTTTGAAAATATAGAAAACTTAAAACCAGTAATTCAACAAGGCACTTCTGATTCTGCTGCATTAGATAATGTGTTTGAATTATTAAATATATCTGGTCAACCAGCACCCTTAGCTAAACTTATGTTGGTTCCAGACGCATGGTCTAAGAAAAACGAAACATTACCTAAAGATCATCAACAATTATTCAATTTTTTAAATAGTACCATGGAACCTTGGGATGGTCCTGCAGCTATTGCAGGAACAGATAATGAATGGGTTATCGCTGCTAATGATAGAAATGGATTAAGACCTTTAAGATATGCAATCACTAAAGATAATTTATTATTTGCAGGCTCTGAAACGGGAATGATAGAACTTAATGAAAAAAGAATATTATCTAAAGGAAGATTAGGACCAGGTGAAATTATTGGAGTTAGAATTGAAAAAGGAAAAGTTTTTAAAAATAAGCAAATTAAGGACTATTTAGCGAAAGAGTATAAACATTTTAATTCTCAAATTATTGATTTAGATGAAAAATTGACAGTTACAGATGAGAAGAATTCTTACTCTGGAGATGAGCTAAGAAGACGACAATATGCCTTTGGAATTAGTTTAGAGGATTTAGAACTTATATTACACCCTATGGCGGAGGACGCTAAAGAGGCCATTGGATCAATGGGCGATGACACTCCTCTTGCAGTATTGTCAGATAAATACAGACCTTTATATCACTTTTTTAGACAGAACTTTAGTCAAGTAACAAATCCACCAATAGATTCTTTGAGAGAAAATAAAGTAATGAGTTTAAAAACTAGGTTTGGAAATCTTGGAAATATCTTAGATTTTGACAATCTTACTAAACAAAATATTTATGTTTTAAACAGTCCAGTCTTATCAAATTCTCAATTTGAGAAATTTATTAATTTTTTTGGAAATAATTCCTCAGTAATTGATTGCACTTTTTCAGATAGTGAAAATTTGCATGAATCGATAAGAAGAATTCAAAAAGACGCAGAAATCGCTGTTAGACAAGGTGTTACCCAATTAATTTTGAGTGATAAAGAGCTATCAAGCCTAAAACTTCCAATTCCAATGCTGCTTGCAGTTGGCGCAATTAACTCGTTTTTAATTGAAACAAAATTAAGAGGTTATGTTTCTATTAATGTTCAATCAGGTGAAGCGATGGATACTCATTCTTTTGCAACATTAATTGGGGTAGGTGCAACTACTGTAAATCCATACCTAGCGTTTGATAGTTTGTATCAAAGGCATGAAAAAAAATTATTTGGTAAATTCAGCTTTGATGAATGTGTTGAAAGATACATCAAGTCTGTAAATGCGGGACTTTTAAAGATAATGTCGAAAATGGGTATTTCGGTTTTAAGCTCTTATAGAGGTGGGTGTAATTTTGAAACAGTCGGTTTAAGTAGAACAATTGTTGCAGATTATTTCCCTGGAGTTGTATCAAAAATATCAGGTATTGGTTTAACAGGAATTGAAAAAAAAATCAGACAGATACACAAAGAAGCTTTTGAAAGTAGTGATACAATTCTCCCAATAGGTGGAATTTATAGGTACAGAAAAAATGGAGAAACTCATCAGTACCAAGGAAAACTAATTCACCTACTTCAAAGTGCTGTAGGTTCCAATTCTTATGACGCTTATAAAAGGTATGCAGAGGGAATTTATAATTTACCACCTATTAATCTGAGAGATTTAATTGATTTCAGAACAAAAAAATTAAATAAGTCTATAGAAATTTCTGAAGTTGAACCTATAGAAAATATTTTAAAAAGATTTGGAAGTGGAAGTATGTCTCATGGTGCTTTGTCAAAAGAAGCTCATGAAACACTTGCTACTGGAATGAATAGAATAAAAGGTGCTTCTTGCAGTGGAGAAGGAGGAGAAGATGAAAAAAGATTTAAAGTTTTAGAAAATGGTGACAGTGCTAATTCAAGAGTAAAACAAATAGCCTCTGCAAGGTTTGGAGTAACAGTAAACTACTTGAACAATTGTAATGAAATTGAAATTAAAATTGCACAAGGAGCTAAACCCGGAGAAGGAGGTCAGCTACCAGGATTTAAAATTACAGAAGAAATTGCGAGACTTAGACATTCAACACCTGGAGTAACATTAATCTCTCCACCACCGCATCATGATATCTATTCTATAGAAGATCTTGCACAATTGATTTATGACTTGAAACAAATTAACCCTAAAGCGAGGATAGGAGTTAAGCTAGTTGCATCCTCTGGGGTTGGAACAATTGCAGCCGGTGTTGCTAAAGCTAAAGCAGATATAATTTTAATATCAGGTCATAATGGTGGAACAGGTGCTACTCCACAAACAAGTGTGAAATATGTTGGAATTCCTTGGGAAATGGGTTTAACTGAGGCTAATCAAGTTTTAACTCTAAATAATCTTAGACATAAAGTTACTTTAAGGACTGATGGTGGAATTAAAACTGGAAGAGACGTTGTCATTGCAGCGATGATGGGTGCTGAAGAATATGGAGTTGCAACCACAGCCCTAGTTGCTATGGGTTGTATCATGGTAAGACAATGTCATTCAAATACCTGTCCAGTAGGTGTTTGCACACAGGACGAAAAGTTGAGAGAAAAATTTACTGGAACACCTGAAAAAGTTGTAAATTTATTCACATTTATTGCAACTGAAGTAAGAGAGATATTAGCTAAATTAGGATTTAAGTCTTTAAATGATATTATTGGAAGAACTGACCTTTTGAGACAAGTTAGTAAAGGTTCTCCAAATCTGGATGATTTAGATTTAAATCCACTTTTTGTTCAAGCAGACTCTGGTAATCATAAAAGATATTGTGATAGCCCCGAGATAAATAGTGTGCCAGATACTTTAGATCAAGACATTTGGCCAGAAATAGAAAAGGCTTTAGATAACTCAGAAAAAATTGAAAAGGTTTATCCAATACAAAACACGCATAGAGCTGTTGGAACAAGAATCTCTCATCATCTTTATAAAAAATATGGATATGAAAAACTTAATGATGACTTTTTAACTTTAAATTTTAAAGGCTCTGCAGGACAGTCTTTTGGTGCATTTTCTTCTAAAGGTTTAAAATTGGTTCTTAAAGGAGATGCTAACGATTATGTGGGGAAAGGTCTGTCAGGCGCCACAATATCAATTAAGTTACCAGAAGAAAGCAACTTAGTTTCTAACGAAAATACTATTTTGGGAAATACGGTTCTGTATGGAGCAACTTCAGGCAAACTTTTTGCAGCAGGTCAAGCAGGAGAAAGGTTTGCGGTAAGAAATTCTGGAGCCACAACGGTAATTGAGGGATGTGACTCAAATGGTTGCGAATACATGACTGGCGGTATGGTAGTAATTTTAGGAGAGGTAGGAGATAATTTTGCAGCAGGGATGACTGGTGGAATGGCTTTCGTTTATGATAAATCACAGCAATTTGAAAAAAAAGTGAATGCAGAGTCTGTCGTTTGGCAAACTGTTGAAACAGACTATTGGAAAGAAAAGTTAAGAAATTTAGTATCAGATCATTTTAAAGAAACTGAGTCAGAATTTTCAAAAAAAATAATTAAAAATTTCAATGAAGAATTAAATCATTTTATTCAAGTTTGTCCCAAAGAAATGTTAGACAAATTAGAAAACCCAATTACTTTAAAAGGCATAAAAAAAGTAAGTTAGATTAATAATTTTAGCTCTTTAAAAATAATTTTTAACCCTCTTTTATTAGATAAACTGTGATTGCCATTCTTTATGACATTTATTTTTTTGTGAGCGTTTGGGAAAAGTCTTAAAACTTTTCTAGAATAAGAGACAGGAACAGCTTCATCTTTTTCTCCATGAACCATTGTTACTTTAATTTTTAAATTAATTTTTTTATTCAAAACTTTATTTTTTCTTCCATCCTTTATTAATTGGTAAGTTATTGGGTATTCATAATCTCCATGTTTCAAATTATAAATTCCTTTTTTAATTATTTCTTTCTTCATTTTTTTTGAAAATTTTTTCCACATAATATGCTCTAAAAATTCAGGAGCTGCACCGATTCCTAAAAAACCGATTATTCGATTTTTAAAGATTTCAAATTGTTTTAAAGAAATCCAGGCCCCCATACTTGAACCTACCAATATAAGATTGCTACCTTTAGTTTTTTTTCTAATTAATTTTGAAGTTTGTTCACTCCATTTTGAGATATTTCCTTCTATAAATTTTTCTGAAGATTTACCATGTCCAGAATATTCTAGTGCCAAGAAACTTACTTTATTTTTTTTTGCAAAATTTAATAATGCTCTAGGTTTTTCTCCCTCAAGATCAGACATAAAACCGTGGAGAAAAACTATGCACAAACTATTTTTATAAATGTTAGAAATATATCTAATTTTCTTTGTTTTTGTGATTTTATAATATCTGAAACTTGCCATTTCGTTTATATATTTTGTCTATTAATATATAAACTTATCAAATGGCAACTAATTTAAAAGTTTTACAGGTAATCCCTAAACTAGGTTATGGGGGTGCTGAGACCGGTTGCTTTGATATTGCACATTATTTGCCCGAGAACAACTGTAAGTCCTTTATTGTGACCAGTGGAGGTGAATTACTGAAATTTGTTGATAGAAAAAAAGTAAAAATTTTTAAACTCCCTGTGCAAAGCAAAAATCCATTATTGATTTTTATTAACTCAATCATTTTAATTGGAATTATTTTATTAAATAATATCTCAATAGTTCATGCGCGAAGTAGAGCACCTGCGTGGTCTTGTTTGTTTGCATCTAAATTAACTGGAAGAAAATTTGTGACCACGTTCCATGGAACTTATAATTTTAAAAGCAATCTTAAAAAATTTTATAATTCTGTGATGGTAAGATCTGATTTGATTATTGCAGGATCAAATTTTATTTTTTCTCATATCAAAGAAAATTATTCTAGATATTTAAATAATAAAAAAAAATTTTTAGTAATCTTCAGAGGTATTAATGTTGATTATTTTGATTCATCTACAACTCTTGAAAGTGACGAAAAAAAATTATTAAAACAATGGGATATTGAGAAAGATAAAAAAATAATACTTTTGCCAGGAAGATTAACTTCATGGAAAGGCCAGGAAGTATTTATAGAAGCAATTAATTTGATTAATATAGAAATTGGATATGAAGCGTTTTATGCAGTTATTCTAGGAAGCGATCAGGGTCGTGAACTTTATAAGAAAAAATTAATTAGACTCTCTGAACAATATAGAATGTCAAAACAAATACGATTTATAGATAATTGTAAAAATATGGCTTTGGCTTACAAAGTTTCAGACATAATAGTTTCAGCTTCCAATGAACCAGAGGCTTTTGGAAGAGTGTCAGTAGAGGCACAATCAATGGGAAAACCAATAATAGCAAGTAATATTGGTGGTTCTAATGAAACGATCATTAATGAAAAAACAGGTTTTTTATTTGAGTCAAATAACGCCAAATCTTTAAGTAAACAGATTTTGAGAGTCCTTAATATGGATGAGACATCTTTAAAAACCATTGGAATTGAAGCAAGAAAAAATGCCACTCAAAGATTTAATGTTGAAAAAATGTGTTTTTCTACTTATTCAGAGTATAAAAGATTATTAAATTAAATGCCTACAATAACATTACCAGACGGAAACAATATAAATTTTTCAAAAAAAGTTACTGGAGTAGAGGTAGCTGAGAAAATAAGTAAGTCTTTAGCTAAACAAGCAATGGTTATAAGCGTTGATGGTGAACTTAAAGATTTAGATTATTTAATAGATAAAGATTGTTCAGTAAAAATTTTTACTTCAAAAAATCCAGAAGGGTTGGAAACAATTAGACATGACACAGCTCATATTTTGGCAATGGCTGTTCAGGAATTGTTTCCAGGCACTCAGGTTACAATTGGTCCAGTTATTGAAAATGGATTTTATTATGACTTTGCTAGAAAAGAATCATTCACTGAAGATGATTTAGTAAAAATTGAAAATAAAATGAAAGAAATTGTTGATAGAGATGAAATTACCAAGAGAGAAGTTTGGGAGAGAAATAAAGCTATTGATCATTTCAAAAAAAAAGGTGAAATTTATAAATCTGAATTAATTAAAGCTATCCCAGAGAAAGAAGATGTATCAATTTATTTTCATGGTGATTGGCATGATCTTTGTAGAGGTCCCCACTTATCCTCAACAGGTAAAATAGGAAAATATTTTAAACTAACAAAAGTTTCGGGTGCTTATTGGAGGGGTGACTCAAAAAATGAAATGCTTCAAAGAATATATGGTACTAGTTGGGCAACCCAAAAAGATTTAGATGAACATCTTAAAAGAATAGAGGAGGCAGAAAAAAGAGATCATAGAAAATTAGGAAGAGAAATGGATTTATTTCATTTTAGAGAAGAAAGTCCAGGATCTGTTTTTTGGCACGAAAGAGGCTGGGCGTTATTTCAAAATTTAATTAACTATATGAGACATAGGCAGGATACAGCTGGT
Source organism: Pelagibacteraceae bacterium AG-430-E20 (assembly GCA_003209915.1). Taxonomy (GTDB): domain Bacteria; phylum Pseudomonadota; class Alphaproteobacteria; order Pelagibacterales; family Pelagibacteraceae; genus Pelagibacter. The sequence goes on along the minus strand of QCOF01000003.1, from coordinate 83,097 downwards.
TACAAAGAAATTAATACGCCAGAGGTATTAGATAGACAATTATGGGAAAAATCAGGTCATTGGGGTAAATATGGTGACAACATGTATACATCGGAAACTCCGGATGAAAAGGTGTTTGCAATAAAGCCTATGAATTGCCCAGGACATGTTCAGGTATTTAATCAAGGACTAAAAAGTTATCGAGATCTTCCTTTACGATATGCAGAATTTGGAAAAGTTCATCGATATGAACCTTCAGGAGCATTACATGGTCTACTTAGAGTTAGAGCTTTTACTCAAGATGATGCACATATTTTTTGTTCTGAGGATCAAATTACAAGTGAGTGTTTAATTGTCACTAATTTAATTTTAGATATTTATAAAGACCTTGGGTTTGAAAATGTAATTCTTAAATATGCAGATAGACCCGAAGTGAGAGTTGGTGAAGATGAAGTTTGGGACAAAGCAGAAGCATCCTTACTTGAAGCAGTGAAAGCATCAAAGTTAGAATATAGTATTAACAAGGGAGAAGGAGCATTCTATGGTCCTAAAATTGAGTTTGTTCTAAGGGATGCAATTGGTAGAGATTGGCAGTGTGGAACTTTGCAAGTTGATTTAAATTTACCTGAAAGATTAGGAGCCTCTTATGTTGATAAAGATGGAACTAAGAAAATTCCTGTAATGTTGCACAGAGCACTATTTGGATCTTTAGAAAGATTTATTGGAATCTTAATAGAAAATTATGCAGGTAAATTTCCATTCTGGATATCACCTTTGCAAACAATGGTAATTCCTATTTCAGAAGAATTTAATAACTATGCAATTGAAATATCTAAGAAAATTAAAAATGTAGGTATAAGTTCTTCTGTTGATTTAAAAAATCAAAATTTAAATTATAAAATAAGAGATCATTCGTTAGCTAAAATACCTCTTTTGTTAATTTGTGGTAAAAAAGAAGTTGACTCCAATTCTGTAACGATTAGAAGATTAGACTCTAATAAACAAGAAAATATGGACATAGACACATTCTTAAAAACTTTCTCTGCTTTAAACAAAGCATCCTCAAACTAAGTGGCAGATTTTAAACAAAATTATTTTCAACGAAGGACTAAGGACAGAGGACCGAGATCTAATAATAGAATTTCCTCTCCAGATGTTCAAGTAATAGCAAGTGATGGTGAAAATCTTGGTGTACTTAATACTAATGAAGCTATTTCAATGGCAAAAAATCAAGGACTTGATTTAATTGAAATAGCACCCAACGCAAGTCCTCCAGTTTGTAAAATCATGGACATGGGCAAGTATAAATATGATGCTCAAAAAAAAGCAAATCTTGCGAAAAAAAAACAAAAAATTGTTTTATTAAAAGAAATTAAAATGAGACCCGTAACAGAAACTCATGATTATGATTTTAAAGTTAAAAATGCAAAAAAATTTATTGCCAAAGGAGATAAAGTAAAATTTACTATAAGGTTTAAGGGTCGAGAATTACAACATTCCCACCTAGGAAATGAACTGATGGGTAAAATTAAAGAAGATATGAAAGATATTGGCAAGGTTGAGCTCCATCCAAAATTTGACGGTAAGCAAATGATTATGGTTATCCAACCTTTATAGTGTTTAATAGAGGTTGTAAAATTATATCATTCTTTGTATAAGTCCGCAGAATTATGCCAAAATTAAAAACAAAAAGCTCAGCAAAAAAGAGATTTAAAATATCAGCTAAAGGTAAAGTGATGACTGCCCAAGCTGGTAAAAGACATGGCATGATTAAAAGAACAAATTCTCAAATTAGAAAATTAAGAGGCACAACAACAATGTCCAAGCAAGATGGAAAAATTGTTAAATCCTATATGCCTTACAGTTTAAGAGGTTAATAATGGCAAGAGTTAAAAGAGGAGTAACAAGTAAAGCTAAGCATAAAAAAGTTTTAAAAGCTGTCAAAGGTCAATGGGGCAGAAGAAAAAATACTATAAGAGTTGCAAAGCAGGCGATGGAAAAATCGATGCAATATGCTTATAGAGACAGAAGAAACAAAAAAAGAGACTTCAAATCATTATGGATACAAAGAATCAATGCCGGTGTCAGAGCTGAAGGCATGACATATTCTAAATTCGTAAACGGATTAAGTAAATGTGGTATAGCAATTGACAGAAAAATTCTTGCTGAAATTGCCTATGATAGCCCAGAGGCGTTCAAAACAATTGTACAAAAAGCCCAATCAGCATTGAATTAATTTTCATTGTTGTTTTTCTAAAGTTAACAAATATTCTACCGATATGTCTGATATTAAAAAAATTAAAGATGAATTTTTAGAAAGATTAAATGAGGATTTAAACATTGAAAGCGTTAATGAAATCAAATCAGAATTATTTGGTAAAAATGGTAAAATTTCAACTTCTTTTAAAAATCTTGGATCTTTACCAGCCGAAGAACGAAAAAAATTTGCATCAGATTTAAATTTTGTAAAAGATGAGCTACAAGAGAAAATTAATAAAAAAATTCAAGAAATAGAGATTAAAGAAATAAATTCTAAGCTAGAGAATGAGAAGATAGACGTAACACTGCCTGAAAGAAATATTGTACAAGGTAAGATACACCCTGTTTCTCAAGTTATAGACGAATTATCCTCAATCTTTTCTGAAATTGGTTTTAGCGTTGAAGAAGGACCAGATGTAGAGAATGAGCATTATAATTTTACAGCATTAAATACACCAGATAACCATCCAGCAAGAGACATGCACGATACTTTTTATTTAGATGATAAAAAGGAATTACTTTTAAGAACTCACACATCTCCAGTTCAAGTACGAACAATGTTAAAAGGTAAACCTCCATTTAAAATCATTGCTCCTGGTAGAACATACAGGTCTGATAGTGATCAAACTCACGCCCCAATGTTTCATCAAGTAGAAGGACTTCATATTGATAAAAATATAAACATGGGACATTTAAAAGGCTGCTTAGATTATTTTATAAAATCTTTTTTTGAAGTAGATAAAATCAAAATGAGATTTAGACCAAGTCACTTTCCTTTTACAGAGCCGTCAGCAGAGGTTGATATTGGTTATGAATTAAAGGATGGTAAAATAGTTATCGGAGAAGGAGATAAATGGTTAGAAATTTTGGGTTGTGGAATGGTGCACCCAAATGTACTTAAAAATGTAAAAATAAATCCAGATAAGTATCAAGGCTATGCATTTGGGATTGGTATAGATAGGTTGGCAATGCTTAAGTATGGAATAAACGATCTAAGAGCTTTTTTTGAGACTGACTATAGGTGGCTAAATCATTTTGGTTTTGATCCATTAGATGTACCTTCAAATTATAGAGGTCTCAGTAGATGAAATTTACAATAGGCTGGCTTAAGGAACACCTTGATACAAAATTCAAGGATAGCGAAATAATTGAGAAATTGACTGATGTTGGGCTTGAAGTTGAGAGCTTTGAAAAGGTCAGTTCCGACTTAGATAATTTTAAAGTGGCAAAAATTATAAATGCCGAGCAACATCCAAATGCAGACAAGCTTAAAGTATGTGATGTTGATATTGGTGAACAAGATACTGTCAAAGTTGTTTGTGGAGCGCCCAATGCAAAGAAAGATCTTTTGACTGTTTATGCTGGTCCTGGATCAGTAATTCCAAAAAACAACATGAAACTAACAGTTAGTAAAATAAGGGGCGTAACTTCATATGGGATGTTATGTTCAGAATCTGAGTTAAATTTATCTGATGAAAGTGACGGAATAACAGAACTAAAGTCAAATAAATATTCAGACAAAGTAGGAAAAATTTTTTTTAAAAATAATACTGAAAAAGTTATTGATTTATCAATTACTCCTAACCGACCTGATTGTTTGGGGGTAAGAGGAGTAGCGAGAGATCTTGCAGCAGCAGGAGTTGGGAAATTAAAACATACTTCAAATATAAAAATTAAAAATAACGGTGCTCAAAAAATTAAAGTTTCTATTACAAAAGAAAAAAATCAAGGCTGCACTATTTTTGGTAGTTGCCTAATTAAAGATGTAGCAAACAAAGAAAGTCCAAAATGGCTAAAAGATAAAATTGAGTCATTAGGTCAAAAACCTATTTCAGCCATTGTAGATATAACTAATTATGTAATGTTAGATTTAAACAGACCGCTCCATGCATACGATGCAGACAAAATCGATAAGGAAATTATTGTAAGAAATTCGGTAAAAGATGAAACTTTTGAAGCTCTTGATAATAAAGAATATAAATTAGATAACGATATGTGCGTTATCTCTGATAAGTCTGGGGTATTAGGTTTAGGTGGAATAATAGGAGGCACACGTTCAGGCACTGAACTTAATACAAAAAATATTTTGTTAGAATCTGCATATTTTTTGCCTAGATCTATTAGGAAAACTTCAAAACTATTGAACATAGATACGGATGCCAAATTTAGATTTGAAAGGGGCATTGATCCTCAATCGGTTGAACTGGGTCTAAAAAAGGCATCCAAATTAATAACTGAAATTTGTGGAGGTAAAGTTAGCAAGTTTGATGTTCAAAAAATTAAAAAAGATAAAAAAAATAAAATTAAATTTAAGATTTCTTTATTTGAGAGAATTGCAGGCTTTAAGGTAAAAGATAAAGAAATTATTAAAATCTTAATAGATTTAGGCTTTGAAGTTTCTAAGAAAAAATTGGAATTAGAATTAAAAATTCCTTCTTGGAGACCAGATATAACTCAACCTATAGATATAGTTGAAGAGATAGTAAGAATAAAAGGTTTCAATAATATAAGAACTTTGGAACCAGATAAAACAAGGTTTAAAGCTACACTCAATAAACAACAAAAACTTTTTCATTTTTTGCAGCGCTCTGTGGCATCTAAAGGATACTTTGAAACTGTAACTTGGTCTTTCACAGATTCAAAATTTAATAGTCTTTTTAAAGAAAATTATAAAGAAATTAAAATAGTAAATCCAATAAGCTCAGACTTAGATGTTTTAAGAAATTCAATATTTTCTAATTTGACATCCTATCTTAAGAAAAATTTAGATAGAGGTTTTAAAGACGTTTCCCTTTTTGAAATAGGACCGATTTTTAAGGATAACAAACCTGGCGAGCAATTAACGGTGATAGGAGCTATAAAATCAGGGAAGATATCAAGGTTAAACTGGAATGAGGAAAATAGATCGGTTGACTTATTTGATGCGAAAAAAGATGTAATCCAGACTTTAGTAGAAGCTGGATATGATAGGCAAAATTTATTTGTTAGAGAAAAATCACCTTCTTATTATCATCCAGGAAAATCTGGGTCTGTATATCTTAATAAAGATGATATTGATCCAGTGGCTTATTTTGGAGAAATTCATCCAAATATCATAAAAAAAATTGATATAAAAACTGAAGCACTTGTTGGTTTTGAGATTTATCTGGATTACCTAAAAGATAAAAAAATTAAACTTAAAGACTTAAAATCTCAATTTAAGTTCTCAGACTATCAAAAATCAGACAGAGACTTTGCATTTGTAGTTGATAAACATTTTAAAGCTCAAGATTTAATAGATATAATATCTTCCATTGATGAAAGTTTAATTAAATCAGTTAAAATTTTTGATGTCTATGAAGGTGAAAATATTCCTAAAGACAAAAAGTCTATAGCCCTCAATGTAACTATTCAATCTTCAGAAAAAACATTAGAAGAAAGTGATCTTGAAAAAATTAATAAACTTATAATTTCAACTGTTGAGACTAAATCAGGCGCAAAAATTAGGTCCTAAATGTCCAGTGAAATTGATAATATAAGAAATTTTGCAATAATTGCACATATTGATCACGGAAAATCTACTATTGCTGATCGAATAATTCATAGTTGTGGAGGATTAACAGAACGAGAAATGAAAGCCCAAGTTCTTGACTCAATGGATATTGAAAGAGAGAGAGGGATTACAATTAAGGCTCAAACTGTAAAATTAAATTACAAAGCAAAAGATGGTAAAGAATATATTTTAAACATCATAGACACACCTGGTCACGTAGATTTCAGCTATGAGGTAAGTAGGTCACTTTACGCATGTGAGGGTTCCATTCTTATTGTCGATAGTACCCAAGGTGTTGAAGCGCAGACCTTGGCAAACGTTTATCAAGCTTTAGATACGAACCATGAAATTGTTCCAGTTTTAAATAAGGTTGATTTACCTGCATCAGATTTAGAAAAAACAAAAAAACAAATCGAGGATGTTATTGGTATCGATACTGAAAATGCTATTCCATGTTCTGGTAAAACTGGAGAAGGTATTGAAGACATTTTAGAGCAAATAATAACTACCTTGCCTGCACCTAAGGGAGAAACTACATCAGATTTAAAATGTTTACTTGTCGATAGTTGGTATGACACTTACTTAGGTGTGGTAATTTTAGTTAGAGTGATTGATGGAAAATTATCGAAAAATATGAAAATTAAAATGATGTCAACCAACCAAGAATATATTGTAGAAAAAGTTGGGGTTTTCACACCTAAACCAACAGACATAAACGAATTAAATACAGGTGAAATAGGCTTTATAACAACAGGGATTAAAGTCCTCTCAGAAACAAAAGTTGGTGATACGATTTGTGATGCAACAAAACCTTTAAAGGATGCTCTGCCAGGATTTAAACCTAGCAAGCCAGTCGTATTTTGTGGCTTGTTTCCTGTTGATAGTTCAGAATATCAAAAACTAAAAGATGGATTGGCTAAACTTCAATTAAATGATGCGAGTTTTTCATTTGAACCTGAGTCATCTTCAGCTTTAGGTTTAGGTTTTAGGTGTGGTTTTTTGGGCTTGCTACATCTTGAAATAGTGACTGAAAGATTAGAGAGAGAATTCGATGTAAACTTATTAACTACTACGCCTGGGGTTGTCTACAAAGTTTATCTTAATAATGGAACTATAGTAGATTTGCAAAATCCGTCCAGTTTGCCAGATCCAACATTAATAAAAATAATCGAGGAACCTTGGATTAAAGCTACAATTATAACTCCAGATCAGTATTTAGGATCTATAATCAAAATGTGTCAGGATAAAAGAGGAATACAAACAAATTTAAGTTATTCAGGAAATAGAGCTGTTGTAAATTATGAGCTTCCTTTAAATGAGGTAGTTTTTGATTTTAACGATCGTCTTAAATCAATGACTAGTGGTTATGCCAGTTTTGATTATGAAATAATAGAACATCGAGAAGGTGATTTAGTTAAATTAGGTATCTTAGTAAATGCTGAGCCTGTTGATGCTTTAGCAATGATGATACATAAAGATTTTGCGCAAAGAACTGGAAGGGAAGTCTGTGAAAAATTGAAGGATCTTATACCAAGACATAACTTTATGATCCCTGTCCAAGCTGCAATTGGTGGAAAAATTATTGCAAGAGAAACTATTAAGGGTTTTAAAAAAGACGTCTTGACAAAAATTCACGGCGGTGGTGCTACAGATAGAAAAAGAAAACTATTAGAAAAACAAAAAAAGGGAAAGGCTCGATCAAAACAATTTGGACGAGTTGAAATACCCCAAGAGGCTTTTATTGGTGTTCTTAAAATTTCTAAAGAAAAGTAAATGGAGAGGTGGCCGAGTGGTTGAAGGCGCACGCTTGGAAAGCGTGTAAAGGAGCAATCCTTTCATGGGTTCGAATCCCATTCTCTCCGCCAACAAATAAGGCTTAATTTTCAACACTGATTCGTCCTTTTATTACTTTTTTTGTGAAGATAAATCAGCATTTTTTTAAAAAAATGTTATAATTTATTTTTTTCCAAATATTAAAAATGACAAATAAAAACACATATCAAGCAGACTCGATCAAAGTTTTAAAGGGCTTAGAGGCAGTAAGAAAAAGACCAGGGATGTATATTGGTGACACAGATGATGGCACTGGACTTCACCACATGGTCTATGAAGTTGTAGATAATTCTATTGATGAAGCTTTAGCAGGTCATTGTAAAAATATAAATGTTAGAATTAATGCAGACGGAACAGTTACGGTTAGTGACGATGGTAGGGGAATACCTGTAGATATTCATAAAAGTGAAAAAAAATCTGCAGCTGAAGTTATTATGACACAGCTTCATGCAGGAGGAAAATTTGATCATGATTCATATAAAGTATCAGGTGGACTACATGGCGTTGGTGTTTCAGTTGTAAATGCACTTTCTAAAAAATTGCATCTAGAGATTAATAGAGATAGTAAAAAATATTTTATAGAGTTTGAAAATGGCGAGGCAAAAGCACCGTTAAAAGCAATAGGAAAATCAAAGCAATCTGGTACTAAAATTACTTTTTTACCATCTGCAGAAATTTTTTCTACAGTTAAATTTAGTGCCAATATTTTAATTAAAAGAATGAGAGAGTTGGCATTCTTAAACAAAGGGATCAAAATTATTTTTATTGATGCTAGCTTAAAAAAAGAAAAAATATTTGAATTTAAGTTTGACGGAGGTGTAATAGAGTTTGTCGACTTTCTAGATGAAAAAAGAGAAAAGTTGCAAAATAAAAATGGAAATGATTTATTCAGGAAACCAATTTATATAGAAGGAAAAAAGAACAATATAGAAATAGAGTGTTCCTTGAAATGGAATGCTGGTTATGGCGAAGAAATATTTCCATATACAAATAATATTTATCAAAAAGATGGTGGAACACATTTATTAGGATTTAGAAGTGCATTAACTCGAGTTGTGAATAAATATGCTAACGAACACAATTTGTTAAAGAAGAACAAATTAGCTATTTCTGGAGATGATATAAAAGAAGGATTAACATGTGTTTTATCAACTAAAATTCCTGATCCAAAATTCTCATCTCAAACTAAAGATAAATTAGTCTCATCTGAAGTGAGAATGATTGTAGAGACAGTAGTAAATGAAAAATTATCAACATGGTTTGATCAAAATCCAACTGTTACAAAAATAATTCTAGCTAAAATTATTCAAGCAGCTATGGCAAGAGATGTAGCTAGAAAAGCAAGAGAAAACGTTAGAAGAAAAGGAGCCCTAGAATTGAGTGGTCTACCTGGAAAATTAGCAGATTGCCAGATAGGAAAACAAGAAGGGACAGAATTGTTTATTGTTGAGGGTGACTCAGCTGGAGGTTCAGCAAAACAAGGAAGAAATAGGTCAAATCAAGCTGTTTTACCTCTTAGAGGAAAGATTTTGAATACTTATGTTGAGGATTTGACAGTTAAAAAAAATGGTAATGGAAATGGATCAGATAAAAGGACTAAAGCTTTGTCAAAAATGATATCTTCAAATGAGATAGTGACATTAATTAATGCTTTGGGCCTAGATCCTAAAGCAGAAGAAATAGATCTAAAAGATTTAAGATACGGTAAAATAATAATTATGACAGATGCAGATGTTGATGGTTCACATATTAGGGCTTTATTATTAACTTTTTTTAATAACGAACCATTTAATAAATTAATTGAAAATGGGCATATATATTTAGCTCAACCTCCATTATTTAAAATAAATAAAGGAACTAAAGGCATTTATATAAAAGATGAAAAAGAATTAGAAGATTATATTTTAAATAACAATAAAGAAATTAAAAAAATAAAAAAAGGAACAAAAGAATTTACAAAAGCTTTAGACTTAGAAAAGTCTAAAATGAATATCCAAAGATTTAAAGGTTTAGGAGAAATGAATCCTGAAGAATTGTGGAGCACTACACTTGATCCAGAAACCAGAAATTTACTTCAAGTACAATATTCAAAAGATCTTAAAAAAGACCAAAGTTTAATACATACACTTATGGGTAATGATGTTGCATTAAGAAAGGATTTTATTGTTTCTAATGCAATTAATGTTCAGAATCTTGATATATAAAAATGGAGTTTTTTGAAACTTCAAAACAATACTCTTTTAAAAAATCTACCTATATAAATTTAAGATGGATTGGAATTGTTGGCCAACTCATAGCTGTAAACTTTGTATATTTAATTTTAAATTTTAAATTTAATTTTTTATTATCAAATCTTATAATAATTTTTGGTGTTATTAGTAATTTTTATTTAATTTATGTTTATAAAAAAACCCAACTATCAGATAGATCTGCTTTTGTTTTTTTATTTCTTGATATAATTCAATTAAGTACTTTGCTTTATTTGACGGGAGGTATTGTTAATCCTTTTGTTATATTTTTATTAATTCCGAGTGTATTTTCTTCATCAAACTTAAGTTTTAAAACTAATTCATTACTAGTAGGTTTAACTGGTATTGCCATTATAATTCTTACTTTTTATTCTAAAGATTTGCCCTCACCTTTAAGCGAGCATTATCATGTGTCACCCTATTATTATTTTTCTATACCTATTGCCTTAATTGTTGCTTTAGTTTTTCTAAACTATTTTGCAATGACATTTGGATCACAATCTCGTTTAAGAAAAGATGCTTTATCAAAAATGGAAGAAGTAATGGCAAAAGAACATGAATTATTGTCATTAGGTGGTCAAGCTGCTGCAGCCGCACACTCTTTAGGTACTCCTCTTTCTACAATCAAAATAATTTCTCAAGATTTAGCTAAACAATTAGAAAACAATGAAGAATTTAAAAAAGATATAGAATTACTAAATAGCCAAGTAGAGAGATGCAATGAAATTTTAAAGCGTTTGAGCTTAAACCCAGTTGAGGAAGATGATTTTATAGATAAAGATTTAACATTAAGAGAATATTTGTCAGAAATTATTTCATCTTTTAGAGAAATAAGTAATAAACACTTTTTGTTTAACTTTGATCAGGATTCTAATCCAAAAAAAATAACCAAATCCATTGAAATTGTTTATGGATTAAGAAATTTTATTGGAAATGCAAATAAGTTTTCAAGGGATAAAATTTTTATAAATTTGAAAAGTAATAGTGAAATAACTGAAATAACAATTGAAGATGATGGGGATGGATATCCTAAAGATATTCTGCCTAAAATTGGAGAGCCTTATTTAAAAACAAGTAATTCAGAAGAAAAATCTAAAAGAGGTTTAGGACTTGGATTATTTATTGGTAAAACTTTATTAGAAAAAAATTTTGCCTCATTAAATTTTAGAAATTCTAAAACGAGAAGCGGAGCAGAAGTTATAATTAGTTGGCGAAATTCAGATTTATTTAATATTTAGTGATATTTTTTTTTGCTATCAAAAAGAGAACTTAATTGTGAAATCATTACGTCTCCTAACTCATTAACATCGGTAATCTTAATTGCCTTAGCATAATATCTAGATACATCATGACCTATTCCAATTGCTAAAACTTCAATATCAGATTTATTTTCAATATATTTAACTATTTTTTTTAGGTGTTTTTCAAGGAAATCACCTGAGTTAACAGAAAGAGTTGAGTCATCAACTGGAGCTCCATCTGAAATAACCATTAAAATTTTTCTTTCTTCTTTTCTCTTTTTAATTCTACTGTATGCCCAAGTTATTGCTTCTCCATCAATATTTTCTTTTAACAGACCCTCTTTAAGCATCAGCCCCAAGTTATTTTTTGCCTGCCTCCAGTGAGTATCTGCACCTTTGTAAATTATATGTCTTAAATCATTTAATCTTCCAGGAGTTTTTGGTTTTGAATTTTTAGCCCATAGTTCTCTTGACTGACCACCTTTCCAGTTTTTAGTGGTAAAGCCTAAAATTTCGACTTTAACAGAACATCTTTCAAGAGTTCTTGATAAAATATCTGCACATATAGCAGCTATTGTAATAGGTCTTCCTCTCATTGAACCTGAGTTGTCTATTAACAAGGTGACAACCGTATCTTTAAAATCTAAATCTTTTTCTTTTTTAAATGATAAAGAATTGTAAGGATCCATTATTATTCTTGGTAGTTTTGAACTATCGAGCAATCCTTCCTCTAAATCAAATTCCCACGCCCTGTTTTGTTTTGCTAGCAACTGTCTTTGTAATTTATTGGCTAGTTTCGTAATAACATCTTGAAAACCTATTAGTTGCTGGTCCAAGTTCTTTCTTAATTTAGTTGCCTCATCTGCATTTTCTAAGTTTTCTGCTTTAACAATTTCATCAAATTGTGGAGTAAAAATTTTATAATCAAGATCAAGACTATCGATATTCTTTTTCAAAATTTGTTCTGTACTTTGTTCCTCTGACTCTAATTCTGATAGTTGTTCATCTAAATTAAACTCATCAATATTATAATCTGCATCCAAAGTAGCTTGTGCTTCCTGATCTTTATTTTCATCTTTACTATCTTCATTGTCGTTGTTTTGGTCATCATTTGATGGATTGTCTTGCCCTTGATCTTGATTTTCTTCATTAGTTTGGTCTTCTTCACTTTGAAAAATATCCATCTCCTGTAAAATTTGAGAAAAACGAGAGCTATAAGTATTTTGATCTTCAAGATTATCCATTAAAAACTCTTTGTGTTTCTCTATAGATTTTTCAAAATCTTTTTCCCAAAAATCAAGCATTTTTGAGGTTAATGGATTAAGTTTTACTTTATGAAAATTTTTAAGCATGTAGAGTTCAAATGCTTCAGTAACACTAACATCTTCTCTAGTTTTTAATTGATCTCTACGCTTTTTGTTAATTATCTGAGAATAATTTTCATGAAAATTTTTTTCAATTCCTTTTAACATTTGGCCACCCAAAGCCTCATACCTTATTTTTTCTGCAATATTGTAAAGTGATCTTGAAGAATTATTTCCTGGTAAATTTTTTTGATAAATAGCATCATTAGAAAATTTTTTCTTTAAAGCGGAGGAGTCTGTCTCTGCTCTTAATTTTATAAAATCACTTGGACTATTTATATTATCAATTTCTATTGGACTTTTATCCATTGACTTATTTTTTTCAGAAACTTTTTTATTTAAATCAAAGTCATCAGAGATAACTTTTGCTGTAGACGTTAATGCAATTCTGAATTTTTCTTTTAAGGTGCTTTCTCTGCTAGTCATTTAAATTTGAATATTTATCAATGACTCAGGTAATTCTTCACCAAAACATCTTTGATAGTACTCAGCAATAGTATTTTTCTCTATATCGTCACATTTATTTAGAAAAGTTACTCTGAAGGCGTAACCAATATCTTTAAAGATCTCTGAATTTTCGGCCCAGTGCATTACGGTTCTTGGACTCATTACTGTCGAAATATCACCTGCAATAAATCCTTTACGTGTTAAAGAGGCTACTTTAATCATGTTGGAAACTACTTCTTTTCCTTTTGAATTATTTAAGTTTTTGTTTTTTGCTAACACAATATCCATTTCCCTATCAAGACTAAGATAATTAAGCGTAGTTACTATATTCCATCTGTCCATTTGACCTTGGTTTATTTGCTGAGTACCATGATAAAGACCACTAGTATCTCCCAAGCCTACAGTATTTGATGTTGCAAATAATCTAAAAAACTTATTTTGCCTTATTACTTTATTTTTATCTAGTAGCGTAAAATTACCTTCAGCTTCTAAAACTCTCTGAATCACAAACATAACATCAGGCCTACCTGCATCGTATTCATCAAACACAAGAGCAACTGGATTTTGAATAGACCATGGTAAGATACCTTCATTAAATTGAGTGACTTGTTTACCTTCTTTTAAGACAATTGCATCTTTTCCAATTAGATCTATTCGGCTAACGTGGCTATCTAGGTTTACACGAATACATGGCCAATTTAGTCTAGCAGCTATCTGTTCAATATGAGTAGATTTACCTGTGCCGTGATATCCTTGAACTAAAACCCTCTTATTAAATGAAAATCCAGAAATGATTGCTAGTGTAGTGTCTCTATCAAACTTATAACTTTTATCAATTACAGGTACGTAATCATTTTTTTTTGAAAAAGCTTCAACTTCCATCTCTGAATCTATTCCAAACGTTTGTTTCAAAGAAACTTTGATGTCTGGTTTTATGTCAAGATTTGGAGTCAATTTTATCTCTATATGTATTTTTAAGCTGAGTATAAGCTAAAGTTATTAATTTTAGTTTTTCCTCGAATTTTTTATTTCCAGAATTCATATCAGGGTGGAATTTTTTCACAAGCACTTTGAATTTGTCCTGTATTTTCTTCCACTTAAGGCCTACGGAAATACCAAGAATTCCAAACGCTTTGATATCTTTATGATCAAATTTAAATTGACGCATATGATCATAATCACCATTTATTTTATCCTTGTCTAATTCATCTTTTAAAGTTGTATTCCAAAGAACTTTAAAAAAATTATCTGAAGAGCTAAAACTTTGAGTAGGCTTATGCCATATCATGTCAGACTTTAAAAAATCCATTACTTGGTCATCATTCATACCTGAAAAGTAATTCCAATTCTTATTGAATTCCTTGACATGCTCAAGACAAAGCATTCTAAATTTTTTACTATTATCTTTTTCAACTGGCGCTTTATATTCACCAATTTCATTACAATTATTCCAGTCACAAATATTTTTCATGCTATATAATAAATCACATTTATGGATATAAATGACTTAATTGCAATTGTAAAAAAAAAATTACAAAATCAGATAAATATTGAAAATATTAAAATTGAGGACAAATCTTTTCTTCATAAAAATCACGCTGGTAATCAAGAAGGTAAATTTCATTTGAAAATAAGTTTAATTTCGAATGAACTCAAGACTATGAATAAGATTGAAAGTAATAAGAAGATTTATAAAATTTTAGATAAGGAGATAAAAGAATCTATTCACTCAATACAAATCTTAATTTTGTAAAAAAATTTTTAAAAATAAACCTATTTTTTTTTTAGAATACTCTTTATTAATCATTGGAGCTCCAATTTTTTTGAGTAAGACCAAATTTATATTATTTGATTTATTTTTTTTATCTTTTGCCATAAAACTTAAAATTTTGTTTACATCTTTTGGACCAAAAAATTTGCTTACTGAAGATGGTAAATCAGAATTATCGATATGATCTATGATGGAATAATACTCTCTTATATTCATAAATTTTGTCTTAAGACTAAAATTTAGTGCAGTTTTCATTCCTAGTATTACAGCTTCTCCATGATTTAACTTTTTGCTAAATCCTAATGTCGCTTCATAAGCATGGGCAAACGAATGACCAAAATTTAAAATTTTTCTTAAACCCTTTTCTTTCTCATCTTTTTCAACTACAGCCTTTTTAATCTTACAACTTTCATAAATAGCCTTTTCAAGAAAAGGAGAAGTAAGATTTAAAATTTTGTTTTTATGTTTGTTTAAAAAATTATAAAATTTTTTATTCCCAATAATTGAATGTTTTAAAATTTCTCCATATCCACAAACTATCTCTCTATTAGGTAATGTTTTTAAAAATTCAGTATCAGAAATAACAAGATTGGGCTGGTAAAAACTTCCAACTAGATTTTTACCATACTTAGTATTTACCCCGGTCTTACCACCAATTGATGAGTCAACTTGGGACAAAAGAGTAGTTGGTATGTTTATAAACTTAAGTCCCCTTTTAAAAAGACTTGCAGCAAAACCACTTATATCTCCTGTAATTCCTCCTCCAACAGATATCAAACAGTCATCCCTGGAAAAATTTTTATTTAACAAAATTTCTAAAATCTTGTTTATACTATTCAAATTTTTATTTAATTCATTGGCTTTAAAATAATGAATATAACTCATTTTATTTTTTAAAGATTTTTTAATAATTGAAACAAATTTTTTAGGAACATTACTATCTACAACTAAAAGACATTTGTTAAAATTAATTGAGTTGGATTTCGTAATTTTAGAAATATTCGCAGATAATTTTTTTCCAATATAGATAGGATATTTTTGCGTTTTTGTTTCTATATTTAATTTAATTTGACTCATAAATTTTAATTATTTTATTAACTACTTCATTTTTAGTTAAGTTATCACATTTAATTTCGAACAAAGCTTTTTCATAAACGGTAGAGCGTTCTTGAATTAAGCCAATTATTTGATCATCTGATGAGTTTATCGCAAGAGGTCTTTTTTTACTATTTTTTATCCTCCCCAATAAAATATTATTATCCCAGTTTAGCCAAAACGATATATGACTCTTTAAAACTTCTTTTCTAATATTTTCATTCATGAAAGCTCCACCACCAAGAGAAATCACAGAGGAGTGTAGTTTTAAATTTTTTAGTGTTACTTTCTCTTCAACTTTTCTAAAAAAATCTTCACCCTTATCCTCAAATATTTTGCTTATGGTTGTCCCTACTTTATTTTCAATCTCATTATCTATATCTATAAATTTTAATTTTAGTTTTTTTGCGACCAGCATGCCTATAGAACTCTTTCCAGATCCCATCATTCCTAAAAACACAAGATTTTCTTTTGATTTCATAAGTTTCTTTATTGAAAAAACACAAATATGTCTTAATTTGAAATTATCTAAAGTTATATGCAATTTACTAAAAACACAAGTTCAGGCAAAGCTAGTATTACAGGAATTGTAATTAAATCAACACTTGGATTGATTGTTGTTATAGGAATTGTATTTTTTATAAACTTATTAGATTTTCCTGCACCTAAAAAAGAAATAGAAAAAATAATTCCAAATGAAAATTTTAAAATTGTTAAATAAAAAATATTTTTCAATTTTAATATTTTATTTATTATCAGCTACAAATACGTTCGCAGAAAATAAACCAGTTGATATCTGGAATTTAGAAAAAAAAGAAACAGATATTGTTGTAGAAACCAATATTTCTGATCAAAATCAAAACAATAGCGCTGGAAGCAGCATTTATGACATGCAATCAAACAAGAAAATTGATCCAATCAAACTAGACCAAGATATTGCGTCGAAAGAAATTAAAATTGTAGGATTATATGATCCAGCTGAATATGGACTAAGTATCGATATGTGGTCAAATTCTGACGGTTCTAAATTAAAAAGTCTTTTTAAAAACATTAATAAATATAATCTTTCACAAGATGCTTCAGAAATAATGAATATTTCCATGTTAACCAATGCTTACTACCCAAATCAAAATATAAGTGAGCAAGAGTTTTTAAAATTTAAATCTGATTGGTTAATTAAAAACTCTAATCTAAACCTAATTGAAGAATATTTGATAAAAAATCAGACTACTAATTTGCACCCTGAGCTAACTAGGTTTTTAGTAGACACTTATTTATCTGACTCGAACATAAAAAAATCATGTGAAATTTTTTCTAATATTACTAAACCAATTGAGGATGAATATTTGTCCAAGTTCAATTTATATTGTCTAATCAATTATGGTAAAAATGAAGAGGCTCAATTAATTTTAGATTTGAAAAAAGAACTTGGTTTTCAAGATGATTACTATGAAAATAAAATAAGTTACTTATTTGGATATGTAGAGGAAGCAGATAAAACAATTTCTGAAAACTCTATTTTAGATTTTCATTTAGCACATCGAACTGATCCTGAATTTTCATTTGAGCCTAATGTGGATACTCCAAAATTTATTTGGCAATATTTATCTGCATCTAATCTTCTCTTTAACATTAAAGATGTAGAAATTAGTGATATAGATAAAATTTCTACTATTGAAAAAGCAGTTCATGATAAAAATTATTCAGAAAAAGATTTATTTGAATTTTATAAAAAGTTTCAATTTAATATTAGTCAACTGTTAAATGCTCAAGAAGTCTATAAGTCCTTATCACCAATAGAAGGCAGAGCACTATTATACCAGCGAACACTTTTAATGAAGGAGCCAAATTCAAAGTTAGAATTGATGAAAACTTTAAAAGATGCATTTAACAAGGATGAAATTGGTAATGCTTTTGATGAAGAATTAAAACGGTTTTTAAATCAAATTTCAGAAGATGACGTACCTTCAAATTATACAACTTTTTATAATAGATATTCTAAAACAGAGCAAGTAAGTGATAAAAAAATTAAATTTAACAATAAAGTTTTGCATCAATCCAAATTAGTAAATTATTTTAACGGAGACTATGCGAAATCTCAAATAGAACAAGATCTTGAAAAATTTTTAAAGAAGATCAAAAAAGATAAAAAATATTTTTTATCTAAAAAAGATATTATTTTTTTAGAGGCATTAAAATCTGATGGAATTCAAATCTCCAAAAAATACGACAGTCTGTATGAGATTAAGCAGTCAGAAATGCCAGCAGACATTCAGTTCATGATTGAAAATAAAGAAATTGGTGCTGCATTGCTTAGGGTAATTGAAGTTATTGGTCCAGAAAAAATAGAAAATTTAGATGAAGATACAGTTTATTTTATTATCAATACACTTAATCAGCTAAATGTTGATTTGATTAGAAATAAACTTTTGTTAAAAGTTCTACCTTTAAAAGTATAAAATTTATAATAAAATAAACATAAATATGGCTATAAGAAGTATTATTACAGAACCCAATAAATTGCTCAGACAAATTTCAAAACCAGTAAATCAAGTTGGAAAGGAAGAGCAGAAACTAATGAAAGATATGTTGGAGACTATGTATGCTGCCAACGGAATTGGTCTTGCTGCAATACAAGTTGGAATACCACAAAGGATTATAGTGATGGATATTTGCAAAGAAGAAAATAAAAAAGAGCCAAGATATTTTGTAAATCCAATAATTAAAAATAAAGACCCTTTAAAAGCTACTTATGAAGAAGGATGCCTTTCGGTTCCAAACCAATTTGCAGATATAGATAGACCAAGTAAATGTGAAGTAGAATATTTGGATTATAATGGACAAAAACAATTATTAAAGGCTGAAGGTTTACTTGCTACATGCATTCAACATGAAATGGATCACCTAGAAGGTATATTATTTATCGATTATCTCTCAAAATTAAAAAAATCGATGATAATTAAAAAATTATCAAAATTAAAATCAAATACAGCCGAAGTTTAATTTATGGCTAAGAAAATTATTTTTATGGGTACATCCATGTTTGCTGTACCAATTTTGAAATCTCTTTATCAAAATGGATATCCTGTGACATGCGTTTATACTCAACCTCCACAAAAATCACATCGTGGACAAAAAATTAATAAATCTCCTATTCAAGGAATTTCTGAAACTTTAAATTTAGAGTACAGGGCACCATCAACTTTAAAAGAAAATAAACAAGAATACGAATTTTTTAAATCAGTAGATGCAGATCTAGCAATTGTTGTAGCCTATGGACAAATTATACCTAAAGAATTTTTAAGTTTAACAAAAAAAGGATTTATAAACATACATGCATCTATTCTACCCAAGTGGAGAGGAGCGGCACCTATACAAAGAGCTATAATGAATTTAGATAAAGTAACTGGGGTCAGTATTATGAAAATAGAAGAAAAATTAGACACAGGTCCAGTTTACAATACCTATAAAATCAATATGGAGAATAATTTTAATTCTGCTGAAATTGCTGAAAAGTTATCTTTTATTGCCTCAGAAAAAATTTTAGATAATATTGATGACATACTTGAAGACAAAGCAACTTTCGTGGATCAAGATCATTCAAAAGCAACTTATGCTCCAAAAATTCAAAAGACAGAGGGTTTAATTGATTGGACTAGTAATGCAGAAAATATTATCGGGAAAATAAATGGTTTATATCCGGTTCCAGGTGCTTTTTTTATATCAAGTGGTGAGAGATATAAAATTTTAAAAGGAGAAATCAGCAATGGGATTGGAAATCCGGGAGAGGTGCTTAACGATTATTTAGAAATTGCATGTGGAGATAAGAAATCAATTAAAGTCACAGAGATACAAAGACAAGGAAAAAGGCCTCAAAATATAGGTGAATTTATGCTTGGTTCAAGAATTAGAAAAGGCCATCAGATTTAAATGGCGAGGTATCAAGTTATTATTGAATATGTTGGAACGAGTTTTAGAGGTTGGCAGATTCAAAAAAAAGGCTCTACTATTCAAGGATTAATTCAACAACATTTATCAAAACTTTTAAAAGAAAAAATAATTCTAAATGGGTCTGGCAGAACGGATGCAGGTGTACACGCTCATGCTCAGTCAGCTCACTTTGATTATCAAAAAAAAATTTTAGATTTAACAAAATTTTTAAAATCAATTAATCATTTTCTTAATAATAAAGGCATAGCAATTACTCAAATTAAAAAGAGAAGTGAAAAATTTCATTCACGATTTTCTGCCAAACAAAGAATTTATAGATATATAATTTTTAATCAAATAAGTGCTCCTGTAATTGAAAATGGAAGAGGGTGGCATGTGAGGAAAATTCTAGATGTTGATTTAATGAAAAAAGGAGCAAAAAAATTATTGGGAACGAATGACTACTCAACCTATAGATCATCAAGTTGTCACGCTAAAAGTCCAATCAGAACAATTAAATCAATCAAAATAAGAACATTAAAAAATAAAATTGAAATAGAATTTAAATCACAATCATTTTTACAACAGCAAGTAAGATCGATGGTAGGTTGTCTAAAATATTTAGGTGAGAAGAAATGGGATCTAAAAACTTTTGACAAAGTATTTAAATCAAAAAAAAGAGTACTGTGTGCTCCACCAGCACCACCCGAAGGGCTTTATTTATATAGAGTTATTTATTAATTTTTTTTTGTTGCTCATTGCAAACTTTTTATTAATTCTCCACCTAGACTCAGCTCTTACTATATAGCCACAACAGTTTTTAGATTTACATTTACATGGAAATTGTTTGTAATTTTCATCGTAACCAAATCCGTAATCACAAGTAAATTCCTCACCCTTTTTAATATCTCTTATTGCTTTAACCCAAATTTTTAGTCCTTTACCATCATAGTCACAATTGTTATCACATGAATGATTGATTAAACCCGCAGTATTCCATGGAAAATCTCCATCAAGATCGTATCTTTTATTTATAGTAAATAAATAAATGGGCTTACCGTTATCGTATTTATCAGACTCTTCAGTTTGTTTTTTTGTGATTAATTTACCGATGTAATCAATTACCTTAGTTCCAGCTTTAATATCTTTAGTTGCGTAAAGTCCTCTTCCTTTTTTATCTATAGTTGACTTTTTAATTCTGTACAGTTTCATTTAGAGTGTGTTTAGATAGTATTATTAATTTATCAATTAAATTCTATTAGAGCATCAACATGTCTCTTGGTACTTTCTTGTAAAGCTTTAAGATCATATCCACCCTCAAGTATTGATACAACATTTCCATTACAAAATGGTTTTGAGATCTCCAATGTTCTTTTAGTAATTTTATAAAAATCCTCAGAACTAAGCTGCAGTTGGCCCAAAGGATCATCAATGTGTGCATCAAAACCTGCAGAAAACAACAAGAATTCAGGCTTAAACTCTCTTACTTTACTTAGAACATTTTCGTAAGCGTTTAGATACTTTTCTGCAGATGTTCCAGCTTCAAGAGGGATATTTAATACGTTATTAAAATTACCTTTTTCTTTTTCAGAACCAGAACCTGGATAGTAAGGATATTGGTGAGTAGAAATAAATAAAACTTTTTCGTTATCATAAAAAATGTCTTGAGTACCGTTTCCATGGTGAACATCAAAATCAATAATTGCTATTTTATTATATTTATATTTTTCGATTAAGTAATTTGCTCCGACAGCAACATTATTGAAGATACAAAAACCCATTGCTTTTTCTTTTTCTGCGTGATGTCCGGGTGGTCTTACCGCACAAAATGCATT
Source organism: Pelagibacteraceae bacterium AG-430-E20 (assembly GCA_003209915.1). Classification (GTDB taxonomy): domain Bacteria; phylum Pseudomonadota; class Alphaproteobacteria; order Pelagibacterales; family Pelagibacteraceae; genus Pelagibacter. The sequence goes on along the minus strand of QCOF01000003.1, from coordinate 61,562 downwards.
TTTAAACTCTTTATTCTGCACCCCATCAATTGCAGTAATAATTGAACCCACAGCATCCTTAGAAGCATCTTTACTACCAGGAGAAACTATAGTGTCGCCATCAAGAATATTATATCCTTTTTTGGGAAAAGATTTATTTACTTGATCTATATAATTTGAGGTGTGAGTTTTAATTAAAAAAGAAATCTCAAATTTATTTGGTTTCTTCCAAATTAATTTTTTATTATCTAATTTTTTAAAATTATCTATTACAACAGAAACTCTATCAATTTTTTCAGGATGTCCATCCCCAGTATTATGATTTTGATATGTATCTGATGTAATTAACCCTGTTTTCACTTAAAATAATTTTTCAATATATTTGAATAAATTAAGGTCAATTTTTTTAAATCTGACAGTGAAACTGCTTCATCTACTTTATGCATGGTTTTACCAACTAACCCAAATTCTAAACAAGGTGCAATTTTCCTAATAAACCTTGCATCTGAAGTTCCACCTGTTGTTGAAAGTTTAGGTTTTATTTTTGTAATTTTCTTAATTATATCTTGTATCATAAAGGTTGTTTTATTAGGATTTGTTAAAAAAGCTTCTCCGGATACACTATATTCAATTTTGTATTTAGATTTATTTTTAGCTGATATTTTTTTAATAACTTTATTTACCTTACTCTTCAGGGAAGTAGAGGAGTGTTTATTATTAAATCTTATATTAAATGTAGCTGTAGCAAAACCTGGAATTACATTATCAGCAGTGTTATTAATATTTATATTTGTTATTTCCAAGTTAGTTGCTTGAAAATCCTTTGTTCCTTGATCAAATTTGATATCTTTTATTTCTTTAAGAATTTGCACAAGTGCTGTTGAAGGATTATTTGCTCGATGAGGATAAGCTACGTGCCCTTGTACTCCAGTTATAGTTAATCTACCGTTCATACTTCCTCTTCTCCCAATTTTAATCATTTCACCCAATTTACTTGGGTTAGTTGGCTCACCTACTAAACAAAAATCGATTTTCTCTTTTCTTTTTTTTAAATACTCCACAACTTTTTTCGTCCCATTAATAGCGACACCTTCTTCGTCCCCAGTAACTAAAAGACTAATTGAGCCTTTAAAATCAGAGTAATTTTCAATAAAATTGCTGATTGCTGCAACAAACGCTGCTATAGAGCTTTTCATATCATTTGCACCTCTTCCAATTAAATGTCCTTTTTTAATTGAGGGTTTAAATGGATTGACTGTCCAGTCCTTAAGGTTTCCAGCAGGCACCACATCTAAATGACCTGCATAACAAAAGTTAGGACTTTTATTACCAAGTCTTGCGTAAAGGTTTTTTACTGGTTTGCTGTTCTTTTCTCTAAATTCAAGTACTTTAGTTTTAAAACCAAGCTGTTTTAGCTTTTTTTCTAAAAAACTCATTACACCTGCATCAACAGGAGTTACTGAAGGAAACCTAATTAGCTCTTTAGCTAATTGAAGTTCATTAATTTTTTGCATTTTTATTCTCTCAAAAGATCGTTTACTGATGTTTTTGATCTAGTTTTTTCATCAACCTGTTTAATAATTACCGCACAATAAAGGGATGGCGCTGCAGGATTATTTTTATCTGGTAAAGAACCAGGTACAACAACTGAATAAGGTGGTATTTTTCCATAAGTAATTTCACCAGTTTTTCTATCAACTATTTTTGTGGATTGACCAATATACATTCCCATACTTAATACAGATCCTTCTCCAACTATTACACCTTCAACAACTTCAGACATGGCACCAAGGAAAACATTGTCTTCAATTATGGTGGGTAATGCTTGAGCAGGCTCCAATACACCCCCGACACCAGAGCCAGCTGAAATATGACAATTTTTCCCAATTTGACAGCAACTCCCAGCTCTTGCAAAAGTATCAATCATAGTGCCTTCATCTATGTACGCACCAATATTAACATAGCACGGCATTAATACTGCATTTTTTCCAACGTAAGATCCTTTTCTCACAGGTGAATTGGGTACCATTCTAAAACCAGCCTTTTCATGATTTTCTTTAGTCCATCCTGCTGTTTTACCTTTTAAAAGATGAGCTTTATCATACCAACTACTGTATGGACCATTTAAATTTTCCATTGAGTACATTCTAAAACTTAACATGATTGCTTTTTTAAGATATTGATGAGTTTTCCACTCACCATCTATTTTCTCAGCAACTCTGACTTTACCGCTATCTAAATCGTCAATAATTTGATTTACAGTATTCTTTAAATTTTCATCTGAACTTGGGGTTATCTGGTCTCTTTTTTCCCAAGCTTCGCTAATAATATTTTCTATACTCATAACGTTTATGTGTTTTTTAATAACCTTATTTCTTTTAAAAATAAAGAAAGATTTTCTATCTTATAGTCAATGTATTCTTTATCTGACTCTTTTTTACCCCAGTATTCGTCATTGATTAACCATGCAGTTATTGTTCCTCTTTTTTTTCCAATAGATAAATTTTTTGCAATATCTTCAATATAAAGTGTTTCTTTTGGATCTATTTTGAATTTTTCTATCATTAGATCAAAAGCTTTTGCTGCAGGTTTGGGATTATATTTGGCATCTACTATGTCGAAAACATTCTCAAATTGATCATCAATACCAAGTGATGTGGTTATGTTTTTCACGTGTTCTTTGCTTCCATTAGTAAAAACAAATTTTCTTAAATTTGTACTCTCAAGCTCTTTTCTTAAAGTTTGATCTTTTTCCAAGAAAGATAAATCAATATCATGGACATAATCTAAGAATTCTCTTGGAGGGATATTATGATGAATCATTAAACCATTAAGACTGGTGTCGTATTTATGAAAATAACTTCTCTGCAATTCTTTGGCCACTTTTAAATCTAAATTTAACTTTTTAGATATATATTCTGTCATTCTTTTACTTACTTGACCAAAAACAGCTTCTAGATCTTGATATAAAACTCCATCACAATCAAACAGTATATTTTTAATATTCTTTAATTTTATCATTTTCTAATCAATGTACCTGCACCCTTGTCAGAAAATATTTCCCATAAACATGAATGCTTTTTTGTGCCATTAATTATTCCAACTCCAGTTACTCCATTATTTACAGCATCTAAACAAGCATTAATTTTAGGGATCATGCCTTCTGTTATAGTTTCATTTTTAATCATTTCTAAAATTTCTGTGGACGATATTTCTTCTATTAATTTTTTTTCTTTGTTAAGAACGCCATCAACATTTGTCATTAGTAATAATCTTCTAGCTTTTAAAGATTTAGCTATAGCCATAGCAGCTGTATCACCATTAATATTATAGGTTTGACTATTTTTATCTAAACCTAATGGAGATACAATTGGAACTTTATTTTGCTTGAGGATATTAAATATTATTTCATTATTAACCGATATTGGTATCCCTACAAAGCCTAACTCTTCTGCTTCAGGTATTACCTCTATAATATTGTTATTTTTTGTGTGTATTGAAAAACCTTTAGAGCCTTTTTTGTTCAAATTTTCGACAATATCATCATTAAAGTCAATTAAAACAGATTCTACAATATTGATTATATTTTTATCAGTAACTCTTAAACCTCTTATAAATTTTGATTGAATATTAGATTTTTCTAATTCTCTTTTTATTCTTGGCCCGCCACCATGCACAACTATTATTGAAAGACCTAATTTATTTAAAACATATAGATCTGTTATAAAATTGTTAAATACGCTTCTGTCAATTAAAACGTTTCCACCATATTTAATTACAATTAAGTCATTTTTATATTTTTCAATATATTTATTAACTTCACTTAAAGGTGGCCCATCTTCGGGCAATATATTTTTAAGATCCATGGGTTTTTAACTATTTACAATTATTAGGTTACAGTTTTGACTGTTGTACGCTTCATGATGAAGACTTGTTGCGCCATAGTTAAAATATTATTAACTGTCCAATAAATTACTAATCCTGCAGGGAAAGGAGCTAATATTATTGTTAAGAAAAGTGGAAAGAACATGAATATTTTTGCTTGCATTGGATCTGTAGGCGCTGGGTTAAGTTTCATCTGCACGAACATACTGATACCCATTGCTATTGGCCAAGCTCCAATCATTAAAAATGATGGAACATCATACGGTAGCAACCCAAATAGATTAAATAATGAAGTTGGATCTCTTTCAGATAAATCTTGTATCCAACCATAAAACGGCATGTGTCTCATTTCGATAGTCACAAATAATACTTTATATAAAGCAAAAAAAACTGGGATTTGGACCAGAATTGGCAAACATCCTGACATGGGGTTAACTTTTTCTTTCTTATATAGTGCCATCATTGCTTGCTGTAATTTCATCTTATCGTCTTTATGAAGTTCTTTTAGTCTTGTCATTTCTGGAGTTAATGCTTTCATTTTAGCCATACTTCTAAATGAGAAATTTGCTAAAGGGAAAAATGCTAATCTTATGCAAATAGTAATTGCTATGATTGCTAAACCATAATTTCCAAGAAGTTTGAAGAAATAATCTATTCCAAAAAATAATGGTTTAGTTATAAAATACAAAAATCCCCAATCAATTGTTAAGTCAAATTTATCTATTTTTAAAGATTCTGCGTAACCATCAATAACATCTACTCTTTTAGCAGCTACGATGATCTGCATTTTATCTTCAATAGATGAATTGCTATTTAACTCGAGAGGCTCAGTTGCTACAAAATTTGCTCTAAATTTATTTTTGTAATCAAAAGTAGTTTTGAACTCTTTTCCTTTTGGAGGAATTAATGAAGTTATCCAGTACTTATCTCCAATACCAAGCCATCCTTTTTGAGCAGTTCTTGAAAATTTTTTTTCTTCAATATCATCATAATCTTCCTCAATAAGCTCATCATCAAGTGTTGCAACTAAACCTTCATGAAGTATATAAAAATTTGTTATTTCAGGTGCTTCATTTCGAATAATTTGACCATAAGAGTAAAAATCGTATTTGTTATTTGTAGAATTAATTACTCGTTGTTTAACTGTAAATAAGAACTTATCATCAATTGATATTTCTTTTTCAAAAGTAATACCCTGATCATTAGCCCAGGTTAATTTTATTGGAGATTGTGCAGTTAATTTTTTATTTCCTGATACTGACCAAATAGAATTTGAATTAGGTATTTCAACGTTTTTATCAGTTGTTATAAATCCACTCTCTATTAAGTAACCTTCTTTAGCATTTCTTGGTGCTAATAAGTTTACCTTTTCATCTCCGTTTAAAACTACATTATATTCTTTAAAAGTTAGGTCATCTATCGCAGCTCCTTTCAAAGATATTGAACCAATTATACTTTGATTCTCAAATTGAATTCTTTCACTTTCACTTAATGCCTGTTCTCTTGAAATTTCTGTAATGTTTTCTTTTTGATCTAAACTAGGAGCATCTGAACTTTGTTCAGTTTTATTTTTTTCAGCTATGCTTTCCTGAGTTACTGGAGGAGGCGCAAAAAAAAGGGTGTAAAGTAGAATAACGGCTGCGGATAAACTTATGGCAGCTATAATATTTCGGGTCTCCATTATTTATTATCCTTTGCTTCTTTTTTTACAGGATCAAATCCCTCTCCTCCGCCTAAAAATTTAATTGGATGACATGACAAAATTCTTTTAATACTCTTGAAAAGACCTTTAACCAAACCAAATTCCTTTAAAGCATCAATGCTATATTCGGAACATGTAGGCAAGTATCGGCAAGAGTGTCCAAATAAAGGACTAATTAGATATTTGTAACCTTTAATAAGTTTAATTAATAATTTAGTAAATATATTCATTATTTAATTTTTTCTAAGTCTTGAAATAAGGTTTCTTTTATATTTTTGTATTCATTGTTTAACATACTCTCCTTTGCAAGAACAAGGATAGAAAAATCAAAGTTTATTGATATTATTTTAACTGCATCGTTAACAATACTTCTTAACCTTCTTTTAATTTTATTTCTTTTAACTGCATTTCCAATTTTTTTTTTAACTGAAAAACTTATATTGAGTTTTTTATTGTCTTTATGTGGCAATTTTCCAAAAAAAATAGTCACATACTTATTAGAAATTTTCTTTTTTTTTAAAAGACTTTTAAATTCTTCATTCTTTGAAAGAGCAAGGATTTTGCTTTTCATTTATTTAAACAGAAACTGTTAGTGACTTTCTTCCTCTAGCTCTCCTTCTGGCTAAAAGTTTTTTACCACCTTTTGTTTTCATCTTTGATCTAAAGCCATGTTTTCTGGCTCTTTTGACATTCGAGGGTTGGTATGTTCTTTTCATAATAAGTGGTTAATTTTTTATTAAATTTCGCCCTTTATAGTAATTAAATATATAAATAGCAAATAGAACATTTTATAAATAACTTTGTTATTAATGGAAAAATCAAACAAATTTAAATTATTTATAGGTTTAGTTTATTTAATACTAATTACTTTATTTTTATTTTTTTTCTTCTCTAAATTTAGTATTCAGGAACTTACCTCATATGACTTTATAAGAGAAAATAGATTATATTTTTCTGAATTAAAAAAATCTAATCTAATTCTGATATTTTTTATTTTTTTAGGTTTAACCATTTTATGGGTATTTCCTCTTTTAGGTTTTGGATCACCAGTCGCTTTAATGGGTGGATTTATTTTTGGAAAATGGATAGGCACTATTGTTGTTGTAATTGGGTTGAGCGTTGGTGCAACTTTTTTATATATTTTTGGAAATTATTTTTTAAAAGAATTTATTAAAGAAAAGCTTTTAAATAAATATCATAAACTAGAAAACAAATTTAAAAAATCTGAGTTTATTTACTTACTTATATATCGTTTTATAGGAGGAATACCGTGGCAGATTAGTTGTTTGCTTCCAACACTTTTTAATGTTCGAGTAAGAAATTTTTTCTTTGCAACACTAATAGGGATCGTTCCACAAATATTTTTAGCTGTATCGATTGGAAGTGGGTTTGAAAAAATTATTGATCAAAATTCTGAAGTTCCTGGTATCATTGAAATTATTTTTTCACCAGATATTTATATTCCGCTTGTAGCTTTTTTTAGTTTAATCTTAGTGACTATCTTTTTAAGGAAGATATTTTATAAAAATTAGTGGTGCTCCCACCCTGTACTGACCAGGGAACTAGTCATTACCAATGACTTGTTATGCCATTTAACTACAGGAGCAAAGAAACAATTTATATCTTGTGGATAATAACGCATTTTTTTCAAATTATTGCCTTAATTTTTTGACTAATATGATTTATATCTATTTAAAGAAATGTTATGGGAATTCACTACGATTATAAATCAACCAAAGGAAACAAGCTTATGGAAAAGCAAGCTAAAAGAGAAAAGAAGCTTGCAGAAAAAAAAGCTAAACGTTTAGCTAAAGAAGGCCCAAAACAAGAAGAACCTAAAATAAAAGCTTTAGATCCCAACAAGCCAATATCTTTAGATTTTTTGACAAATCCAAACAAAGAATGAGTTCTAAAGATAAAAATGAGCGTTTAAGTCTTGCTCTCAGAAAAAATTTGAAAAAAAGAAAGATTTTCCAAAAAAAAAATAAGAAAAAAAATAAATAATGTCAGTTCTCTCCGATAAATGGATCAGAAAAATGTCCAAAGAATACAACATGATTTCACCTTTTGAGGAAAAACAAGTAAGAGGCAAGAGTATTTCTTATGGACTTTCCTCTTTTGGCTATGATGCAAGAGTGTCAGACGAGTTTAAAATTTTTACAAATGTTAATTCTGAGATTGTTGACCCTAAAAATTTCAAACCAACAAATTTTGTAACTAAAAATGTATCTGAATGTGTTATCCCACCAAATTCATTTGTTTTAGCACGAACTGTGGAAAAGTTTAAAATTCCAAATGATGTATTGGTTATTTGTCTAGGTAAATCAACATATGCAAGATGTGGGATCATTGTAAATGTAACCCCACTAGAGCCTGGGTGGGAAGGATATGTTACGCTTGAATTTTCGAACACCACGCCTTTACCTGCAAAAATTTATGCAAATGAAGGTGTTGCACAATTTATTTTCTTAAAAGGAAATGAAAAACCAGAAGTGACTTATGCAGATCGAGATGGAAAGTATATGGGTCAAACTGGGGTAACATTACCTAAAGTTTAAATATGCAAAGACTAGAGGTTCTTGGAGCGAATAAGCTCAAGGGACAAATAAATATTTCAGGATCGAAAAACGCATCATTACCAATTTTGGCAGCAACATTGCTTTCAAAAAATAAAATAACTTTAAAAAATTTACCAAAAATTAAAGATATTGAAACAATGATAACTTTATTAGAATCTTTAGGTTCTAAAATTAAAAAAAAAAGAGACAAAATAATTATCGACAACACAAATCAAAAAAAAACATTTGCATCTTATAATTTAGTTAAAACTATGCGCGGAAGTATTTTGGTTTTAGGCCCATTGTTAGCAAAATTTAAAAAAGCTAAGGTTAGCAGCCCAGGCGGTTGTGTTATCGGGGTTAGACCGATTGATATTCATTTAAAATCATTATCAAAATTAGGAGTAAAATATAAAATTGATCAAGGCTATGTAATAGCGACTGCACCAAAAGGATTAATTGGAACCAAGATACGTTTTCCAAAAATATCAGTTGGCGCTACGGAGAATTTAATTATTGCTGCTTGTTTTGCAAAAGGTACAACTACTTTAAAAAATTGTGCAATTGAACCAGAAATTTTGGATCTTGTTAATTTTTTAAATAAAGCTGGATGCAATGTTAAATGGACCTCAAAACGTACAGTTAAGATTATTGGTGTTGCCAGTATTAAAAATATAAATTATCAAATCATGTTTGATAGAATTGAAGCAGGAACATACATGGTTGCAGCAGCTTTAACTGAAGGTAGTTTAAAAATCACAAATATTAAACCAGACATTATTCAAACAGAAATTAAAATTTTGAGAAAAATAGGTGCAAAAATTAAAATAAGTAAAAATGATATAAAAGTTACAGGGAGAAAAAAAATTAAAGGTTTGAATATTAAAACAGCTCCTTACCCAGGCCTAGCCACTGACATGCAGGCACAAATTATGGTGTTATTATGTAAGGCAAACAACAAATCTACTATTAAAGAAAATATTTTTGAAAATAGATTTTTACATGTTGCGGAATTAAATAGAATGGGGGCTCAAATATCTACTAAAGGAAATATGGCTTATATACCTGGTAATATAAAATTTGCTCCAGCAGAGTTGATGGCTACAGATTTAAGAGCATCAGTTTCATTAGTCCTTGCCGCTTTAACCGCTAAAGGCAAATCAGTTATCAATAGAATTTATCATTTAGATAGAGGCTATGAAAACATAGAAAAAAAGTTAAAAAAAGTAGGAGCAAAAATACGTCGAGTTAATTGATGGAAAAAAAATATTTGGCAAAAATTATTGCAAATGATCAGGAGGGTTTACAAATGATTTCTGCATGCAGTGCTGGGGCAAAGGTAAAAGTTATAGATATAAAATATCTTGCATCAAATAAAGTATTTTTGCTGTCAATAGAGCGAACGAAAGTTGAAACTGGGCAAGATAATAAAAAAATCAATAGTATTTGCAGGTTTGATTTCGTTGATAAAGTAAAATCTAAAAATATAGATCAGTCAAATCAAGAATTAGTTTTAGAATTAATTGGAATTGATTATTTGAAAAATAATACTGATTATGAAATAAGCTTAATTTTCAGTAACAATGCGCACATTGCTTTGACTACAGAAACAATTGAAGTAAGACTAGAAGATCAAAATGAAATTAAAGATTAATGAAAATACTAAATAGCACTAATAAGAAATTTAATAATTCTTTAAATAAATTACTTTTACTGCGAAAAAAAAAAGTTCAATCCAGTTCTATCTCAGTGACCAGTATTGTTAGAGACGTGAAAAAAAATGGTGATAAAGCTTTATTGAAATATGAAAAAAAATTTAATCAAAACAGAACCATTGTTCCTACGGCAAATCAAATTAATAATTCAATAAAATCTTTAGATCAAAAAGTAAAAAAAGCAATTGATACTGCTTATGATAGAATTTACAAATTTCATTCTTTTCAAAAATTCAAAAATATTTCTTTTATAGATAAGTTTAAAAATAAACTTGAATATAAATATTTACCAATAGATTCAGTTGCAATATATGTACCTGGTTCTTCAGCATCTTATCCATCAAGTGTTTTAATGAATGCTGTACCTGCAATTGTTGCTGGTGTTAAAAGATTAATAATGATTAACCCTGGTTTTAAAGGAAAGCAAAATCCAGCAGTTTTGTATGCAGCAAGAAAATGTAAAATAAAGGAAATTTATTCTATTGGTGGTCCTTCTGCAGTTGCTGCTGCTGCCTACGGAACAAAAAAAATTAAAAAGGTTGATAAAATTGTTGGTCCCGGAAACGCTTACGTGGCTGCAGCAAAAAAAGAGGTTTTCGGAGATGTGGGCATTGAAGGTATGACAGCTGGTCCTTCGGAGGTAACTGTTGTTTGTGATAAATTTTCAAATCCTGAATGGGTTGCAAGTGATCTAATTGGTCAAGCAGAACACGATAATCTTGCTCAATGTATTTTAATTTCAAAAGATAAAAAATTATTAGAAAAAGTAAAAATTGAATTAATTAAACAATTAAAAAAAATTCCAAGAGTATCTGTAGCTAGAAAGAGTTTAAATAGTAATGGAATTTTGATGTATGTAAATTCGGACAAAAAAATTATTGAGATTGTAAATAAAATTGCACCGGAGCATTTAGAGTTAAATATTCAAAACTATAATTCTTATGTTTCTAAAATTAGAAATGCTGGATCTATATGTTTAGGAAAATATGCTGTAATGGCAATGACAGATTATAATGTTGGTTCTAATCACGTTCTCCCAACAAATGGATCTGCAAAATATTCGAGTGGGATTAGTGTGAATGAATTTTATAAAAGAATTTCTTACATAAACCTATCAAAAAAGGGTATTGAAAGTCTTGGACCATCAGTTATAACACTTGCAAATTATGAAGGGCTTGTTGGACATGCTCAATCAGTAATAAAAAGAATTAGGAGAAAATAAATTTGTCAAAACAAGACTTACTAGAATTTAAAGGTAAAGTAATTGATCTACTTCCAAATGCTATGTTTAGAGTTAAGTTAGAAAATGGACATACGGTTACAGCTCATACAGCAGGTAAGTTAAGAAAAAACAGAATTAGAGTTCTTCAAGGTGATAACGTGACTGTAGAAATGACACCTTATGACCTAACAAAAGGCAGAATAATCTTTAGAGGTTAAAATCCTGCCTCGGTAGCTCAGGAGTAGAGCAGAGCCCTGAAAAGGCTTGTGTCGGAGGTGCGAATCCTTCCCGAGGCACCACCATTTACTTTTCGTCTTGAAATAATTAAAAAAAAAATTAACCTATTTACTATAATAAATAACAAAAGGACTAAGTAATAAGATGAGTACACTAACTGGTAAAATTAAATGGTATAATGGAAAAAAAGGATATGGCTTTATTGAAAGAGACGATAAAGAAAAAGACGCCTTTGTTCATGCCTCTGCTGTAAAAGATGCTGGAATGAGATATCTTAATGAGGGTGATAAACTTGAATTTACATTAGAAGACGGTCCTAAAGGTCCTTCTGCAGTTAATTTAAAGAAAGTAGACTAATTTCTTTTAAATATTTTAAGGACGTTTTATCTAATTATACTAGATAAACGTCCTTACTAAATTAGCTATTGTGTTATAGTAGTTTTTGTCTTAAAGACTGCTCATGATTATAAATAATAAATTTAGAGAGACTTCAAGAAGCACTCATAGAAATAGTTTCCATAGCCTATAGGCTATTTATTTATAATATAATTTTAAATCCACAGAAAAATAATATAAAAACAAGGGATGCCTGGGTGGTGTAACGGTTAGCACGAAAGTTTGTGGAACTTTAAGTTTGAGTTCGATTCTCAGCCCGGGTACCAAAAAATGGATAAAGAAAATAAATTAGTACCTGGATTACCTTCAGGTTTTGAAGATCGTTGGAGTAATAAACTTCTTCTTAAAAAGAAGCTAGTAAAAGCTATTGAGAAAAATTTTATCAAGTTTGGAGCTGAGCCTCTGGAAACACCTTCGTTCGAAATTAGTGAAAATATAGGATCTTTTTTGGCAGAAGATGACACCAATCCTATGTCTGATGTATTCTCATTCGAAGATGGAGAGAAAAATATCACTCTTAGATATGATCTGTCTAGTCCACTTGCAAGATTTGTGGCTCTAAACAACCAAGAACTTCCACCAATTTTCAAACGATATCAAATTCAAAATGTTTTTCGTAACGAAAAAGCTGGTAATGGAAGATATAGAGAATTTATGCAAGCAGACTTTGATATTATTGGGAATGTTGATCCAGCTCAGGCAAATGCAGAACTTTGTAATCTAATATCAAACACATTATCCGACTGTGGTTTAAACAAAGATCAATTTACAATCAATGTAAGCAATAGAAAAATTGTGCAAGGTTTAATTAATGAATTAAAAATATCTGAAGAAAAACAAGTCAAAGTTATTAGAGCTATAGATAAATTGGATAAGCCAGGATTTGGTCTAAAGGGAGTTGAAGACTTATTAAAGAAAGAGAGAAAAGATCAAAGTGGAGCAATTACTAAAGGGGCTGATTTAGCTGACGAACAAGCAGCACAAATATTAAATTTTTTAAAAATAAAAGATTTAAAAGAATTAAAACAAACCTTAAATAATCAATTATCTCAAGAAGGTATAAGTGAATTAGAAAATGTATTTGAAATACTTGGATATGGATCAAATTTAAATCAAGTTAAAACAAACTTTACGATTGTGAGAGGATTAGCTTATTATTCAGATTTTATTGTTGAAACAAATCTAAATTTCATAGTCACAAATAACAAAGGTAAGAAAGTAGAAATCGGGAGTATTTGTTCGGGAGGATCCTATGCAAAACTTATATCGAGATTTAGAGGGGTTGATATTCCAGGTACTGGAATAAGTTTTGGAGTTGATAGGCTGTTATTTGCTCTAATGCAATTAGATCAAATTAAGGTAGAGGACCAAAAACCGGTATTAGTATGTGTAATGGATAAAAAATATTTAAAAAATTATTATGAATTAGTTGATCAACTAAGAGATAACAAAATTAATGCTGAAATTTTTTTAGATAGTAAAAAAAACCTAGGTAAACAACTAACTTTTGCAAATAAAAGAGATTTATCAGTTGCAATTATTTGTGGTGAAAATGAATTCAAAGAAAACACTGTCACCATAAAAAATCTAAAAGGTATCAAGGGCGAAAATAATCAAACAATTCCTAAAGAAGATTTAATCAATGAAGTCAAAAAACTTATCTGAAAAAATCCTTAGATCGGTAAAATCTAGGGGTTTTAAATATATTGAGCTACCATCTGTAATAGAGGCAAATCATATCGTTCAAAGATCAGGAGAGAACTTTAGGAAATTCATGTTTTCTTTCACAGATATCAATGGAAAGGAATTATGCTTAAGACCTGACTTAACCATTGCTTCTTGTCTAAGATACTTAGAGGGAAATTTTAAAGGTAAAGAGAAAATTTTTTATAGTGGCCAGGCTTATCGAAAGGTTGAAAGCAAAAAAGATAAAATTATTAGAAATCAAATTGGATTTGAAATTTTAGGGTCTAAAAATGAAAAAAAAGATGATAACGAAATCATAACCGCGTCATTAAAAATACTTCAAGATTTTAAATTTTCATCAGGCACGTTAACCATTGGAAACATCGAGATATTTAATTTACTCATATCAAAATTAGATGTCCCCAAAAGATGGAAGTTACGTTTATCAAGACATTTTTGGAGAAAAGAGTACTTTAAAGACTTGCTAAAAAGGTTAGAAACAAACGCAGATATTGACCCAACAATAGTGGAAGTTGACAAAAAACGATATCTGAATTTACTCAAAGAAAATCCAGAAACTATGATTGCTGGAAGATCTGTTGGTGAAATCTTAAAAAGATTTGATGCAAAGATTAAAGATCCACGACAAGCAAATAGAGGCAAAAAAGTATCTAAAATAATTAATTCTTTTTTAAAGATTAAGTGCCCCATCAATAAAGCTGCAGAGGTATTAAATAATTTTTTTAAAACTAATAGAATTAATTTAGCTGTGGATCAAAAATATTTTCCAATCTCACATAATAAAATTTCTAAACTTAATGTAGTTTTTGATTCATCTTTTGGAAGGCAACAAGAATATTATACAGGATTGGTTTTCAAGATTGATATTAAATCTAAATCAAAGAATATTAGTATTATCAGTGGTGGGCGTTATGATAAGCTCATATCTGACTTAGGATCAAAAAACCAAGTTGCAGCTGTGGGCGCAGCGCTTAACCTAAATTTCCAATGATAATCTGGCTAGCTTCATATCCAAAAAGTGGAAATACTTGGTTAAGATCGTTATTGTCTAGCTATTATTTTTCTAGAAATGGCGAATTTAATTTTGAATTACTTAAAAAAATTGATCAGTTTCCAAGTGTGAATTATTTTAAGGATGACAAAGATTTATATTTAAAACCCGAAGACACTGCAGAAAAATGGCTAGATAAGCAAGCCGAAATAAATAGAGAAAAAAAATTACAATTATTCAAAACTCATAATGCAATCTGCAAAATAAACGGCAACAGATTCACAGATCCAAAAAATACTTTAGGTGGAATTTATATAGTTAGAGACCCCAGAAATGTTGTTACTTCACTGGCAAATCACTATCAGATAACAATTGATGAGGCTTATGAGTTTATGAAAGATAGTAAAAGGGCAATTATTGAAAAAAAAGGTAATAGATATTTAGGTTTTACGGCTTTATTTTCATGGGATATCCATATCGATAGCTGGCTAAGTTATAAAAATTTTCCAATTTTAGTTATCCGATATGAAGATTTACAATCTGAAACTTTTCAAACTTTAAAAAAAGTAGTTAGTTTTATTAAAGATATATCAAAAAGTAATGAAAATTTTAATCGATCTAAAGCAAAAGAAGCTATCAAATCTTGTGAATTTGAAAAATTAAAAAAAATGGAAGAAAAAAAAGGGTTTCAGGAAGCAGTATTTAAAAAAGATAAATTAGAAAGAATTAAGTTTTTTAATTTAGGTAAAGAAAATAATTATAAAAATTTACTGAATACAAATTTAATAATGCAAATGAACGAACTTTATAAAAACAAATTATTGAAATTTAATTATGAATTATAATATCAATATCGGAATTCCTAGCAAGGGAAGGCTTAGGAAAGATGTTTTAAATATTTTTAAAAAAAATAAATTAAAACTTATCTCAGAGAGAGGAGATAGAGATTTGTTTGGCTCAATAAAAGGAAGACCAAATATTCAATTAATTTATTTACATGCTCGTCAAATAATTGAGAGACTATCTGATAAATCACTAGATATTGGTTTTTCAGGCTTAGATTTATTGAAAGAAAGTGAAATTAATATTCAAAAAAATATTAAAATATATAAAAAATATCCATATGGTCGTGCCTCTTTAGTTGTAGCTATTCCTGATGATTTTATTGATATTTATTCAATGTCTGATTTAGAGGAAGTAGCATTTGAATTTAAGGAAAAGAAAAATAGAAGAATAAGAGTTTCTACTAAATATCCAAATCTTACACGTGAATTTTTTTATAATAAGGGTGTTACTCAATTTTCAATTGTAAAATCAATTGGATCAACCGAAATAGAGCCTTTTACTGGAGGTTGTGAGCTAATAACCGATATTACTAGTACTGGGTCAACTCTTGCAGCAAACAATTTACGTATCATAAATGATGGTTATATTTTAAAATCTGAGCTTTGTATGTTCATTGGTAAATCTTCTTTTAAAAATCAAGGAGTAAAAAAATTAGCAAAGTTACTTTCTACGAAGTATTAAGTCTTTCCAATACATTAAAATAATCTTAATAATATCTAGATTTCTAGCGATCGCATATCCTGTAATCACAATAATAAGAGCAAATAATATTTTTAATAAAAGTGATAATTCCATTAAGTAACTTTAAATATTTAAATATATTAATCAATTTTTTACTATAAAATAAGAGTTAAGAATCATGGATCTTATTTTAATAGTATTACTTGTTTTATTGCTTGGGGGAGTTTTGGCAATTCTTTACCTAATTTTAAGACCAAAACTCAAAGACGAGAATGACAATAAAGAAGCAGATGAAATAGCTAATTTAAAAACAGAAATAGTTACGCTTAAAGATACCTTAAATAATACTATTAATACCTCTCTTGGTACAATGTCGACGTCGTTTAATAATCTCTCAACTGGTGTAACAAAAGATATGACCGAAGCTTTAACTAAAGTTGATGAAAAGGTTGGAAACTTTAACCAGCAGGTACAATTACTTAATCAAAGCCAGGAGAGTATTACTAAAATTTTAGCTGGAGTTAAAAAATATGGAACGCTTGCTGAATTTAGCTTAGATGCACTAATCAAAGATTTGTTGCCAGCCTCTCAATTCATGACGAATGTAAAAATGAAAGAGGATACAAGTGAAAATGTTGAATTTGCAATTAAACTTCAAGGAGATGTTTTAGTTCCAGTTGATAGTCATTTTCCAGTAGAAAAATTTAAAGCAATTACGGATGGTCATGATGCGGACGACAAAAGGACTGTTGCTGAGGCAAGAGCTAAATTAGCAACTGCTTTTAAAGCTAAAGCTAAAAGTGTTAATGAAAAATATATTGTTCCTCCAAAAACTACCGATTTTGCAATCGTATATGTACCAACTGAAAGTCTATATAAAGAATTAACTGAATTCCAAGATCCAAGCACTAAAGAGTTATTAACTCAAGAATTAATGAAAAAATATAAAGTTGTAATCTGTGGACCTAATACTTTATCTGCTTATTTACAATCTCTTCATATGGGTTTTCAATCATTGAAAGTTCAAAAAGGTGCAACAGAAATCTATAACCATTTAAAAACAATCAGTTCAAGATTTGGAAAACACTTTGATAATATAATTTCACTAAGAAAAAAATTAGAAGAGGCTATGTCTGTTGTTGATAAGTTCGGTACAGATGCAAGATCAATAACAAGAACTCTTGAAAGTATTAAAGACCCTGAACAACTTGAAAAAGCTGTTCAAAATGAAAATGTAGAAAAATTTGTTGATCACTCAAAACAGGCCAAAAATTAATTTCTATTTTTCTCCAATAAAGAATATAAGAAATCACATGCAGTGGAATAAGAAATATGATTACCCAAAATCATCAAGAGCTACAGTAGATGGTATAAGAAGATATTTATTAGGTGAAGCGAAATTACCAAGTGTTACATCTATTTTAGATGCAACAAGATCAGAGGAGGACAAGGCGGCATTAGCCAATTGGCGAGAGAGAACAGGTTATAAAGAGGCTGAAGCAATTACAAAAGCGGCAAGTAGCAGGGGTTCACAGATGCATAATTACTTAGAGTCCTATCTTCTTGGAAGAGAAAACCTCAGTTTTTTTGATGACAATGAACAATATAAATTAATGGCAAAAGAAATTATTGAAAAAGGTTTAAAAAATAGATTGGAAGAAATTTGGGGAGTTGAATGCACACTTTACTATCCAGACAAATATGCTGGTACAGCAGATTGTGTTGGAGTTTATGAGGGACGAGAGACGATAATAGATTTTAAACAAAGTAATAAGCCAAAAAAATCAGAATATATTGACTCATGGCTTTTACAAACGAGCGCATATTCCTTAGCTCATAACATTGTGTATAACTCTAATATCACTTCTTGTGTAATTCTAGTTTGCACAGTAGATAAATTGTTCCAAGAATTTAAAATTCAAAGTCATGATTTGGTTGTTTATCAGAACTTGTTTTTGGGAAGATTAAAAAAATTTAATGAGCTTTCAAATTTAGCTTAAAAAATAATATGGATAAAATAGTAATCTACGACACTGAAACAACCAATAGTACTATTTGGGGAAGCATTATCGAGGTTGGTGCGGTGGTTGTAGATAAAAACCTTAAAGAAATTGGAAAGTTAAATATTCGTGGGCGAATGCCGGAAGGGGAAGTGCCAAGCGCCAAAGCACTTCTAGTAAACTCTACAAGTATTGATTTACTTACCAAAGGCAACTATTCACATTATGATTTTCTAGGAGCTGTCGAAAATTTCTTTTCAAAAGCAGCTCCATCTTTGTTCATAGGTTGGAGCAATCTTAATTTTGATCGTCGAATGTTTCACTTTAATTTTTTTAAAGGAAACAGATATCCTTATTTAACCCACTCTTCACCTAATCAAGAGTCTGATGGTTTACATGTTGCAAGAGCTGCTCAAACTATAAACTCTGAAACTTTAAAAACCGAACTCACTCCTGCAGGAAATGAAAGTTTGGCTTTAGAAGCATTAGCAAGACAACAAGGATTTGATACCACACAACAACACACTGCTTATCACGATGCTTTTACAAGTTTAAAGATACTTAGAATAATAAAAGAAAAACATAAAGATAATTGGGAAAAATTTTTAAGTACCTCAACAAAGAACAGTGTTGAATCAATTTTAAAAACAGAGGGAATTTATTCTATTTTTGAGAACGTAAAAGGAAGAAATATGATGTATCTTGTTTGTACACTTCATCCAGAACATTGTTTTCATCCTACCTATGCGTCTTGGGGATATGTTTGGGATTTACGAAGAGATCCAGAACCTTTTTTAAATTTGTCAGTTAATGAGCTTAAAGTAAATTTGAAAAAAATAAGCCCAAAAGCTTTAAGAGTATTAAAAACTAATAAGGCTCCAGTAGTTTTAGATAAAAAATTTGCATTAAAAGAAAAAGCATATTCAGAATTAGATTTAGAAACTATTCTGAAAAGAGCAAAGCTAGTAAGAAATAGTGAAAATTTTTGTAAAAATATACAAATTATTAATAGGGAAGCTGCTGAAGAGAAAGCTCAAACTCAAACTCAAGAAGATTTGCTTCCAGAAGAAACTTTGTATGAAAAATTTATTCCTAATAAAGATACTGCATTATTTAAAACATGGCATAGTTCATCGTGGGAAGATAAATTAAGATTATTAGATAAGTTTCAAGACAAACGCTGTAGCTGGTTTGGTCAAAAAATTATTTATCAAGAAGCACCTCATATTTTACCCCCCGATTTATACAAAAATATTAAAAGCGAAATAGCTCGGAGGATATTGAGTAAAAACAAGGAAAAGTGGCAAACCATCGGTATGGCTTACACGGAGATTGATACATTGAGAGATCAAGCATCTAACCGAGATGATCAGGAAGAGTTGAAAAAATTAGACAAAATTAATGAATTTATAATGTCTATTGAAAAAAAATATGAAATTGCCTAGTTGACTTTAAGGCCCCAATTTATAGAAAGGATTTATGCTTATAGATTTTAAAGATGAAGATTTTGATAATAAAATCAAAAATGAAGACGTATCAGTAATTCAATTCTCAGCATCCTGGTGTGGTCCATGTAAAGCTCTCAAGCCAGTGATGGATAAATTATCAGATGAGTACAAAGACAAAGCAAACTTTTATATAACCGATATTGAAGATGCCGGAATTAATACAGGTTCTGCAGCTGGGATACGTGGAGTGCCAACAGTAATCATATATAAAAAAGGACAAGAAGTTAGCCGTAAAGTTGGAGGAGTTCCAGAAAGTCATATGAAAGAATTCCTAGACGAAAATATTTAATTTAAATTTAACACCTCACCAGCAAGATACAAAGATCCTGTAATTAATATTATATCGTTTTCCTTGATCGGAATTGACTTGATAGCATCTATAATACTCTCTTTATATTGAACGTTTTCGAAGCTATTAAGCTTACTTTTTAACACTTTTCCTTTGATTGAGTTTGGCTGATTGGGGATATCTATAGTGGTCAAGGAAGAAATATTTTTAAAGTAACTCATATAATCGTTATGATCTTTGTTACTCATCATACCTAGAATAATATGTTTATTGCAATTTAAACTTTCCAAATATTCATTCAAAACTTTTGCTCCTAAAGGGTTATGAGATCCATCAACAAGTAATTTATTATTTTTTACCAATTCTTTAAGATTACCAGAATCTATTTCTTGAAGTCGTGCAATACTTTTAATTTTAGTAATTCCATCTTTAATATGTTTTTCACTAACTTTTAAATGGTTGATTGATCTTAAGGTTGCTATTGCTGTTGAAATATTTTCAAGCTGAAATTGACCTTTTACGTTTGGGGTTGGAAGCTTAATACCACCATTTTTATCTTCATAAAAAATAAAGCCATTTTCATTCGATGAATAATTATAGTCTTCATTAAAAAAATATTTTTTTGAGGAATTTTTTAAAATTGAACTTTTTATATCATTAACAATTTCAGATGAACTTTGCTTTGCAATAATAATATTAGAATTTACTAAAGTTGAGGTTTTTTCAAATATTATTTTTTTAGTTGTTTGTTCATTTTCAGGTAACCAATCTAAATGATCCAAACCAATAGAAGTTACAATGCTTGCTAAATTATCTTTTAGTATATTTGTTGCATCAAAGCGGTGAAATAGCCCTGTTTCAATTAGGTTAATATTTTCAGGGTATTTTGAGGCTTTATAAAAATATGCTGCAGTTAGTATTTCAAAAAAAGTTATTGGCTCATTGTTATTTGCTTCTTCAACTTCCTCAAAAAGAATTCCAAGATCATCATCATTTAATTCTTCATTATTAAATACAAATCTTTCATTTATTCTTTTGATATGGGGACTGGTAAAAATATTACACTTAATATTTGCCTCTCTTAAGATTGCAAATAAAGCCTGTATCGTTGAATATTTGCCATTAGTTCCAACTACCGAAATAGCTTTTAATTTGTCTTGTGGATTTCCAAGGGTTTTACAGAGTTTTTTTATTCTATTTAAACTTAGGTCTATCTCTTTAGGATGCAACTTTTGTAAGCGATTGACTATCTTCTGCAGTTTCATTTTGTTCAGAAGTTATAACAGAATTTCGCTTTAACAATATTGATAATAGAGTTCCAATCTTAGAGGCTAGTTCTTTTCGTTCAACTATTAGGTCAACAAATCCAGTTTTTTCAACATACTCACTCTTTTGAAAACCTTCAGGCAACTCTTCTTTAACAGTACCTTGAATTACTCTAGCTCCTGCAAATGCAATCAATGCACCAGGTTCTGCAATATTGATATCACCTAGCATTGCATAAGAGGCAGTTATTCCTCCAGCAGTTGGATCTGTAATACAAACCAAGTAAGGTAAACCATTTTTTTTTAATTCATTAATTGCTAGAGTAGTTCTCGTCATCTGAGATAATGAAATTAAACTTTCCATCATTCTCATTCCTCCACCAGCACTAACACATAAAAAAGGAGTTTTATTTTCTATTGCATGTTGAATTCCATATAAAAAAGCTTCACCTTCAGCAGCAGCCATTGAGGCACCTAAAAAATCAAAATCAGATGCAACTGCAGTAATTTTAATATTGTCAATAGTGCCAGATGCAACCATCATTCCACACTCTAAACCAGTTTTTTTTCGTGCACTTTTTAATCTGTCTTTATATGTTTTGGAATCAGTCCAATTTAATGGATCATCTTTTGGAATAGGAGTTTTAAATATTTCATAATTGTTTTTACCAAATAAAATATCAAATCTCTGTTTAGGCTTAATTCGGTGGTGCTTGTTACATTCAGGACAAACCCATAAGTTATTTTCTAAATCCTTTTTAAGTATTGGACCTATGCAACATGAAGTCCAATCACTATTTGCGATATCTTCTTTAGATGCTCTTTCTTTAATAGCTGTTTTGATTTTTTCACCAGCTTTAATTATTTTTGTAATCCAGTTCATTTAATTTTATTTTTTAATCTTCTAACTACATTAGTAACATTTGTGACAGCATTTTGTCTGTTTTTAATGGATTTAGAAATTTCCTTACAAATTGCGCTTCCTACAACTAAACCATCAGCTTTTTTGAGTGATTTAATAGTTTTCTCAGTGATTCCAAATCCAATTACAACATTTTTTGATTTGTTTTGATTTTTAATTTTGAAATAATTTTCTAAAATTTTTTTAGGGGAAACTTTTAATTTTCCTCCCGTAGTTGATAACATACTTATGTAATAAATCATATCATGAGAGTCTTTGATAATTCTTTTTAATCTTATATTTGATGTAGTTGGTGAGACTAATTGTACAAAATTAATACCATTTCTTTTACACTTTTCAGAAAAACTTTTATTTTCTGGGTAAGGAAGATCAACAACAATCAATCCATCTATTTTTGAACTCTTACATTTTTTAAGAAATTTATTTTCATCATATTGATAAACCATATTGTAATAGCCCATTAAAATAATAGGAGTTGTTTTTTTTGATAACTTAAATTCTTTAGCAATTTCAAAAACATCATTTATTTTAATTCCATTTTTAATTGCGCGGTATGCACTAGTTTGTATTTGACCACCATCTGCAATGGGAGTGTTATGGGGGAAACCTAACTCGCATATATCAGCATAAGTTGATATTGACTTAAGAATATCTAAAGATTTTTTTTTAGTATTATCACCGGCAACTGTATAAGTTAACAATGCTGGCCTGTTAGCAATTCTTGCTTTTTTAAAAACTTCATTAATTAATGAGACCATTAATTCTTACCCAATCTTTCTTTTAAAATATCCCTATCTTTCTTGGCGTCCCCACAAGAATTTACAATTATAATTGTATCTTTACTTAGCTTTGGAGCAATTTTAATTGCTTCAGCAAATGCATGACTAGGCTCTAAACTTGGATTAATGTTTTCAAACTTGGTTACCATAACGTGTGCATTCAAAGCCTCCTCATCTGTTGCATAAGTGTATCTTGCTCTTTTAGTATCTTTTAAAAAACAATGAATAGGACTTACACCTGGATAATCTAATCCAGCACTAATAGATTCTGTTTCATTTATTTGACCTTCATTATCTTGGCAAACATAAGAAGCAGCACCATGTAAAACTCCAATTTTTGCATTTTGGCTTAATGGAGCTGCATGAAGTTTCGATTTTTCGGGACCACCTGCCTCAACTCCAATCAGCTCAATTTGTTTTTTGTTAAAATCTATAAATTCACTCCAGAAGCCATAAGCTGAACTTCCACCACCTACACAATTAATTAATTTAATTTTTTTTGGAATTTTTTTAAATTCAGATTTTAATTGTACCTTTAATTCTCTAGATATTTGGGCAGTACTCCACCCACATATTTTAACAAATATGTTTGGTCCTACTGTACTACCAACACACATATGAGTATTATCGCAGTTTGATACCCAGTATCTCATGCATTCACTTACGGCATCTACCAAGGTCTGGCTGCCAGAATAAACAGGGACAATCTCAGCCCCATTTTTTTTCATTGCATCACAGTTTGGTTTTTGTCTTTTAATATCTTTAGCACCCATAAATATTTTACATTTCAAGCCGAACTTTTTTGCAGCCATACTTAACATTTTTCCTGCATAACCAGCTCCCGTGTCACCAACGATATATTTTTTACCCATCGCTTTACAAAGAAGTGCATGCACAGTCGCATTATATATTTTGTGAGCACCCCCATTAGCTTCTGAGACAACTTTTGCCCATATTTGAGCACCACCTAGATGACTAGATAAATTTTCCAATTTTACAAAAGAGGTTGGAGCGCCAATGTAATTTTTAAAATAATAGTCCCTCTTCTTAATAAATTTTTTATTTTTTCTTAATTTCTTAAATTCTTCTGTTAAATCCTCCACAGGTTTTTTTAGAGTTTCAGGAATGAAGCTACCTCCAAATTTTCCTCCCCAAAAACCAAATTGGTCATGTTGATCAATTAATGGCACACCTTTTTTAAGTTTCATTTTTAATTTGTTTTACTTTTTTTAAAAAAATTTCTATTTTGGATAGATCTTTTAATCCAGAAGTTTCCAACCCTCCAGATAAATCTATAAAATCAGCTATTTTTCCATAATTTTCTAAGTCGTCATTGTACTTAATATTACCAGCAAGCATCAATTTTTTATTAATTTTGATATCCATAATTAGATTGTGATCAAATGCTTCACTTTTTTCATAACCTTTACTATCAAATAAATAAATATCAGTTACCCAATTAAAATCATGATATTTTTCTAAGTCTGATTTGTCTTTAACAGTAAATGCGGTGATTATTTTTTTATTATATTTTATCTTGATTGAGTTAATTTGTTCAGGATTGCAATCATACAATTGGTAGTAGTCAAAAGGAAGATTTTTAATTTTTTCTAATATTTCTTCTTTTGGCTTAACTAATACAGCGACATACTTAGAGTTATTTTTATTTATTTTTAACAACTTTTTTAACTTGTTAAACTCAACATATCTTGGACTTTTTTGATAGTTACAAATAAAACCAATAAATTTAGGTGGATACGGATGATTAACTATAAAGCTTAATGTGTCTGGATCAGAAACTCCGCAGATTTTACAGCCTTTGATCATTGATTTAAATGATCAATTAATTTTTTTACATTATATTTAATATTACCTTTTGTAAGTGATCTGCCCATTACAACCCCTGAAACTTTATTCTTAAAAGCATCTTTAGGAGTCATCACTCGTGCTTGATCGTTTGAATTATCTCCTGGTAGTCTTATGCCAGGTGTTATTATCAATAAATTTTTAAATTTTTTTCTAATCATTTTAGACTCTTGTGGTGAGCATACAATCCCATCACAACCTGATTTTTTTATAAGTTCAGCTTGCTTCAAAACTAATTGTTGAACATTTTTGGTATGACCGATCTCTTTCAAAGATTTGTTATTCAAGCTTGTTAAAATTGTAACGCCTAAAACTTTTAAGTTTTTATTAATTTTTTTTGCATGTTTTTTTACAGCTTTTAGCATATCGAGGCCACCATTTGCATGGACTGTAATATACTTACATTTTTTTAAATCTTTTAAACTATCTATTGCTGATAGAGCGGTTTGCGGGATATCATTTATTTTTAAATCTAACCAAAAATCCCTTTTAAATTTTTCAAGGAACTTTCTTCCATTTTTTGAGTAAAAAAGTTGCAATCCAAATTTTGGTATGATCTTTAATTTATTATTTTTTGTTTGAACAATAATATCTTTAATTTTAATTATCTTTGATGCATCACAAGCAACAAATATAATTTTATTCTTCATTATTTAATTTTTTAAACAAGTCTTTGGACATTTTAAAGTGAATAGTTTTTTTTTCAGGAGTATTGACTTTTTCTCCTGTTTTAGGATTTCGTGATATTCTGGCTTTTTGAATATTTGTCGAAAATACACCAAAACCTCTTAGTTCTACTCGGTCTCCTCTTCTTAGAGCTCTCTTTATTTCGTTTAAAATTATGTTAGTGAACTTTTCTAAGTCTTTTTTTAAGAAATTAGGATAATTATTTGAAAGTTGTTTTAGAAGCTTTGATTTTACAATAGCCAATTTAGATCTTCTTAAATTTAATTATCTTTTTCTTTTTTCTTTAAGTCCTGAGACAGAGATGAAAATGGTAAGTTTTTACCTGATCCTTCTGATCCATATTTTTCTAAAGCTTCTTTCTTTTCGATTTCCTCAAGTAATTTAATGCTTAATACAACTTTTCTTTTATTAATATCTAGATCAGCTATTGCGACATCTAATTTTTCACCACCTGTCCATCTTGAAGGTCTTGCATCTGCTGCATTGATAGCAATTGCATTTTTTTTAATTTGAAATTCCATTTCACAACCCTCAGGTCTTACCATTAAACCTTTGTTGTCAGTTGATATAACTTTTACAGTAATCGTTTGATTTTTAGTTTTATCTTTAAAGAAATCAAAAGGATCTGCTTGAGTTTGTCTTAAACCAACTCTAATTTTCTGTTCAGAGGATTTTATCTCTAAAACCATTACCTTAATTTTATCACCCTTCTTATATTTGGCTAACTCCTCTTCTCCATTATTTAAGTAAGTCAAATCATTGCAGTGCAAAAAAGCATCTACATCTAAATTCTCAATCTTAACAAATAATGAGTATTCATTTTTGTTAACAATTTCACCCTCAACAATCGTATTGATAGGAAATTTTTTCTCAAAAGTCTCAAAAGGATTTTCCTGAGTTAATCTATGCGAAATAGCAACCCTTCTTTTATCTTTATCAATTTCAGTAATCACACAGTCAATTTCATCACCAATTTTGAACATTTTTTTTGCAGAAATATTCTTCTTTGTCCAGCTTAATTCACTTGAATGCAATAGAGTAGTCAGACCTGGCTCCAACTCACAAAAAGCTCCAAAATCCATTAGTTTTACAACTTTAACCTTATATATTTTATTTAGTTCATAATTTTCTATATGTCCAAAAGGATCTGGTGATAATTGTTTTACTGAACAGCCAACTTGTAATTTTTCTTTATCAACACTTATAACTTTTAGATCATGCTTTTCACCAATATTAAATACCTCATCAGGATGGTTCACTCTTGAATAAGATATCTCTTGAAGATGAACCAGTACATCTAGCTCTCCATTAACATTAAAAAAACAACCAAAAGAACTATAACCTTTTACTTCAGCTCCTTTAATGATGTCACCTACCTTAAATTTTTCAATTATTTTAGCTTTGTCTTCTTTTTTGAATGATGAGATAATTTCTCTTCTTGAAACACAAGCATTACCTCGAATTTTATCAAGTTTTATTAATGCAAATTTTTGTGGCTCGTTCATTAGATGACTTATATCTTTCAAAGGTTTGTCTGATATCTGGCTACCTGGTAGGAACATGAGTGAACCTGTATCAATATGCTCAACGATACAACCTCCTTTACATTTAGAGGTAATTTTACCCATAATAGGTTCATTTTTTTCGTATGCTTCAACTAATTTATCCCAACCTTTAATTTTTTGTGCTTTAGAAGCAGAAACTAAAACCTCGCCATGCTTATCTTCAATTTTCTCTAATAAAACAGATATGGTTTCGCCAATTTTAATCTTCTCAGCTAAGCCCATACTCTTTAATTCATTGATATCTAGAACAGGCTCAGACTTTAATCCCTCAACAAAAAGGAAAACAAACTTTTCAGTAATTTTGTTTATTTTACCTTCTATAATTTTCCCTTCTTCTATTTGAATTTTTGATAGCTGACTATTAAGTAATTTTTCGAATTCTTGAGAGGCCGGATTTGATAAATCTTTATAAATTTCCATTAAATAGTTATTTTCCTGTCTATTATTTTTTTAATTTTTAAAAAACAACGTCTTATACTTAGGTTAGTAGTGTTTAGCAAGATGCTATCCTTTGTTTTTTTAAGTGGAGAAATCTTTCGATTTGTGTCACTTTTGTCACGTTTTTTCAGACTTTTCAGTATTTCTTGATAAGAAATATTCTTATTTTTGGGTTTTAGCTCCTTATATCTTCTTAGCGCTCTAGTCTTTAAATTAGCAGTTATAAATAGTTTTACATCTGCATCTGGTACGATTATTGAACAGATATCCCTCCCATCTAAGCATGATCCAGCGTACTTTTTTGGAGGATTGTAAGCACATTTTAATTGAAAAGCATGAACTAATTTTCTAATTTTTTTGTCTTTAGCGATTATTGACGCAATTGTTGCGACTTTATCGGAAAGTAACTTTTTATTATGTAACGATGAGATTTTTAAAATATTAATTTTTTTTTTTAAATATTGGTAATTAAATTTCTTAGGTTCTCTAATTTTAATGTTAGCGATATACCTATAAATAAGTCCAGTTTCAAGCTGGAGCAAATTATAATGCTTAGAAATTAATTTGGCTTGTGTTCCTGCACCTGCAGCTGCGGGAGAGTCTATAGCTATTTTAATTATATTTTTTCTTTTAAACATTTTTTTTTAAATCATTAATTATTTTCAAAAAATTTGGAAATGATGTTTTAATTGAATCTTTGTCATATATATTCCACTTTCCACCAAAACACAGTGCAGCTATTACGCTTGTCATAAATACTCTATGATCTTTAAGATAATTTTTGATTAAAATTTTTTTCTTTATATTTAGCTTAGGATTTCCATAAATTTTTATGGAGTCTTTAGTGGTGTCAGTTTTAATGCCCATTTTAGTTAAGATTATTTTAGCCCATGTTAGTCTAGGACTTTCTTTCTGATTTAATTCAGCCAAATCTTTGAAATATGAGACTCCATTAGCTTTAGCAGCTACTAGAAATATAATGAGAAATTCATCAATGGCACCACTATTTAACTTTGATGGGCAATTGATTGATTTAATAGATTGAGGACTTTTGATCTTTATGTCGGCAATTTTTTCTCCTTTACAAATCCTCTGATTTTTAAAAATTATTGAAATTCCCATTTTTTTCAAAATAGTAATTATTCCAGTTCTAGATGGGTTAATATTTACATTCTTTATAATCAATTCTGAATTATTTGACAGAGCTGTTAAAACGATAAAAAAAGCACTTGAGCTAATATCTGATGGGATATTATAATTTAATGGATTTATATTTTTAATTTTATTAATTTTGATTTCATCATGATTTTTTTTTGTTTTTACTGAGATTGGTAAATTTAAGTGTTTACACAATAGTTCTGTGTGATTTCTTGATTTTTTAGCTTTAATTATTGTGGTGCCATTAGCTCTCATACCCCCAAATATTACAGAGCTTTTACACTGCGCTGATCCTCTTTTTTCAACATATTTTATAGACTTCAATTTTTGTGAACCAAAAATTGTTAAAGGCAAACTTTTATTTTTGTTTAATTTAAATTGAGCCCCAAATTTACTAAGTGGCTGTGTTACTCTTTTAAAATCTCTTTTTGATAAACTGTTATCGCCAATTATTTTTATTGGATATGTGGTATTAATTATTAGACCAAGAATAAGTCTACCTAAAGTTCCTGAATTCTTGGCGTCAATTATAATATTTTTTTTATAATTATATCCTTTAACACCTTTCCCATAAATCTTAACTCCCTTTTTAGTAATTTTAGATTTTATTCCTAAAATATTAATAGCTCTTATTGCTGCCAATACATCTTCAGATAATAATAAGTTTTTTGCATTGGATACTCCATTTGCCAAAGAGGAGAGAAGAACCCATCTTATGCTTAAACTTTTGTCGCCACTTACTGAAATAACCTTGTTGAATCTACCTATTTTATCATTGATGATTAACGGCTCTGACATTTCAAATTAATTAAATTTAAAATTATCACCAAAGTAAGCATTTTTTGCAGTAATGTTTTTTACTAGGTTTGAAGGGTTGTCTTGAGCAATAACTTTACCATTACTTAAAATCATTGCAACATCCACGCATGCAAGAAGGTCTCTTGCTTGGTGGTCACAAATACATATAGTAATGTTGTTCTCCTGTTGAAGATTAACAATTATCTCTTGTAGCATTTTAATTGTTAGTACATCAAGAGCTGCAAAACATTCATCTAAAAGAAGTAATTTCGGCTCACTTAGAAGCGACAAAGCAATAACAAGTTTTTTCTTTTGTCCACCAGATAACAATTTAGCCTTTATATCTTTTAAATTTTCTAATTCAAATTTAGATAATAAATAATTAATTCTTTCAATTCTTACATTTTCATTGTCAATTACAACTTCACTTATGGCTTTTAGATTATCTATTAAACTTAAATCATTAAAGTAACCACCGTACTGGGGTACGTAACCAATTTTGAATTTTTTTGTTCTTAAATAAATTGGATATTTAGACACTTCTTCTCCAGAAATAATTATCTTCCCGTTTCTTGGGGAAACTAACCCTGTGATAAGATTAAATATTGTAGATTTTCCAACACCATTCGGACCAAGCATTCCAAATATTTGACCTTCATTGATTTTAAAGTTTATGTTATCTAAAATTAATCTATTACCGTAGCTTAACGATACATCTTTAAACTCTATGATTGTGTTTTGATTTTTAAAAGATTTTATTCTAAATTTTTTAATTATTGCCATATTATTGTTTGCTTCTAAGATTTACCTTTTCGTTTTTGTCAAACATTGATATTTTAGTATCTTTAGTTTCAATATTTATATCAATAATATCTGCTTCCAAAATATTTTCGGGATTTGAGTAAACAACGTTTCTTGATATGATCATATTTCCTCTAGCAATTGAAAAATCTAAATATTCTCCGTTAATTTTGTTATCCAAATAGTTTATTATTACATTTTTTGAAAATATTGTATCGAAATTGTCAGAATTATATTTACCATAATCTGAAATAATTTTGATGTTATTTGAGTTAGTAAGCTCTATTGTTGCCGATACATCTGTCAAGAATAATATATTAGAATTATACTGATCTATTTCTGCAGTTAATGCATTAATAGAATATTTATTGCCCTTACTATCTGTTGAAACATAGCTTACATCCTTTATTACATTTGAAAGAGAGGATGTAGATAAATTTTCTTCTACATTAATTTTAACTGTTGTTTTTTTAGAAAAAAATTTAAAATAAAACAATAGGACACTTAATAAAATTAAGGTTATAAATATAACAATTTTGAAATTATTTTTTTTAACCATCAGGAAATATTGGACTGCAAAATATTGTGAACGTGAATGACACCAATTGTAATTTTGGGTTTTTGCTTACTATTTACAACTAAAGATGTGATTTTTTTGTTATTCATCAACGATAATGCCTTAGCAGCCAGCTCATTTTTATCGATACTTATTGGTCTTTTTGTCATTATTTTTTTAACTGGTAATGAATTAAAATCTAAATTTTTATGGCTAAATCTTCTAATTTGTCCATCTGTTATTATGCCAGTTGTTTTTTTAATACTATTTCTCACCACTAATATTCCAAGTTTTTTGTCGGTTAGAATTTTCAAAGCTTTATTCATCGTTAAGTTTTCATTTACAAAAGGTATTTTTTTACCTGTAATCATTAAGTCCTCAACAGTTTTTAATTGTGCACCAAGACTACCACCTGGATGTAAATTTTTAAAATCTATCTTGCTAAATTTTTTATGTTTCATGGTAGCTATAGCCAAGGCATCTCCTAAAGCAAGTTGAGAAGTAGTGCTTGAAGTAGGCACAATAACTCCAGCCTCAACAACCTTTGGTATAACGAGCTTAACATCTGAGGCTTTAAAAAGAATTGACTCCTTCTTGGAAACAATACCAATCAATAATATTTTATTTCTTTTTGCATACTGAATTATATTTTTTAATTCACTTGTTTCCCCAGAATTACTTATTAAAATTAATATATCTTTTTTTGAAATCATACCAAGATCACCATGAGAGGCCTCACTTGCTGATATGCTAAAAGATGGTGTTCCAACCGATGCTAATGTTGCTGCTATTTTTGAGGCTATTAGTCCACTCTTGCCAACTCCACATAAAATTACCTTTGATTGACATTTTATTATTTCGTTAACTGCGTTGTTAAATGAATTGTTCAAGTTTTTTCTTAAACTTTGAAGGGCTTTTATTTCTAAATTTATTACGTCTTTTGCTAAGGATATATATTTTCTTTTTGGCATTAATGAGACCAGATATCGTCTTTAAAAAGAGCCAGATCAAGATCAACTCTTGTTTTTAAAAATTTTAAACAATCTTTGTATAGCTTTATACGATTTTCTCTTTCAAGTATTTTTTCTAAGTTATCGTGTATTTTATGCAAATAAATAACATCATTTGCACAATATTTTAGTTGGGCAGGAGATAACTGTCCTCCAAAATCTGAACTTTGAAATTGTTTGCTAATATCTATATTTGCAAATTCTTTTATTAAAGTTTTTAATGAATGATTATCAGAGTATGATCTTGCAAGTTTTGAGGCAATTTTTGTATCAAGAATATTATTTGTTTCAGTTTTTAAATAATATTTAATATGAGACATATCTGCTCGACCATAGTGAAAGATTTTACTAACATTTTCATCTTTTAATAGCTTTACTAAATTTGGAGCATCGTAATTATCTCTGTCGAATTGCACAATGTGAGCATCAGAGTTTCCTGAAGATATTTGTATTAAGCATAGAGGATCTCTTCTGACGTTAAGACCCATGAATTCGCCATCAACTGCTATTATATTGCCTAATTTCAAATCATCTGGTAGATCATTTTTGTGAAGATGAATATTATTGGTCATTTTTAAACATATATATATGAAAGCAAAAAATTGTCTAATTTTTGGTGGTAGTGGGCAAATTGGTCGAAACCTAATAAGAAAACTCACTAAGAACAACTTAAGGGTTACTGTGGTAACCAGAAATATTCATCAAAAAAGTTATATTATCAAAACGCAGGCAAATGTTGGCTATATAGATATTGTTGAAGCTAACATATTTGATGAAAAAAAAATAAGAGAGCTTTTTGAAAAATCTGATATTTGCGTAAACTTGATTGGCATACTATTTGAAAAAAAAAGAGGAAATACATTTAAAAATATTCACACAATTTTTCCGTCATTGTTAGCAAAACTCTCCAAAAAATATAACTTAAAGCATTTTATTCATTTATCAGCCCTAGGCATAAATGAGGCTAAAGATTCAGCTTATGCAAATAGTAAAGTTGAAGGGGAAAATAATATTTTAAAAAACTTTCCTTTGGCAACAATATTAAGACCTTCAGTTGTTTACTCAGTTGATGACGCCTTTACGACCAACTTTATGACTCTCTTAAATAGACTCCCCATTTTCCCTCTATATTATAGTGGAGAAACTAAGTTTTCTCCAATTCATTGTTCAGATTTGACAGATACTATTTACCATGTGATTTCAAATAATATTTATTCGAAAATTATTGAATGTGTGGGGCCAGAAGTTTTTACCTTCAAAGAAATAATAATTAAATTACTAAATTTGATTGGCAAGAAAAGAATTTTATTACCAATGCCTTTACCTATAGCTGAAATGACTGCAAGAATATTTGAAATAATGCCAAAACCCTTGCTTACAAGGGATCAATTAAAACTTTTAAAATACGACAATATTATATCTGGAAAGTATAAAACTAATTCAGATATTGGCGTGCCGAGTGTAAGATATTTTGATGAGGAAGTTAAAAAATATTGCTATATGTGGAGAGAGGGTGGACAATTTTCTACAGAAAAATACAATTCTGAAAAAAACTCAGATATTAACTCAAATTAAAATCTAAGCTGTTTGAATTTTCTTTTCTATAAATTCAGGGACCTCTTCTTTATCAGTTGTTTCTTCTTTTTTACCTTTAGGTTGATAAGCATAAAGAAGGTGCAATTTGCAATATGAAAAGTCTTTAAGAGATGATCTGCCACAAAAGTAAAAAGATTTTTCATCTGGATGACCAATAGGCCATTTGCATGAACTTTCGTCTAACTCCTCTAATTGCTTGGGATTTTCTGGCTCAAAGTCTTTTTCAATTATTAAAGACTTGAATTTACTTTTACGACCTCTTCTATTCTTTGTATTTTTTTCTTCCAAAGAATTTTCAAAATTTTGATTCGAAGTAGCTGCTCTAGTTTTAATTTTTGCAGATAAATTTAGCCTGTGGGCTTTACCTATAACGGCATTCCTACTGATCCCACCAATAATTTCTGCTATCTGGCTTGCGGTACTTCCTTTTCCCCAAAGTTCTTTTAATTTTGCTACTTTTTCTTCTGTCCAACTCATATATCAATATTTTGTGTTAGAATTCTCAATAACAACAATATACTGATATTAACTTTAATTATACAATCAAAAAATCACAGTTATCAACACATATTGGTTCAACTTATTAGATATGCATTTTCAATCATAGCTTGTATCTAATAATTAAAATTTATAAAAACAAATTAAATTTATGTCGTATTTAGCAAAAAATTATAATCGAAAAAAAATTTCCTTTAAATATGGTAAGGGAAGTTATTTGTTTTCTACAGATAACAAAAAATATTTAGATTTTGTTCAAGGTATTGCTGTAAATTCGTTGGGTCATGCACACCCTAAGCTTGCTAAAACGATTAGCACCCAAGCAAAAAAATTATGGCATGTTTCAAATGCCTTTCAAATTCCAGAAGGAGAAAAGTTAGCTAGAAAATTGTGTAAAAAAACTTTTGCCGATTATGTGATGTTTCAAAATAGTGGTGCAGAAGCTACTGAGGCTGCAATTAAAGTTGCTAGAAGATATTTCTATTCAATTGGTAAAACTAATAAAAACAAAATATTATGTGTTAGAAATTCTTTTCACGGAAGAACTTTGGCTGCAATTTATGCAAGTGGATCGAAGAAAATGACTGAGGGATTTGGTCCAAAAGTAAGTGGATTTGATCATTTTGTATTCGGAGATCACAAGTCTTTAAAGAAAAAAATTACCAAAAATACAGCTGCTATTATGGTGGAAACGATTATGGGCGAGGGTGGAATTAAAGTAATACCTGATTGGTGTTTAGTAGAATTGAGAAAGCTATGTAATCAAAAAAAAATTTTACTAATTTTAGATGAGGTTCAGTGTGGTATAGCAAGAACTGGTGACTTCTTTGCATTTGAAAAATCTAAAGTAAAGCCAGATATTGTGCCAATTGCAAAAGGGATTGGAGGTGGATTTCCTATCGGAGCAGTTTTAATGAATAAGAAAGTTGCTGCTGGGATGACACCAGGAACACATGGTTCAACTTTTGGTGGCAATCCATTAGCAATGGCTGTTGGTAATAGTGTGATGGATATAGTTTCAAATAAAAGATTTCTAAAAAATGTTAAAGGTATTTCTAAATATTTTTTATTAAAATTAAACAATTTAAAGAATGTTTATCCAAATATAATAAAAAATATAAGAGGCAAAGGACTTTTAATTGGTATTCAGCTACATACAGATCAAACAAAATTTATAAAAAAACTTATGGACAATAAGTTATTAACCATACGCGCAGCAGAAAATGTGGTCAGAATTTTACCACCACTAAATGTTAAAAAAAACGAGGTTAATCAAGCTTTGAAAATAATAAATAAAGTTTGTAAAGAATTAAATTAAAATGAAACACTTTATCAATTTAAAAGATATTCCATCTAAAGATCTTAAAAAAATAATAATAGATGCAAAGAAAAGAAAAAAATTGAGAAAAAAACTAAGTACTCTTGAAGTTGATAAAGGAGCTCCTTTGAAGGGAAAGTTGCTTATTCAAATGTTTGAAAAGTCGAGTTTAAGAACTAGATTAAGTTTTTATCTAGCAATTAAACAACTTGGAGGAGGCACTTTAACTCTTAGATCAAACGAGCTTCATCTTGGGCAGGGTGGTGAAAGTATTGCAGATACTGCAAAAATTCTTTCAACATATGGGGATGGATTTATGTTGAGAACCGATAGTGATAAAAAGGTTGAAAATTTTAGAAAATATCTTTCAATTCCAGTTATAAACGGTCTTAGTCCATCATCTCACCCGACACAGGTTTTATCTGATGTATTTACAGTTGAGGAAATAAAGAAAAAATCCATCTCAAAACTGAATATTTGCTGGATTGGAGACTCTAACAATGTTTTAGATAGTCTTATTGCAGCATCAGTAAAATTTTCATTTAAATTGAGTATAGGCTGTCCAAAAAAATTTGAACCTGGCACAAAAGTAAGAAACTGGGTTAAAAAAAATAAAAAGAAAATTTTTATTTACAATGAACCAAAAAAAGCAGTTTCAAATGCAGATGTAATTTTTTCAGACAAAGTTATTTCTCTGAATGATAAAGTTAATAAGAAGAAAAAATTAGCTCAATTTAAAAAATTTAAAATTGATAAAAAACTTATGGTGCATGCAAAAAAGAATTGTATTTTCTTACATTGTCTTCCAAGAGGAAATGAAGTAACTGATGATATTTTTTTAGGAAAAAAATCTCATGTATGGCAACAAGCTCTAAATAGAGTTCATGTTCAAAAGAGTATTTTATTATACTGTTTTGGAAAATTAAGGTAAGGGTAAAGGACTATCTGAGTTTTGGTTTAGATATTTAATTACAGATGCTCTATCTTTTTCTTTTCTTAATCCAGCAAATGCCATCTTTGTTCCTTTGACCCATTTTGCAGGTTTGATTAAATAACCATTAAGCTCCTCAAAAGTCCATTCTTTGTCATAAGACGCTAATGCTTTAGAATATTTATAATCAGAAACTACACCAGTTTTTCTCCCAACAACATTATATAAAGCTGGACCAATATTATTTTTTCCGCCTTTCACAATAGAATGACAAGCTGCGCATTTTTTAAAAACTTTTTCACCTATGGTCACATCACCCATAGCCATCAATGCAGCAATATCAACTTTCTCTTCCACACTAGCTTTTGTTGAAGTTGAAACTGTGGTTGCTTCTTCAACTTCAACCGCGTAACCTGGCTTTTCTGGCTTTTCAACATGAAAAATAACATCTGATAATTTTCCAATACCAATAACCAAAAGTGCAACCATTAGAACTGCAGCAACTATTTTATTAATTTCGAAAGAGTCCATTTTTTATTAAATAATTTTGAACATATATCACGTTAAATTAAAAATTTATCAAAATTATCTGTATAAATTTGCCTCTATTGGTATTTGATAGGTATAATTAATTCAGTATTTATGAAAACCTTGATCATTATACCATCCAGACTAGGGGCTACCAGATTACCTGGAAAACCTTTATTAAAAATTAATAATAAATCCATAATTTCGCATGTTTTTAAAAGAGCTCAAGATGCTGATATTGGGGATGTAATAGTGGCTGCGGAAAATACGGAAATTGTTGAAGATGTGACTATGAATGGAGGTAGAGCCGTTTTAACTAGCAATAAGCATAAAACTGGCACGGACAGAATATATGAAGCTTTTAAAAAAATGAAATTTAATGATGTGGACTTAATAATGAACTTACAGGGAGACGAGCCGGCGATTAACATAGAAGATATAGTAAGTTTAAAAGATAAAATGATTAACTATCAATCAAAAATGGGGACACTTGCTGCAAAAATAGAAAATAAAAAAAACTTTCAAAATGAAAATATCGTCAAAGTTGAAACAAAATCTAATCTTCAAAAAGACTCTTTTTCTGAAGCAGAAACATTTATGCGGATAACTAAAAAATTAGACAAAGTTTATCATCACATTGGTATATATTGCTATTCTGCCGAAACTCTTGAAAAATTTGTTGAATTAAATCAGACTAAAAACGAAATCGAGCAAAGATTAGAACAGCTAAGAGCAGTAGATAATAGTATTAAGATAAATGTTGCGTTATCTAAATCTCCTCCAATAGGTGTAGATACTGAAGAAGATTATATGGCCTTAAAAAAAATTATGGAATATAAAGATTCATGAGTAAAATTTATTTCCAAGGTACATTTGGCGCGTATTCCCATTTAGCAGCTTTATCAGTTGATCCAAATGCCGATATACTTCCATGTAAAACTTTTGACGAGTGTTTTAATAAAGCATCACTTGAACCAGAAAGTAAAATAATTATTCCCGAGTCTAATAGAATAACAGGAAACATAGGAATTGAGTATTTGATATTTAAACATAGATTAAATATTTATTTGGAGCATTTTCAAAAAATTGAACATAATTTGTTAGGTAAACCAGGGTCAAAATTAAAAGATATAAAAGAAGTATACTCTCATGCGCAGGGATTATCTCAATGCTCAAAATTTATAAAAGAAAATAATTTAACAGAACATATTAGAGCAGATACAGCAGGTTCTGCTGAAATGATTTCAAAAACTAAAGACATTAAGCAAGCTGCGATTGCCTCATCCCTAAGTGCTAAAATTTATGGACTTGAGGTAATAAAAAAAAATATTGAAAATGAAAGTGGAAATCTAACAAGATTTTTGGTTATGGGTAAAAATATTTCTCAACCGGAGTTTAAAGAAAAAAATTATATTACATCTTTTTTATTTAAACTTAAAAGTAAACCTGCTGCGCTTTATCAATCACTTGGTGGTTTTGCAATTAATGGAGTAAATTTAACTAAACTGCAGAGCTATCCAGAAAAAAATACATTCGACTCTTACTTTTTCTTATGTGACCTAGATGGACACATTGAGGATAAAAAAGTTCAAAAATCTTTAGAAGAACTGGGTCTTCATTGTGAAGATTTTCACGTCTTAGGTGTTTTTGAAGCAGATAAGTTAAGAGAAAATAAGTAATATTCTTTTCTTGTAGATTAGAAAATATAACTGCTATAATACTTTTGGAGGCTAGAGGTGGATGCTGCTTGAACCCGACCAGATCTTAACGGAAGCAGTCGTAGAGACAGTTATTCAGGTTCTAGTCTCCTAAAATATATGAACAATAATTCGAAAGTACTGGCATTAAAATATAGACCACAAACTTTTGACGATCTAATCGGTCAAGAAGTTGTCGTAGAAACAATAACAAATTCAATTAAAGCAGACAAAATTCCAAATGCGTACTTATTTACAGGCATTAGAGGCATTGGAAAAACTACAATAGCGAGGATTGTTGCAAAGACTCTTAATTGTTCAAATGGGATTGAAAATAAATGCAAAGTTAAATGCGATAATTGTGACTCTATAGCTAGTTCTAATCATATAGATGTTTTAGAAATGGATGCAGCCAGCAAAACTGGCGTAGATGATGTAAGAGATCTAATAGAATTTTCTCGATATGGACCAACTTCAGCTAAATATAAAATTTTTATAATTGATGAAGTGCATATGTTAAGCAAACAGGCTTTTAATGCTCTTTTGAAAACATTAGAAGAACCACCAGAATATCTCAAGTTTATTTTTGCAACTACTGAAATTAAAAAAATTCCGATTACTGTTGTATCTAGGTGTCAAAGATTTGATTTATCTAGAATAAAATCATCAGAATTATTTGAGTTTATTAAAAAAATTAAAGATAAAGAAAATGGTAAAGTTACCGACGATTCTTTAAAATTAATAGTAAAAATTTCTGAAGGATCAGTTAGAGATGCATTATCTTTATTAGATAGGGCCTTATTAAGCTTAGATGAAAATACTGAATTAGATTTGAACGCAGCACAAAAAATATTTGGTTACTTTGATAAATCTCAACTAATAGATTTATTTGAACTTATTTTAAAAGGTGAAGAAACAAAAGTAATAAATATTTATAGAAAAATTTATGATCAAGGAGTTGAACCAAAAGTATTCATTAACGATTTCTTAGAATTGTTGTATTACTTTAAAAATATAAATTCTTTAACGCTAGAAAGCACAAATTTTTCATTAAATGATGAGGAATTTTTGAAAATAAAAAGTATTTCAAATAAAATAGAGTCTGATGTTTTAGTACTGTTCTGGCAATTTGCAATCAGCTCTCTTGAAGAATTAGATATAGTTTCAAATCAACATTTGTCGATTGAGATGTTTCTAATCAGATTAATGCATTTACAGTCTGTGAAACCACAAAAAAAAATTGAGCCTGAAGCTGAAAAAATAGTAACCAATCAAATTGAGGAAAATACAAGTTCAAATAAAATAATAGATCAAATTAAAAATATTTCCCAAGAAGAAAAGAATAAACCACAAGCACAAACTGAAATTAAGGCAGAAAATAAAATACTTATAAATTCTTTTGATGATCTATTATTAGTCTGCTCTGAAAAAAAAGAAATCAAATTGAAATATGAATTAGAAAAAAATGTCAATTTAGTAAAATTTGAAAAAAACAGAATAGAGATATCTTTTAATGATAGTTTGGATAAAAATTTTGTTAAAGATTTATCATCGAAACTTTTTGAATGGACTGCTGAGCGATGGATTATTACTTTTAGTAAAACTAAAGGGGAAATGTCTGTAAAAGAAAAACAACTAAATAATAAGAAACTTTTAATGGATAGAGTAAAAACTTCTAGGGCTTATAAAAATATAATAGAAAACTTTCCTGATGCAGAATTAATAGATGTGAAGTTGAGGAAAGATGAGGGTCAAAATGACTGATTTCACTAAGATTTTAGATAAAGCTAAAGAGCTTGAGGCAAAAATGAAAGAAAGCCAGCAGAAAATTAAGGAAATAAGAGTAGAGGGAGTTTCCGGCTCTAATTCTGTATCAATAACCCTTGATGGTGAAGGTGAAATGCAAACAATAAAACTATCTGATGAAATTATGAAAGAGGACAAAGCTATTATTGAAGATTTAATTGTTGCTGCTCACAATAACGCTAAAGCGCAGTTGAAATCAAAAACTTCTGAAGAAATTTCAAAAGCCACAGGTGGTTTTGGTATACCTGGTTTTAAATGGCCTTTATAATTCATGCAAAACATTAACGAAATAGATGAGCTGGTTAAATTAATATCAAAACTACCAGGCTTAGGCCCTAAATCAGCAAAGCGTATTGTATTAAAATTAATCAATAATCGTGATGAGCTTGTTAAGCCTTTGGCAAAGTCATTAGCCGATGTATACAAAAATATTGTTCGTTGTAAGATTTGTGGAACTTTAAAATCAAATTCAATCGAGTGTAATTTCGATGACTGTAAGATTGTTGAAAAAAAATATAATAAGATATGTGTTGTTGAGAATATCTCTGATCAATGGAGCATTGAAAGTTCTAACATATTCAGTGGATATTTTCATATTTTAGGAGGTACAATTTCGTCAGTTGGTCAAAAAAAAGAGGACTTGCTAATTAATTCTTTAGTAGAAAGAGTAAAAAAAGATAATATTGATGAAGTAATTTTAGCTACAAGCGCAACGGTAGAGGGTCAGACAACTGCATATTATATTCAGGACAGCATGAAAGGTATTGAGGTTAAAGTAACAAAATTGGCCCAAGGCTTACCTGTTGGTGGCGAAATAGAAAGTTTGGATGATGGAACTTTATTTTCAGCTTTTAAAAACCGTTCAAATTTAATTTCTAATTCAGATTAGATTTCTTTTCTAATCTATTAATATGCAATAATGGTTCAGTATATCCAGAAGGCTGCTGCTTACCTTTAAATACTAAATCACATGCAGTTTTGAAAGCTATTGAGTTTTCAAAGTCATCACTCATTTTGATATATTTAGAGTCATTTTTATTTTGACCATCAACAATTTTCGCCATTTCTTTCATAATTTCTGTTACTTGAATTTCTGTAGTTATTCCGTGATGTATCCAGTTTGCAATATGTTGCGAGGAAATTCTTAAAGTTGCTCTATCCTCCATTAGACCTACATTGTTAATATCTGGAACTTTGGAACAACCTATTCCTTGGTCAACCCATCTTACAACATATCCAAGTAATGTTTGAGCTGAATTACTTATTTCATTATTTATTTCTTCAACTGACCAATTAGTTCTATTTGCTACTGGTATTGTTAGAAGATCATCAAGTTTTGCTTGATTTCTATTTAGAATTTTTTTCTGTTCATCAAAAATATTTATTTCATGATAATGTAGTGCATGTAATGCAGCAGCAGTTGGGGATGGTACCCAAGCACAATTTGCACCAGCTTTTAAATGACCTGTTTTTTGTTCCATCATATCTTTCATTTTATCAGGCATAGCCCACATACCTTTACCAATTTGAGCTTTACCAGAAAAACCGCATTTTAATCCAATATCCACATTTCTATTTTCGTAAGCTGTAATCCATTTTGATGACTTCATTTCTCCTTTTTTAATCATAGGTCCAGCCATCATTGATGTGTGCATTTCGTCACCAGTTCTATCTAAAAAACCCGTATTTATAAAAAATACTCTATTTTTTAAGGACCTAATACATTCTTTCAAATTAGAGGATGTTCTTCTTTCTTCATCCATTATTCCTATTTTGCATGTATATTTTTTTAATCCCAAAACTTCTTCTACTTTTGAAAAGATTAAATCTGTAAACGCTGTTTCATCTGGTCCATGCATTTTGGGTTTAACAATATATACAGATCCAGTTCGTGAATTATTTTTTTTCTTTAAATCATGAAGTGCTGCAGCTGTAGTTATAAATGCATCTAAAATACCTTCTGGCACTTCATTTCCATCATCTAAAATAATGGATGAGTTTGTCATTAAATGACCAACATTTCTTACAAGTAGAAGGCTTCTGCCATGTAATTTCAAACCTTTACCATCCTTAGAAATATAACTTCTATTTGGATTTAGCTTTCTCTCATATAATTTTCCATCTTTTTCAAATTTTGACTTCAGATCTCCACGCATTAAACCTAGCCAATTTCTGTAACAAATAATTTTATCTTCTGAGTCAACTGCTGCTACACTATCTTCGTTGTCACAAATAGTTGATACTGCAGACTCTACTATTATGTCACTTATACCTGCATGATCTTGTTGAGCAGCGAATGCTCTAGAATCTTTTAAAATTTCAACATGCAAATTATTATTTTTTAAAATAATTGCAGAAGGATTATCGCTTTCACCTCTGTGACCAATAAATTTATCTTCATCTATCAAGCTGACTAAATCAGCACCTTTAAGAATTTTTAGCTTTCCGTCCTTTACAGCAAAGCTTGTTATTTTTTTCCAACTCAAATCTTTCAATGGAAAATATTTGTCTAAAAAATCTCTACCATACTTAATAACCATTTCACCTCTTAGTGGATCATATCTCTCTGAAACGCTATCTTCTGATTGCTCAATAATATCTGTTCCGTAAAGACTATCATACAAACTCATCCATCTAGCATTTGCAGCATTAAGTGCATATCTTGCGTTCATAACTGGTACTACCAATTGAGGTCCTGCAATTTTTGCTATCTCTTCATCAACATCTTTTGTTTCAATTTGAAAATCAGGTCCTTCATTTTTTAAATACCCTATTTCAATTAAAAATTTTTTATATTCTTCAAAATTGAATTCCGATCCCTTTTTTTTGATATGCCATTCGTCAATTTTGTTCTGTAAATCTTTTCTGATGCTTATTAATTTTCTATTTTTAGGTGCTAATTCATTGACTGTTTTTTCGAAACCTACCCAAAAATTTTCTGGTGATATTTCTGTTTCTTTTAGCAACTCATCTTTAACAAATTGAACAAGGTCACTTGATACTTTCAAACTTTTAATATTTATGTATTTTTCTTGCATAGCACTTTCACGACCCCATCTGTATTTTTGCCTGAGAGTTTTGCTCCTTCGGCGGAATTTAATCTCTTTCCAGAGTGTTATGCCTGTATCGGTCCATTTGCCTGAGAGTTTCCGGGGTGGTTGCTCCTTCGGCGCTAAAAAGTATTTAGTCTCTCCCGATCATAAATTTCTATCTTTTAAAATTATTTAGTCAATTAATAACAATTACCATTTAAATAAGTCATCATTTTATGGCCTTTTTTATAAATTAACTATTCGATATAACTAAATAATGAAAAATTACCTTAATTTTGAAAATGAAATTAAAAATCTTGAAAATGAGATAGAAAAATTAAAGGATCCTTATAATCAAGAAGGATTATCAGAAGTTGATACTCAAAAAATTTCTAGTACTCAAGCAGAGTTGGATGAAAAACTGAAAGATATTTACTCAAATTTAGATCCATGGCAAACAACTATGGTTGCAAGACACGAGGACAGACCAAAATCAAAATTTTTTATAGACAATTTATTTGAAGATTTTATTTCGTTGTCCGGTGATCGTCATTATGGTGAAGATAAATCAGTTTTAACAGGTTTTGCAAAATTTAAAGGAAATTCAGTTTTAGTTATTGGACAGGAAAAAGGAGAGGATTTAGACAGCAGAATTGAAAGAAACTTTGGAATGATGAGACCTGAAGGATATAGGAAAACAATTCGATTAATGAATTTAGCAAACAAATTTAATATTCCAATTATTTCCTTTATAGATACCCCAGGTGCATACCCAGGTGTTGGTGCAGAGGAAAGAGGTCAAGCAGAAGCAATTGCAAAATCAATAGAATGTTGCATGGAACTTAAGGTCCCAACTATTGCAATAATAATTGGTGAGGGCGGTTCTGGGGGAGCAATCGCTCTTGCATCTTCAAATAAAGTTATAATGTTTGAGAACGCAATCTATTCAGTTATATCTCCCGAGGGATGTGCAACTATTCTTTGGAGAGACCCAAAAAAGATGCTCGACGCTGCAAAAGCAATGAAACTATCAGCAAAAGATTTATTGAAATTAAAAGTTATCGACGAAATTATTCCTGAGCCTTTGGGTGGTGCTCATCGAGATAGAGATACAATGCTTGAAAACTTGAAAACTTCTATCACACAAAATTTAGATTACTTCAAAGACTTATCTCCAGAAGAGATAGCGAATGAAAGAAAAAATAAGTTTTTAAAAATTGGAAGGAATGATGGATTTATAAGTACAACTGAAGAT
Source organism: Pelagibacteraceae bacterium AG-430-E20 (assembly GCA_003209915.1). Classification (GTDB taxonomy): domain Bacteria; phylum Pseudomonadota; class Alphaproteobacteria; order Pelagibacterales; family Pelagibacteraceae; genus Pelagibacter. Next base: position 17,340 of record QCOF01000003.1, on the reverse strand, counting down.
TTAAGTTCATTAACTGTCAAAAAAAATAAATTCGAAAATATTTTAAAATCAAAAAAAATGCAAATTGTTATTGGTATAAGTGTTATTTTGTTAGGTTTGATTATTTTATTAATTTAAAATTATAAAGCACCATGACAGTGTTTAAATTTTTTACCTGAACCACAAAAACATGGTTCATTTCTTCCCATTTTTTTGTTTTGATTTTTTTGAGGTAAAATCTCAGTATTATTATTCTCTTTTTTAGTTTGCTCTGTAACAACTTTTAGATTCATCAAAATTGTAATATAGTCTAATTTTAGTTTTTCTAGGAGATTTGAAAATAAATCAAAAGCTTCTTTTTTATATTCAACTAGAGGATCTCTTTGACCATAAGATCTTAAACCAACAACTTGTCTTAATTGTTCTAAGTATTGAATGTGGGATTTCCAATTTAAATCAATGGATTGTAAAAAAATTCTTTTTTCAATATCTTCTGCATAATGTTCTCCAAGAATCTTAATTCTTTCATTTCTTGTTTCATTAAATTTTGAAAGTATTTTTTCCTTAAGTTCTTCATCTTTAGACGAGATTAATTCCTCAAACTCTTTATCTGTGAAACTTTTTCCTAGTATTTGCTTAATTCTGTTACTAAATTCTGTACTCTTTGGATTTGAAAGTTTTTGAATTTTTAGTTTAATTAAGTCCACTATTATTTCTTTTAAAAATTCATCAGAATAACTAAAAATATCACTGCTATTTATTGCGTTTTTTCTTTGAGAGAAAACGACATGTCTTTGATCATTTAAGACATTATCAAATTTAATAAGAGTTTTTCTAATATCAAAATTTCTTGCTTCTACTTTTTGCTGTGCTCTTTCTAATGCTTTATTTATCCAAGGGTGATCTATGCTCTCTCCATCTTTAAGTCCTAATTTTTCAAGCATATTGTTCATGGACTCTGATCCAAAAATTCGCATTAAGTCATCCTCTAAACTCACATAGAATACTGAGCTACCTTCATCTCCCTGTCTTCCAGATCTACCTCTTGCCTGATTATCTACTCTTCTAGATTCCATTCTTTCAGTACCAATCACAAACAGACCTCCTAAAGATTTTATTTTATCTTTATCAATTTTGAGTTGGTCTTCAGGAATTGAGCCTTTTTTTCCACCAAGTTGAATATCAACACCTCGTCCAGAAATACTAGTTGTAATTATTACTGATTTTTCTTTACCTGCATTGGCTATAATTTCTGCCTCGTTTTCATGATTTTTAGCATTAAGAACGACATGTTTAATATTTTTCTTGTTTAATAAATTTGAATAAACTTCAGATTTATTAATACTCGATGTAAAGACTAGAATTGGCTGTCCAACTTGATTACGTTCTATAATTTTATTTATTATTGAGTTGTTTTTCTCTTCTTCAGTTCTAAATATTAAATCATTAAAATCTTTTCTGATCATTTCTTTGTTAGTAGGAATGACCACAACTGATAAATTGTATATTTCAAAGAATTCTTCAGATTCTGTTACAGCAGTACCTGTACAACCTGCAATCTTTTTATAAAGTTTAAAATAATTTTGATAGGTGATCGAAGCTAGGGTTTGATTTTCCGCCTGAACATCAATTTTTTCTTTTGCCTCAAGTGCCTGATGTAATCCATCTCCAAACCTTCTACCTTCAAGAATTCTTCCTGTTAATTCGTCAATTATTTTTAAACTTCCATCTTTTACAATATAGTCTTTGCCTTTCTCAAATAAATGATTTGCTCTCAAAGCTTGATTAACATGATGAACTAAATGTAGATTTTCTGGATCATAAAAATTATCATTTTTTAAAATTCCAGCATTAGAAAAAAGTTTTTCAACATTATTAATTCCATCATTAGTTAAAAGAATGCTTTTTTCCTTTTCATCTATTTCAAAATCTTTGTCATTTAAAATTCTTACTAGTTTATCTATTGCTAAATACTGTGCTGTCTTATCATCTGCTGATCCAGATATTACCAAAGGAGTCCTTGCTTCATCAATTAAACACGAGTCTATTTCATCAACAATTGAAAATGAATGTTCTCTTTGAACCATCTCATTTTGTGAAAATTTCATATTATCACGAAGATAATCAAATCCTAATTCACTATTAGTTGCATAGGTTATGTCACAATTATAATTTTTTTTACGCTCTTCATCGCTTTGGTCGTTATTAATAAATCCCGAAGTTAGCCCAAGAAAATTGTAAATTTGACCCATTTCTATTGAGTCTCTTTTAGCCAAATAATCATTCACAGTTACTATATGAACTCCTTTTTCACCAAGCGAATTTAAATAAGCTGCTAACGTGATTGTTAAAGTTTTTCCTTCACCTGTTCGCATTTCTGCTATCTTTCCTTCATGCAGAACCACACCCCCAATTAGTTGAACATCGAAGTGTCTTTCTTTTCGAGTTCTTTTCGATGCTTCTCTTACAAGCGCGAATGCATCAGGCATTATCTCATCTAATGATTTTCCACCTTTAATTAGTTCTTTAAACTCTAAAGTTTTTTTAGGAAAATCTGCATCATCAAAATTTATAAATTTTTCCTCTAATGAATTTATTTTTTCAACAATTTTATTAATCCTATCAAGCTCTTTTTGGTTGCTAGATTTAATAAATTTGGAGATTAGATTTAATGGATTAAACATGACTATTTGATTTATTCTTTAAGCATTATGTTTAATATATGTATTAAATAAATAATTTAAACAATATGGGAATTAATTTAACCAATTTTCTATCTTCACAATCAAAAAATACCAAAATGATTGATTTTCAAGACCTAGATCATATAGACGGTTTGTCAATTTCAGTACTGAGTGCAAATTTATATAAAAATGACAGAGATGATTTATCAATGTTTTATTTCAGAGATGGCGCAAATCACGCCTCACTTTATACGCAGTCTAAAATTATTTCTGAAAATATAAAATGGAACTTAAATCAAAAAACTAAAAAAGTATTTTCCTTAATTGTTAATACTAGAAATGCAAATGCATTTACAGGAAAACAAGGATATGAAAGTTTAAAAAAATTAGCAGATCTTGTTTCAAAAAATTTAACAGAAAAACAAAAACAAGACGAGGAAATACCTAAAAAAATAAATCCAAAAGAAATTCTATTTGGTTGTACTGGCACTATTGGAGAAGAGTTTCCATTTGAAAAAATATCTCATCAAATACCAAATTTAATTAATAAAATTCGTTATACACAAAATAAATTTATTTGGATGAAAGCAGCACTTGGAATCATGACCACTGACACTAAGCCAAAAATTGCCATGGAAGAATGTAAGATAGGCAGTGAGAAAGTTAAAATTTATGGAATTGCTAAAGGTTCTGGCATGATACATCCTAATATGGCGACAACCTTGGCTTATATTTTTACAGATGCAAGTTTATCTAATGATATTTTAAGTAAATTATTAAAAAAAAATATATTTAATACCTTTAATGCTATTTCTTGTGATGGAGATACTAGTACGAACGATATGGTATCTATTTTTGCAACTAACAAAATAAATAATTCACAAGTAAAAAATATAAATGAAAATAAAATTAAAAATTTTGACAGAGCTTTAAATAATGTTTTATTAAATTTAGCTAAAAGAGTTGTTTCAGATGGTGAGGGAGCATCTAAATTTATCTCTATAAATGTTTCTAAATGTAAAAATGAAATAGATGCAAAAAAAATAGCTTTTTCAATAGGAAATTCACCTTTAGTAAAAACAGCAATTGCAGGTGAAGATCCAAACTGGGGAAGAATTATTATGGCAATTGGTAAGGCTGGACCAAAAATTAATTTAAAAAAATTTTGTATAAAGTTAGGAAATTTAAAGATAGTTCAAGAAGGGAAACTCTACCATAACTATAGTGAAGAGGTGGCATCTAAATATATGAAAAAAGAAAATATAGAAATTAGTGTTGAAGTTTACACAGGTACAAAAGATTTTACTGCGTACACTATGGACTTAACTAAGAAATATATAGATATTAATGCAGACTATAGAAGCTAAGCAATATTGAAAATTTTTATCTAATTATTACTTATATGTCATGATCAAATATAAGCTTATATGCAAAGACTGTAATATAAAATTTGATAGTTGGTTTGCATCATCTAACGAATATGAAAAATTAAAAAAAAGAAAATTTTTAACTTGTCATAGCTGCAACTCATTAAAAGTAGAAAAAACTTTGATGGCTCCACAATTAATAAACAGCAAGTCTAAATCTGAAACAAAATTAGATACTTTAAAACATCAAAAAATAAAAAATACTATTAAAAACTATCAAAAGTTCATTAAAGATAATTTTCAATACGTGGGAGATAATTTTGCTTATGAAGCAAGATCAATCCATTATAACAGTAAAAAAAAATCAAAAGGCATTTATGGAAAGGCCTCAAAACAAGATCTTAGAGAGCTTAAAGAAGAGGGAATAGATGCGCAGATGATTCCTTGGATAGAAGATAAAAAAAATTAATTTTTTAAAAATTTTGCAATATAATTAATTGAAAGGTCATTTGTAATACTCCACTCATCTTTAATTATATTAAAATGCATTCCATCTAATTTTTTTAAGAATAAATTATTTTTGGATAAAATTTCTTTAAGTTCTTCTGGTTTAACAAATTTTTCCCAGTCATGAGTTCCTATAGGTAACCACCTTAAAACGTATTCTGCCCCAACTATAGCGAATACATAAGATTTTAAAGTTTTATTAATCGTTGCAACAAACATTAATCCATTTTTATTTAAAAGCTTAGAGCATGATTTTAAAAAAAAAGAAATATCCTCTACATGCTCAACTATTTCCATATTGAGTATTACATCAAATTTTTTACTAATTTTTAATTTTTCAGGAGATGAACAAATATAATTAATTTTAAGATTATCTTTTTTTGCATGTAGTTTTGAAATCTTTATATTCTTCATTGATGCATCAATTCCAGTTACATCAGCACCCAATCTACACATTGGTTCAGAAAGCAGACCACCACCACAACCGATATCTAAAATATTAATTCCAGAAAGAGGCTTATTCTTATTTTTTATTTTAAATTGTCTAATTATATTTTCTTTAATATATTTAATACGGATTGGATTGAATTTATGTAAAGGTTTAAATTTTCCATGGGGATCCCACCATTCATCCGCCATATTTGAAAATTTTTCTATTTCTATTTTATTTACGCTACTCATTGAAGATAATTAGTTGACATAGCAATTAAGATGTATTTTATCAAATATTAATTAAATAATAATTAATCAGCTGATCATGAAAACTGTAGTATTAAAATTTGGTGGAACTTCTGTAGGTAATATCGATAGAATAAAAAAAGTATGTAAAATTATAGCAACCTATAAAAAGAAAAAATATAATGTAGTTGTAATTTCCTCTGCTATGAGTGGTGTTACTAATGAACTAGTTAATAAATCTAAGTCATTAAGTAATAATTTTGATTTGGCAGAATATGACGCACTATTATCTACTGGTGAGCAAGTTTCTTGTGCACTTATCGCAGGAAGATTGAATCATATTGGAATAAAATCTAGATCTTGGTTATCCTGGCAGCTACCAATTGTTACGGAGGGAAATCACTCAGGTGCTAGAATAAATAAAATAAATATTAAGGAATTAAATAAATATATTAAAAATGGTGGAGTTCCAGTTGTAACTGGTTTTCAAGGGATTAATAAAAGTTATAGAGTAACTACTATTGGCAGAAGTGGATCTGACGCAACAGCAATAATGTTAGCTAAATATATTAAAGCAGAAGAATGTATAATATTTACTGACGTGGAAGGGGTTTATACAACTGATCCACGACAGCATAAAAAAGCAAAAAAAATTAAAAAAATTTTTTATGATGAGATGCTCGAAATGGCATCATTGGGTTCAAAAGTTATGCAACCAACTTCAATTCAGGACGCAAAGCTGAATGAAATAGATATAAAAGTTCAATCTTCTTTTGCATCCAAGTCAGGAACTTTGATTACAAATTCAAAAAAATCATTTAGTAATCAAATAATAACTGGAATCTCATCAACAAAAAATGATGCTAAGATTACAATAGTTGGTGTTAAAGACAGACCTGGTGTTGCTGCATCAATTTTTAAACCATTATCTAAAAATTTAATTAATGTTGATATGGTTGTTCAAAACATCTCACAAAATGGAAAAAATACTGATCTGACTTTTACAATCAAATCTGAGGACCTTAAAAAAACTGAAAATCTGATAAAAGAAAATAAAAGTATTTCATATAAAAAATTATCCTTTGACAGAAATTTATCTAAAGTCTCAATAATTGGTGTTGGAATGATTACAACGCCAGGAATAACTTATAGAATGTTCCAAGCTTTAGCTTCAAAAAAAATAAATATTTTAGTTATTTCAACATCTGAAATCAAAATTTCAGTTTTAGTATCAGCAAAGCATGTTAAAAAGGCAATTGCATCTTTACATAAAGAATTTAAATTAGACTAATTAAATGAGTGTTAGACCATTTAGAGATATCAGTAGAAGAAAAACAAAAGTAATAAATGTTGGAAATGTCAAAATTGGTGGTAATAATCCAATTTCTGTTCAATCCATGACCAACACTTTAACAACGGATGTTAAAGCAACAATAAATCAAATTAATGATATTGCTGAGGAAGGAGCCGATATAGTTAGAGTTTCGTGTCCAGATACAGAGTCAACTAAAGCTCTTAAAGAAATAGTTAAACATGTATCTATCCCAGTAGTAGCCGATATTCATTTTCATTATAAAAGAGCGATCGAAGCAGCTGAAAACGGAGCTAAATGTTTAAGAATAAATCCTGGTAATATTGGTGAGGAGTCAAAAATTCATGATGTTCTCAGTGCTGCAAAGAATAATGGTTGTTCAGTTAGAATTGGAGTAAATGCTGGATCATTAGAAAAAGATATCTTAGATAAGTTTAAAGAGCCTTGTCCAGAAGCCCTAGTGGAAAGTGCTTTAAGAAATATAAAAATATTAGAAGATAAAGATTTTTTTAATTTTAAAATAAGCGTTAAGTCTTCAGATGTTTTCTTATCAATAGGTGCTTATAGACAATTATCCAAAGTCTGTAATTATCCTCTTCATTTAGGCATCACTGAGGCTGGGAGTTTTGTATCTGGAAGTATAAAGTCTTCTATAGGACTTGGGAGTCTTTTAATGGATGGAATAGGAGACACAATCAGGATTTCTTTATCAGATAATCCCACAAAAGAAGTAACAATTGGAAATGAAATTCTAAAATCGTTAAATTTAAGAAATAGAGGTGTAAAAATCATATCATGCCCCTCTTGCGCAAGACAAGCTTTCCAAGTAATTGATACTGTAAAAATATTAGAAGAAAAACTTTCTCACATAAAAACACCAATAACTTTGTCAATAATAGGGTGTGTTGTAAATGGACCTGGAGAAGCATCCATGACAGACATAGGTATTACTGGAGGCGGAAAAGGTAATAATATGCTTTATTTATCTGGAGTTCAGAGTGAAAAGGTTTTGACCAAAGATATTATTGAAAAAGTTGTTACAGAAGTTGAAAAAAAAGTTTCTGAGCTGGAAAACTAAAAATGATACCCAATAAAACAATTGAAGAACTTATATCAAGACATTCGACATTAGAAAAAGATTTATCTTCTGGCACTATAGATAAAAAGTTATTTGCAGAAAAATCAAAAGAGTATTCAGATGTAAATGAAATTATTGAAAATGCAAAAAAATATATTTCCTTTAGCAAGGATAAAAAAGAATTAGAAAAAATATTAAATGATAGTTCATCAGACGAAGAATTAAAAAATATGGCTGAAGCTGAATTAAGTGACTTACAAATACAATACGAAACAAACGAAAAAAAATTAAAATTATTTTTGCTTCCAAAGGACGAGGTAGATAAAAAAAATGCTATTATAGAAATAAGAGCAGGAACTGGTGGATTAGAAGCAAGTTTATTTGCTTCTGATCTCTTTAAAATGTATGAAAAAGTAAGCCATAAAAAAAAATGGTCCTTAGAACTCATTTCAATTTCAAGAAGTGATGCTGGTGGCTTAAAGGAAGTTATAGCCTCAATTAAAGGAAATAATATTTATTCAACACTTAAATATGAAAGTGGTGTTCATAGAGTACAAAGGGTTCCTGATACGGAAACTCAAGGAAGAGTTCATACGTCAGCAGCAACAGTTGCTGTATTACCTGAAGCAGAAGAAGTTGACTTAAAAATAAACGATTCTGATTTAAGAATAGATGTTTTTAGAGCTGGAGGGCCTGGAGGGCAATCAGTAAATACAACGGACAGTGCTGTAAGAATAACTCATATTCCCACTGGATTATCTGTCTCCCAACAGGACGAAAAATCACAACATAAAAATAAAGCAAAAGGAATGAAAATACTGAGAGCACGTTTATATGAATTAGAGAGATCTAGAATCGATCAAGAAAGATCAAAAGATCGTAAAACTAAAATTGGGACTGGAGATAGATCAGAACGTATTAGAACTTATAACTTTCCTCAAGGAAGGGTGACAGATCACAGAATAAATTTAACACTACATAGATTAGAAGAATTTTTAGAAGGTGAAGCCTTTGATGAAATGATTGAGTCATTAACTTTACAAGCTCAAGAAGAAAGCTTAAATAATTTAAAATCATGAATATTAATTCAGCAATTATTCATGGTGCAAAAGTATTAAAAGATAATTTAATAAAAAATCCCTATTTAGACTCCGAAATATTAATGACGATGGCAATCGAGAAAGATAGAAAATATATTTTGCTTAATTCTAAAAGAAACCTTGATAAAGAGGATTTAAATACTTTTCAAAAATTGATAAAGAAAAGATCAATTGGAAAGCCAATTGCTTATTTAACAAATAAAAAATTCTTTTGGAACTCAGAATTTGCTGTATCAGATAATATTTTGATACCCCGACCAGATACTGAATTGATTATTGAAAAAGTTTTAGATTTAACAGCAAATAAAAAAAAATTGAATATATTAGAGATTGGCATTGGATCGGGATGTATACTCTTATCAATTTTAAAAGAGAGAAAAAGTTTTTATGGAACAGGAATCGATATAAGCAAAAGTTGTCTAAAAATAAGTAAATTAAACGCAATTAAGCTTAAATTAACCCCTAAACTTAAATTATTTAAATCAAATGTTGACAAATTCAATTTCGGCAAATATGATTTAATTATATCTAATCCTCCATATATTAAAAATTTTAAGTTGAAATATTTGGAAAAAGATGTTGCTAAGTTTGAACCAAAACTAGCTTTAGACGGCGGATTAGATGGTCTATCAGCAATCAGAAAAGTAATTAAGAAATCATCTGAACTGATTAAGAAGAACGGTAGGTTTGTTTTAGAGATAGGTTTTGATCAAAAAAATAAAGTAATTAGTTTATTAAAAGAAGAGGAATTTTATATTAATAGTATTAACAAAGATCTTGCTAATAACGATCGATGTATAGTTTGTACAAAAATATAGTTTTTAGAAATCATGGTAACATTTAGAAATAATAATAATAACAATAGAAGAATTAATTTTAGAAGAAACGAGAGAAGCTTCAAATCAAACGGGGACAGACCAAAATTTGGATCAAATTTTTCAAACAATGAGAATTTTAAAAGAAAAGTTCCTGGGAGAAACAATCATAATGCACCAAAATTAATTGAAAAATACAACGATTTAGCGAGAGAAGCTTCTTCAAATGGTGACAAAATTTTATCTGAAAATTATCTTCAACACGCAGATCATTTTACAAGAGTTTTGAATGAAAGAGAAAGTATTAAAAGAGAGCGATTTTCTGAAAATAAAAGTGAGGATCAAGCTAATATTTCAGAGGAAACAAAGATACAAAATGAAGAAACTTTAAAAAGTAATTTAGCTAATGAAGCAAAAAAAGAGAATGAGGAAGAAAAAGTTCCAAAAACTCAAGTTTAAGTCCTTAGTTTATCCCTATAATTTTTTCAGATTTTAAAACATCTAATTTGATTTTCTTAGTCTCGAAATTTTTTCTTTCTTTACCTTTTAATATCTTTCCAGATGGCAGTTTAAGTTTTTGAGAATTAACTTTTTTTCCATTAACTAGAACTTCGTAGTGTAAATGAGGACCAGTTGATTTACCTGTTGATCCTACATATCCAATAGTTTGACCTTGTTTAACTCTTACGCCTGTTTTAATGCCACGAGCAAATTTTGACATGTGTGCATAAATAGTTTGATAGGTAGAATTATGTTTTATTTTTACACAATTTCCTCCACCACCACACCATCCTGCTTTTTTTACTACACCATCTCCTGATGCCATAATAGGAGTTCCCATTGGTGCAGCAAAATCAGTTCCTCTATGCATTTTATTAAAACCATCTATAGGATGTTTTCTCATTCCAAAAGGAGATGATAGTCTCGCCCCATTTATTGGAGTCTTCATTAATGCTTTTTTAACACTTTTTCCATTTTTATCATAATGACCTTCACTGCCATCTTTATCAAAATAATACAAATTATTATCTTGACCGCTAAGTTTTAGATTAGCAAAAAGAATCTCTCCAGTTTCAACTATCTCATTTTTTTCGTTTAAGAATATTTCATACATAATTTGAAATTTATCTTGTTTTCTTATGTCTCTTTGAAAATCTACTTGAAATCCATAAATTCTTGCAAACTCAATTATCGTATTAGCTGGAATATTTTCATCAGTTGCAGCTTTGTAAAGACTTTGTAAAATTATACTTTCATTATAAACTATTTTTTTATCCAGCTTTATTGATAAAATTTTTTGATCAAATTTATCACTCTCAATATTTCTTTTTAAAAATATTTTTTGTGTATTTGAAGTTTGATACACAAATTCACTAATTTTATTATTTGTTTTATCTAAATTAAATTGAATTATTTGTTTTGTATTTAATTTGTTGAGATTTACTTTGTCTTTAAGAGAGTTTTTTATTTTAAGGATTTCACTTTTTTCAATTGAATAGCTTTCTAAAATTTTGTCAAAAGTTTCACCAGATTTAATTTTATGTTTAATTTTTTTGTATTTAGCCTCAAGGTTATCAACTAAATGACTTAACGTTTTTTTAAAATAAACATTATCAATAAAATTATTATAAGCTTGGATATTATTATTTTTTTTGAAATTAAAATAACTCGTTAAAACAACTGTAATAGCAATTAAAAAATAAGACCAAAAATTTGAATATTTTTTCTGATTTTATTTTTTAAAATTTTTAGCATTTGAAAATGAATAGGATACAATTATTAGTTTAGAGAAACCTAAAAATCAAAAAAAACCCTTAAAAATTGCACATTTTGATCCAATTATTTAATGTAAAACGCTTGATTTCCTAATATTTTAGCCTATAAGCACTGAACTTTCTCAGTAAAACTATTGTTAACACAATAAATAAGTGAGGATTATTGAGCCTTTTTTGCTCAATTAGCTATTTAAAACGTAAAAATTTAAGAAGAGAAGTGTGGACGGTTAAGGTTACCAAAAATTTGTCGTACACACTTCAACATTATATAAATTTTATTCTTAGAATTTATATAGAAGCTAGTGTGCGCCGTTTTTAAACTTGAGAGTTTGATCATGGCTCAGAACGTACGCTGGCGGCACGCCTAACACATGCAAGTCGAACGAAGTAGCAATACTTAGTGGCAGACGGGTGAGTAACATGTAGGTATCTGCCCTTTGGCCTGGAATAACACGAGGAAACTTGTGCTAATACCGGATAAGTCTTTACGGAGAAAGCTTTATGCACCATTGGATGAGCCTGCACTTGATTAGTTTGTTGGTGGGGTAATGGCCTACCAAGACTGTGATCAATAGCTGATTTGAGAGGATGATCAGCCACATTGGGACTGAGACACGGCCCAAACTCCTACGGGAGGCAGCAGTGGGGAATCTTGCACAATGGAGGAAACTCTGATGCAGCGATGCCGCGTGAGTGAAGAAGGCCTTTGGGTTGTAAAGCTCTTTCGTCGGGGAAGAAAATGACTGTACCCGAATAAGAAGGTCCGGCTAACTTCGTGCCAGCAGCCGCGGTAATACGAAGGGACCTAGCGTAGTTCGGAATTACTGGGCTTAAAGAGTTCGTAGGTGGTTGAAAAAGTTAGTGGTGAAATCCCAGAGCTTAACTCTGGAACTGCCATTAAAACTTTTCAGCTAGAGTATGATAGAGGAAAGCAGAATTTCTAGTGTAGAGGTGAAATTCGTAGATATTAGAAAGAATACCAATTGCGAAGGCAGCTTTCTGGATCATTACTGACACTGAGGAACGAAAGCATGGGTAGCGAAGA